>CAMCYP010000008.1 GCA_945885345.1 Bordetella parapertussis | reverse complement strand
TGAAACGCTTCCAGTTTCAGGTGGCGCAGCAGCGCCTTGTGGTCAAACTCGACACTTTGCGCGTCCTTGCCGGCGCCATAAATCACGCCGGGAACGCGTCCCGTCGTACGCAGGCGGCGGCTCGCACCTTTGCCCTCTTTCGTACGCGTAAACGCAGTAACTTCGATCTTCATTTCACTCTCCAGTAATTGCGGAAATCCGCGACCAGTATTCCCGCGTTAAAAAGAAGCCAGGATGATTTCCGGCTTCCACAAAAATCTTTTACAGCCCAAAGCCCGCGTCCTAAGGTGCGCCGGAGTCCTTTGGGCGCAAAGCCTGCCTACTCGACGAACAACGAACTCACCGAATCCTCGGCACTGATGCGGCGCATCGTTTCCGCCACCAGCCCGGATACCGTCAGCACGCGGATCTTCGCGCACTTGCGCGCCGCTTCCGTCAGCGGGATCGTATCGGTGACGACGATTTCGTCGAGCGCCGAAGCCGTAATACGCTCCACCGCCGAACCCGAAAGCACCGCGTGGGTGCAATACGCCAGCACCTTCTCGGCGCCATGCTTTTTCAACGCCGCAGCGGCCTCGCACAGCGTGTTCGCCGTATCCACCATGTCATCGACGATCACGCAGGTTCGCCCTTCGATCTCGCCGATGATGTTCATCACCGTCGCGACATTGGGCCGCGGCCGCCGTTTGTCGATGATCGCCAGGTCGGCTTCCAGCCGTTTCGCCAGCGCCCGCGCCCGCACCACACCGCCGACGTCGGGTGACACCACGACCAGTTGCTTATAGTCATGTTTCCAGATGTCGCCGAGCATGATCGGCCCGGAATAAATGTTGTCCACCGGGATGTCAAAAAATCCCTGTATCTGCTCCGAGTGGAGATCCATGGTCAGCACGCGGTCCACACCCACGCTGCTCATCATGTTCGCCACCACCTTGGCGGTGATCGGCACCCGCGCCGAATTCGGCCGCCGGTCCTGCCGCGCATAACCCATGTACGGAATCGCCGCGGTGACACGCCCGGCCGAAGCCCGTTTCAGCGCATCCACCATCACCAGCAATTCCATCAGCGTATCGTTGGTCGGCGCGCAGATCGATTGCAGGATGAAGACATCCTTGCCGCGGACGTTCTCGAGGATTTCCACCATCACCTCGCCGTCGCTGAACCGCCCGACCTTGGCGCGACCAATGTGGATGTCGAGATGGTTGACCACCGCCTCCGCGAGCCGCGGATTGGCGTTGCCGGTAAACACCATCAGCCTGTCTAGCGCCACCACACACCCCCTGGGTAATACCGACCGCCGCTGCAACAACCAAGTGGCTGGGGAAGAAGGATTCGAACCTTCGCATGCCGGAATCAAAATCCGGTGCCTTAACCAGCTTGGCGATTCCCCAACCGAAACCTTATTTACTGCAAAAACTTTTCGACCCGCTTTTGCGACCGATCACAGCAGCATCAGTCGTCCAGCAATTCAGCCAATCCGTGCAGGGGGTGCACATCCAGCCCCTGCGCCACAAACCCCTTCATGTCCGGTGGACAGGCCTGCAAGGCCTGTCGCGCCCCCGACTCGCCGGCAAACGCCGCAAACACGCAGGCGCCGGATCCGGTCATCTGCCCCCCGCCGACCGAATGAAGCCATGCGAGATGCCGTGCGACCTCCGGGTAGAGTCTGCAAACCAGAGGCTCGAGATCATTCCCTGCCGGCACGGAAAAGCCTTGTATTTTAATCGGTTCCGAGTCCCGTTTCAATTCCGGATGCTGGAAAATCCCGGCCGTGGCCACCGCCACCGGCGGCACCAGCACCAGATACCAGGCCGGTACCACCGGCAGCGGCGCCAGAACCTCGCCCACCCCCCCGGCCAGGGCGGTCTGTCCATAGATGAACACCGGCACATCGGCACCCAGCGGCAGGGCCAGATCCTGCAAACGCTTGCGCGACAGTCCGGTGCCCCACAAATGATTCAGCGCCAGCAGCACGGTCGCGGCATCGGAACTGCCTCCGCCCAGCCCGCCACCGAAGGGCAGGCGCTTATCGACGGCGATATCCGCGCCCAACACCGTGCCGGTCGCTGCCTGCAGCGCACGCGCCGCGCGCACGGTCAGGTCATCGGCTTCGGCAACTCCCGGCAAAGGCCGCAGGCGGGCAATGACCCCGTCACTGCGCACCCGCAGCCGCACGGTGTCGCCGTAATCGATAAAACGAAAAACGGTCTGCAGTAAGTGGTACCCGTCGGCACGCCGGCCGGTCACACGCAGCATCAGATTGAGTTTGGCCGGCGCGGGAAAACCGGCCATGTCGTGTAATGACACATCTTTCATGGCCGCATCACCCGCCATCCTGCGTACGCCATTCGTCAATGACCATGCGGATGCGCTGTCCGCCCTGCGTCAACTCCAGTTGCCGCGGCAGAATGCCATCGCCTGTTTCGGGATATGTGTAACGAATACGCCAGTCTTCCTGCTCCAGCAAGGACAATCGGCCGCGCGCATCGCGGGTAACGGCTGCAACCGCGCTGCCCGGCACGATGCCGCCACGAATCCAGTGCTGCAACTGGGCAAGGGGCAACGGCCAGCCCAGTGCCTGGCGCGTCAGGCCTTCGACCGACAAGGCACGGTATTCCTGCTGATCGGCGGCGGTGAGAGTAGCGCCACTCGCGTCGGCAGCGATGTACGCCAGCGTCTGTCCGACCGGGGTCATCAGCCAGATCTCATTGTCAGCCGTGGCATGGCGCCAGCGGAAATTGGCGGAAAATGCGCGGCCTTCACTGCTGGCCAGCACGCGGCCGAGAATGTCGAAGGGTTCGGCTACCGGCACATTCGCGCCTGGAGTGAACATCGCGCAAGCTGCACAAAGCAGTGCCGCGGCACCCGCCGCCAGCAACCGGGTAACACGGAAATTCATTGCGCCGATTGCAGAACGACGGGGGCGAGGCGCTTGACGGTGCTTTGCAGCACTTCGTTTTTTGGATGATCGCGCAAGGCATCCGCCCACAGTTTCCGCGCTTCCGGCTGCCGGCCGAGCAGCCACAGCACCTCGCCGAGGTGGGCGGCAATTTCAGCGTCAGGCCGCAACCCGAATGAACGCTGCAGATAACCCAGCCCCTCCTCATTTCGCCCGAGGCGGTGCAGCACCCAGCCCAGGCTGTCGAGGATGAACGGATCTTCGGGCGCGAGTTTGTGCGCAGTCTCGATCAGCGTCAGGGCTTCGGGCAGGCGCTGGTTGCGATCAGCCAGCGTGTAGCCCAGCGCATTGTAGGCATGCGCATGCGTCGGCCGCATCGCGATCACCTTGCGCAGGTTGGCCTCAAGCACATCCACACGATTGACTTTCTCCGCCGCCATCGCGTGGTCATACAACAGATCCGGCGAGTCCGGCGTGCGCTCCAATGCTGCACCGAGAAAATCAAACGCTTCCTGGTAGGCATTGGCATCGCGCAACAGACCAGCCTCGGCCAGGATGAGTTGCGTGCGCTGTTGCTCGTTATCAACCTCAACCGACTGCAGGTGGTGGCGCGCCTCGGCGAGTTTGCCCTGCCTCGCCAGCACGCCGGCATAGCGGACCTGCGCTGCAACGTACTGCTCGCCCTGCGTCACCGCGGCATACCACTTCAGCGCGTCGTCATCGCGCTTCAAGTTCTCGCTGACCTGGCCCAGGTACATCCGCACCATGTCCGGATCCTTGTGGCCGATGTCCAGCGCGCGCCGCAATTGTGCTTCCGCCGCGACGTAGTCCTTGGCCTGTATCGACAGCGAGGCAACGGCCATGGCGATATCGGCATTGTTCGGCGCCTCGCCGAGCAACACTTCAAATTGTTTGCGTGCTTCCGGATAACGCTGCGCGCTGACCAGCATGCGCGCGTAATTCAGGCGGACATCGCGCGCGCCCGGATGCGCCTTGACAAAAGTATCGAGAAAAGCCAGCGCCTCCGTAATCGAATTGCGTTGCAGCGCCTGCGCCTGGAACAGCGCGGCCAGTTCCCAGTCCGGGCGGAGTTTGAGCGCCTGGCGGGACGCGGCCAGGGCCCCCGGCTGGTCATTCGCGTTCCATGCCGCCTGTGCCACGGCGAGACTGGCTTCCGGCACCTGCGGATATTTTGCCGCCAGCGTTTGCAGCAGACGCAGTATCGCCGGCTTGTCCGGGTGACCGGCCACCAATGTCGATATCTGCAGGAAATTCTGCCCGACATGCTCAGGGTCACCGGACAACCATTTTTCGAGATGAGGCAGCGCGTCATCAAGCCGCGACTGGTTGACCAGCAACGCGATCACCGTCTGCCGCGCACGCGCCGATTCCGGATCAGCCTGCAACCACAAGGTCGCCGCTTCCAGTGCCGCCGGCAGGAAGCGTGCGTTCCATGCAATTTCTGCGGCACGGCGGGCAATCCGCGGATCTTTGGTTTCGCGCGCGACTTCCAGGAACGCCGGCACCGCGACATGCGGCTGGCCGCGCTGAACCGCAATCTCGGCCAGCGTGATCTTGAACAATATCGATTCGCTCAACTCGATGTTGGGCAGTGGAGCCTGCCGCGGCGCAGGTAGCTGCGTCACCACTTTCGGCAAGGGCTTGGCGGCGGCAGGAGTCGCGGCAACGGCCGGCGCCGCATCAGGTTGCACCGGCGGTTGCGCACAGGCAGCCAAGGCAAGGCTGGCAATCAGCGCTGGGATTCTGGTCAGATTCATCGGGTGATTGGGCGGCGGGCGCGGCAACGGAACGGGGTTCCAGATGCGCAATGCGCAAACGCCTTCATAATGAGTCACATATTAGGTATATTCGCTGCTTACCACAAGGCAACTTGCCGCAAGGCAATACTGCGCCAGCCGTTAATGATTCCCGCCGACCCCACTTTGACCATCTGCGCCAGGGGTCTGTCCCGCCGCTTTGGTACGCATATCGCCGTCAAAACCATCGATCTCGATGTGCGCCGCGGCGAAGTGCTCGGCCTGCTCGGCCCCAACGGGGCCGGCAAAACCACCACCATGCAGATGTTGACAGGCAATCTGGCGCCGAGTGCCGGAGAAATCCGCATTTGTGACATTGATTTGCTGGAAAAACCGGTGCAGGCCAAAGCACGCATTGGTTACCTGCCAGAAGCCCCGCCGCTGTATCGGGAATTGAACGTCGGCGAATATCTCGACCTGGTTGCAAAACTGCACCGTGTGCCCAAGCCACGGCGTGCAGCCGCGGTCACCGCTGCCATGGCGCGCTGCGGCCTCAGTGACGTCAGTCGCAAACTGATCGGCACCCTGTCCAAGGGTTACCAGCAGCGCGTCGGCATTGCCCAGGCCATCGTGCACGAACCCGATGTGATCATCCTCGACGAACCCACGGTCGGCCTCGATCCCAACCAGATCCTCGACATCCGCGCGCTGATCCGCGAACTGGGCGACAAGCACAGCGTGATCCTGTCCACGCACATCCTGCCGGAAGTCGAAGCGGTCTGCGACCGCGTGCAGATCATGCATCATGGTGTGGTGGTGTTCAGCAACACCATCGCCGGTCTGCGCGATTTCCAGCACGGCCGCACAGTCACCATCAGCCTGCACCGCCCGCCCGACATCAATGCTCTGCGCAATATCGCCGGCGTAACCGGGGTGGAAGCTGCGGGCGATGGCCGTTTCCGGATTCAGTTCGCACCCGACAGCGATCCGTCAGAAGCCCTGGTCAGCGCCGCCGGCGCTGGCGACTGGGGGCTCCACCAACTTACGCCGGCGCAAAGCAGCCTCGAAGATGTGTTCGTGCAACTGACAGCGGAGCCGTCATGATTTCCACCATCGCTGGCAAGGAATTGCGTACCCTGTTCACCTCACCCCTGGCGTGGCTGGTGCTCACCGTGGTCCAGGTCGTGCTCGGTTACGGCTTCCTGAAACGTCTCGACGATTTCCTCCAGGTCCAGTCGCAACTGGCGCAAATGGTCAGTCCGCCGGGCATTACCGAACTGGTCGCCGCGCCCACCTACGCCACCGCCGCCGCGATGCTGCTGTTCGCGGTACCGCTGCTGGCAATGCGCATGATCGCCGAGGAACGCCGCAACCAGACGCTGACGCTGTTGCTGTCGGCGCCGGTGTCGATGACAGAAATCATCCTCGGCAAATTCGCCGGACTGATGATTTTCCTGCTGATCATCATCGCGCTGGTGCTCGCCATGCCGCTGCTGCTGGCAACCGGAACCCGCCTTGACTTTGGCCTGCTCGCCGGACTGACGCTGGCGCTGCTGCTGCTCGCCACAAGCTTTTCTGCAGTAAGCCTGTATGCCTCAAGCCTGACCGCGCAGCCGATGGCTGCAGCACTGCTCGGCTTCGGCATGCTGCTGGCGATGCTGTTCATGGGCGAGACCGCCGGCGACAGCCTGCGCGCGCGCGGCTGGCAGGTTCCAGCGGCATTCGCCCAGGTGTTCTCACCACTGAAAAACTTCGAACCGCTGGGCAGAGGCATCATCGACAGCTATGCCATCATCTGCCCGCTGCTGCTGACGGTCGCCTTCCTGATACTCGCCATCCGTCGTCTCGACGGCCGGCGCCTGCGGGGGTAAGCAATGCGGATCACCGGCAGCCTGCGCTGGCAACTCGTCGTGCAAAGTGGAATATTCGTGCTGCTGCTGGCGCTCCTGGTCGCGCTGCTGGCCTGGATGGCCCACGAATACCGCGCGGAAAAAGATGTCACGCGCAACGCGCGCAATTCGCTGTCTGCAGCGACCATCGGCGCGCTGCGGCAGATGCAGGGCCCGCTGCGTGTCACCGCCTACGCAGTGCGTCAGGACGCGAGCGGCACCAACATCCACAAGCTGATCGAGGAGCGCGTCCGCACCTACCAGCGCGCCAAGCGCGACCTCGAATTGCAGCTGATTGATCCGCGTGAACAACCCAAGCTCGCGGCCGAGGCCGGGCTGCGCACGCCCAACGCCATGGTCATCCAATACCAGCGGCGCTCGGAACAGATCCCGCTCAATGAATTCAACGAACAGAATTTCGCCAACGCGTTGGTGCGCCTGCTGCGCGGCGCCAACAGCCTCGTGTTTTGGCTGGACGGCCACGGCGAACGCAAACTCGACGGTCTCGCCAACCATGACCTCGGCAACTTCGGCCAGCAGTTGCGCGAAAAGGGGTTCAACATAAGCAGCATCAACCTCGGTCTCGCACAGGAAGTGCCGGCCAACGCGGCGCTGCTGATGATTACCCAGCCGCAGGTCAACCTGCAGCCGGCCGAGGTGGAAAAATTGCTGACCTACATTGACCGCGGCGGCAACCTGCTGTGGCTGATAGACACCGAACCTTTGCGGGGACTGCAACCGCTCGCCGAAAAACTCGGACTGGTGCTGACACCGGGTACCGTCATTGATCCGGCGCTGGCGCCGCGCAGCGGTCCACCGGTATTTGCCGTCGCCGCCAATTACGCACGGCACGTGGTGGTCGGCACACTGCAATACAACACCCTGTTCCCTTATGCCCGGCAGATCGGCGCTGATGACGGCGCCGGCTGGCGTGTCACGCCGCTGATCGACGTTGCGCCGCGCGGTTGGGTGGAAACCGGCAAGCTCGACGCCAAATCAACATTCGACAAATCCCGCGATTTTCCCGGCCCCATCAACATCGCCAGCGCTTTTGAACGCACGGTCGGCGACCGTGAGCAGCGCGTCATCGTCGTAGGTACCGGGCATTTCCTGTCAAACAGCTTCCTCGGTAACGGCGGCAATCTCGCGCTCGGCACCGGCATGTTCAACTGGCTGGCCGGCGAAGACGCGCTGGTGACCATCGATCCGCGCCCTGCCGCCGACACCCGGCTCGACATTGACAGCACGCAGCTCTACCTGATCGCATTCGTGGTGCTGATACTGCTGCCGCTGGCGTTTACCATTACCGGTATCGTGGTGTGGTGGCGCCGGCGCAACGCGACCTGAAGCCTTCGGCATGAAACGCGGCTGGCTGCTGAACATGGTCTTGCTTGCCGTGGTCACGGCACTGGCCTGTTTCGCCTGGCTGACCCCCTCCCGCGACGAACAGGCGAAACAACCGCTGTCCAAGCTGCGTTCCGCGCAGGCCCAACGCATCACGTTGACACGGCCCGGCCAGCCGATTGTTACGCTGGAACGCAGGGATACGCAATGGCAGATCACTGCGCCGCTCAAGGCCCGCGCCGACGAGTTCCAGGTGCTGCGCATGCTGACCATCCTCGACGCGCAGCCGACCACGCGACTGCCGGCCACCGATCTTGCGCGATTTGATCTGCAACGACCCGTGGCACTGCTGAACATCGACAACGAGGAATATGCATTCGGCGGCATCAATACCGTTACCCGCGAACAATACGTGAGGCGCGGAGACACGGTCTACGTCGTCCCACTGCGTCATGGCGCCGCATTGCCCGTCAACGCAACCGCGCTGATCCATCGCGTACTGCTGGCCGAGCAGGAACAGCCTGTGGCCATTGCATTGCCTGAATTCAGTCTCGCCCAAAAAGATGGCCGATGGACGCTGACGCCGCCGGCGGATATCAGCCAGGATGATTTGCAGCGTTACATAGATCAGTGGCGCTATGCGTCCGCTGCGCAGGCCGAGCCTTACGACCAGCGACCGCCGCTGGCTGAAATCCGCATCACCCTGCGCGATGGTGCGGTGCTGGATCTCGGGGTACTGCAACGCACACCGCAACTGGTGTTATGGCGGCGCGACACCGGCTTGCAATACCTGTTTATGGAGGCGGCTGGCCGGGCGTTATTGACTAGGCCGGGAACGCCTCCTCAAAAACAATAAATAAAACAATGGGTTACAGATACGCCCGTGCCTGAACTGCCCGAGGTCGAAACCACCCGCCGCGGTCTCGCATCGACCGTGGAACAACAACGCATCGTGCGCGCCGTGGTGCGCCATCGCGGCATGCGCCAGCCGGTACCGCGCGGTCTCGAACATCGCCTCGCCGGCGCTCGGGTCACTGCGCTGTCGCGCCGTGGCAAATATCTGCTGTTCCATTGCGCACCGCTCGACGGCAAAGCGGGCACATTGATCGTGCATCTCGGCATGTCGGGCAGACTATGGCTGGTCGATGCGGCAACAGCGCCGGAAAGACACGATCACTTCGACCTGGAATTCGACAGCCACCGCATCATTCGCCTGCGCGATCCGCGCCGTTTCGGCCTCGTGTTATGGCAAACGGGCGATCCGCTGCAACATCCGCTGCTGGCAAGCATCGGGCCGGAACCGCTGACGGCGGATTTCGACGGCGCGGTACTGCACCGCGTGATACGCACGCGCAGCACGGCGATCAAGCTGGTGATCATGGACAGCCATGTCGTCGCCGGTGTCGGCAACATCTACGCCAACGAAGCACTGTTCCGCGCCGGCATCGATCCGCGCACGCCGGCACAACGCATCAGCCGCGCGCGCTGCGATGCGCTGGCAGAAGAAATCAAGCAGACCCTGGCGGAAGCCATAGATGCCGGCGGCAGTTCCTTGCGCGACTATGTCGGCAGCGACGGCATGGCGGGAAATTTCCAGAGTCAGTTTCTGGTGTACGGCCGCGCCGGAGAACCCTGCACGCGTTGCGGCGCCCTCATCAGAGAATTACGCCAGGGGCAGCGCGCGACCTGTTACTGCCCAAGCTGCCAGCGGCGCTGATACTGCAGAACGGCCTCAGGCCGCCTTCTGTGCCATCAGCAGCCGGTATTTCTGCTGCAACTGCTCTTGCGTCTCTTCGTGACCGGGATCCAGCGGAATGCAATCCACCGGGCACACCTTCTGGCACTGCGGCTCGTCGAAATGGCCGACGCATTCCGTGCATTTCTCCGGATCGATGACGTAGATTTCCTCACCAGCGGAGATCGCCTCGTTCGGGCACTCCGGTTCGCAGACGTCGCAGTTGATGCACTCGTCGGTGATCATCAGAGCCATGATTCACCCCGCATCATTTGCCCCCGAGGTCCTTGATCTTGGCCTTGAGCCGGCCTGCGATCACCGGCGACACGAATTTGGACACATCACCGCCCATCACCGAAATCTCACGTACCAGCGTGGCTGACAAAAACATGTATTCCTCGCCCGGTGTCATGAATACGGTTTCAACCTCGGGATGCATTTTGCGGTTCATGCCCGCGAGCTGGAATTCGTAATCAAAGTCGGATACCGCGCGCACGCCGCGCAACACAACCCGCGCATCATGTTCGAGCACGAACTGCATCAACAGCCCGGAAAACCCCTCGACGGTGACGTTTTTGACGTCGCTCAAGGCCTCGCGCGCCATGTCGATGCGTTCCGCCAGCGTGAACAGCGGCCGCTTGGTGCGGCTGTCGGCCACCGCCAGCACAACATGATCGAACAGCCCGGCGGCGCGGCGCACGAGGTCTTCATGACCGAGTGTCATCGGATCAAACGTTCCGGGATACACCGCTTTTCTATTCATCCTTAACTCGCATGTTCGGCCCGTTTCAACAGTTGATGGCTGACTTGCCCTGCACGCCCGCTCTTGACCACCGCCCAGCCGCCCAGCGCAGCCAGCGGCTGCGCACGCTCGCAATACACCAATCCGCCGGCCACCAGGTGCTGCGGCAACCGCGCCAGCAATTGCGGCCAGTGGTCATCAGAAAACGGCGGGTCGAGAAACACCACGTGGTACCGTTGCAAATGAGGATCCTGATGATTCTTCAGGAATTCTAGCGCATCGGCGCGTACCGCGGTCACTGTCGTCGCAGCCAGGGTTTCGCGGTTGTCCTGCAACGCGCGCCAGGCCGCCGCGTCGCTTTCGACCATTGTCACACGTCGCGCACCGCGGGATGCCGCCTCAAAGCCCAGTGCGCCGCTGCCGGCGAACAGATCCAGGCAGTCCTTGCCGGTCAGATCCTGGCCCAGCCAGTTGAACAGGGTTTCGCGCACCCTGTCTGGCGTTGGCCGCAAACCGGGACGATCAGGGAACCGGATACGGCGGCTGCGCCAGATGCCGCCAATGATGCGCACTTCGCAGTTTTTACGGGCACTGCTCAACGCGCAGCCGGCCCTGTCAGAGTCTGATCCTTATCGGCGCCGACTACGACGGTCACCAGTTTGTCCGGATCAACATGTTTTGCGAACGCCGCCTTGATGTCGGCTACCGTGACGCGCTCGACGTTGCCGACGAAATCCTCCAGATAACTGACGGGCAGGCCGTAGAACCCGATGACGGCGAGATACTCAAGAATCTTGCGGTTGCTGTCGATGCGCATCGGAAAACCGCCGACGATGTTCTGCCGCGCCGCCAGCAGTTCCTGCTCGGTCGGGCCGTTGCTGACAAAATCTCGCAGGGTTTTGCGCACCACCGCCAGCGCCTCATCCGCCTGGTCACGACGGGTCTGCATGCCGATCACGAACGGCCCCGGTACCTGCTGTGGCGAAAAATAGCTGTAAGCCGAATACGCCAGCCCGCGCTTCTGCCGCACCTCTTCATTGATACGTGACACGAAACCGCCACCGCCGAGGATATGGTTGCCGACAAACAGTGGAAAATAATCCGGATCACCGCGACCGATGCCCGGCGCGCCGATCAGGATGTGGCTCTGCGCGGCAGGATGCGCCACCACGCGCGTGATGGCGCGCTCCAGCGACGCCACCGGCGGCAATGCCGTCACCGCAGTGCTTGATCGCCGCAGGCCACGCGTCAATTGCTCGGCAATGGCTTCGGCTTCGGTGCGCGACACATCGCCCATGATGGCCACCACCGCGTGCTGCGCCACATAATGCTGTTGATAAAAACCAAGCAGGTCATCGCGGGTCATGCTGGCAACCGTGTCCACCTCGCCGACGGAACGCAAGGCATACGGGTGTTGGCGGAATACCAGCTGGTAGAACAGCCGCCCGGCCTCGCTGTCCGGCTTCAGGTCATCTTCTTTCAAAGCGCCGATCTGGCGAATCTTTTCGCGATTGAGCACCGCCTCCGGAAACTCCGGTGCGCGCAGGATGCGCGCCAGCAAATCCAGCGCCGGCACACGCTGCTGCGGGTCGGACAGAGTACGCAAGGACAATCCGGCACGGTCAGAATCGAAACGTCCGCCCAGTACAGCGCCGATATCGGCAAAGCGGCGGGCGATTTCATCCTCGCCCAGCCCGTCCGCCCCCAGACGCAGCAAGCCGTTGGTCATCGCCGCCACGCCCGCTTTTTCCTTCGTGTCATGGCCCGATCCCGCCGAAAAATCCACCGACACATCAAGCATGGGCAGATCACGGTTGGCGACAAAAAGAACTTTGGCCCCGGACGACGTCTGCCATTGCTCGATGGGCAGAATTGCAAACACCTGCTGGGCCGCGCACAGTAACGCCACTGCACAGGCCGGTTTGAACAGCTTCAGCACTTTATTCGCCATGACGGACTCCCGCGGGTGCAGCCCGGCGTGGCGTAACTTCCAGCGGCTGTGGATCAAGATAAGCGACGGTCAACACATCGTCGATCAGGTACTTCCGGGTGACTTCGCGCACCTGCCCGGCAGTCACTTGTTTCAGTTTTTCGATATACAGATCAAGGTCGCGATACGAAAATCCGGTGGTTTCCATCGAACCGATCTCCCGCGCCTGAGCAAACATTGAATCGCGCTGAAAGACCTGTGCAGCAATGACCTGTGCCTTGACCCGGTTCAGTTCTTCTTCGGTAACGCCTTCATCGACCACGCGTTTCAGCTCGCGGCGCAGGCCCTGCTCCAGTTCTTCCGCGCTGCGCCCCGCCACCGGAGAGCCACTGAGATAAAAAAACGCCGGGCCGCGGGCGACACCGTCATAATTGGCACCAGCCGAGGTCGCCACCTGATCTGTTTTCACCAGCGTCCGCGGCAAGCGGGCGGCATCATTACCGCTCAGGATGCCTTCCAGCATGTCCAGCGCATACGGCTCCCAGTCCTCGGCCGGTTTTTTCAGGCCCGGCACACGGTATGCCATCAGTACGTAGGGCAGTTCCGCCGGCGCCTTGACCGACAGTCGCTTCAGCCCCAGTTGCGGTGGTTCGTCCTGTGGTTTACGCGGCGGCAGGTTTTTGCGCGGCAGTGTGCCGAAATATTTCTCCGCCAGCGAAAAAACCTCCGCTGGTGCCACATCGCCGACCACCACCACCGTGGCATTGTTTGGCGCATACCAATGGTCATAAAACGCGCGAGTGTCGGCGACACTTAGATTTTCCAGATCGTTCATCCAGCCGATGATCGGGTTGCGGTACGGGTGGGCAGCCAGCGCCACCGCCATCAACCGTTCATAAACAATGGATTTCGGGCGGTCGTCGGTGCGCAGACGCCGCTCTTCCATGACCACCTTCAGTTCCTTGGTGAACTCTTCCGGCGACAGCACCAGATTGGCCATGCGATCGGCTTCCAGCCGGAACGACAGAGGCAGAGCGGATTTGTGCAGCGTCTGGAAATAGCCGGTGTAGTCACGGCTGGTGAACGCATTTTCGCGGCCTCCGGCAGCGGCGATCAATCTTGAAAATTCACCGGGTGCGACGGCTTTTGTGCCCTTGAACATCATGTGTTCCAGCACATGTGCAACGCCGGTGACCCCGTTCTGCTCATCGATGCTGCCGATGCGGTACCACACCATGCTGACCACCACCGGCGCCCGGCGGTCAGTTTTGACAATCACGCGCAACCCGTTCCCCAGCTCGCGCACCTCGACTGCGTCCGCAGACTGCGCGGCAGATGTAACGCCCGGCAGCAACAACCACGCAGCAAGGAAAATGCTGCAAAGCTTGATTACTGGATTCATGGTTTCCCGTCTGTTATTCAGGTCGGCGGTCTGAAAAGGTTTCATCAAACAAGGCGTTATCGAAACTGCGGATTGCCTGCAGCGCCCTGTTAGAATTGTAACCGCCTCGATGGCATTCAACTTAATTTCCACTCTTTGTGCGATGCTGGAAACGCGTCGCTTGGGTCAGACCGCCATATTCATGTTTGGTTTCCGCAAAAAATCCGATTCTGCCGATGCCGCCGTACCCGCCACGGGCTGGCTGGCACGCCTGCAGCAGGGTCTCAGCAAAAGCCGCGCCCAACTGGGCGAGCGCCTCGGCGGGCTGTTCAGTGCCGGCCGCAAGCTGGACGAAGGGTTTTACGAAGAACTGGAAACGGTGCTGCTAACCGCCGACGTCGGCGTTGCCGCAACCACGCAGTTGCTGAACCTGCTGCGTGCCCGCGCACGGCGCGAACGTTACGGCGAAGCTGCACAATTGCGCAGCGCCCTGCGCGAAACCCTGATTGAACTGCTGCAGGCCGCCGCCCAGCCGCTGGATACCGGCGCCCACAAGCCATTTGTAATCATGCTTGCCGGGGTCAACGGTGCCGGCAAAACCACCTCCATCGGCAAACTCGCGCATTATTTCCAGGCACAGGGCAAATCAGTGTTGCTCGCCGCCGGCGACACCTTCCGCGCCGCGGCCCGTGAACAACTCGCAGCATGGGGTGAACGCAACAATGTCACGGTGATCTCGCAAGCATCGGGGGACTCCGCCGCAGTGATCTTTGACGCGGTCAATGCCGCCAAAGCCCGCGGCATCGACATCGTGCTCGCTGATACCGCTGGCCGGCTGCCGACGCAACTGCATCTGATGGAAGAAATCAGCAAGGTCAAACGCGTGATCGACAAGGCGCTGCCCGGTGCACCGCATGAAGTGATGCTGGTACTTGATGCCAATACCGGGCAGAACGCATTGGCACAGCTCAGCGCATTTGATGCCGCGGTCGGCGTCACCGGACTGACGCTGACCAAACTCGACGGCACGGCGCGGGGCGGCGTCATCGCCGCCATCGCCCACAGCCGCACTGGCGGCAGGCCGATTCCCGTGCGTTTCATCGGCGTCGGCGAAGGAATCGACGACCTGCGCCCGTTTGTCGCCGAAGATTTTGTCGCCGCATTGCTTGATTCGTGACCCACATCACGTGACCGACATTGTTCTCAGCAAGGTTTACAAGCGCTACGCCGGCGGCCACGAGGCGCTGGCGGATGTCACCATGAACATCGCCACCGGAGAAATGGTGTTCATTACCGGCCACTCCGGTGCCGGCAAAAGCACACTGCTGAAACTGATGGCCGCGATTGAGAGGCCCACCGCAGGATCGGTCATCGTCAACGGCCAGAACATCGGCGCGCTGCGGGCGCAGGGCATTCCCTTCCTGCGGCGCAATTTCGGCCTAGTGTTCCAGGACCACAAACTGCTGTTTGACCGCAGCGTGTTCGACAACGTGATGCTGCCGCTGGACATCACCGGTTTCGACCGCCGCGAAGGCGCGGGTCGCGCGCGCGCTGCGCTCGACAAGGTCGGCCTGCTGCACAAGGAAAAAGCGCGCCCGATCACCTTGTCCGGCGGTGAGCAACAACGCTTGTGTATCGCCCGAGCCATTGTGCACCGACCGTCGATTCTGCTTGCCGATGAACCCACCGGCAACCTCGACGCCGATTACGCCGCCGGCATCGGCGACCTGTTCCGCGACTTCAACCAGGTCGGCGTGACGGTAGTACTGGCCACCCACGACATGCAGCTCGCGGCAAGGCTGCAGCCGCGAACTGTCGAAATCCGCGGCGGCAGGATCGTGGCATGAAAACCTGGCTCGCCGCACACCGCCGCGCCTGCACCGGTACTCTGGCCCGGCTCGCAGCTGCCCCACTGGCCAGCCTGTTCAATATCATGGTCATCGGTACTGCGCTGGCGCTGCCGCTGGGTTTTTACGTGGTGCTCGCCAATCTGCAGGGACTGGCCCGCGATTTTTCACCGCAGCCGCAACTGAGCGTGTTCCTCACCCTGGATGCGTCTGCCAGCGATGTGCGCGCCCTTGAACAGCGGCTGAAAGCACGGGCCGGCATTGCGAATTTCCGTTTTGTGTCACGCGCCCAGGCGCTGGAAACACTGAAGTCACGCGCCGGCCTCGCTGACGTGATGGCCGGACTTTCCAGTAATCCGTTGCCGAATGCCTTCGTCATCACTGCCACTGCACGCGACGCCGCAGCGCTGGATGCACTGCGCAGCGAATTCGCGGGCTGGCCCAAGGTAGCCGAGGTGTATGTCGATTCGGACTGGGCGCGGCGCCTCGACAGCCTGCTCGCGCTTGGCCGTTATGCCGTGCTGATGCTGGCTGCGGCGCTGGCGCTGGCGCTGGTGGCCATCACCTTCAACACCATCCGCCTGCAGATCCTCACCCAGCGCGATGAAATCGAAGTCGCCAAACTGATCGGCGCCACCGACGGCTGGATCCGCCGGCCATTTCTGTACTTCGGCGGCATCCTCGGCGCTGCCGGTGGCGCTGCCGCCTGGCTGATGATCTGGGTCGCCCTGCTGGTGTTCAATACACAACTAACTTCCCTGTCCGAACTCTATGGTATCCCGCTGCAACTGGCGCACCTGACTGCCGGCGACAGTCTGGCAGCCCTGCTCTTTGCCGCCACCTTGGGCTGGTTCGGCGCCTGGCTGTCCGTGCGACGCCATCTGCACGCCTTCAATCCATCATAAGTATTTGTTTTTGTTATAATTTATATGTATCCCGGGCAGGAACTCCGGTCCTGCTTGGCACTCTTACATCTAGAGTGCTAGACTTCTTTACATGAGGGATACCACCATGAACACCATTGCATTACCGATGATTTCAGCGACCGGCAGTCTGGAAAGCTACATCCAGACCATCAACCGTTTTCCGCTGCTGACGCAGGAACAGGAAACCGAGTACGCGCGCCGCCTGCGCGACAGCGATGACATTGATGCTGCCCGCCATCTGGTGCTGTCGCACCTGCGCCTGGTGGTATCGATCGCACGCGGTTATGTCGGTTACGGCCTGCCGCAGGCCGACTTGATCCAGGAAGGCAACATCGGCCTGATGAAGGCCGTCAAACGTTTCGATCCGGAGCGCGGTGTGCGCCTGGTGTCATTCGCGATGCACTGGATTCGCGCTGAAATCCATGAATTCGTACTGCGCAACTGGCGGCTGGTGAAAATCGCCACCACCAAGTCGCAACGTAAACTGTTTTTCAACCTGCGCAGCATGAAGCAGGGCTTGGGCACACTGGGCGCAGCAGAAGTACAGGAGGTCGCGCGCAAACTCGGCGTCAAACCCGAGGAAGTCGTCGAAATGGAAACCCGTCTCGGCGGCCAGGACATGGCGCTGGAACCGGCCGGTGACGATGAACACGAGCAGTACGCACCAATTGCCTACCTCGCCGCTGACAATGCCGAACCGGGTGCGCTGCTGGAAACCGAGCAGACCGCACGCCTGCGCAGTACCGGCCTGGAAAAAGCCCTGGCCAGCCTCGACGCGCGCAGCCGGCGCATCATCGAAGCGCGCTGGCTGACAGAAAATGAAGCATTGACGCTGCACGACCTGGCCGCGGAGTTCAAGGTGTCCGCCGAGCGCATCCGGCAGATTGAAGCCAAGGCGCTGGGCAAAATGAAGGGGCTGATCGCGACGGCCTGAACGGTTTGCAACTGCAACAAAAAAGCCCCGGTATGCCGGGGCTTTTTATTTGCGCTTTATTTTATTTCATCAACTGGCGGATGTCGTTCAGCATCGCCGGCGCGCCAATGCCGTACTGCGCGAACAAACGCAGCCGGCCTTCGCCGTCGAGAATATAAGTGCCGGCGGAATGATCCATGCTGTAGCCGCCACCGGGAAGCGGCTGCTTCTGGTAAAAAATCTTGAATTCCCTGGCGGTGCGGGCAATGTCATCAGCACTGCCGGTCAGGCCGAGGAAGCTCGGATGAAATGCCGGCACGTAACGCTTCAGCACTTCCGCCGTGTCGCGCTCGGGATCCACGGTCACGAACAGCACCTGCAGGCGATCGGCATCGCGGCCCAGTTCCTTCATCACCACCGCCATCTCGCCCAGCGTCGTCGGGCAGACATCGGGGCAATGCGTGAAACCGAAAAACAGCGTGACCACCTTGCCCCTGAAATCGGCCAATGTGCGGCGCTGCCCGTTGTGATCGGTCAGCGCAAAATCCTTGCCGAAGGAAGCACCGGTGACATCGGTCAGCTTGAAACGCGGCGCTTCCGGTTTTTCCGTGCAGGCGGTCAGCGACAGCAGGCCGGCGATGACGACCAGGACCACGGACAGGCGTTGCAGGCGAAACATCAGGCGGGACTCAGAAAAAAAGCTGCAGGTAATGATCGATCAGCAGCGCTGCAAAAATCAGCGTCAGGTACAAGATCGAAAAGCGGAAAGTGCGGCGCGCCAGATCGTCGCTGTAATCGGTGTAGATTTTCACTGCGTAGACCATGAATGCCGCGCCCAGCCCCAGCGCTGCAACGAGGTAGGCCATTCCGCTCAGGCGTGTCACGAACGGCAGTGTCGAGCAGGCCAGCAGGATGATGGTGTAGAGCAGCACGTGCAAGCGCGTGAACTTATCGCCGTGCGTCACCGGCAGCATCGGCACACCGGCCTTTGCATACTCGTGCTTGCGGTACAGCGCCAGCGCCCAGAAATGCGGTGGCGTCCACGCAAAAATGATCAGGAACAGCGTCAGCGCCTGCGGCGTCACGTCGCCCGTCACCGCGGCCCAGCCCAGCACCGGCGGCATCGCGCCTGACGCGCCGCCGATGACGATGTTCTGCGGCGTCATCGGTTTGAGAATCACGGTGTAGATCACAGCGTAGCCGACAAAGGTCGCCAGCGTCAACCACATGGTCAGCGCATTGACCCATTGATACAGCAGCAGTAAGCCGATGCCGCCGACTATTCCGGAAAAAATCATGGTTTCCAGTGACGTCAGCTGCCCTCGCGGCAGCGGCCGCGCCTGGGTGCGCATCATCAATGCGTCGATTTTCTGTTCCACCAGGCAGTTCACCGCCGCCGCCGCACCCGCCACCAGCGCGATGCCCAGTGTTGCCGCGAACAGAATGGTCACCGGCACCATGCCGGGGGTTGCGAGGAACATGCCGATCACCGCGGTAAACACGATCAGCGACACCACGCGCGGCTTGGTCAGCGCGTAGAACTGCTGGATACGGGAATAGAGCGGGGTACGTGCAACAGTGGAAGACATCAGGAATTGCGCCTCGAATGGAGGACGAAGTTTATCACCACCATGGTCACCAATAAAATCGCCGCACCGGCATTGTGCCCGGCAGCCACCAGCAGCGGCAGCCCGCCCAGCACATTGGTGATGCCCAGCGCCACCTGCGCCAGCAGCACGCACAGCAGCACAACGCCGTAAAGGGCCAGCCCCGGGCTACGCGCCAGTGCCAGCGCAAATGCGCCAACATAGAGCAGCGTCACCAGCGCACCGGCGCGATGTGTCCAGTGGATCGCGGTGATAGCGTCATAACTGAGATGAGTACCCGCAGCAGTCATACCCAGTTCGCGCACTAGCTGAAAGCCGTGGCGAAAATCCATCTGCGGCAGCCACTCGCTGTGACAGGTCGGGAAATCAATGCAGGCCAAGGCCGCGTAATTGGTCGAGACCCAACCACCCAGCGCAATCTGTGTGATGACCACCAGCAGCGCCAGCACCGCCCACGGCCGCAAGCGCTCTGCTGTTACAGGCGTCACAGGCGAAATCGCCGGCGCCGGCTGCTGGCGCAGCGCCAGCAGTACCAGCAGCGCCAAAGTCGTCAGCCCGCCCAGCAGATGCAGCGTGACAATTACCGGTTTCAGCAGCAGCGTCACGGTCCACATGCCCAGTGCGGCCTGCAGCATGATCAGCAGCAGCAGTGTAGTAGCCAGCCACGGTGACTGCCGCAATGTGCGGCGCCGCAGCCATGCCGTCACGGTAATCGCCAGAATCAGCAGCCCCAGTCCGCCAGCGATGTAGCGATGGAACATTTCCTTCCATGCCTTGCCCAGTGACACCGGGCCATGCGCACCGCCCTGTTCTGCCACGGCACGCGCAATGTCGTCCTGCGCATGATGCGGCGTCAGTTCGCCGTAACAGCCCGGCCAGTCGGGACAGCCGAGCCCGGCATCAGCGAGGCGCACATAGGCGCCGACCACGACGACGATGAAGGTGTAAATCACCGCGAACCAGACCAGTTTTCGGAACATGATTAAAATATAAATAAAAACAATTAGTTATGTGTTTTTTCTGGGAGATCAACCGATGCGTGAAACCTTGAGCAGGCGCTCCAGGTCTTTGCGCATGCGACTGGGATCGGCATCGCGCGGATAACGCAGCACCAGATTGCCCAGCGGATCGACCAGATAAATGTGATCGCTGCGCGCGCCAACATACGGCAAAGCGTTGAGCACTGCGCTGCCGGCAGCATCGACCAGCCATGTTCCTTCAAACTCTTCGCGCAAGCGCGATGACGGCTGGCCGCCGCCGGTGATCAGCCACAGGCGTTCGATGCGTTCGGGATATTTGCCCTGCGTTTTACGCACCTGACGGATCTGCCACAACTTTTTTTCGCAATAGACATCACAGGTTGCGTCATCCACCGTGACGAACAGCCATTTGCCATGCAGCTGCGACAAAGCGAACGCCTTGCCGTCAGTCAACTTCAGCACGGCATCGGGCAGTTGCTTGTCTGCCATCAGCTCGCCGTAGTTCACCCGTCCGTCGGGCTGGTAAAAATAATACGCCGCGAACGAAGCGACAAAGGGTGCGATACAGACCGCGGCCACCAGCCACAGGGTTCTACGGCTTTGCGGCGGATCGTCGTTTGACATGGGTCACCAGGTAATAAATCAAAATGGCCAGACTTAGTGCATACCACTGGAAGGCATAAGCCAGATGCGTGTTGCGTCCGAGGTCGGGCCGGCCCCACACCCGCACCAGACCGTCGTCTGCGACGCTGTCCTGCTGGATCACAAACGGCTGCAATTCAAAACCGGTCTCCTGCCGGTAACGTTCGAGCACCAGGTTCTGCCGGATGCTGCCTTCTGCGACCTGCGCCGACAGTTCGAGGTAACGCTCGCTGTACGCGACGGCAATGCCCTGCACCACCTGCTCACCGGCAGGTGTGCTCACCTGGGGCAGGCTGCGGTCGCTATTTCCGGGCACCCAGCCGCGATTGACCAGTACATAACGCTGCGACCCGGCAATGCGCAGAGGTGTCGCCACATACAGCCCCGGCCGGTGCTGATACATGCGGTTATCGACAAACACGGTGTGCTGCGGCACAAACTCACCGCGCACTTCAACCCGGCGAAACAGGATGCCATCGCGCGCCACCAGCTGCCCGCCAATGCTCACTGCAGGCGCGCGCGTCTGCGCGTCAAAGCGCTGCTGCAGATTTTCCTTATACTGAGCTCGCCCTATTTGCCACTGGCCGAGCGCCAGCGTCAGCGCAATGCCGGCCGCAGCGGCAACGCTGCCCCAGCGCCGCGGGCGGAATTCGTAAGCTCCAAAGCTGATCGCTGCCACTGCTGTTGAAAACCCCATGAATAATGACAAAAAACATGCAAAGCCGTGTTTTTGGAAAACATCAACAGACCTGCTGGGTTAAACTGAAACCATCATGCGCATCATTGTCATACTGTTCATCATCGTCATACTCGGCAGCCTGGGTTCGGCTCTCTATTACCTGGTCAAGGATCAAGGTACCACTGAGCGCACGGCTAAGGCACTGACCATTCGCGTCGCACTGTCTATCACACTATTCCTGTTGCTGATGCTGGGCTTCCACTTCGGCTTGATCACGACCCGGATTTGACCCCGGACTGGCCGTCCCGTTCCTCCGCCACTGTGGGAAATCGGCGACAAAACAGGCAAAAAAAACGCCGCGATCACGCGGCGCTCAATCCCCTAGCAGGGGTACCTCCTCCCCGTGCAAATCGTGCTTTCCGGTTTTGCAGGCCGATTGCGCGATTCGCCGCCTTGAATTCCTGGACCCTAAAGCCAGTAAACGACCACGAACAGCAGCAGCCAGACCACGTCAACAAAGTGCCAGTACCAGGCCACACCTTCGAAACCAAAATGGCTGTCGGCCTTGAAATGGCCGGCCACACTGCGAAATAGGATGACCCACAGCATGATGGTACCGACTGTCACGTGAAACCCGTGAAACCCCGTCAGCATGAAGAAGGTGGCGCCGTATGCGCCCGTAGACAGCTTGAGGTTCAGTTCGGAATAGGCATGCGTGTATTCAAAAATCTGGAAACCGAGAAAGGTCATGCCCAGCGCGATGGTCAGCACCAGCCCCCAGATCAGGTGGGTACGGTTGTTTTTCAGCAGGCCCCAGTGCGCCCAGGTCAGAGTGGCGCCGGAAGTCAGCAGCAGAGCGGTATTCAGTGCGGGGATGCCCCAGGCACCCATCGGCGAGAAGGTTTCCTTGATGCCCGGTCCGGCTACCGGCCATTCGGCCTTGAACCCGGGCCACAACAACTGCTGGTGAATCAGCGAGCCGAGATCTGGCACCGAGATCGTGCGCGTATAGAACAGGACGCCGAAGAACGCCGCGAAAAACATGACCTCGGAAAAAATGAACCAGCTCATGCCCCAACGGAACGAGACGTCGACCTGCTTGTTGTACTTGCCCGCTTCGGACTCATGAGCAACGGTGGTGAACCAACCGGCGAACATGAAAAACAGGATCAGGAAACCGATACCGAGCAATGCATAGCCCAGCGGTATGTGATTGACCGTCAGTGACGCACCGAAGCCAAGGAAACCCAGGGCGAACGAGGCGACGATCGGCCAGTGGGATGGTTGCGGCAGATAATAATTGCCTGAGGTTTGAGTCGACATGCTGGTTTCTCCCTGAATCCCGTATTTATTCCTGCGTTTATTCCTGCACTTGTTCCGCTGTTTCCCGATTCGCAACCATCAGCGGGTGATGAATCGCACCACGGACACGATGGTTCCCACAAAAACCGCTCCGGCCATGATCCCGACAATGATCACCTGCACCGGCGTCACTTCAATCTTCTCATGCTCTCCACGCTTGCGGATCCCGACAAATGCCGAGAGCACCATACGCAGCACCTGCAGCAACGAGGCCTTGCGCGGCTTGTCTGCCATCGCGCCTTCCATCAGCCCCCGCCGCTTTTTAGCGGCGCCGTCGAAGCACCCTGCACTTCAAAAAAGGTGTACGACAATGTAATGGTGTTCACATCCGCGGGCAGCGCCGGATCAATCACAAACTGCACCGGCATGCGCTTGGCCTCTCCCGCCTGCAAGGGCTGCTGCTTGAAACAGAAGCATTCCAGCTTCTTCACGAAGGGCCCCGCGTAATTGGGTCCGTAACTCGGTATTGCCTGCCCGACGATTGCTGTCGATCCATTATTGCGCACGTCATACTCGATCTGGATCATCTCTCCGGGATGCACTTTCACACTGCGTTGCACCGGCTTGAAATCCCAGTTCATACCGTGCGTGTTGGAATCAAACTCCATCGTAACCCAGCGTGATTTGTCGATCTGGGTATTCTCGACCGCGGCCGCCGGTTTGATCAGGTCATTGATGCCAGTCACCTGGCAGATCTTTTCGTAGAACGGCACCATCGCAAAACCGAAGCCGAACATCGCCATGGCGAATATCGACAGCCGCATCATCATCCGATGGTTGGCACGTTCCTTTTTCATCGGTTGAGCAGATAATACTTGACGATCACACCGAAAAAAAACGTAGCGACGATCAACCACAACACAGCAGCGGTGCGACGGTTGTTTCGCCTGATTTCAGGCTGCGCCATGCTTTATTTCACCACCGGCGGCGTTTCAAAACTGTGCCAAGGCGCGGGCGTGGGCAGATGCGTCCACTCCAGGGTATCCGCACCGTCCCACTGCCTGTCCGCGGCCTTCTCGCCACTGGTAATGGTCTTGATGACAATGTAGAGAAACAACAGCTGCGACAGGCCGAAACCGAAGGCACCGATCGACGAGATCATGTTGAACTCGGCGAACTGCAGCGAGTAGTCAGGGATGCGGCGCGGCATGCCGGCCAAGCCAAGGAAATGCTGCACGAAGAAGGTGACATTAAAGAACACCAGTGACAGCCAGAAGTGCCATTTGCCCAGCGTCTCGTTGTACATCCGGCCGGTCCACTTCGGCAGCCAGAAATAGATGCCGGCAAAGGCGGAGAACAGCGCGCCGGCAACCATCACGTAATGGAAATGTGCCACCACATAATAGGTATCCTGCAACTGCACATCAACCGGCGCTATGGACAAAACAAGGCCGGTAAATCCGCCCAGCGTGAACAGAAACAGGAAACCGAGAGCAAACAGCATGGGCGTTTCAAAAGTCAGCGAACCTTTCCACATCGTCGCCACCCAGTTGAATACCTTGACGCCCGTAGGCACGGCAATCAGCACCGTCGCGTACATGAAGTAGAGCTGCGCTTCTACAGGCATCCCTGTCGTGTACATATGATGCGCCCAGACCATGAATGACAGGATGGCAATCGACGCCGTCGCGTACACCATGGACGCATAACCGAATAACGGCTTGCGCGAAAACGCCGGGATCACCTGCGAAATCACACCAAAGGCGGGAATCGCAATGATATAAACCTCGGGATGCCCGAAGAACCAGAATATGTGCTGGTAGAGCACCGGGTCGCCGCCGCCCGCGGCATTGAAGAAGTGAGTGCCGAAATGGCGATCGGTCAGCGTCATCGTGACCGCGCCGGCCAGCACCGGCATCACCGCAACCAGCAGATAAGCGGTAATCAGCCAGGTCCAGCAGAACATCGGCATTTTCATCATTGTCATCCCCGGTGCGCGCATGTTGAGGATGGTGGTGATGATGTTGATCGAGCCCATGATCGACGACATGCCGAGAATGTGGACCGCGAAAATTGTCAGATCCATCGCCAACCCGGCCTGCGTCGACAGCGGCGCATACATCGTCCAGCCCACACCCGCACCGCCACCCGGCACAAATTGCGCCGTAATCAGCAACAGGGCAGCTGGCGGAAGCAGCCAGAACGACAGGTTGTTCATCCGCGGAAACGCCATGTCCGGCGCACCGATCTGCATCGGGATCAGCCAGTTCGCAAAACCGACGAACGCCGGCATGATCGCGCCAAACACCATGATCAGACCGTGATAAGTCGTCATGGCGTTGAAAAGTTCGGGTTTGACGATCTGCAGGCCTGGCTGGAACAGCTCGGCACGGATAATCATGGCCATCGTGCCGCCGACCAGGAACATCGTAAAACTGAACCACAGGTACATCGTGCCGATGTCCTTGTGGTTGGTCGACTGAACCCAGCGCATGATGCCCGAAGGTTTGTGCGCGTGATGATCGTCGTGGCCGTGATCGTGGGTAGGTGCGTGAGCTGCTGCTGACATTGTGTTCTCCTGGAGCCTGTATTCGTTCCGTGCGTTCGTTCCGTGCGTCGTTCCGAGCGGTTTTCCCCGTCGCCTGTTTAGCGCAGGGCCTTGACGTCGGCCGGGGCAATCGCCTCGCCGGTCTTGTTGTTCCAGCTATTGCGGGTATAGGTGATCACTGCGGCCAGATCAACATCGGACAGGTGTTTGAAGGCATTCATCGCGGTGCCCTGCCTGCCGTTCAGCACCACTTTGATCTGCTCGGCTTTCGGACCGTTCACCACTTTTGAGCCGTTCAGCGCCGGGAATGCGCCAGGAACACCCATGCCGGTGGCCTGGTGGCAGGCGACGCAATTCTGCGCAAAAACTTTTCCGCCTTGCTCTTTCAACTCATCCAGCGTCCAGGTCTTGTCGGGATCGACTTTTGCAGTGGCCACTTTTTTCTGCTGGGCAGCGACCCATGCGGTGTAAGCCGCAGGCTCCATGACTTCGACGACGATCGGCATGAAACCATGTTCCTTGCCGCAGAGTTCCGCACACTGGCCGCGGTAAATGCCGGCTTTTTCAGCCTTGAACCAGGTATCGCGGATGAACCCGGGAATGGCATCCTGCTTCACGGCCAAAGCCGGCACAAACCACGCATGGATCACGTCAGCTGCAGTGGTCAAAACGCGGATTTTCTTGCCAACGGGAACCACTATATTGTTATCAACTTCCAGCAGATAGTTCGGGTTCGCATTGCGCCCGGCAATATCAGTACCATCAATTTGCGCGCGCGGGGTTGCCAGCGTGCTGTAAAAACTGATGCCTTCGCCTTCGCCCTTGATGTAATCGTAGCCCCATTTCCACTGATAACCGGTCGCCTTGATCGTCAAGTCAGGCTCGGTCGTGTCGCGCATGGTAATCAGCGTGCTGGTCGCCGGCACCGCCATGGCAATCAGAATCAAGGCGGGGATCAGCGTCCAAGCCACCTCAACCGCGGTGTTCTCGTGGAACTGCGCGGCTTTGTGTCCGACCGATTTGCGGTGTTTGAACACGGCGTAGAACATGAAACCGAACACACCGACAAAAATGACAAAGCAGATAACCGTGATGATGGTATGCAGGTCGTAGATTTTTTCGCCGAGATGCGTATGCGGCGTCTGCAGGTTGAGTTTGTATTCAGCCCATGCCGCAAACGACCAGAAAAACATCACGGCCGCAGCGACCCACTTCTTGAACCCCTTGTTGCCCATTCTTCCCCCGCTCTATAGCCTGATTGATCCGCTCTAAACCCTGTTGCTGCCCAGCCGACCGCGCAATTCCAGCGCCAGCGCACGGCGACCTTCTGCACAGCAATAACGTCCGATTTCCACTGTCCTGCCATGTGAACGCAGCGCAACCGAGCCTGTTTCTCCGGTCACCAGCCGCGCCCAACCGCGATGAAATTCAAACTGTCGCGCCAAGCCCCGCTCCCGGACTTCGATCAGGATGCGGTCACCACTGAATGCCAAACGCTCAAAATCCCCGGCGCGCCGCAAAATCACGCACGCCGCCGTTCCCAACGCGGCAATTTCCACACCGGCAAACGGGATGATGAGCCACGCTCCGGCCATCGCAAAACCCACCGCAATGACCACTGAAAACACCGCCAAAGAACCAAAAACGAACACCAGCAGGCGTAAATCCAGCGAACTGGCATGGCGTCTGAAGTACGTAAATCCGGCGCCGTCGTGCTCCAGAATCGACTCGAAAACGGGCTCTTTACTCACCGGCGCCAGCCATTCTTTTCAAACGCGCGGACTGTAGCATACCGGAGGGGAGCGTCGCAACAAAATGCCCCATGAAAACAGTCGGTTTTCCCTCTTAACAGCAGGTATCCGGTCGTGTCCGCAACCGCGCATCCAGTCGCGCGTCTAATCGACCGATATCCAGCATGCGGGCAACCCTCGCGGGCTGCGGATTTTGCGCATGCCGCACCGTTCCCAGCAGGGGGGCTTTGATTCGCGCGCGCAGCGCCTGCAGATTTTCTGCGGCACACGCCATCGTGGGGTCGATGCGGTTGGCAATCCAACCCGCCAGGTAGAGCCCTCGTGCCTGCAACGCTTCGACCGTCAGCAGCGCATGGTTGAGGCAGCCCAGTCGCAAGCCCACCACCAGCACCACCGGCAAACCCAGCCGTGCCGGGATATCGGCAACGCTGAGTTTGCCGCCGAGCGGCACCAGCAGACCGCCGGCGCCCTCGACCACGACCAGATCGGCATTTCGTCCAAGACGCGCGTAATTTTTTGCAATGACCGCCATGCGGATCTTCAACCCCGACTCCTGCGCGGCAATATGCGGAGCGATCGCAGGAGCAAAACAATACGGGTTGACCACGGCCTGCGGCGCATCGATATTGGCCGCGGCACGCAGTTGCACAACATCGTCGTTACACCAGATCCCGCGCCTGCGCACCGCGCCGGCAGCCACCGGCTTCATGGCAACAACCCGCAGGCCGCGGGCGGCGAATCCACGCAGCAAGGCGCAGGCAATCAGCGTTTTGCCGACGCCGGTATCGGTGCCGGTAACAAACAAGCCGCGCGCAATGTCCGGACGTGCCGGCATATCAGGCGCGCCCTGCAGGTTTGATGTCGATCACCGGCCGGCCACCGGGGCCCAGACGCGGGGCGGGACGCCAGGCGTGACCGTATATCACCTCGAAGGTTGCCGGCAGTTTGCCGTCACGACGCAAGGGTTCGTAATTACGCATCACTGTCTCCAGCCAGACCTTGCCTGATAATGCCGGCGGCCGGTCTGCGGCGGCATTGCGCGCACCGATCGCCTTCAAGTCACGCATCAAGGACTTCACATCCGGATAAGTCAGGGTGAATGTTTCCATGTCGATCACCGGGTCGGCGAATCCGGCCTGCACCAGCATATCGCCGATGTCATGCATGTCGGTAAAACCGCTGACATGCGTGTGGCCGTCGGTTCCCGACTGTGCGGCGCGCAATTCTTTCAGCGTGTCGGGGCCGAAAGTGGTGAACATGAACAAGCCACCTGGCGCCAGCACGCGACGCATTTCATTGAAGGCTTGCGGCAGCGCATTGACCCATTGCAGCGCCAGGTTGCTCCAGGCAAGGTCGATGCACGCTGTCGCCAGCGGCAACTGTTCCAGGTCGCCACAGATCGTGGCCGGTGCCCGGCGCAGCAGGCGTTGATGCCAGGCCACAGCAGCACTCGCCTGACGCAGCATGCCCGGCGCCAGATCCAGCGCGACCAGGCGTGCGCGCGGATAACGCGCAGCGAGTCCGCGCCACGCATTGCCGGTGCCGCTGCCGGCATCGAGAATGCGGGCGGGGGTATGGCGAATGAAATCGAGGCGCTCCAGACTGCGCCGGCACACCTCATGCTGCAGCACTGCCGCTGCATCATAAGTCGCGGCAGCGCGATC
Source organism: Bordetella parapertussis (assembly GCA_945885345.1). Lineage (GTDB taxonomy): Bacteria > Pseudomonadota > Gammaproteobacteria > Burkholderiales > SG8-41. The sequence continues at coordinate 84,387 of CAMCYP010000008.1, read as the reverse complement.
GAAGGAGCGGCGCACTGCGCGTTTGTCGAGTACCGGGAGTTCACTCATTGCAGAAATCAATCATCAGTTTGCACATCACATCGGGTTCGGAAATAAACGGCACGTGTGCCGCGCCGGCCAGCAGCGCCAGGCATGCCTGCGGCAAATGCGCCGACAGATATTCGCCCGCAGCCGGTGCTGCAATCCGGTCGCGGTCGCCGTGCATGACCAGCGTGGGCTGCGCGATCTCGGGCAAAGTCGCGCGCAAATCTGTGGTCTGCAACCAGCGCAACGTCTCGATCAGCGCACTGCTGCCGGGCAGTGCCTGCAATGCCAGCGCCGCCTCCAGTTGCCGCGCCACGTTACGCGCCTGCACATCACCCTGGGTTTGCAACAGCAAAAACCGGCGCAAGGTGGTAACGGCATCGTGCGTCAATGACGCAGAAAATTCGGCGAACACTTCGGGCGCCATACCATGCGGCCAATCCGGTGCACTGACAAACCGCGGTGTAGCCGAGATCAGTATCAAGCGCTTCACCTGCTGCGGATAACGGCGAGCCCAAGCCAAGGCCAGTTGCCCACCGAGCGACCAGCCTGTGACCACGCACTGCGCAGGTGCAGCAGCAGCCAGTTGATCCACCGTACGTTCAATGGTGCAAGGCGCCGTGTCACACCCGGGTAAATCGGAGGCCATGACATTCAGGTCTTTACCCAGGCGCGCCGCCAGTTCATCCCACACCCGTTTGTGCGCGCCCCAGCCATGCAGCAACACCAGCGCCGGCTTCATGCCGGCTGCAGCAGTGCTGCGGTTAGGCGTGTCACATCAGTCGCACAATGATCTGCAGACAGCGAAATGCGCAGCCGTGCCGTGCCCTGCGGTACTGTCGGCGGCCGTATTGCCGGCACCAGCAGACCTTGTGCCGCGAGCCGTGCGGACAAGGCCAGCGCCTCTGCATTGCCGCCGACCAGCAGCGGCTGAATGGGGGTATCCGACGGCAGCAAACGCCACGGACCCAATGACAGTTCGCGTTGCAATTGCACGATCAGTTCGCGCAAACGGACACGCCGCCAGTCTTCCTGTTCGATCACCTGCAAACTCGCGAGCAAGGCCTGCGCCAGCAACGGCGGTGTCGCCGTGGTGTAGATGTAAGTACGGGCGTTCTGCACCAGACTCTCGATCAAGTTCGCACTGCCAGCGACAAAGGCTCCGGAAACACCGGCGGCCTTGCCCAGCGTCGCCATGTAAATCACGCGCTCCGATGCGATGTCAAAGTGCGCCAGCGTGCCGCGCCCCTGCGCACCGATCACGCCGAAGCCGTGCGCATCGTCGATCAGCAGGTAAGCGTCGTGACGCGCGCAAAGTTCCAGCAACGCCGGCACTGGCGCGATATCGCCGTCCATGCTGAACACCGCGTCGACAATTACCAGCCGGCGCCGCGCCGGCGTGGTCTGCAGCAGGCGCTCCAGTGCGGCAAGATCGTTGTGCGCGTAACGCTTGAATGTGGCGCGTGATACCAGTGCCGCATCGTTCAGTGAGGCGTGGTTCAATCGGTCGGCAAATACCGCATCGCCGCGCCCGACCAGCGCACTGACTGCCCCCATGTTTGCCATGTAGCCCGTTGAAAACAACAGTGCTTGTGGCAAACGGACGAACGCGGCCAGTGCGACCTCCAGTTCGTGATGCACAGTACTGTGGCCGAGGATCAAGTGCGATGCGCCGGCACCAACACCATAACGATCGATGCCTGTCTTCGCTGCCGCCGCCAGCCGCGGATCGGCAGCCAGTCCCAGATAATCGTTGGAACAGAACGCGGTGTAATCGCGCCCGTCGACGCTGACGTGCGCGCGCTGCGGCGTCGTCAGCAGGCGGCGCGTGCGACGCAGGCCCTGCGCTTCACGGGCGGCCAGCTCATCCGCCAACTCATAGGCCAATTCATTGGCCAAATTAGCGTGCAGTGGCAAAGGCAGCGATCCAAAACGAGGGCGCTATTGCGCCGCGGCGGGATTCATCGCTTGCAAACCCAGTCGCACGAACAGTGCCTGGTCGTTTTTGACATCGGGATTGCCGGTGGTCAGCAGTTTTTCACCGTAGAAAATGGAATTTGCGCCGGCGAGGAAACACAGGGCCTGAATCGCATCGCCCATTTCCTGGCGACCGGCGGACAACCGCACCATGGCCTTGGGCATGGTGATGCGCGCGCAGGCAATGGTGCGCACGAATTCCAGCGGGTCCAGCGCTTCCGTGCCATGCAGCGGCGTGCCCGGCACCTGCACCAGACTGTTGATCGGGACCGACTCCGGGTAGGGATTCATGTTCGCCAGCTGTGCAATCAGAGTCGCCCGCGCGCTGCGCGTTTCGCCCATGCCGACGATGCCGCCGCAACAGACATGCAGGCCGGCATCACGCACCTGCTCCAGCGTATCGATGCGGTCGTCGTAATCGCGGGTGGTGATCACGTTTTTGTAATTGTCGGCAGCGGTGTCGATATTATGGTTGTAGTAGTCGAGGCCGGCATCGCGCAGCTGGTCGGCCTGACCGGGTTTCAGCATGCCCAGCGTGGCGCAGGTTTCCATACCGAGGCCGCGCACCGCTTTAACCATCGCCACCACCTTGTCGAGGTCGCGCTGTTTTGGTCCGCGCCATGCCGCACCCATGCAAAAGCGAGTCGCGCCGTGTTCACGTGCAGTACGCGCCGCAGCCACGACTTCATCGACAGACAGGATGTCCTGGTTTTCAACCCCGGTGTGATAACGCGCCGCCTGCGGGCAATAGCCGCAATCCTCGGAGCAGCCGCCGGTCTTGATTGACAGCAGCGTCGACAGCTGCACGGCATTGGCATCGAAATTCTCTCGATGCACCTGCTGCGCACGGAACAGCAGGTCATTGAACGGCAACGCGAACAGCGCTTCAATGGCAGCCACCGTCCAGCGCAAGGTGTCGGCAGGAATGGCGGCCTGTTCGTTGAGAGGGATGGGGGCGGGAGTCACGGTATCCACGGATTTTGCCTCGATTTTTAAAAATATCAATAAAAACAATAACTTATATCTATTAATGGTCGCAGATGCGCCGTCTTTTGTCAAATTCCGTAATCGCCACACTTAACAACTACGGCATTGGGTGGCGCAAACGACTGGCGGCACCCTGCCTGCTTTGTGGATCAGCCGCGCTGGAATCGAACCTCTGTACCAGCTGCCGGGCCGACCTGCCCTGGCTCGACACCAATGTGTGCAGTTGCTGCGCGCATCCACTACCGGCGCCCGGACTGTGCGGCCGTTGTATCGCCGAGCCGCAGCATTACGACCGCGTGGTCGCGGCCTGCCGTTACGCCTTTCCGCTGGACGGCCTGATCCAGGCCTACAAATACAGCGGACGGCTGGTCGTGGGCGCGGCCCTGGCTTCCCTGCTCGCGCATCGCATACAGCAGCGTCCGGATTTGATCGTGCCGGTTCCGCTGACAGCGCGACGCCTGCGTGAACGGGGATTCAACCAGGCGTTGGAACTGGCGCGCGCGCTGGGACAGCAAACCGGCGTGCCGGTCAATGCGCAGCTTTGCGTCAAAACGCGGGACACTTCGCCGCAAACCCGCCTGCCGTGGAAAGAACGCCGCAAGAACATCCGCGGCGCCTTTGTCGTCGAGGGCGGCGTGGCGGGTTGCCACGTTGCGGTTGTCGACGATGTGCTGACCACCGGGGCAACACTCAGCGAACTGGCACGCAATCTGAAACGCGCCGGCGCAGTGACAGTCACCGGCTATGTGATCGCCCGCACCGTCGGCCGGTAATGCAGGTTGTTAACGGCACAACTTCAGCGCAACTTCTGGTCGGCAAACGCCTGCAGGTCGGCCGACAGATTGCCGCTGCTCTTTGCCAACCGGTAGGCTTCCTGCGCTTCAGGACCGCGCCCCAGCGCTTCCAGCGAAACACCCAGCCCCAACAACCATACCCCGACATTGCGGCGCCGGCCAAGCGCGCGCTGAAACTGGGTGACTGCCTCGGCGTGTTTTTGCTGCCGTTGCAGCAGACTCGCGTAAAACGCAATGTAGTCGGGACTGACGTCGGGATAATCCAGGCTGCGTGCGAGGGTTTGCGCGCCAGCGTCGAGTTCGCCGTTGTCCAATTGCAAACGCGCCAATGTCATCGCAAAGCCCTGCTGCGCAGGCGCCAGTTGCAGACCTTCCTGCAGTATCCGCATCGCTTCAGCCGGTTGCCGGGCGTCGAGCAGCGTGCCGACCAGCGCCTGGCGCGCGCCATGATAGGTCGGATCGATCTGCAGCGCAGCCTCAAACGCGGCACGTGCTTCATCCGGCTGGCCCTGCTGCCGGGCTGCCGAGCCTTTGGCATATTCCGCTTCGGCACGCTGGCGCGGCGTCGGTTTGCGCACCTGTTTGTCGATTTCCACCAGTGCGGGAGATTTCACCGGTTCCGGCGTTTTTTTCGCAACAGGTGCCGGTGCAACGCGCGTTTTTTCCACCGGCTGCGCCACAGGCGGAGTCGCCTGTGGCGCAGGGGGCGCCGTACGCGGCTTGATAATGGACGCCGTATCCAGGCCCGGTCCGGCATCACGCACCGCTGGGACCGGCGCTTCAGGCTCATGGGCCAGATCCAGTGTCAGCCTCCGCGCAATGAATTCCGTGTCCCGCGCCTCCGGCGCCGCCGCGGGCACCGGCGCGATCACAGCAGCCGCCGGCGCGGATGCAGGCATGGACACTGCAGGCGCACGCCCGGCCAGCCACCACCAGGCGCCGGCCGCGGTCAACACCACGCCGGCCACCGCACCGGCAATCCGCAATCCTGGTCCACGCACCGCATGCGGCTCGTCAGGCAATGCGCGCACATGGTCGGGAATGCGATTGCGCTCCTCACCGGAAGCGCGGCGGCGCTCCAGATCGACCAGCATCTGGTTGATCACGCTCATTGCAGGTACACCAGTGAAATGCCGCCGGCCGCGAGCACAAACATGGCCAATCCCAACCACCACCAATGCACGACGGGCACTGCCGCCGGCGTATCCGCCGCCGCAGTCCGCACATGGTGCGGATGCACCTGCTGCATGCCCTCGCCAAAAGCCAGCAGCAGCGCCTTGTGGGCAATGATGTTGATCAGGCGAGGTACGCCGCGGCTGACACGATGCAGACGCCGTACCGCCGCGGGCGCGAATAACCGGCTGCCGCGGTAACCGGCAACACGCAGACGGTGCGCAAGGTAATGATCGACCTCTTCCGCATTCAACGCGGACAGCCGGTACTGAAAAGTGATCCGCTGGCGCAACTGGCGCACCGCGGCGTGACCCAGGCGTTCGTCGAGTTCCGGCTGGCCGAACAGCACCACCTGCAACAGCTTGCGCTTTTCGGTTTCGAGATTGGTCAGCAGGCGCAGCGCCTCCAGCGTTTCCTGCGGCATGGCCTGTGCTTCGTCCAGGCAAACCACCACCGTCTTGCCCTGGCGCGCAAAATTGAGCAGTGCGCGCGACAATTCCTTCAGCAACTGATGCTGGTCAGCCTCCCGCGGCAGGGGAATGCCCAGTTCATCGGCCAGCGCGAACATCAGGGTGCGCGGTTCAAGATAGGGATTGGGGACATAGGCCGAAACAAACCGCGAGTCCAGCGTCGCGAGGAAACGACGGCAGAGCAGCGTCTTGCCGGTGCCGACCTCTCCCGTGACTTTCATGAAACCTTCGCCGTTGCGCGCGGCGACCAGCAGCGTATTCAAAGCCTCCTGGTGCGAATTGCAGGCGTAGGCAAAACTGGTGTCCGGCGTTATGCCGAACGGTGGTTCACGCAGACCGAAATGGGTTTCGTACATGGCGGCAGCGTATCACCGCTGCGGCTCCGGTGCGCTCATCGCGCGTATGCGGTCCCGTGTCTGCATCAGGTCTTCCTGCCAGTTGCGGTCGCCGTGAATGATGGTGGGTTTGAGCAGGATCACCAATTCACTCTTCGAGTTGTTGATACCACGCTGGCGGAACAGGTTGCCCAGGCCCGGCACATCGCCGACGCCGGGAACCTGGCTGCGATCGTTGGTTGACTGCTGGCGCATCAGGCCGCCGATGGCGACGATATTGCTGTCCTGCACACGAACAATGGTGTCGGTCTCATTGACGTCGCTCGAGGCCAGCGGCAGCGTAAACGAACCGAGGCTGCCCAGATCGATGATTTTACGGCGCTCGACCACGTTGCTCACCGAGGGGTGGATATGCAGGATGATGTTGTTGTCAGCATCGATCTGCGGCGTGACATCCAGCGCAATGCCCGAGAAGAACGGGGCCACGGTGATGGTCGGTGTCACCGTGGTGTTGGTGCCGCTGGTGCTCGATGTCGTACTGACATTGGTCACGAAAAAGTCGTCGGTGCCGACTTTCAGCACGGCCTTCTGGTTGTTGATCGTCGCCACCCGCGGACTGGACAGCACGTTCACGCTGCCCTGGGTTTCGAGGAAGGACAGCAACGCGGCAAAATTCTGCGTCTGCAGGGCCAAGCCAAACACGCCGCCGGCAGCGCCGGCACCCAGCGCAAGCCCACTCGCGAGCGTGCCCACTGATCCGCCGGTCAATGCGGAATTGGTCAGCACCGTGCCGTCCGCGGCGCGTGCCGTAGGCGCACTGATGGTGCCGGTGCGATTGAGCGATGTCCCCGGACTGACAACACCAGTGCCAAAACGCGTACTGCCGTCGCGGAAAGCGGCCCAGTTGACGCCGGCCTGGTAACCGTCACTCAGAGACACCTCGATGATTTTCGCTTCCAGCACCACCTGCCGTTCAACAATCAGCTGCATCGACTTGAGGAACTGTTCGACGCTGCGCAGTTCATTGGGCATTGCCCTGACCACGATCACGCCCGACTGCGCGTTGACCACGACGCTGTTGCCGGCACCGCCGCCAAGGATGGCAAACAGCGATTTTTGGATGTCGCCCCAAAAATCCGAATCCGAAGTCGTGGTGACGCGGGTACTCTCCGCGGCACGAGTTCCAGCAGCGCCGGTCGGACCTGTAGTCGGCACCGGAATCGCACCGGGCGCCGGGGAGCCAGGACTGGCGGAACCGGAGGCAATCGAACCGGAGCTGACGCGGGTTTCGGTCTGGCCGCGACGCTGGGCCTGGAGGTAGTTGACCTGGAAAATGCGGGTCTGCAGCGCGGCAGGCAGCACCACAATGCGGTTGCCCTGTAAGGTGTAGTCAAAACCGTAGAGATCGCGCAGGGTATTCAGCGCTTCGGTCACCGTCACATCCTTCAGGTTGACTGAAATATCCCCTTTGACATCGGGATGCAGCACCATGCTGTAGGGCGTGCCGGACACAATGGCCATGAACACCTGCGCGGCGGGTGCATTGCTGACCGACAGGTCGAAGCGCGTTTCCGGTTTCTGCGCATCGGCCCGCGGCATTTCAAGCACCAGCGGCGGCAGCAGTGCCCGGCTTACCGCGTTCTCAGTAACCGTCCTGCGATCAGTGGCGGCCCGCTCAAGCTCCTTGTTGATGGCATCGTGCGCAATATTCGGGTGCCGCTGCGGCAACTCCGCACAGCCCGCGACTGCTGCAATCATTGCGATGGTCATCCATCGTTGCATGTCATTCCGCCTGTTCATGTTCATTTTGTTGTTCGGGCTGCACTTTTCTTCAAATCACCGGTCATGCGTTTCTCGACCAGCGGAAACAGTTTCAGCACCGTGGTTTCTGCGCCGTCCTTCAACACCGCTTCGCTTTCGGTCAGCTTGACCAGGCGCGCCGAACCGTAACGACCGCCCAGAGCCACCATTTCGCCGCTGATCATCGCTACCTTGCGACCCTGCGACAGCTTCACAGATTGCAGCACCGGACCGCTGCTGACCATCCCGTCACTGGTCGTTACAGCGAGTGCACCGGGAGGACGCGTCGGATCCGTCAATACCTGGGCAGCCGCGGTCACCACCACCCAGGGCGCAATCATCATGAAAATCAGCTTGCACAAGTGTCTCATACCACCAACCAAACCTTGTTCAGACTCAGGGTGTGCAGCGTCAGTGTCAACCGCAGCTTCGGATGATCACCCGCATCCAGCGTTACCTTGCCCCAGAACAGCTGCCAGGGCAACGCCTCCAGACGGGAAAGATACCCGTACAACTCGGCATAGGAACCTTCGACGGAGACTTCAAAACTATGCTGGTAAATGCTGCGGTCGGCCACTCCAGCCACCGTCTCGCTGCCGGCTGCGGGTTGCTGGGCACCGGCGGGCTGAGCCGGGGTGGCTGCCGCAGCGCCGGTAGTCTGGTAGCGCTGCACCGGCAGCTTGCGCAGACTGACCAGTGTCAGGCCGCGCTCCTTTTTCAGCACCCCTTCCAGCAGTTTGGCCATCTGGTCAGGCGGTACCAGCTGCTTCTGCAGGCCCTGCAGCTTGGCATCAATTTCGGCAATCTGCTTGCGTAACTCATCACGGTAGCGCCGCTTCACTTCGTCCGGGTCCGCCTGTCCGTTACTGGCAGACATCATGATTTCACCGGCCTTGATCGCGGTACGCGCCTCGGACAGCTGCGCGGACAAGCGCTTCTGCTGCACGTCCAGCGGGCTCAGCAGCACCGTATCCAGCACCGCCACGACCAGCGCCACAACGCCCACAGTAATAAGCACCCGTTCGCGCAGGGATCGCGCATTGAAAAGGCCGGTCCAGTGCTGCCAGCGCTTGATCAAATCGGACATCAGCGTTTTTCTCCACGCTTGTCAGCACCGTCGCCGGGTTCGCTGGTAGCCAGATTGAATTCCAGGTAACGGAGTACTACAGCAACGGGTTTTTCCCCCTCTTTGGCCGGGGCTGCAGGTGCCACGGCTGGTCGCCGCATTTCCAGCGCCGAAAAAGCCCGCCCCTGGAGTGCGGGTTCCTTGTTCATTTTCTGGATATATTCCGGCAGCAGGTCCGCACTGATCACGCGCCCCTGAATCGACACTTCGCCGGTGCCGCCAACCGTAAATCCAGTGAGCCACAATCCGTCCAGCGCCTGTCGCGAAAACGCCTGCAGGTATTTGGCGAAGCCGTTGCGATTACCCATGGCACCGCTTTCCAGTACGCTCATGGCGTCACGCGCAGATTTGAGTTCCATCTCCAGCCGCCCCACTTCGGCTGCCAGACCGGCATTGCCCTTTTGTGCCGTCTCGCCCTTGAGCCGGTCGGTGTAAGCGCTTTGCGCCTTGAGCAGACCCTGTGCGGAAACCAGTTCCGTCTGCAGGCCATTCACCTGTTGCTGATGATAAAACTGCAAACCGATCATCGCCACGGCCACCACCCCGACCAGCATGGCGGCCCGGTTCAGCGACAGCAGGAGGCGCGGTTTGCGAAACGCGGGACCGAAAAGATTGATGTACTGGCTCATCAGACTGCGCGCTCCTCGCGCATCGCAGCGCCGATCAGCTGCAGGCATTGCGACTGGCGCAGCGGATCGCGCAGTTCCGGGACACCGGGGAAATCCACAACCTGCTCAAGATCCAGCAGGCTGACCGGTACCGTCAGATTGGCGCCCAGGTATTCGACCAGTTGAGCCGCATCGGCCACCTGCGAAACGATCAGGCGCGACACCGCCACGTTGCGAAACTGGCGGTCAAAATTATCCAGCGAGCGCTGCAGCTCCAGTGCGACGCGGTCATAACGACCCTCAACGTCGATACCGGAAGCAAAATCCTGCAGCGACACATCGATCTGGCGCGCCTGATACAGTTCACCGCCGCCGGTAAATGTCAGCAACGCGCCGGCATCATCAAAACACAGCATGGCCAGTCCTCGGCCGTCTTCCTCGAGCAGCCTGGCTACGTTGCGCTGTGCAAGTTCCGGAATATCGATGACTTCCAGATCGATGTCGGCATCGTTGAAGGGTTTGACCGTCAATGCAATTGCATCATTTCGCGCCGCGACAGCCAGCATCTGCCCCGCGCGTCCCGCGTTGTCACCGCCGGGGACATTGACGGCATCGATCATCGCCGCTTCGACCGGATAATCGATCATGTCCTTGAGTGACCAGCGCACTGCATTTTTCGCCTCTGCAGCCGGCACATTCGGCGCATCGACGGCAAACATCTGGTACTGGCTGGTCTTCAGCAACGTCGTGCATTGGTAGCGGTCGAGATCCAGTTCCTTGCGCAGCCGCTTCAGCGTATCGACGTCGCTGCCTTCTTTGCGGAATGATTCGCAAAGAAGGATTTCCGGACGCGGCTTCCCCGCCACCAGCACATGCGAAAGATCCACCCGATCAGCGTGGAGATTTACGCACAACCACCCCGGACGTCGTTTTTTACTGAAAAAGTTCATGTAATTACTGGACGCCTTGGTACAAAATTACCTGAAAATACCATATTTTCCAATGTTGTCAAAGACTTACAACGCATTTTCAGCAGCGAGTACAGGTTAAAACCGATAGCCTGTTGTTTTGATTAATAATTTTCACGCATATAAATCCGCTCAGCGCCCCCGGGCCGGATTCCAAAACGTACGCGGACGGAAGGATCCTTGTCGTAGGCAGCACCACACCACTGTCCGCGCAAATAAGCCATGGCACCTGGAGCCGCCACCGGCGCATAGACTGGGCAGGCAGCAGCATTCGCGCCGGCACCGAGATTGATTGCCAGATCCACGCTGCCGTTGTTGCCCGCCCCTGGCGCACTGAGCGTAATCAGACCGCGTCCCGCTGTCAGCGCACTGACCGCGGTTGCCGTTGTTTCGCCACTGCTCAGATTTCCGATGTAGTTCCCCAAGCCCACACTGCCACTCGCTACGGTTGTACAGGTATCGGCGGTGTTCGTTGCAAAGAACGTGCCTGTCCAGTATTGGGCCTCAAAAGGCACTCGCAGCGGCAATAATTGCGAGCCGCTGGCGCCAATCAGGCGCAAGCGGCCAAAGCGCATGGCCTTGCCCGTCGAAAATGCAATGCCGTTGCCGGCAGTGGCCTGTCCAAATCTCGCCGGGTTTGTCGAGTAAGCGACACCGTCACTGTCGACGACATTGATCCCCAGTGAAATTTCGGCATCAAACGGCGCCTGCAACGCATTCCGCGTGAACAACAACCCGGTTCCCGAGTTAAAGGTCAATGTCCCGGTGCCATTGGTGCCGGCGACAATTGCTGGATCCGTTCCGGTGATGCCGCTGACATCCAGCGTCCCGGTGCCCGCGGTATAGGCCTTGCCGGTCAGACTGACGTTGGTGATCTTGAAAAATGCCTGCGCTGCCGGCGTCGTGCCCTTGTAGTTCGCAGTCGTGCCACCGGTCAGGTTGCGCGCCGTCATGGTCATCACCGGCTGCATGCCCGAAGCGTAGTTGAACGGCTGCCCGATGTAAGTAAATGCGCCGCCGGTGCAGGCCGTTGCAAACGCTGGCGTATTCGTGCTGACATCAAAATGATGCGGCGTGAAACGCCCGATGTTGCCGGTCGCCGTTCCCGTGATATCACCGACACCGAGGTAATCACTGTCCCCCACGCCGGGCGTGATCGTGATAATGCCGACCTCATCCCAGGTCACATTGTCCACGGTCACGGAACCCGCGTTAAACAATCCCCCTGCAATCGTGCCATTGCCCAGCACGGGATTGTTGGTCAGGCCCAGGCCTGGCACCAGTGCGGTCGTCAGACTGACCCCTTCGGCTACATTTTCCTTGCCGTAATTCGGCGTCGCACCGCCCTGTGAATTCACAGCCGTCACCGTCAGCGTGATGCTCTCACCGGCTTTGATGAACACCGCGCCACCGGCATCGGCCGCGCCGGGATTGGCAACTGCATCTGCAGTACGCTGGATGTTGTTCACCACAAAACCCGCAGGTTTAACCACGAAATCATTGGACACGCCGGTCATGTAATCACCGGAACCATTGATATTGTGGCGGGCGTTGAGCCGGATCGCACCGGCGTCGGGATAGCTCATCGTGAAACTCGCCGTTGAGTTCGCACCGAAGGTCATCGATTTGGTGGTCCAGGCGCCAACCCCGCTGCCGGGGTTGGCGGTGATCGCCGTGGAACCATTGTTGGTAATCGTGACTTGCTGGCCGACCTGGCAGGTCGTCGGGTTAACGCACTGGGATGCCAGATCAATGTTCACGTTGCCGTTGAACAGTCCGACACAGGCATCGCTGGAATCGCTTTTACGAACGGCCCGCAGCGTCTGCGTCGCGGAGGTCGTACCGGCAACCTGGGTCGGAATGGCACTGAAAATGAACCCGCTGTCCTGGAAATCCAGATTGCAGGTCTGGGTCAATCCGTTGAAACACAATGTCCCGGATGCCGGCGCCGGGGTTGTTGAAGCGGCATCCAGGACTACCGTCCCCGGCGTGGTTTTACGCAATTGCGCGGTCGTGGAGCCAGTGAAATTGATCGTATCACTGGTCACCCAGCCTGTCGGACTCAGTGTCGTCGTCACGCTGCCGGGATACAGCGTGCTGCAACTTGCATCCGCGCAGGCCTTGACGGTAACCGTTGCCGGTTCACAGGTCAGCCCCTGGGCGCTGTGTTCGATGCGGATATGGTTGAACGCAATCGCGCAGGGGCGCGTGATATCGCGAATGGCGATGACTTCGTCGTCGGTCAATACCTGCCCGTAAATGCGCACTTCATCGAGCTGGCCGTCCAGATAAGTCGGTGTGGAACCGTCCGTATCCTCAATCCGGCCTAGGCTTGAGAACGGCGTACCGATCACGCCGGTGGCAATGGCGCCGCTGGCATTCAAGGTGCCGTCAATATAGATTTTATAAGTGCCGGCAACATGATCACGGGTCAGCACCACATGACGCCACACGCCGTTGTTGATCGCCACCGTGGATTTGGTCGTGGCGGTATCGCCGACAGTGATACCGATGCGGCCGCTGGCATCCAGCCAGCCCCAGAAAATATCATCGCCGCCACCGGCCTGCTCCACCCCGGTTACTCCCGGCGCAAGATAATTGGTGTCATTGCCAGTTTGCGTGGTCCTGATCCAGAACGCCAAGCTGGCGGTGGCGTTAAGTTCATTGGAAAGGCCCGCGACCTGTATATACCGTGTGGTACCGTTCAATTGCGCGCCATTGCACACCTGCGCCGGCACCGGTGTTGCGCCACCTGTCGCAGTGCCGTTGAATCCGTTGCCGCTGGAATCCGTGACATCGCCAGCCGCGCTCCAGGCCGCTTCATCGAGCTTGTAATAGGCACGCGGCGTCGGCAGCGCACCGCCGCAATATGACAGCGCCGATAACGGAATGAACTGGAAACCGCCGGTGGAAGGCCCGCTCCAGCTCAATTGCGCCACGGCCTGTCCGCCGTTTTCGTAAAACTCCATGGTCAACGGGTACCGCTGCCCGGCGGTCAGCGCGATTGCGGCGCTGTCGTCATTGGTTGCCCCGTGATCGGTCCAGTTGTCGATCACCAGATTGCCATCGACATACAGACGCACACCGTCATCGCTGCGGGTGCGGAAGGTATAGTTGCCGGTCACCGGCGCCGTTACAAAGCCCTGCCAGCGCACGCTGAAATTGTCCGCGCCTATGCCAGCGATGCCGGGCGTGCCGTTTCCCCAGTCAAAGCTGACGGGGCCATCGATGCGCACCGTCGCATTGCCGGTCAGGTTCATCTGGTCAAAATAAGTGCCGCTCAATCCCGGCAGGTAACCGGTTTCGGCGAAAAACACGGCTTGCGAATTGGCGGCGATGATGCCGCCCGCAGTAGACATCACGTTGTTTACGGTCAGCGTATAGGATTGCGCCGACAGGGCGCTGGTGGTCAGCGTGACTGTCTGCCCGTCGACTCCGAGCACCGCGCCGGATATCGTGGCGCCACCGCTGAGGACATAGTTCGCCGCATTCTCTGCGGTCGCTGCCATCACCGGCCGTGAAAAAAACACATCGACCTGGTTGGTCTTGCCGCAGGTCAAGCTCGCGGAAACGAGCACCGGCGGCGGCCGGGTGAAATACACGGTGATCTGGATCTGATCCACTGTAATGGTGTGCGCTGCGCCTCCCCCGCTCGGCTTCGTCGCCGTAAACACGGTGCCGAAATTTGCGTTGTTGATATCCGCGGGCGTCCAGGTCGTCCCCCACAGATCGGTCGGACTGCCGTGCGTTTCAACCGTGTCACCGGTGGTGTAGGTCGTGGCCGTGGCCCGATCCAGACCGACCGCTGTTCCCGCCTTGACCAGAAGCAGCGAGTTGTCGCGGCTGCCGCCATTGGCGGTACGGTTGGACTTGCGCTCGATGCTCACCTCGATGCCGTCGATGACGGCGCCCGACGGAATGTTGAAGCCGTAGTTCACGCACTGCAGGGGATCAGAAACAGTGCCATCCACACTGACCGACGCGTAAGCATTGTTGCTTGATTCTGCCAACTCAGGCGTCGTCCAGTTGGCACCGGCACCACCCAGACTGCTGCAGTTGACCTGGCTTTGGGTTTGTGACGATACATCGTAATAAACCGTGATCTGGATCTGGTCCACGGTTACCGTGTGTGCGCCACCTGCCCCGCTCGGCTTCGTCGCCGTGAACACGGCACCGAAATTCACGTTGTTGATGTCCGCGGGTGTCCAGGTCGTCCCCCACAGATCGGTCGGACTGCCGTGCGTTTCAACTGTGTCGCCGGTGGTGTAAGCCGTGGCCGTGGCCCGATCCAGACCGACCGTCGTTCCCGCCTTGACCAGAAACAGCGAGTTGTCGCGGCTGCCGCCATTCGCGACGCTGCTGGATTTGCGCTCAATGCGCACCTCGATGCCGACGATAGTGGCTGTCGCCGGAATGTCGAAACCGTAGCTCACGCATCGCAGCGGATCCGTGACCGTGCCATCAACGCTGGCCGAGGCGTAGGAATTGTTGCTTGATTCCGCTGACTCGGGCCTGGTCCAGTTGGCTCCGCCGCCGCCCAGGCTTGCGCAGGCGGCCTGGGTATAGGTTTGCGAAGCCGCGTAGACAAATTGCTGCAACATCAATCCGGCAATGACCAATACCAGTCTCGCCAGGGGTCTCTTCAGGGGCGTGGCGCGTCGCTGCGAAACGCACCCGCACTCGACGGAGGCGCGAAGACGGGCATGAGCCGCGATTCCGGCTCCAATCCGGGCGGCCGCCACGCCAAGCCGGTCGCGAAAGAATTCTGCTAAATAACCGAGCATCAACACCGTTATGTGATTCTGTTTACTCTTGCATTTTCCCAGCCGCAACCCGTTGCATCGAACACGAGCCACAGCCGGCGCGAATGTTCAACCTGTCAGTTTGTGTTCTCCCGGATATAAATCGTCTCATCGCTGCTGCGCAGGATGCCAAAGCGCGCACGCGCAGCCGGATCACGAGTCGCCGTAGTACCGCACCATTTTCCACGGAGATAAGCCTTGTTACCGGACGTCGCCGCCGGTGTCAATGCCGGGCAGGCATTGGCGGCTGCGCCTGCACCCAGATTCAGCGCGACATCCACGCTGCCGTTATTGCCGGCGCCCGGGGCACTCAGGCGGATCGCCGATCGTCCGGACTGCAATGGACTGGCGGTAATGGTCGCCGTGGTTTCTCCGGCATTCAGGTTGCCGAGGTAATTGCCCAGCCCGATATTGGCGGAAGCCAGCGTGGTGCAACTGTCATCGACGTTGGTAATCCAGAATGTGCCATTCCAGTATTGCGCTTCGATCGGTACGCGCACTGCAAGCAGTTGCGAACCGCTGGTACCGCCCAGCCGCATCCGGCCGTAACGCAGCTCGGTGACGGTGGCTACTGCCGTGCGCTCATTGGCACTGTTGTTGTCGGCATCAAAATCATAAACCGTCGTCACGCCGTCGCTATCCGTCGGTGCGATACCCAATTGCACCTGCGTATAGGGACCGTCAGGCGGGTCATCAGGCGTTGGCCGCCCCACCGTCACCAGGGCTGCATTGCTGCCGGTGACATTCAACACGCCGTTTGACCATGCCGGTGCAGCCGACACGTAAGCCGCAGCGATCCGTGTGGTCAGCGCAACAAACGGCGAAACATTGCGCGCCCCGATGTCGTATGCGGTTTTAGCGTTGTTGCTGCCAACCGTGGGGTCATGTTTGGCGTAAGTGCCGGTATAGTTTTGTGTCGTCGTGCCCTGCGTATTCTGTGCCGTCAGCGTGTACTCCAGCGTCAGGCCTTCGTCCATGTAGCTAAACGCCGATGAAGGCGCGCAGGCAGCCGTCGTGCGGTTGGTACGCGCGGCGCCGGACACCACAAAACGTTTGGGCCGGAAGCGCCCGACATAACCACCGGAACCGCCGCCGTCCAGGCCACTGTTACCGGTAATGTTGATCCCCGCAGCCAGATAATTGCTAACGTCGGCAGTCAGGATGACATTGCCCGCCTCGCTGTAACACCAGTCGCTTGCCGTTGCCGTGCCGCCGCTCAGGGTAATCGTTGCCGGGCTGGCGCAGGTAACGTCGCGCGAGACGGTTCCCACGCTGATCCCCGGCAGATTGGTGCTGCGATTAACCGCAACTGTTGCAGAAAAATTGGGCACGGTTCCGTTGTCGGTGATGTTCGCGGAAGTGTCGGGAACACCGTCGTTGTCGGCATCCTCTCCTGAGGACCATTGATAAGCACGCACCGTCAATGCGAAGTTATCGCCGGCGGCCCCCAGCAGGGTGCCGGCGGCCGTGTTGCTGTGGGCGACACCGGGGAAGGCCAGTCCGAACGGCCGCACCACGAATGCGTTCGTGGCGCCGACCATTTCATAGCCGGCGACGGCAGTGTCCAGATCATAACGCGCATGTAGCGAAATCTGTCCGGCATCCGGATAGGTAATGACAATGTCGGCCTCGGAATTGGCATTCAACTGCAATGGCACGCCGCCGCCAGTTGTGTAATACGCTGTGGCGCCATTGCCGGCGTTGTCTGCACTGGTCGGCAGGGCGGTGGTAATGGCATTGTTGGTGATGCTGACCTGACGCCCCGCGCAAGTGCCGGGACTGTTGCATTCCGCGCCCATTTCGATATTTCGCGTCGCCGCCGCAGGAAACGCTGCCGCGCAAGACAGCGTTGCCGCGTCAGTACGTATCGCCTGGATCCGGATGGTCTTGGCATTGAAACCGGTATCCGACGGTTTACCCGAGATTTGCGTCGGAATGGTGTCAATGCCGTCAGTGATGTTGCGGAAACGGAATCCCGCCTGCGACATCGTGAAAACCGGGTCGTCAGAGCCGTTCGCCGTACCGCTGGCCTCCGTAAATCCGCCGCCACTGACGTTGAAACTGAATGCCTCCGACGTAGTGACAAGGTTCGCGTAACGGAACAGCAGCTGTACGGAATTGGAGCCGGCAGCGAAGGTATAGGTCGCGGCCCCGTCTCCGGCGACGGTGTCGGACAACACGCCGCCACCCGCCACGATCCCGGTCCATGTACCGCGCGAATTGCTGGTCGACAGATTGACTGCAAGTCCGCCGGCAGTCACCGGGCTGTGCGTGGAATCATGGGCCGTGATCGTGATGGTCTGGTCATCACAGGCCACTCCGGTCGTCGTGTGCGAAATGCTGAAGTGATCCAGCGTGGCGCAGGGGTGGGTTTCCTGCCGCACCAGATTGATCCGCCCCTGACTCAGCGCCTGCTGGTAGACCCTGACTTCATCGAGATTACCGCTGAATCCAAACTGGTTCGTATTCTCGGCTGCAGCAGTATTGGTTTCACCGCCGATGGAAGCCGCGCCGGGATCCGTTCCGGCCGTCCAGGTAAACGTATTGGAAATGGATGTAACCAGCGCCCCGGCGGTATTGTAGGCATAGATCACCGCACTGCTCGCATTGGCGCCGGCCGCCAGCTTTACCGACAAGGCGACAAACAACCATTGATTGCTGGGTATCGGTACCGTATCCAGCAGGAATGTTGCACCCTGACGGTAATAGAAACGCAACCCTCCCGCGCCGAATGCCGACGTTTCGCCGACGCTGAAACCCCATCCGCCGGGACTCGTATTGTTCTCGTCATCAATATAAATGCGCTGGCCGGGCAATGTATTGTTGGTGGTGTTGATCCATGCCGTGATCGTGAAACCACCCGCAGTCGACATCAGGTTCGGATACCCGGCAGGCACGGCCACATAATCCTTGTTGGCGCGATCGAACACACCATAACGGCAGGTCCCAGGAGTCCCGGCGATTGCGGGGCTGGTTCCAGCAGTCGTCGGCTTGGTGACCAGCCCCGATGCAACACCATGGAAAGCCCCGAAGCCGCTGTCCGTGACTTCGTTTGTCGTGCCGTTCCAACTGGTTTGATCCATCCTCCAGTTCGAGAACACCACCGGGGTGTTCTCCCCCAGCACATATTCCCCCGCCAGAGTGGCTGTTAGCAGCCCTGAAACCTGAACGCTGCCGGAAGCCGCGGAGCTGGAAGGATAGGTCCAGCCGGCAGCGTAACGCCCCGCGATAAATATCGTCTGATCCGTGCCAGCATCGGCATCGCCTCCCAGATATGCGAATGTCGCCGTGGCAGACGCGAATGATGTGGTGTTATTGCTTAACGTCCAGTAGCGATTGACATCCAGCGCAGGATCAATGGTGGACGTGCCGATATTCGGATGTTCACCCGCGCTTTGTGTCACCGAGCCAGTCACATCGCGGGTGCCGGTGTTGGTGACCGTGGTGAATGCAATGCTGATCGGCCGGTACCCGGCGGCATCACCGACAGGAAAGACACAGGTCGGCGAGCCGGTGGGAATACGCAGCCGCAGGAATCCTGCAACATGGCCACCGGTCCGCGACACACTGCCCGGACAATCGGCAGTGGCGATCATCGCATTGGCACCAGTGGTAATCACCCCACCGGTCAGAGTCAGCACATTGCCGACAGAAGCATCAACGCCGGACAGCGTGACGCCGGCCGAATTGATGGTCAGGCTGTTGAACGTTGACGCCGTGGTGCCGCCGATCAGCTGTGCCGATCCGCCGTTGAACGTGAATGTCCCGGTCGAGGAAAACGTCGAACCGTTATTGGTGAAATTGCCGGAAATGGTGTGGCTGGAAGCGCCTGCAGCGAACGTAGTGCCATTGCCCAGAGTCAGGTTGCCGTTGATGGTCAGCGGCTGCGACACCGTCACCGCAGACGTGGCCGATGTGGCCAGATTGTTGAAAGTAGTGCCCGCACTGCCGCCGATGGCCTGCGCCGCACCATTGAACGTGAATGTGCCGGTCGAAGGGTTCAACGTGCCGCCGTTGTTGGTGAAACTCCCGGCAATGGTATGGCTCAAGGCGCCGGCGTTGAACGTGGTACCGCTCCCCAGCGTGAGAGTGCCGCTGATCACCTGCGGCTGGGAAAAAGTGACCGCGGTGGTCCCGGTGGTGGTTACATTGTTAAACGTCACGCCGGCACTGCCGCCGACGGCCTGCGCGGTTCCGTTGAAAGTCGTATTGACCAGGCTGTCGATATCGGGGGCCAGTTGAACGGTGCCGCTGTTGGTCAGGTCACCGGCGATGTTGAGCGTGTGCGCCACGTTCGACGCGGCGCTGACGTCAAAGGTGCCGCTGTTGGTAATGCCGCCCGTGGCCGTCACCGCCATGCCTGCCGTTCCGGCGTAACGGAAGGTGCCGGCATTGCTGATCAGACCGGTCACCCCCAGTGTTTTGGCTCCGCCGACCACGGCAGACGTAAACAGGCCGCCACTGTTGATCGCGAACTGGCCGCCGATGCTGATCGCATGTGCCGCGGCAGTTGCATATTGCAGCGTGCCCGAATCATCGACATCACCCGCGACAGTCAGCGTGCGCGCCGTTCCGCTGTCACCGATGTTGAGGATGCCTCCGCTCTGGATGGTCAGACTGCCCAGGCTTGGGGTGCTGGTGTCCAGCGGCACCGTGTTTCCGTTGCAGATCACCACATTGACATCCGCAATCGGCGCGGCGCCGGCACTTGCACCGCCGCATCCCGCGACACTCCAGGTGGTACCGATACTCCATGCCGTGCTGGCCCGACTGTAAAAAGTCGGGGGGATTTCCTTGAAGGCGAGAATGGCACTGTTGCCGGCGTCGCCGCCATTGGCTGTTTGCCGGTTAACCACATTGCCTGACGCTCCCGCAGTTGCCATGATCCTGTAGGCAGTGGATTGGGAAGAGTCGCTTCCGTCACGGTTGCGATATTGCGCAGTACCGGCGTTTGTCCAGCCTGCGGTCTGCAATCCCCACGTGTTGTCATCCGGGGTCGCCCAGGTCGCCAGCACCAGAGCACCATTGGTTAGGGTGGTGATTCCGGCAATCGTCACATCGCGCGGATTAGGCGGTGCAGCAAAGCTGCTGTTGGTCAACGCCACATCCAGCGCCCAGGTATGGAAGACGGAAGTCGGCCTGAATACATGCATGACTACGGTCGTGGCATTTGCTCCCGCCGGGAAGGAAATGCTCGGACTGGTCGCCCAGGTGCCGTTATAACGGGCCCAGAAAATTCTTTGCGTCGTGTTCGTCGTATTCGCTGTTTCGCTGGTCCACGTTTGCCCCCCGGCAGCCGAAATGGCCAGCGCTTGGGCGGCTTCCCGTGCACTGCCGATCAGGACGACAAGATCACCCGTCTGCATGCCTCCCGGGGGCGTAACGGCCGCCACCGTTAAATCCAGAGTGCCGGGATCTGTCGGATTCGACGCCGAGCCGACATAGGTAATCGCCGCCTGCGCCATGCCGGGCGAGCCCAGCACACAGATCGCGAGGATCGAGGCAGCCACCAAGCGGCGCCTGATCAACAAAGCCGAAACGCGAGCACCCTCCGCCTTGCGCCAGACCTCGCGATATTGGGAGCGACATTGACTGATAATATGTAACATATTGTTTTTATTTATTTTTCTATGAGCCACATTCATAGCGTGGCGCCGCAGCCGTCGGGTCCTTGCACTTGGCGAGCGTGACGATCACGCTTCTCTCGACATAACCGGGTGCAGGCGATGCCGCAGGACAGGTCGCCTGGTTGCAGGCCGTTGCAGTGATTTGATAAACACGGATGGTGCGGTTGGCCTCGGTGGCATCGGGCGCTGTCAAACTGCAGGAAACAACCACGGTAAACGTGGCCAGTGATCCACCCATGCCGCTGACCGTGCCGGACGGGCATGGTGCGAAGCTTACCCCTCCGGGTGGAGGGGCTGCGGTGATTGTATTGTCGGGATCCAGAGCCCGATACATCGCCCAGTTGATGCCGGCACGTGCCGCGTAATAGGCATTCACACCCAGCACATCAACCCGGATGGTGTTTTGCTGCAGCCCGGTGAACTTCACCATGAATGCACCCAGCGCCGAAAGCACCACCAGCAGGAATATCGCCGTCACCAGACTGAAGCCCCGCATCTGACGGCAAGCCGGCATGGGCCGCTGGATGGTCATCATGGCGCGTTGCTCACCTGAGTCTGCTGAAACATGCGCACCGGCTCGACATTGCCGCCGGCCGAGGTGCTGACAATCGGCAGGATGATCGATACCGTGGCAATCCGCTCGCTGAGCGCACCTGTCGTGTACACGAACTGGCATTTGTTGGCGCTGGTGGTATCCACATGCTCAGCCAGCACCGCCGTGGTGGTCGCACCGGCCGGTGGCGCCACCTGCGCCGTGTTGTAGGCGTACCCCGAATAACGCAGCAACTGGCCACCAACGCAGCCATAAGTCACGGGGCCGCTGACCACGTGAAAACGTTTGGCGGGTGATGGCTCCGGAAACAGTGTGGATGCAATCGCAATCGGCGGCGTCGCAATACTGGTCAATGCAGCGCGATTGCCCCCAGAATAGGCATTCGACACCGTACCTGTGTTGTACAGGTTATAGACAACAATCTGGTTGCCGGTCGCCAGCGTCGGAACCGGGCCCAGGACATCAAAAGCAGTATCGGCAGTCGTGAAATCCAGGATGTTGTTGCCACTGCCGCCCGTGCCGGTCTCCGCCCGATAGCGTCCACCGCCAGTGGTTTCGATGTATTCGACAAATTGTCCGGTGCCATCAACGCGTACGCTGTTGGGCAGTGCCAGCCGCAGATCGCGGGTCATGCGCCGCAGCGCGGTATCGGCTTCGTCAGTCAGGCCGGCGCGGCGTGCAGCGTCCGCATAACCCTCGACAGGGCGGCGGATAAACACGGCGACTGCGGCAGCGACGATCCCGGTGATCGCAATGACCACGATCAGCTCCACCAGCGTGAAGCCGCGGTTGCTTGGATTGTCCATGGTTTCAGGGCAGCGCATTAGGGGCATAACGTGTCCGATAGCCATCAAGCACCACCGTGGTACCACCGGGACCGGTCACCGTCACGGTCACACGCAGCGACTGGGGACGGCCGTTGGCATCGGTCGCCGCCACCGTCCCGCCGCTGCCTGCCAGAGCTACAGCCGCCACCCCTACCGATACCGTATAGTCGGCAAGTCCGCTGATGGCAGAGCCATCGACATTGGCCGGAACGCCGGCGGCGAGGCTGCTGTAATCATTGACGTTGTCATACGGTGTCGTCGCGCTGCCACGGGTTTCGCCCTCGGCCCCGATACCCTCCAGCGTGGCTGCGCAGACCGTCGGATCCCCAGGATTCACCGCAGCGGTTGACTGCGCCGTTGCCGCATTGAGATCGTCCGGATCGCAATAGGTAAACGGCATCGCCAATATTTCTTCGAGGTAGGCTTCGGCGATGGCCAGTGCCTGCTTCTGCGCCAGCGGATTGGCGCTGGCACGGGTCGTGTAATTCATTACGCCGAGAATGCCGGCAATGCCCACACTGATGATGGTGATGAACACGACCAGTTCCACCAGCGTAAACCCGCGACCGCGCACGCCGGCGCAGCCGGAAATGGACATCGGAGTTTCAGTTCGCGGAAACATAACCGGTTTCGGCTGCGATGCTGATCTGCCGCGCGGGGTCGCCGGCAATGCTGCTGGTGAAAGTGATGGTTGCCCCGGGAACACTGGGGCGGCCCAGCGCGTCAAAACTGAATTCGATCGCATTCAGCGTAACGCCCGATGGTCCCGACTCGGAAACGTCGGCAAGGGTCTCCGGGTATTTCAGGGCGGTGCCGCAACCGGCAGCAGTGCCCGCCTTTACCGTACTGACCGCGGCGGTGGTAACGCAGACGAACACCGGACGCCGCCAGGCCACCGCAGTCTTCTGCGCCAGCCGGATCACTGCTGCCGATTTATCGTAAAAACCGCGGGATTCAAAAGTGCTCGCCTGGAAAAACCGCGGCGCGGCAACAGCAGCCATGATCGCCAGTATTCCGATCGTGACCACCAGTTCCACCAGCGTAAAGCCCGCGGTTTTCATGGCGACTCCGTGTTCAAAAAAAGAGGGGCGCAACAAAGCACGCCCCCCGGTCCCGGCCTGCCTTTAAATACGGTCAGGCATGCACTTACGCCTCTGCTATCAGCAGCCGCCGCCCTTTGTGGCATACGGCGTGGTGGTGGAGTAGGTAATCGTGCAACCGGTCGCCGCCGTCATCGTGAACGTCGGTGCGGCATAGGTAAATCCGCTGGTCGTCGAAAGCGCGGAAACAATCCCCGCAGTCGTCGGAATGCCGCTAGCTGAGGCCACGTTAGTGCCGCCCATGTTGCAGGTAGCGCCGGAACTGCCGGCAGCAACCCATGACGCCTGGCACAGGGCAACCGCGCCGTTGATGGCACCGACCAGTCCATCAGCCGCGGCCGATCGCGCATTGCTGCTGACGTCGATGAACCGGGGAATCGCCGTAGCCGCCAGTATGCCGAGAATGGCGATAACGACAATCAATTCAACCAGTGTAAAACCACGTTGTTGCTTCATCATGCTCTCCTTAACTTTCTGTCTTGAAACCGGGTTTCGAAAAAACCTGTCGTGTTTAACATCCAATGCAATCTTCATGCCAACCGCCAATCTCTAACAACCCGCGGTCACCAATGCGCTGAACGTCGGCGACTGGTTGGCGGCCACAGGCGCCGTATAGGTAAAGCTGCAGGTCTGGGGATTATTGCCCATCACCATCATCCGCAGCACTGCCCCGGCGGCAGGACCGCCAAGTTCCGTGTTATAGCCGTCCTCGGATGTCGGCCCGGCGGTGATGCCTGCGGCCGACACGATGCCCGCGGCATCGGCCGTCGGATAGGCATTGATCATGGTGACGTTGACGCCTTCCATCAGCAGGGTCGCCCCGCACTGCGGATTGGTTGCCAGGCAAGCGGCATGGGCCAGTGCTGCGGCCCCTTTCATCGCGCCGACCGCGCCATTCAGCTTGGCAATGCGCGCCTGCACCTGCAGATTGGCAAAACGCGGCAAAGCCGTCGCCGCCAGAATCGACAGAATAATGATCACCACGATCAGTTCGATCAACGTGAAGCCGTTTTGAAAACCTTTATTCATGTGACTTTTCTCACGAGTTGCCATATGCATCCTGTTGATAATACAGCAAAACTAATGCCAAGGCCCGCCAAAGCCGTCATGGCCATTGGTACGCCGCCATCGGCGTGATGGAAACGCCCCCGATGCCGCGGACTTGCCCGCTGCCCGCGCGCATGGTCTGGTAAACAATCCGTACTCGGAAACGCAGCTGTTTCATGCGGTTACCACCGGCGCCGACCGGTCTGGCGGTATTTACCATGTACACCAGTTCGTGGGCATTGCCATCAAAATACCAGTATCCCGGTTCCGGCTGTTGCGGGTATTCCCCTGCGTAATTCGTCGGGATTTCCGACAACCAATGTGTCGGATTCTCGACTTCCAGTATCCGCGCTTCGCCTTCGCGATGATCCAGAATGAATTCTGCAAGCCGGATCTGCAATGCGGTCTTGTAAATGCTCAGGGTCGTCTCGAACCGGGCTCGCTCGACCGCCTCCTGATAAAACGCCAGACGGTTCAACAGTACCGCCATCACTACCGACAACACCACCGCAACCACGGCCAGCTCAAGCAGCGAAAACCCGCGCTCGTTGCGGCTCATCAGTTTATTTCTTGGGCATCGCGGCCGTTCCCAGATCCCAGATCGGCAGGAACACGCCCAATGCCAGAATAAGCACCAGAATGCCCAACAAGATGATCAGGATGGGCTCGATCTGCGAACTCAGGTTTTTCAGATCGTATTCGACTTCCCGCTGGTACATGTCGGCAATTTCACTGGTCAGGTCATCCAGTGCCCCGGACTCTTCACCCACAGCGATCATCTGCAGCACCACCGGTGTGAATACACCCGTGTCGCGAGCCGTGCGCAGCACCGATTCGCCGCGCTCCACGCCCTCGCGCATGCGGGTAATCCGTTCGCTGACATAAACATTGTCCACAGTATTGGCAACCAGACTAAGGCCGCTGGTCACCGGCACACCGCTGCGGAATGCCAGCGAGAAGCTGCGCGCGAATCGCGCCAATGTCGCCTTGAGGATAATCTGTCCGGCCACGGGAATCCGTAGTTTCATGCGATCCCACAGCATGCGTCCCACAGCAGTATTGACCCAGGCACGAAAACCGAATATCGCCCCGACCAAACCCGCCAGCAGGAACGGCCAGTACTCGACCATGAAGTTGGAAAATCCGATCAGCAGCTTGGTCATCACCGGCAGTTCCGCCTTGAACCCGGCGTAAATCTTGGCAAAAGCAGGAATCACCCAGATGTTGATGATCACGATGGCAATACCCATGGTCACCACCACAAACGTCGGATAACGAATCGCCGACTTCACCTGATCGCGCATGAATTTTTCAAATTCAAGGTGGTGGAACAGTTGCAGGAAAACTTCCTCCAGGCGGCCGGTCCCTTCTCCCACGCTGACCATCGCGGTATAGAACTGGCCGAACACCTCGGGGTGCCGTGCCAGGGATGCGGACAACTCGCGGCCGGTATCGAGGCTCTCGCGCAAGTCGCGCACCACTTCGGCAAAGCGCAGATTTTCCGTGGATTCCTCCAGCCCCTTCAGCGCACCCATGATCGGCACACCCGCCTTGAGCAGCGTGTACATCTGCCGGCTGAACAGCAGCACTTCGATATGGCTGACTTTTTTCTTGCCGAAACTCAGCGAAAAACCGGAATCTTCAGCACTCGGCGGCGCAGATGGCCTGATCTCGGTCGGCACCACACCGATCCCGAACAACTGCCCTGCCACCGCGCCGCTGTCTGCCCCCTCGAGCACGCCCTGCACCGCTTCGCCGCGTCCGTTGCGCCCCTTGTAGGCAAAAAAAGGCATGCGCCGGTTACTCCGCGAGCTGGCTGCTGATGCGCATCGCTTCATCCGGCGAGGTTTTGCCGCTGGCGGCCAGTTGCGCAGCGTGATGGCGCAAGGTGTTCTTCCCGAGCTGCCGTCGGGCAACCTCAATAAAAAGGTTTACATCGGGCTGGTTAGCCGCTTCCACCACCGGCTTGGTCATTTCCAGCATTTCATAAACACCGGTACGGCCGAGATAACCGGTGCCGTTGCAATAGGAACAACCGCGCCCGTGCTTGTAGACCTGTTTGTCGACTTCGTCACCCAGCTCGCTGCGCAGCCACTCGTGCTCGGACGGCAGCGGCTGGTAATCCTCGATACAGCTCTCGCAGATCACCCGGACCAGGCGCTGGGCAATGACCAGTTGCAACGACAAGGCCACCATGTAACGCGGTGCGCCCATGTCGAGCAGTCGCACCGGTGTGCTCGATGCATCGTTGGTATGCAGCGTGGAGAACACCATGTGGCCGGTCATCGATGCCCGCAAACCGGTTTCAACCGTTTTTTCATCGCGCATCTCGCCCACCAGCACCACGTCGGGATCCTGACGCAAGGCCGCACGCAGCACACGATCAAAAGTCAGCTCGATTTTTTCGTTGATCTGCACCTGATTGATGCCCGGCAACCGGTATTCCACCGGGTCTTCGACGGTGATGATCTTGCGCTCGGTCGTATTGAGCTCGTTGAGCGCTGCGTAGAGTGTCGTCGTCTTGCCGCTGCCGGTCGGGCCGGTGACCAGCACCATGCCGCTGGGACGCTGTATCACCTCGCGTATCTTGGCCAGCATGTTGGCGGGAATGCCGATGTTGTCGAGCCCAAGCAGGCCGCTGCCCTGGTTCAGCAAACGCATCACCACGGATTCGCCGTACTGGGTGGGCATGGTCGAAATCCGCACATCGACCGCGACGTTGCGGATCTTGACGGCGAAACGCCCGTCCTGCGGCATGCGTTTTTCGGAAATATCCAGCCCGGACATCAGCTTCAGCCGCAACACCACCGCCGAAGCAATCTTGGGATCGGTTTCGGTCTGTAAATGCAGCACGCCGTCGATACGAAAACGGATCTGCAGCCGTTTTTCCTGGGGCTCGATATGAACGTCCGAGGCCCGCGCCTGGGTGGCATCCTCGAACACGGTCTGCAGCAGTTTGACGACCGGCGCTTCCTCCGCGCCGGGGGTCGTGGTCAGCGCGCCAAAATCGGCGGTTACCGCATCGCCCATGTCTGCCCCGAGTTCCTGGGCAAGACCGCTAATCTGCTCGGTGCGCCGGTAGCTGCGATCGATGGCCCGCAGCAATTCGGTTTCGGTGACCACCGCAAGCTCGATTTCCCGCTTCAACAGGCGCGTGATCTCGTCATAGGCATTGAGATCTGTCGGGTCGGCCATGGCCACGGTATATGACTGCCCTTTGTCTTCGAGCACCATGGCGCGGAAACGGCGTGCCTGGGTTTCCGGCAGTTTGGCCACCATCTCGCGCTTGAAGTTGTAGTGCTTGAGGTCGATGTAGACCGCGCCCAGCTGCCGGGCCAATGCCTTGGAAATCTGCTCCTCGGTGATGAACTTTTTCTCGATCAGCACATGACCCAGCCGGCGCCCGGTTTTTTTCTGTTCTTCAAGGGTGTGCTTCAACTGTTCCTCGGTCAGCAGCTTTTGCTGGACGAGAATGTCGCCAAGGCGGATTTTTTCAGGACGGGCCATTCAGTTTTCGCTCAAAATGGGAAGGTCACGCAAACGCCGTGCCATAACTCCGGATCACAAGCTGTTGCCGTGCGGATTGCGCATGTTATTGATATTTAAGGATATCCGGTTAAGCCCCTGATGACAACCCGACACCACTTTCCCGCAGGCGTCTGATGTTCGACATCGTGCTGTACGAACCCGAGATCGCACCCAACACCGGCAACGTGCTGCGCCTGGCCGCCAACACCGGCGCCCGGCTGCATCTGGTGCGGCCGCTGGGCTACACACTGAGCGACCGCACGCTGGCGCGCGCGGGTCTGGATTACGCCGCGCGCGCGGCGATGACCGTGCATGATGACTGGATCGCCTGTCAGGCCCATTTTTCCGGACGGCGCATGCTGGCCATCACCACCCGCGGTAGCGTGCGCTATGACACGCTGCACTACACCACTGGCGATGTGTTGTTATTCGGCCCGGAAACCCGCGGCTTGCCGGCAACCGTACTGGATACGGTGCCTGAAGCGCAGCGTTTACGTCTGCCAATGCAGGCAGGTAATCGCAGCCTGAACCTGTCCAACGCCGTCGCAATCGTGGTCTATGAGGCCTGGCGCCAGCGCGGTTTCAGCAACGGCGCGTGACGGGGCTGACTAGGATCTTGATCCGGCGTTTTCCGGTTTGGGATCGCGCGCGAGCAGCTCGCGGACTACATCAGCCGCCCGTCCGGGCTGCGCCAGCAAGCGGCACACCGCGTCGGTAATCGGCATTTCAATGCCGCGTTCTTGTGCCCGGCGACGCACTTCAGCAGCGGTGAAAACGCCTTCGGCGACATGACCCAGGCCAGCCTGGGCAGTGGTTACAGCCTCGCCTCGCGCCAGCGCCAGTCCGATCCGGCGGTTGCGCGACAGGTCGCCAGTGCAGGTCAGCAGCAGATCGCCGACGCCGGACAGTCCCATGAAGGTTTCCGCTCGTCCGCCCAGCGCGACGCCAAACCGCGTCATTTCCGCGAGGCCGCGTGTCATCAGTGCCGCGCGCGCGTTAAGTCCAAGGCCCAGTCCGTCACAGACACCTGCAGCAATCGCGATCACGTTTTTGACAGCTCCGCCGACTTCGACGCCGATCACGTCATCGTGCGAATACACCCGCAGCGCGGGACCATGCAGTGCCTTTGCAGCAGCGATTGCCAGCTTGCGATCGGAGGACGCCAGCGTCAAAGCGGCGGGCAGGCCGCTCGCCACTTCCTGCGCAAAACTGGGACCGGAGAGTACGGCACCGGCGACAGCGCCCGTTTCTTCGGCAAAGACTTCGTGCGGCAGTCGCGCGTCGGGACGTTCGAAACCCTTGCACAGCCAGATCATCGGCGTCGTGCAGCGCGATTCACGAACGGCTCGCAGCGTCGCACGCAGGCCCGAGACCGGTGTTGCACAAATCAGGTAATCGCTGCCGGTCAACACATGGTGCAAATCGGCATGCAATTGCAGGGCATCGGGGAATGCGCAACCGGGCAGATAGCGGTCGTTGACGCGACGGTCCTGCATCGCCTCCAGCTGCGCCGGATCGCGCGCCCACAAGTTCACTGCATGCCGGGCCGCGAGGTTGATGGCAAGGGCAGTACCCCAGGCGCCGGCGCCGAGTATGGTGATGTTCATGATGAGACGGCGCAGACCTCAGCGCTTGCGACGCCGGAAGGCATAACGGTCATCCGCCCCAGACATCCGCGGCGCGCACATAGCCGGCACTGCCATCGCGGTGTTTAACATGCACCCAGCCGGCATTCGCGGCCTCCAGCATTTCCAGCAGCAGATCACGCTGGGCTTCGAACGCGACGGGCGCGTCATCAGCAGGTTTCTGGCGCACGGTTGCAGCTGTCCTGAGCAACACGTTATGCGTCGTATCGAGCGTCCTGGTTTCAGCCCAGGACAGCGTGCCGGCAGCGTCACGAACCTTGACCCAGCCCTCGACCTGCACCACGACTTCCAGCGGATAACCGCGGTTGACGATATAGAGTTTTCGCCCTTTTACCGAAGGGGCGTCGTAAAGCACCACCGCAGCCTCGGCCGCGGAACGGAACTCCGCAGCGACCGCCGCCGCCTGGCCGAAAACCAGAACCACTGCGGCAATCAGGATGCGCGCGATAGCCTTCACCGTCAGTTTGGCGCGCCGGCCTTGGCCGCCTGCTCCTGCTCCATCTGGCGCATGCGCTCCTGATAAGCTGCGTCAAAACTCATGTGCTGCAGCATCACCGGCGGAAAGCCGGCGCGTGTCATCACGCTGGCCACCGCCTCCCGCGCGTAAGGCAAGAGCGTACCCGGACACAGCACGCCGAGTACGGCATCAAGTTCTTGCGGCGGCAGGTTGACGATCTGGAAGATTCCGGCCTGTGCAACTTCCACCAGGAATGCTGTCTTGTCCTTCACCTTGGCGGTCACCGTCACCGTCAGCACGGCTTCGTAGAGGCCCGGTTGATCGAGAGGGCTGGCGCCGTTGTGGACATTGATTTCGATCTGCGGGGTTTCGCGCTCGAGGAAAATCTGTGGCGCATTGGGAATTTCCAGCGACAGATCCTTCAGGTAAATTTTCTCAATGCCGAACTGCGGTTGCTGCTGCTCACTCATTGCCGGAATTCCTCGGAACGGGGTTAAACAAAAGATCAGGATGCGAGCAGCGGATCAAGCTTGCCGGCACGATCCAGCGCGGCGAGGTCGTCGTAGCCGCCGACATGGGTTTCGCCGATGTAAATCTGCGGCACCGTGCGGCGCCCGGTTTTTTCCATCATCGCGGAGCGCTCGGCCGGATCAAGGTCAACGCGGACCTTGTCGATCTCCGCGCCCTTGCTCTGCAGCAGGCGCTCGGCCATCTGGCAGAACGGACAAACAGCGGTGGTATACATGCGAACCTTTGCCATGGCGCCGCCGTCCCGGACTATCTCTTTTCGAGCGGCATGCCGGCCTGTTGCCAGGCACCGATGCCACCGCGCAGGTTGACCGCTTCATTGAAACCGTTGCCGCGCAGCACCTGCACTGCGGCGCCGGAACGCGTCCCGCTGCGGCAGACCACGATCAGCGCACGATCCTTGAATTTTTCAAGATCCTTGAGGCGTTCAGCCAGCTGCTTTTCCGGCACATGGCGGGCACCGGTGATATGCCCCGCCTCGTATTCACTGGTATCGCGCACATCGATCACCAGCGCATCCTTGCGGTTGATCAACTGCACCGCATCGACAACGCCGACTTCACGGCCGGCACGGAACGGCCGCATCACCAGCGGCCACAGCAGCATGACGCCACTGGCCATTGCACCGCCGAACAACATCATGTTGAACGGACTTTTCTGCAGAAAAACAAAAAAAGCTTCTATGGAAGGCATCATTTACGACCCAGGACTGGAGCAGCGGATTCTAACAGAGGACGGAAACGCGCCGGATATTCGCGGGCAAGATTCTTCAAGCCAAGTTCGAATTCCGGTGGCACGGCAGGATAGGCCCGCCGAGCCCGGATCAGCAACGCCTGTGATTCAGCGGTACGGCCGGCCAGTGCCAGCAACAACACTTGCCGATAGACCAGAGCGGGTATCGGGGTAAATCCGATCACCCGTTCGTTCAGCAGCAACCGCCCCGCCAGATTTTCCTCCGCGACCGCCGAGGGAAATGCAGTAACCAATTCGACATATGGGGTCAGTATGGCGTTCTGATGCAATCGCGTCACCAAAACCGGCGAATCCATGCGCGGGGATTGGCCCGACGAAGGTAAAAGCAATCTCTCAAACTGGCGATAGTCCCCCCATAAAACAGCAAGGTTGTAGACGCCGACGAAAACGACCGCTGCTGCAAAAATTCGTCCCACCCGCGCCAGTTGAGGAACAAAAACCGGCCCCGGACCAAATCCCAGCAGTAATGCAACGATGCCGAGAAAATACGCATACCAAAGCGGGTACTCCAGCATGCTGTGCACTCCGAATACAGCCAGCGTCGCCAGTAGCCACCACTGCCCGGCAACGGGCCTGATTCGCAGTATGGCAATGATCCACGCCGTAATGGGCGCCAGAAGCAGGGCGAGGCCAATAACCCCGGTCTCCACAAAAAACTGGATCAGTATGTTGTGCGCATTGTTATAAATCCCCAGAGGGGCAGCAGCACCCGGCTCGGCAATAAAATCAAAATACTGTCCGGCAAAAGCACCCCAGCCGACACCAAAAAATGGGTGATTCACTGCAATCGACCAGGCGGCGCCCCAGAGTCCAATGCGATCCGCAATACTGTCGGCGCCGGAAAACAGGCGTTCAATGGCGGTAACCGTTGCCCGTTCCGGCGGCTTGAGCCAGCCCGCCCCCACCGCGACCTGCATCGCATAATGCAATATCAGAAAAACGCCCGCCCACAAAAACAGCCGTCGCGCCGCACGGTCCTCTGACACTGATCGCAACCAGACCGCGCATCCAAACGCCGCGAGCAGATACAGCCAGGGACTGCGTGAGCCTGACACGCCCAGCACAAACAGCAACGGCAAAGCGCAAATGGCCGCGACCGGCAGCGGCAGTCGATCGCGACTGTGCAAATAGGCCAGACTCAGCAGACCCAGTGTCGTGTAGGCGGCAAAGTGATTCGGTTGCGCCATATTGCCGAATATTGCGGCGCTGGACGGCCGCGCAATAAAAGCATTCAGCGGCGTGATCCAGTTGAAATACTGGATCACGCCAATCGCCGCACTCAGCAACGCGCCCGCAACAAGAGCGGCTGCGACAATCGTAACGACCCGCTCCATGCCGCAAATCCGCACCAGAGCCCGCGCCGCGATAATCAACAGACCAGCCCAGACCAGATACAAGGCCCCGGTAAGCGCATGACCGAAATACGGTGACCAGCCCATGACACCATGCACCACCAGCAGCAGTGCGAGCCCGAAAGGCGCAAGCGCAACCCAGGGCACCTCGGCAGCAATCCAGGTACGGCGATCCAGCATGACGATCATCACCCCCAGCCCCAGCGCAAATGCCAGCCACTCGGTATAGAACGACGTCAGCGGGAAATTATGAAAAGGCTGCAGGAACGGCACTACGCAGAGCAGCGCAGTGCACGCCAGGCTCAGATGTACCAACAGGCCACGGGACGGATTCAAGAACAGCACCAGTTGGACGCAATGCCTTTGGTGACAATCGCTGAAAATGGCTGGAGCACTGCAACCCGTTCGATCATGACTTCCCCTGTGCGCCCAAGCTGATGGAAATGATTTAGAATCCTATTGTATCGTAATTTAAAAAATATCATTAAAATCATGAAGATAACACCTGTCCTGCTGGTGATACTCGATGGCTTCGGCTATCGCGAAGCCTGCGACGACAACGCCATCTGCCAGGCGCGCAAACCGCACTGGAATTTCCTCTGGAAAACCGCGCCGCACACCATCATCGATGCCTCCGAGAAATGGGTCGGGTTACCGGCGCTGCAAATGGGCAACTCCGAAGTCGGCCACATGAACATCGGCGCAGGCCGCGTGGTGTACCAGGATTACACCAAGATCGAACATGCCATCGAGACCGGGGAATTTGCCACCAATGCGGTACTGAAGTCCGCGATCAGCCAATCCCGCAACGGCGCACTGCACGTGCTCGGCCTGCTGTCACCGGGCGGCGTGCACAGCCATGAATCGCAGATTCACGCATTGCTCGACCTCGCCGCCCAAAATGGCGCAAAGCAGGTTTATGTGCATGCCTTCCTCGACGGCCGCGACACGCCGCCGCAAAGCGCTGAAGCTTCGTTGGTCGCGCTGCAGGAGAAATGCCGGGCGCTGGGCCAGACACGGATTGCGTCGATCTGCGGCCGCTATTTCGCGATGGACCGCGACCAGCGCTGGGAACGGGTGCAGCCCGCCTATGAATTGATCACGAATGGCACTGCGCCGTACGCAGCGCCCGATGCCCTGTCCGGCCTGAAAGCCGCGTACGCCCGCGGCGAAACCGACGAATTCGTCAAAGCCACGGCCATCGGTCAGCCCGTACGCATCAACGACGGCGACGCCGTGGTGTTCATGAACTTCCGTTCCGACCGCGCGCGGCAACTGACCTCCGCACTGACCGACCCCGGGTTCAGCGGGTTCGCACGCAATCGTGTGCCAAAAATCGGCTACTACTGCACGCTGACCAGTTACGGTGAAGATTTCGTGCACATCCCCGCGGCCTTCGGCCCGCAGCAGATCCGCGAGGGTTTCGGTGAATACCTGGCGCAGCAGGGACTGCGCCAGCTGCGCATCGCTGAAACGGAAAAATACGCACACGTGACCTATTTCTTCAACGGCGGCGTGGAAACACCATACGCCGGTGAAGACCGCGTCATGGTGCCCTCACCCAAGGTCGCCACTTACGACCTGCAGCCGGAGATGAGCGCGCGCGAAGTCACCGACAAGCTGGTCGCCGCCATCCAGGCGCGCAAGTACGACGCCATCGTCTGCAATTACGCCAACGGCGACATGGTCGGCCATACCGGCAACCTTGCCGCCGCGACCCGTGCCATCGAGGTGCTCGATGAATGCATCGGCCGCATCGTCGAAGCCATGCGCGACATCGGCGGTGAAGTGCTGATCACCGCAGATCACGGCAATGCCGAAACCATGCGCGACGAAAAATCGCAGCAGCCGCACACCGCCCATACCCTCAACCTGGTGCCGCTGCTCTACATCGGCCGCAAGGCGCGCATCGCCGACGGCGGCGCGCTGCAGGATGTCGCACCCACCCTGCTGGCAATGATGGGTCTGCCCAAGCCCGCGGCGATGACGGGGCGGTCGCTGCTCGAGTTTGCGTGACGCGTATTTGCGCAAGCAGTCATGCGCGCCTGTTGCCGGCATTGCTGGTGCTGATCGCCGCCGCCTGGACACCGATTGCGACCGCTGCGGCAAACCCGGCAAAAACCCAGGAAGAAGCGCGTGAACAGCAACGCGAACTGCGGGCGCGCATCTCAGCACTGCAAAAAAAGCTGGCGGCTGCGGAAGAAACCAAGACCGAAGCTTCGGATGCCTTGCGTGAATCCGAGCAGGCAATTTCGGAAGCCAACCGCGAACTGCGCCAGCTGAACCGCCAGTCCCGCGAATCGAATGCCAAGCTCGGCGAATTACGAAAATCTTCGCAGGACACCGGCAACAGCCTGCGCACCCAGCAGGATCTGCTCGGCCGCATGCTGCGCCAGCAATACCTGCAGGGCCAGTCCGATGCCCTGCGCCTGGCATTAAACCGCGAGGATCCCAATGAAATGGCACGCCAGCTGCATTACCTGGCACACATCGCGCGCGCGCGCGCGCAACTGGTCGATGGACTGCGCAGCAACCTGCGCGAAATTGACCGCCTCAAGGCGGAAATTGCCGATGAGGCCGCAGCCATTGCACGCATCGCTGCCGAGCAGACCACACAGAGAAAACGCCTGGAACAGGAAAAACGTGCCCGCGCCGGAGTCCTGTCACGGGTATCGCGCGACATCCGCGCCCAGCAGCGCGAAATGCGGGCCATGCAGGCCAACGAAAACCGGCTGACCCGGCTGGTCGACCAGCTGGCAAGGCTGGTGGTGCGCAAGCCCGCGACCAACAACCGGCCGCGGCCCCGTACCGACGCCGTGCCGTCCAGCCGAAACGACAACAGTCCATTCGCCGCACTGCGCGGCAAGCTCGCCTTGCCGGTGCGAGGGGAACTTGGCAGCCGGTTTGGCAGTCCACGTAACGATGGCGGCGTCACCTGGAAGGGTTTGTTCATCGCCGCCAAGCCGGGCGATGACGTGCGTGCAGTGGCTGACGGCCGGGTGGTGTATGCAGACTGGCTGCGCGGCTTTGGCAATCTGCTGATCGTGGATCATGGCGACAGTTACATGACCCTGTACGCCAACGCGGAAGCCTTGTTGAAACAAGTCGGCGATGTCATCCGCGGCGGCGAAGCGGTCGCTACCGTGGGCAACAGCGGCGGCAATGCGGAATCGGGTTTATACTTTGAAATGCGTCACGAAGGCAGGCCTTTCGACCCCCTCAACTGGGTCAAATTGCGATAACTGTTATTGCTTTACTCACCTTCGTTAACCACTCATTCAGCCGTTGTTACATGAGCCGCATTTTGCGGCAGGAGCATCAAATGCGCAGTAGATTCAATCAGTTAGGCCTGATCATCGTCGGTGTATTGTTCGGCGTCGCGATCAGTCTCAATTATTCGGCCATCGCCCAGCGCGAAACAGCCGCGCTGCCGCTGCCGATCGAGGAATTGCGCGCCTTTACTGAAGTCTTCGGTCGCGTCAAAAGCGACTATGTCGAGCCCGTTGAAGACAAAAAACTGATCACCGAAGCCATCAACGGCATGCTCTCCGGCCTGGACCCGCACTCGGCCTACCTCGACCAGGAAGCTTTCAAGGAAATGCAGGTCGGTACCCAAGGCGAATTCGGTGGTCTCGGCATCGAAGTCGGCATGGAAGACGGTTTTGTGCGTGTCGTGTCGCCGATCGACGATTCCCCCGCCTCGCGCGCCGGCGTCAAGGCCGGCGACCTGATCGTCAAACTCGACGAGACCTCGGTCAAGGGCATGACGCTCAACGATGCGGTCAAACGCATGCGCGGCAAACCCAACACTCCGATCGTGCTCACTATCGTACGAAAAGGCGAAACCAAACCCATCGTGCTGACACTGATCCGCGCCATCATCAAGATCCAGAGTGTCAAATCCAAGCTGCTTGAGCCGGGATACGCTTATGTGCGCGTCAGCCAGTTCCAGGAACACACCGGTGAGACGATGGCGCGCGCCATCGAACGCATGTTCAAGGAAAACCAGGGGCCGATGAAAGGCATGGTGCTCGATCTGCGCAACGATCCGGGTGGTCTGCTGAACGGCGCGGTGGCAGTTTCGGCGGCGTTTCTGCCGAAAGACGCGCTGGTCGTCTACACCGACGGCCGCACCGATGACGCGAAGATGAAACTCACCGCCAGCCCCGAGCACTATCTGCGCGGCCGCAACAAGGACGATTTCCTCAAGGTGCTGCCGAAAGAAGCGAAGACAGTACCGATGGTCGTGCTGGTCAATGGTGGCTCTGCCTCGGCCTCGGAAATCGTTGCCGGTGCATTGCAGGACCATGAGCGCGCAGTTGTCATGGGCCAGCAGACCTTCGGAAAAGGTTCGGTGCAAACCATCCTGCCCCTGGGCAACAACACCGCGATCAAGCTGACCACCGCGCGTTATTACACACCGAAAGGCCGCTCCATCCAGGCCAAGGGCATCACGCCGGACATTCCGCTCGACGATTTCGCCACCGACCGCGCAGCGCTGAAACTTCGCGAGGCCGATCTGACCAAGCACCTGGGTGAAAGCGCCGCAGCCGAAACACCTGCGGAAAAAACAGCCGCTGCGGCGAAATCGGTACAGAAGTACAAGTTCACGCCGGCCCCCCGGCCGAAAGAAGTCGATGAAAAAACGCTGCGGCCGGAACCCGGTGAAATCGTTTCACCGAATGATTACGAATTGAACCAGGCCGTGGCTTACCTGAAAAGCCGCTCAGGCACCAAAGCCAACTGAGCCTCAACCACCCGCAACCAGCGCCCGGCCCTGCCGGGCGTTGTTGTTTTAGATAGAGTCGCGCCATGGACGACCATCAGCTACTGCGCTACAGCCGGCACATCCTGCTGCCGGAAATCGGCATTGAGGGCCAGCAGCGCCTGCTTGATGCACATGCGCTGGTGATCGGCGCCGGCGGCCTCGGTTCGCCGGCGGCCCTGTACCTGGCCTCCGCGGGTGTCGGCACGCTGACGATCTGCGATGGTGACACCGTGGACCTCACCAACCTGCAGCGCCAGATCGTGCATCGCGAGTCTGCGGTCGGCGCCAGGAAAGTGGATTCAGCGCGCGACACGCTGCACGGGCTCAATCCCGCGATCCGCATCAATGCGGTGCCCGAACGGGTGGCCGGCGAACAATTGCAGTCACTGGTGGCATCTGCCGACGTGGTGCTCGACGGCAGCGACAATTTCGCGACCCGCCACGCGGTCAACCGCGCCTGCGTAGAGGTGCGCAAACCGCTGGTATCAGGTGCCGGCATCCGTTTTGACGGGCAGCTCGCAGTATTCGATCTGCGCGACAACAATGCGCCGTGTTATGCCTGCCTGTTTCCGGAAGCGGGGGAAATGGAAGAAATGCGCTGTGCGGTGATGGGGGTGTTCGCGCCGCTGGTCGGCATCATCGGCGCCATGCAGGCCGCCGAAGCGCTGAAAATCCTGATTGGTGCCGGTGAGCCCTTGACCGGCAAACTATTGCTGCTCGACGCACTGAACATGGGTGTGCGTACCATCAACCTGAAAAAAGATCCTGCCTGCGCGGTCTGCGCCGGGCGCTAGCGCCGTCGCACTCACGAAGTAATGGTTAACAGGCCCTAGGTCGTCATATCCAGTGAATCAGCGGCGGCAGGGCCGCCACCCGTCGCCGCAGGACTGCCGCTGACCAGCGCTTCGAGATCACGCGTCACACGATCCAGATCCGGCGCATTGCGGCTGATCATCTGCAGCAGCAGGCGCGACGGAAAGTCGGCCAGGGTTTCCGCGTGATTGGAACGGATCCGCGACGCGGTTTCCAGCGTCGGCCGGACATGGGTGAATTTGAAGCCGGCTTTCGAGTTTTCGATCGAGTCGATTATTGCCAGCTGAGCCCGCGCCACGCCGCTCATCAGTTGCGCGAGTTGCTGTGTAGTCACTTCCGCCATGGCTTACTCCTCGTCTTGAATTTCCGGATAAACGATCAGGCGAGCACGCCTTCCATCAGCTGCTTCCATTGCTTCTGCCAGAATTCCGCCGGATCGCGGCGGAATCCGCTTTTTGCATACTGGTGCCAGCGCCCGGCGACAAAACTCATCAGCGCATTGGCCTGCGCCGCGAGGTCGACGTCGTCCGCCACTTCCTTCTGCGTCACTGCGAAGCGCAATGCCTGCTTCAGTGCGGTCTCAATGCGGTCGTGGATCTGGTTGATGCGCGCCTGCAGCGCATCATCCTCGGTGACCAGCGCGTCGCCGATCAGCACCCGCGTCATGCCGCGGTTTTTCTGCGCAAAGCCGAGCAGCATGGTCATGATCGCCTCGGTCTGGCGCAGTCCGCTCTGCTCTTCGCTGGTGATCTTGTTGATCAGGGAAAACAGCGTCTGCTCGACGAAATCAATGAGGCCGGCAAACATGTCGGCCTTGCCCTTGAAGTGGCGGTAGAGCGCCGCTTCGGAAACCTCAATGCGTGCCGCGAGCGCTGCCGTGGTGATGCGTTCCGCCGACGGTCCCTCGAGCATTTGCGCGAGGGTCTGCAGAATCTGTGACTTGCGTTCGCCGCTGCGTGCCATGCGCTTCCTTTAGGGCCTGTTAACCATTACTTCGTGAGATGCGTTGTGGCTAAAATCGTCAATGGCAAGGCGCTTGCCGCAGCCCATATCGAGAATATGGGCAAGACAAGCAACGCCGCCAGTGGCGATTTTAGCCACAACCCGTAGGGACGGGACGATTTGGCTCCAGCCCATTGTCGCACCTTCGCTCATTTGCCTACGGGCAAACCGCGCTCGGCGCTTCGCGTCCTGGGGCCAAATCGTCGCCGTCGCACTCATGAAGTAATGGTTAACAGGCCCGATACAGTATTGTTGCGTGATTGGAAATCCCGGAAATCCCGGCTACGTGCACATCGACATAAGCCGGCACTCGCTTCGTCCTTGATATCCAGACCGTTTTCATGCCCAGCCTTTTTGCGGTGCGCAGGTTTTCCAGCGAATCCTCGACCATGATACAGCGCCGCGGCCGCAGTTGATGCGCACGGCACAGGCGCAGAAAACCATAGGCATCTGGCTTGGGGCGGAAACGCACACGCTCGATTGAGAACACCGCATCAAACAGGTCACCTATGCCGAGAATGCGCAGCACGGCTTTCGCGTAATGCACCGGCGCATTGGAAAACACGAATTTTCTCCCCGGCAGCCGGCGCAACGCGTGGCGCAGCAGCGGTTCACCGACGACCATGCGCCGCAGGTCCGGAAACTGGTGGGTATGCCACAGGAAATGCCGGGGATCGGTGTCGTGGTGACGGATCAGGCCGAGCAGGGTTGCACCGTAACGCTGCCAGTAATGGCGCCGCAGTTCACCGGCCGCCTGCTCGTCGATTTGCAAATGCTGTTGCAGGTAAGCGGTCATCGCACGGTTGATATGCGGAAAAATATGCGGCGTTGCATTGTGCAGGGTGTTGTCGAGATCAAAGATCCACGCCACATTGCGGGTCATGCTGTGGTTGCGGATCAGCGGCGCTTGATCAGCGTGCCCACGCCTTCATCGGTAAGGATTTCCAGCAGCAGCGCGTGTTCGACACGACCATCGATGATGTGGCAGGTGTTGACGCCGTTTTTCACGGCCTCAAGCGCAGATCCGATTTTCGGCAGCATGCCGCCGTGGATGGTGCCGTCCGCGAACAGCTCATCGACCTTGCGCGCGGTCAGTCCGGTCAGCAAATTGCCGTTCTTGTCGAGCACGCCGGCGGTATTGGTCAGCACGATCAGCTTTTCTGCCTTGAGGATTTCAGCGACCTTGCCGGCCACCAGATCGGCGTTG
This sequence comes from Bordetella parapertussis, assembly GCA_945885345.1. Taxonomy (GTDB): domain Bacteria; phylum Pseudomonadota; class Gammaproteobacteria; order Burkholderiales; family SG8-41. Next base: position 44,115 of record CAMCYP010000008.1, on the reverse strand, counting down.
ATGTTGTAGGACTCGCCGTTGGCGCCGACGCCCACCGGCGCGATCACCGGGATGAAATCCTCCGTGTGCAGCAGGTTGACGATCGCCGGATCAATGCTCTCGACTTCGCCGACCTGCCCGATGTCGACCATCTCGTCGCTGCCCGGCGCACCGCGCACTTTCATCTTGCGCGCGCGGATCAGGCCGCCGTCCTTGCCGGTGAGGCCCACGGCCTTGCCGCCGTTGCGGTTGATCAGGTTGACGATGTCCTTGTTGACCTGGCCACCGAGCACCATTTCAACAACGTCCATGGTTTCGGCGTCGGTGACGCGCATGCCCTGGATAAACTCTCCCTTTTTGCCGACGCGTTTCAGCAGGTCATCGATCTGCGGACCTCCGCCGTGCACGATCACCGGATTCATGCCCACCACTTTCAGCAACACGACGTCGCGCGCAAAACCTTCCTTCAGCGCGGGATCGGTCATCGCGTTGCCGCCGTATTTGACGACAATGGTCTTGCCGTGGAAACGCTGGATGTAGGGCAGGGCTTCGGCCAGGGTTTTTGCCTTGCTGGCGGCGTTATTGGCGGAGAGTGGCATGCGAGGAAACCGTCGGGATAGGGTGATCAGGCAAGTGAAATGTGAGGATTCACTCATTCTACCTGACGACAAAAAAGGCGGCAGGCCTTTTGGCCCGCCGCCTTTTCACGGCAGATTACCCGTCGGTTCAGTTGATGGACAGGCGCCGCGCGCTGACCGCAGCTTTTTTCGGCAGCGTCAGTTCCAGCACGCCGTCCGCATACTTGGCCACGGCTTTGTCTTCATCGACAGCCTGGCCCAGCGTGAACGCGCGGTAGACCTTGCCGTAGTGGCGCTCTGCGCGCAGCACGCGCTCGCCTTCCCTGACCTCGCGTTCATTGCGCGTTTCGGCGCTGATTGCGATCTGGTCGGCATCGATGGTGACGTGGATGTCTTCCTTTTTGACGCCGGGAATATCGGCATGCACGGTGTAGGCATTGTCATCTTCACGCACATCGACGCGGAAAGACTGTGCCGTCTGCGGCGCCGCACCTTCAAAAGCCATCGGGCGCACAAAAAAACCGCGCAGCAGTTCGTCGAAGGAATCGTCAAACGGGGTATAGCGGGTAACGTTGAGCATGAGTTCTCTCCTTGAATTGGTCATGGCGCGTTGCGCCAGTGGTTCAAATATGGGTGCCGACGAAACCATTTCAAGGGCTGATCGGGAAGCATCAAAGGAAATTATATAAGTATTTGTTTTTAATGTATTTTTTAATGGCAGGGGCACCGAAAGTCTGTCAACTGCAGGATGCGCAAACCGATGAACTGGTGTGCGGAAAATATCCCCACAGCCGGACCGTTGCGACCGCGAAAATCTGATTGGTGGCTGCGGCTTGCACCCGCACTCTGAATGAACCGGTCTTCATCGATCAACGTCCAGCACCGGCATGCGGGAACTTCGCCGACAGGGTCCGGTCTGCCTTGATGTTCACCCGCAATCCAGCGCGTGATGCACAGGCTCTGCAATCCTGCACGGTTATAATCAGGCTTTTTCCGCACATGAAACGTTTCTTATCCGTCCTCGCCAGCTGCGCACTCGCTCTCTCACTGTTTCCGCTGACTGCATCGGCACAGCTCGCACCGCCCGCCCCCGCGCTTGAAGCCAAAGCCTGGCTGCTGCTGGACGTCAACAGCGGACAGGTGCTGGCTTCCCAGAAAGCCGATGAACGTTTTGAACCGGCATCGCTGACCAAGTTGATGACGGCATACATCACCTTCAGCGCGCTGAAACAGAAATCGCTGAAACTGGACCAGATCATTCCCGTGTCCACCCGCGCCTGGAAAGCCGAAGGTTCGCGGATGTTCATCGAACCGAACAAACCGGTCACAGTTGATGAACTGATCCATGGCGTGATCATCCAGTCCGGCAATGATGCCAGCACCGCGCTGGCCGAGGCCATCGGCGGCAGCGAAGAGGTCTTTGCGCAGATGATGAACCGCGAAGCCAAACGCCTCGGTCTCGCCAATACTCATTTCACCAATGCCACCGGGCTGCCCAGTCCGGAATTGCGTACAACGGCGCAGGACCTGTCGCAACTGGTGGTCGCCCTGATCCGCGATTTCCCCGAATACTATCCGCTGTATTCACAGAAGGAATACCGCTACAACAACATCACCCAGTCCAACCGCAACCGCCTGCTGTGGCTGGATCCGACCGTCGACGGCGTCAAAACCGGCTACACCGAAAATGCCGGCTATTGCCTGATCACCTCGGCGCGGCGCGGCGAACGACGGCTGGTGTCGGTGGTGCTGGGCACGGCATCCGAATCAGCGCGCGCCACCGAAAGCCAGAAACTGCTGAACTGGGGTTTCCAGTTCTACGACAGCGTGCGCGTCTATGCCCGCAACCAGCCGGTGACCCAGCTGCGCGTGTGGAAAGGCTCCTCCGACATGGTCAAAGCTGGATTCACCAGTGACCTGTATGTCGCGCTGCCCAAGGGCCAGGGTGACAAACTCAAAGCCACCGTGGAAAGCCTGCAGCCGCTGCTCGCCCCGGTCAGCCCCGGTCAGCGTGTCGCCACGCTGAAACTGGAAATCGACGGCAAAGCCTGGCGCGAACTGCCGGTGGTCGCACTGGAGGCGGTACCGGTCGCGGGCATTTTCGGCCGCGCCTGGGATACGCTGCGCCTGCTGTTCAAATAGACTTAAACTTCAACCGTCACCGACCGCCCGGGAATGCAGGACGCAACCATCATGAGCGACATCGTTTACCTGAACGGCGAATTCCTGCCGATCGAAAAAGCGTACATTCCCGTGCTCGATCGCGGCTTCATTTTCGGCGACGGCGTGTATGAAGTGATACCGGCCTATTCGAAACATCCGTTCCGCATGGCCGAGCACCTCGCCCGTCTGCAGCACAGTCTCGACAAGGTGCAGATCACCAACCCGCACAGCGATGCCGAATGGGCGCGCCTGACCAGCGAAATCCTGCAGCGCAATCCCGGTAACGACCAGTCGGTGTATCTGCAGGTCACACGCGGCGTTGCCAAACGCGACCACGCGTTTCCGAAAGGCATCAAACCCACGGTATTCATGATGAGCTCTCCGCTGGTGACGCCGGCCCCGGCACTGATCGAGTCCGGGGTCGCCTGCATCACGGCGCAGGACCATCGCTGGCTCAACTGCGACATCAAATCGACATCGCTGCTCGGCAACTGCATGCTGCGCCAGCTGTCGGTGGATGCCGGCGCCACCGAAACCATCCTCTTTCGCGACGGCCAGCTGACCGAGGCCTCATCCAGCAACGTATTCATCGTCAGGGACGGCGTGGTGCTGGCCCCGCCGAAAGATCACCTGGTACTGCCGGGCATCACCTACGATGTAGTGATCGAAATCGCCCGCGCCCGCGAATTCCAGATCGAAGTGCGGCCGGTCAGCGAAGCCGAAGTACGCGACGCCGACGAAATCTGGGTGACTTCATCGACCAAGGAAGTGCTCGCGGTGACCACGCTCGATGGCAAACCCGTCGGCGACGGCAAACCCGGCCTGCTGTTCCGGCGCATGCACGCGCTGTACCAGTCGTTCAAACAAGAACAGATGAGAACTGCGGCGTGACAACGGCGGATCCCGGCCCTGCTGAGCCGTCGCTGATTGAATACCCCAGCGACTTTCCGCTGAAAATCCTCGGCCACACCCGGCCCGGGTTCGCGCAGACGGTGCTCGAAGTGGTGAAACGCCACGCCCCTGATTTTGACGGCACTACGCTCGAAATGCGGCCCAGCAAGAAGGGCAAGTACCTCAGCGTGACCTGCGTGATCCGCGCCACTTCGCGCGAACAGCTTGATGCGCTGTATCAGGAGTTGTGCGACCTGCCGATGGTCGTCATGGTGCTGTAGATTTTTTCAAGCGCTTCATCTGCCGGTCGTGCCAGCGACCCAGCACCAGCAGTGCGAGTATCGCCCCGGTCAGCGCCATGAACATGTCCCACTGCGTATCCCAGACGTCCCCCTGCGTGCCGAGAAATTCGTTGGCGCCCGCGCCCATCGCCAGCGCCGACCACCATTCGATCAATTCGTAGAACGCGCTGATCGCCAGCGCCACGCACACCACCAGGAAATTGAGGATTTTCCTGCCCTCGATGTGGAACACCCGCAGCAGCAATTCACGCGCCACCATGGCCGGGACGAAGCCCTGCACCAAATGGCCGAGCCGGTCATAGGGATTACGCTCGAAACCGAAGAGATCCTGCACCCAGAAACCCAGGGGCACACGGGCGTAGGTGTAGGCGCCACCGTAAATCAGGATCAGGCCGTGGATCGCGACCAGCACATACACCAGCGATGTCAGCGGCAGCCGGCCACGCGTGGCGATCATGATCGGTGCCGCAATCAGCACCGGCAGCACTTCCATGAACCAGGTCAGCCGGTCAAAAGGCGCAATGCCCGACGCCACCAGCGCCAGCCCCCAGATGGCGCAAATGACCGTCAGCGTGCGGTCGGCCGGCATCAGGCGGTGGCTGCAGCGCAGGGCATGGGCGCTTATTTCGGCAACTTGCGCTTGCGCAGTTCGCGCAGTTCGTCGGCGTAGTCCTTGTAGAAATCCGAACCCGATCCCGTCAGGTAATTGCGGAAATCGCCGCAGAACTGCTCCATGCCGTCGCGCGGCTGGGCAAGCAACTCGTCGCGCTTATCGTTGCGATACTCGAGAATCGCGCCTTCATACTTGCCCACATTGCGCATGTATTCCTTTTCATCTTTCGAATCGCGGCGAATCATCAGCGTCAGCCGTGCCTCCAGTTCGTTCAGCAGCGCCTTGTGGCGGGTCTGCCAGGCGGCATAGGCCTTTTCGCTCGCTTTCGCCTGCGCCGGCAATGCCTGGTCACAGGCCTCGCGCAGCGCCAGCAGGCGCTGGTGCGCAAAATAGATTTCTCTCAGGTTGGCGCCGTAATCGCCGGGGCTTTCCGCCGCCACGACCGGCATCCCGGCCATCAACCCTGCACACAACATTACTTTGCCCAGAATATTGACTCGCACCGCCATCTCCCGATCACTTTATAATGCATTCTGATTATCCATCATTCCACGGGCCCCGCGCCCGGCTACAGGGTTGGTCAGGTGACCGGTCTTTCCACAGCTCCGCTTTCGATTGCCGCCGAACCACTGGTCGTGCGCCAGCCCGGACTGGTGCCGTACGTGCCAACCTGGGAACAGATGCGCGATTTCACCCTGGCGCGCAGCGATCAGACCCCGGATGAGCTGTGGTTGCTGGAACATCCACCGGTGTACACCGTCGGTCTCGCCGGAAAAACCGAACACTGGCCGCGCGTCGACAACGGCATTCCGCTGGTACGCGTCGATCGCGGCGGACAGATCACCTATCACGGCCCGGGCCAACTCGTCGCCTACCTGTTGCTCGACATGCGCCGCCGCGGGCTGACCATCCGGCCGCTGGTGCGGCACATGGAACGGGCGGTGATCGGACTGCTCGCCGATTACGCCATCGAAGCGCAGGGCCGCAGCGATGCGCCTGGCGTGTATGTCGGTGCGGCCAAAATCGCCGCGCTGGGACTGCGTGTCAAAAACGGCTGCTGCTACCACGGACTCGCACTGAACGTGGACGTCGACCTTGAGCCCTTTCACGCCATCAATCCCTGCGGGTATGCGGGGCTCGAAGTCACCAGCACACAGCGCCTGGGCATCACCGACTCCAAGGCACGGATCGGCGCCCGCCTGATCCGACACATTAAAGAAGTATTGCAATGAATATCAACGAGAAACAAAAAGGCCGCGCCAAGACTGCGCGCATCCCGATCAAGATCGTACCGGCCACGCCGCTGAAAAAACCGGACTGGATCCGCGTGCGCCTCGGTAACAGTGAACGTTTCCAGGAAATCAAACAGATCCTGCGCGAGCAGAAACTGCACACCGTGTGCGAAGAAGCCTCATGCCCGAACATCGGTGAATGTTTCGGCAAAGGCACGGCGACCTTCATGATCCTCGGCGACCTCTGCACGCGGCGCTGCCCGTTCTGCGACGTCGCCCATGGCCGGCCGAAACCGCCGGACGCCGATGAGCCGCGGCACCTGGCCGAAACCATCGCCGCGCTGAAACTCAAATACGTGGTCATCACCAGTGTCGACCGTGACGACCTGCGCGACGGCGGCGCCGGGCATTTCAAGGACTGCATCCGCGCTGTCCGCGAACTGTCGCCGCAGACTCGCATCGAAGTTCTGGTGCCGGATTTCCGCGGCCGCCTCGACATAGCACTCGACATCCTGTCGGCCTGCCCGCCGGACGTGATGAACCACAACCTCGAAACCGTGCCGCGGCTCTACAAACAGGCGCGGCCCGGCTCCGATTACGCGCATTCGCTGAAGCTGCTGAAGGATTTCAAGGCGCGCTTCCCGCACATCCCGGCAAAGTCCGGATTGATGGTGGGACTGGGCGAGACCGATGAAGAAATACTGGAAGTCATGCGCGACCTGCGCGCGCACGATGTCGACATGCTGACCATCGGCCAGTACCTGCAGCCTTCAGCACACCACCTGCCGGTGCTGCGTTATGTCGAACCGTCGATTTTTGACATGTATGCCGCGGAAGCGGGACGCATGGGCTTCAACCATGCCGCCAGCGGGCCGCTGGTGCGCTCGTCGTACCACGCCGACCAGCAGGCGCATGACGCCGGCGTGGTTTAAGGTCAAACCCTTTTAGCCACAGAGAGCACAGAGGACACAGAGATAACCCCAAGACGCGAGGGGCGGTTGTTCTTGAAAGAATTTGTCCGGTTTTGCCTTTCTCTGTGAACTCTGTGACCTCTGTGGCTAGGTTTCTTTAAGCTTCTCCTCCAGCAAGGCATGCAGCTTGGCGAAATCCGGCTCCCCGAGGATGCGCATCACCAGTTTGCCCTGCTTGTCGATGATGAAAGTCGTCGGCGTCAGTTTTACTTCACCGAAGGCCCTGGCCAGATCGCCCATCGGATCCAGCGCCACCTTGAACGGCAGCTTGTTTTTCTCGGTGTAGTTCAGCACGTAATTGGGCGGATCGTGCTTCATCGCCACCGCGATGGTTTCGAAGCCCTGTCCGTGGTACTTGTTGTATGTGGCCACAACCTCCGGCATTTCCTTGACGCAGGTCGTGCAATCGGTGGCCCAGAAATTGACCAGCACCACCTTGCCGCGCAAATCGGCCGTGGTGATTTTTTCGCCCTGCAGCGAAATGAAGGTGACAACCGGTGCCGCCGGTTTGGCGCTCCAGATCGCAACCGCGGCAAACGCTAACGCGCCGGCAACCACCACGGCTAGAATGAGGTTTCTGGATTTCAACATGCGGCCCGACCGCGGCGAGGAGAATTGGACATGAACCTTGGCGTGAACATTAGCGGAACCATCAACATGATGCGTATTCTCGGAGTTCTGCTGGCCTTTGTCATCACCCCGCCGGCCATCGCGGGTATTGCTGACATCAGCAATGCCGATGCCAGCAGCGGTTTGAGGCAGGCTTTGGCGGATGGTTCCGCGGCTGCGGTAAAACTGCTGGGGGCGGAAAACGGCTATTTCGCCAACGCCAAGGTCAAAATTCCGTTGCCCCCCAGCCTGCAGAAGGTCGAAGGTGCGATGCGCATGATGGGCATGAAAAAACAGGCCGATGAGCTGGTGCTGTCGATGAACCGCGCCGCCGAAGCCGCGGCGCCGGAAGCCAGACAGTTGCTGACTGATGCTGTCAAAAAAATGTCTGTGCAGGACGCCAAGGGCATACTCACCGGCGGCGACACCGCCGCCACCGAATATTTCAAGCGCACCACACAAGCCCAGCTGACCCAGCGTTTCCTGCCCATCATCAAAAAAGCCACCGACCGCGTCGGTCTTGCCCAGCAGTACAACAACCTCGCCGGCCAGGGCGTGAAACTGGGTGTGGTCAAGCGGGATGACGCGTCGATCGAAACCTACGTCACGCGCAAGGCGCTGGACGGGCTGTACCTGATGATTGCCGAACAGGAAAAATCCTTCCGCACCGATCCGGTGGGGGCCAGCAGCAGCATCGTCAAAAAAGTGTTCGGTGCCCTGCGCTAGCCGATCGCGCAGACAAACTCCTCGAACTTGCCGTTGGCTGCGCGCGGCAGTTCCCCTTCGAAATACGCAAAGCGCAGTTCAAACGGATGGCCCAGCGCGTCGTTGATGACGCCGCCAAGTTGCGCTTCTTCGGTTGCCGCCAGCGCGCGATCACAAACCAGGCGCACTTCGACCGACTGCAAGCTGCGCTGGACCAGCTGATATTGCCGCACCGGCGCGATTTCGCGAAAACGATGGAAGCCGACCAGCGGCCAGTGCGTACTGCCGTCGGGCAGTCGCACCATGTTGCGCTCGCGCCCCGCGATGCGCGCCAGCGTCGGCAGGGTGCGGCCGCAGGCGCAGGGCGTGCCGGCGACGGCATGGTCACGCAACTCATAACGGATCAGCGGCGTCGCGTAATTGTGCAGGCTGCTGACCACCAGCCGGCCGCTCTCGCCCGGCGCGCACGGCTCACCGGCGACATCCAGCACTTCGACCAGCACGCTTTCCGCCATCACGTGATATTGCCCGGAGACGGGACACTGCAGCGCGATGTAACCGAGCTCCTGCGAGCTGTAGGTGTCCTCGATGCCCACGCCCAGTGTGTCATGGCAGTTCGTACGCAAGGCCGGGGTAACGGTTTCGCCGACAGTCAACACCGCACGCAGGCCGGGCAGTTTTTCACCTTGTTGCGCGAAATGCGCCAGCAGCGCGGCAAGATTGCTGGGATAGGTCAGCAGATAACCTGGCGCATGCTGTTTGATCCAGGCCGCCTGCACGGCAATGTCGGCATTGAGCGTCAGCAGCGCCGACGGTCCGGTCACACGCAGAGCCTCGGATGCAGCACCCCAGCCGGACGCGGTAATGCCCTGCGGTGCATCGGCAACACCGGGGGCCAGCGCACGGATTGCTGCGAGCTTCAGCGACTGATCGCGCTGATGCCAGTAATGGTCGCGCAGCGTGTTGGTCTGCCACAGCAGCGCATCCAGCGCCGTGCGCAGCACCTGCACCGGCTGGCCGGTCGCACCCGAAGTGCGGTTTTCATGAGCCGGACCGAATTGCGGCGGGATGGCCGTGCTTTGCAGCGCTGGACCGGCATCCTGGATGTCGCGCCGGGTCAACAGCGGCAAGGTGCGTAACTGCGCCAGCGTCGGTGCTTCGCCGTCGCGCCAGCCGGCAAGCCGGTCACGATAAAACGGCACCGTGCGCCGTGCATGGTCGATAACCCGTGCCAATTGCCCCAGCTGGTGCTGCAGCAGCAGCTCGGCCGGCCAGCGTTCGCTCTGCTCAAACTGCCACAACAGCGCCATGCGTTGCGCCGCCTGTGCATCAGGCAAGGCCGGCCAGGCAACACCGGCAACGGCAGACTTGAACGGCATCATGTTCAAACCGGCCGCATGATCAGCGTCGGGCAGCGTTCGCCAAGTTCATACGCCGGCACATGCATTGCCGTAATCCCGAAAGCGCCGGTGCAGGCGCGCACCTCCTCCAGCGTCGGAAAACTGTAACGCGTATCGACATCGCGGTAATTGTTGATGGTGTTGACCACTGGCGCGGGCCAGTCGAGGTGAGCCGCGAGTTTTTCCGGATCAGGCACCGCCTGATGCCAGGCTGTCCACACATCGCGCAGGCGCACGCCCTGCTCCAGGGTGCCATGCAGCGCCATCGCCAGCCGCCATTTGAAGACATGGAAATTGCCTATGCGCTTCTGCCACAGGTCATCGATGACGCGCGCGACCGTCTCGGCCGTGTCCGGGCGCACGAAGTAACGCATCGCCAGCAGCGCGTTCGCGGCGGCCACGCGCCGCAGTTCCGCGGCAAACGCCGCATACTGCGTCAGCCCGACCAGCAGGCTGTAACAGCCGTCGCCGATCAGCAGATGCTGACTCGAATCGGCCAGCGGCAGGCGCAGCCAGTTACCGCAGACCGCAACCCCGGGCGTCTCGCCGGCCGGCCACACGCCGGAAATCATCGGTCGCGAATGATCCACCGCCACCAGCCGGGTACCGTCGGGCCAGCGCATGCGCGCGACTTCAGGCGTCACGCCACAGAGCAGCGCACTGGGTGCGACCACTGCGGTATGCACGCACCAGTCACGGATTTCATTTTCCAGCAGCACGATGTCTTCCGCCGCCGGACGCAACGGTGAACCGATCAGGCTCCATTGCCGCGCATGCTGGTTCCAGTGGTCAGGCTGTGCGCTCATGGATTATTTGATCCCCGTGTGCTCGCTTCAATGTGCCTGCTTAATGCGCTTTATCCCAGTTGGGACCTGCACCGATTTCCACCAGCAACGGCACCGCCAGCTGCGCGACCCCGGCCATCAGCCGCGCCAGACCCACCTTGATGGTTTCGAGTTCGGCGTCGGGCACTTCCAGCACCAGTTCGTCGTGCACCTGCATGATCATTTTTGAACCGAGTTTTTCTTCCGTCAGCCAGCGCTGTACGGCGATCATCGCCAGCTTGATCAGGTCTGCCGCCGTGCCCTGCATCGGCGCGTTGATCGCCGCTCGTTCCGCGCCCTGGCGCCGTGCCTGATTGCTGCCGCGGATTTCCGGCAGCCATAGCCGGCGGCCGAACACGGTTTCGACATAGCCCTGCTCGCGCGCCTGTTCGCGGGTGACGCGCATGTATTCGGCGACACCCGGGTAGCGCTGGAAATAACGATCCATGTACTGCTGCGCAGCGGAACGTTCAATGTCGAGTTGTCGCGCCAGGCCGAATGCCGACATGCCGTAGATCAGGCCGAAGTTGATGACCTTGGCGTAACGGCGCTGCTCGTTGTCCACGGTCTGCGGCGTGAGGCCAAAAATTTCCGCGGCGGTCGCGCGGTGGATGTCCTCGCCGGCAGCAAAGGCCTTCAACAGGCTTTCATCACGCGAAATGTGCGCCATGATGCGCAGCTCGATCTGCGAATAGTCAGCGGACACTATCGTCGTACCCGGCGGCGCAATGAAAGCCTCGCGGATGCGCCGGCCCTCTGCGGTGCGGATGGGAATGTTCTGCAGGTTGGGCTCCGTGCTGGCCAGCCGCCCGGTCACCGCCGTCGCCTGGCCGTAACTGGTATGCACGCGGCCGGTGTTGCGGTTGACCATCAGTGGCAGCTTGTCGGTATAGGTCGATTTCAGTTTCGCCAGGCCGCGGTATTCGAGGATCAGTTTCGGCAAGGGATGGTCCAGTGCCAGCTCCGCCAGCGATTCCTCATCGGTGGACGGTGCGCCGCCAGGCGTTTTTTTCACCGGCTTCAGGCCCTGCTTGTCGAACAGGATTTCCTGGATCTGTTTCGGCGAACTGAGGTTGAACGGTTGCCCCGCCTGTTCATGCGCGCGTTTCTCGATGTCGATCATCTTGGCGCCGAACTCGGCCGACAGCTCCGCCAACAGCTTGCCGTCAATCAGCACGCCGTTGCGTTCCATCGCATACAGCACCGGCATCGCCGGCATCTCGATGTCGGCATAGATATGGTTCAGTTTCGGGTCGGCAGCAATCCGCGGGTGCAGCGCCTGGTGCAATTGCAGCGTGATGTCCGCGTCCTCGGCGGCGTAATCAGAGGCCTGCTCGACGGCGACCTGTTCGAAACCGATGCGTTTTGCACCCTTGCCCGTAACATCGTCATAACTAATTGTTTTTATTGATAAAATTCTCTGCGCCATGGAATCCATGTCATGCCGCTGATGGCTTTCCAAGACATAGGATTCGAGCAGCGTGTCGTGAGCAACGCCTGCCACCTGCACACCGTAATTGGCGAACACATGCATGTCGTACTTGATGTGCTGGCCGAGTTTTGCGCGCTGCGGATTTTCCAGCCAGGGTTTCAACGCAGCCAGCACTGCATCGCGCGACAACTGTTGCGGTGCGCCGGCATAGATATGGCCAACGGGAATGTATGCGGCATGACCCGGTTCCACTGCCAGTGAAATGCCCACCAGCTCCGCCGCCATGGGATCAAGGCTGGTGGTTTCGGTATCAACCGCGGTCAACGGCGCGGCCTCGATGCGCGCCAGCCATTGCGCCAGCGCATCGGTCGTCGTCACGGTTTCATAATTTCGCGGATACTGCGGTGCAGCCGGACTATCGGCCACAACTGGCGCAGGAGCCGGCGATGCAGCACCGGCGGCAGCAGGCACCTCGGCACCACCCTCCAGTTCACGCCGCCAGGTCCTGAATTCAAAACGGTCGAACAATTCGGCGAGTTTGGCCTTGTCCTGCTGCTTGGGCGCGAGTTCCGTCAATTGCACCGGCAATTCGACATCGCACTTGATGGTCAGCAAAGCCTGCGCCTGCGGCAGCCAGTCCAGTGAGTCGCGCAGGCTCTGCCCGACCGCGCCGCCGATGTCGGGCGCGTTTTTGACGATGTTTTCCAGCGTGCCGTACTGCGCCAGCCATTTCACCGCGGTTTTCGGCCCGACCTTCGGCACCCCCGGCACGTTGTCGACGCTGTCACCGATCAGCGTCAGGTAATCAATCATCCGTTCCGGCGGCACGCCAAATTTTTTCTCGACCCCGGCAATGTCGAGGATCTCGTTGGACATGGTATTGACCAGCGTCACCTGCGCCGACACCAGCTGCGTGATGTCCTTGTCACCGGTGGAAATCACCACGCGTATGCCCGCCTGCTCGGCCTGCCGCGCCAGTGTGCCGATGACGTCATCGGCTTCGACACCACCGACTTCCAGTAACGGCCAGCCCATGGCGACGATCGCTTCCTTTAACGGGCCGATCTGCGATGCCAGCTCATCGGGCATCGCCGGGCGGTTGGCCTTGTACTCGGGATACAGGTCATCGCGAAAGGTTTTGCCCTTGGCGTCGAATACGCAGGCGCTCAATTCCGCCGGCACGTCCTTGTGCAGCTTGCGCAGCATGTTGAGCACGCCATAGATGGCATTGGTGTGTTCGCCGCGGCTGTTGCTCAGGTCACGTATGGCATGAAACGCGCGGTACAGATAGGACGATCCGTCAACGAGAAGCAGGGTTTTCATGCGGAATCCGGGCAATCGCGCGACAACAGTGTGCTGCCGCTGCGGATGACCGGAATTATCGCAGAGTTATCGCAAAATTCGCGCGACACTCATGCCGTGCAGCCTTTCAAATGAGCGGCGAAAGCCGGATAATGGAAGTTACTGGAGCCCCCATCATGCGACCTGCATCCACCCGGACTACCCTGACCCTGATTGCCTTTGCCGCCACCGGCGCCATGACGCTGACTGGAATCGCGCAAAATGCGGCCGCGCAAAATTCGCCGGCACAGAACAGCAAATCTGCCGCGCAGCCGATTCCCGAACCGCCGCCACCCCCGCCCGGCTTCGAACTGGATCCGGCGGCAGAACCGCAGGTGACCATCCGCAAACGCGGCGAAGACACTGTCGAGGAATACCGCATGGCCGGCAAACTCTACATGATCAAGGTCACGCCGGCCGGCGGGCGGCCGTATTACCTGATCGACGAACGCGGCGACGGCAAATTCGCGCGCCAGGAAGGTCCGGAAACCGGTATCCGGCCGCCGATGTGGGTGATTCATTCCTGGTAACTGGTAATTAGTGACTAGTGATTGGTAAACCGTAAATATCAACGGTGAAAACCCGTGAGGATACTCACCAGTTCCATTCACCAATTACCATTCACCAATAATGTCTGTTTTCACCACGGTAAGCCCTGACGACCTGCAGCGCTGGCTGCAGGATTACGCCGTCGGCGAACTGCGCGAATTGCGCGGCATTGCTGCCGGCATCGAAAACACCAACTATTTCGTCACCACCAGCACAGGTCGCTACGTGCTGACGCTGTTTGAGAAACTGACGGCGCGGGAATTGCCGTTCTACCTGAACCTGATGGCGCATCTGGCGGAACACGGCGTACCCAGCGCGCATCCGGTCGCGAACTGCAGCGGTGATTACCTCGGCACACTCAAGGGCAAACCCGCCGCGCTGGTCGCACGCCTCGACGGCAGCGACGTCAGCGCGCCGACGGCTGCGCAATGTGCCGCGGTCGGTGCCGTGCTGGCGCGCCTGCACCTGGCCGGCGAGTCATACCTGGCGACCATGGACAATCCGCGCGGGCCGAAATGGTGGACCGGCGTGCTGCCCGACATCCTGCCCTTCCTGCCGGCGCCCGAAGCCGCGCTGCTGCAGGACGAAGTACGCTTCCAGTCACAGTACCGCTTTTCGGATCTGCCACGCGGCGCGATCCACGCCGACCTGTTCCGCGATAACGTGCTGTTTGCCGGCGACCGCGTTGCCGGCGTCATCGACTTTTATTTTGCCTGTACCGATGTGCTGCTCTACGACATCGCGATCACCGTCAACGACTGGTGCATTGCCGCGGACGGCACTTTGGATATCACGCGCACCCGCGCGCTGCTGGATGCCTATGCCGCAGTGCGCCCGTACACCGCAGTCGAACGCGGCGCCTGGCCGGTGATGCTGCGCGCCGCAGCACTGCGCTTCTGGGTATCGCGGCTCTACGATTTTCATCTGCCGCGCGCCGGCGAACTGACCCACGCCAAGGATCCGGGCCACTTCCGCCGCATCCTCGAGTTGCGCATCCGTGAAGAAGACGCGCTGCCGGTACTGACGCGCTGAACCACGCCGGGCCGCGCCTATAATCGGTGTGATCAAGAAAGTCGGGGAGGAAACACATGGAAATACGCACCGTAGCCGCCGGTCGGGGCTGGGAATGGATGGTTGAAGGCTTCCGGATTTTTCGCAAACAGCCACTGACCTGGATTGCGCTGGTCATCGTCATGCTGGTGATCTGGATAGTCTGCACCTTCGTCCTGCCGCTGATCGGACCGTTGGCGATCAACCTGGTGTCGCCGGTATTTTTTGCCGGAATGATGCTGGCCTGCAAGACCACCGATGAAGACGGTGAACCCGAGTTCAGCCAGTTGTTCGCCGCCTTCAAAACCCACGCCAACCCGCTGATCACCATCGGCGGCATTTATCTGGTCGGCAACATCATCGCTGTCGCGGTCGTATTTGCCGTCGCCGGCGGCACCGCACTGCCGACCTTGATGGGGAAAACCGCCGTCGACCCCGAAGCCGTGCTCGCGGCTGCACGCGGTCTGCTGCTGGGCATGGCCGTGGGCATGGCAGTATTCGTGCCCATACTGATGGGCGTGTGGTTCGCACCACTGCTGGTGGTGTTCCACAACCGGCCGCCAGTCGAGGCCATGAAAATGTCTTACACGGCCTGCCTGCGCAACACTCTGCCGTTGCTGGTGTATGGCGTGGCCACGCTGGTATTGGGCATCCTCGCGTCTATCCCGCTGATGCTCGGCCTGATCGTGTTGCTGCCGGTGCTGGTTTGTTCGATTTACGCGAGTTACAAGGACATCTTTCCGGTGGAACCTGCAGCGTCGGTTGCCGTGTCGGAAACGCTGAATCCCTGAAAAGCTTATAAGTATTTGATTTTATTTTTAATTTAAACCGGGGTCAGCTTGGCGTATTCGAGCATCAGCCACTTCAGCCCCGAGTCGCGGAAATTCACCTGCACCCGTGCATCGTTGCCGCCACCTTCGGCGTTGACGATTACACCAGCACCGAATTTGGCATGGGTCACCGCCTGGCCGATGCGCCACGGTGAATTGTGCGACGGCATCACCGGCGCAGTCGAAGCGCCACGAGTCCCGGCACGCGCCGGACCGTAGGACGGCGACAACTGGCGCGCGTAAGCGGAATTTGAAGTCGACGCCTGGCGCACGTGATTCACACGCTGCAGCAGTGCCTCCGGCAATTCCTGAAAAAATCGTGACGGCACGTTGTAACGTGTCTGGCCATGCAGCATGCGGCTTTGTGCGAGCAACAGGTACAACCTGCGCCGCGCCCGCGTCAGCGCGACATACATCAGGCGCCGCTCTTCCTCGACGCCGTCAGCTTCGGTCATGCTGTTTTCGTGCGGGAACAAACCTTCTTCCAGTCCGGTGACAAACACCGCATGGAATTCAAGGCCTTTCGCCGAATGCACGGTCATCAGCTGCAGCGCATCGGCGCCGGCCAGCGCCTGGTGTTCGCCGGCTTCCAGCGCGGCATGCGCGAGGAAAGCCGTCAGTTCGTCCATTTCTTCTTCTACAGGTGCGCCCTCTGCAGGCACCCAGGTCGCGCGTTCGTCGACAAACACCGCCGCAGCATTGATCAATTCATCCAGATTCTCGATGCGATCCGCGCCTTCCTTTTCGCTGCGGTAATGCGCTTTCAGTCCGCTGTGTTCGACCACATGGCTGATCACTTCCGGCAACTGCAGTCCGGCAGTGGCACTGCGCATGGCTTCAATGAGTTTCACAAACGCGGCGATGCTCGTCGCAGCCTTGCCTGACAGCGTGTTGGCGCAGGCCGCCGCCCACAGGCTCATGCCGGCTTCCTTCGCCATGGCCTGCAGTTGTTCGAGGCTGCGGTTGCCGATGCCGCGTGTCGGAAAATTGATGATGCGCAGCAACGCACCGTCGTCTTCCTGATTGGCGACCAGCCGCAGGTAGGCCAGCGAATGTTTGATTTCCTGGCGCTCGAAAAAGCGCAGTCCGCCATAAACCCGGTACGGCATGCCCGCTGTAAACAAGGCATGTTCGATGACCCGCGACTGCGCATTGGAACGGTACAGCACCGCGATGTCGGCCAGCGCCGTGCCCTCGTTGCGCAGGCTGCGCACTTCATCGACCACGTACGCCGCCTCTTCATAATCGGTGGCGGCCTCGAACACGCGCAGCGGTTCGCCCTTGGCATCCGCCGTCCACAGGCTTTTGCCGAGGCGCTTGCGGTTATGCCCGATCAGCGCATTGGCGGCGTCGAGGATGTTGCCGTGTGAGCGATAGTTCTGCTCGAGCTTGATGACTTTTTCGACATGGAAATCGCGCTGCAGGTCCTGCATGTTCGCCGTCGACGCGCCGCGCCAGCCGTAGATCGACTGGTCATCGTCGCCGACTGCGAATATCGCGTTGTGCTGCCCGGCCAGCAATTGCAGCCAGCGGTACTGCAGGCGGTTGGTGTCCTGGAATTCATCAACCAGGATATGGCGGAAACGCCCGGCGTAGTGTTCGCGCAGATGATCGTTACGCGCCAGCAGTTCATACGAACGCAGCAGCAGTTCGGCGAAATCGACCACACCTTCGCGCTGGCACTGGCGGTCGTATTCGGCGTAAACATCCACCATGCGCCGCGAGAAATCATCGTAGGGCTCGACCTTGTCGGCGCGCTTGCCCTCTTCCTTCTGCGCCGCGATGAACCACTGCACCTGACGCGGCGGATATCGCTCCTCGTCGATGTTCAGTCCCCGCATCAGGCGTTTCACCAGCGCCAGCTGATCCTGGGTATCGAGGATCTGGAACATCTGTGGCAGACCGGCCTCGCGGTAATGTGCACGCAGCATGCGGTTGCACAGGCCGTGGAAAGTGCCCACCCACATGCCGCGGGTGTTGATCGGCAGCATCGCCGACAGCCGCGTCATCATTTCCTTCGCCGCCTTGTTGGTGAAGGTCACGGCGAGCAGGCTCATCGGATTGACCTGGCCGGTCTGGATCAGCCAGGCCATGCGCGTGGTCAGCACGCGGGTCTTGCCGCTGCCGGCGCCGGCGAGGATCAGCGCGGACTGGTGCGGCAGCGTGACGGCTTCGAGTTGCTCAGCGTTGAGGCCGGCGAGGAACGCAGGGGCAGCGGGGTTAGAAGATGTGGCGGGAATCATCGTGTGATGCAGCTTGGATGACCTGCATTATACGGGAGCGCTGTCGCGACACTCCGTGCCATCAACCCTCAGTAAAGTACCGGCCTCGCGCAGCGCGCCCGCCATTTGCGCGGCATCTTCCGCACTGTGCAGATCGGAGCGCACACAGAACCGTCTATAATTCCGCCTTGAAACGGCCGCCTGAACACCATCGTGCCGTAACCGCACAATTCCCTCTTAATCAGCATCATGCAACAAAAATACAACCCGCAGGTCATCGAGCGCGACGCGCAGAAATTCTGGGATGAGGCGCAGACCTTCCGCGCTGTCGAAATTGGCGACAAACCCAAGTATTACTGCCTGTCGATGTTCCCCTATCCGTCGGGCAAGCTGCACATGGGCCATGTGCGCAATTACACCATCGGTGATGTGCTGACGCGTTACCACCGCATGAAGGGTTACAACGTGCTGCAGCCCATGGGCTGGGATGCCTTCGGCCTGCCGGCGGAAAACGCGGCCATGGCCAATGGTGTGCCACCGGCGAAGTGGACCTGGGACAACATCGCCTACATGAGGAAGCAGCTGAAGTCGCTGGGCTTCGCCATCGACTGGAGCCGCGAACTCGCAACCTGCAGTCCGGACTACTACCGCTGGAACCAGTGGTTGTTCCTGCGCATGCTGGAAAAAGGCATCGCTTACAAAAAAACCCAGGTCGTGAACTGGGATCCGGTCGACCAGACCGTGCTCGCCAACGAACAGGTCATCGACGGCAAGGGCTGGCGCACCGGCGCCACGGTCGAGAAACGCGAAATTCCCGGTTATTACCTCGCCATCACCCAATACGGCGATGAGTTGTTGTCAGCGCTGGACACGCTGCCGGGCTGGCCGGAGCGCGTCAAGGCGATGCAGGCCAACTGGATCGGCAAGAGTTACGGCGTGCGTTTTGCGTTCCCGTACACGCTGGACGGCCAGTTGGAAAAACTCTGGGTGTTCACCACCCGCGCCGACACCATCATGGGCGTCACCTTTGTTGCCGTGGCTGCCGAACATCCGCTGGCGACGCAGGCCGCAAAAAACAATCCCAAGCTCGCCGACTTCATTGCCGAATGCAAACGCGGCTCGGTGATGGAAGCCGACATGGCGACCATGGAAAAGAAAGGCGTGCCGACAGGGATTTTTGTCGAGCATCCACTGAGCGGCGAAAAAATCGAAGTCTGGGTTGGCAATTACGTGCTGATGGGTTACGGCGAAGGCGCGGTGATGGCGGTGCCGGCGCATGACGAGCGCGACTTCTATTTCGCCAAACAGTACAAATTGCCGATCAAACCGGTGATCGATGTCGCTGCACAAACCTTCTCCACCGAGAAGTGGCAGGAGTGGTACGCCGACAAGGAACACGGTACCTGCTCCAACTCCGGTAAATACAACGGCCTCAATTACACGGCCGCGGTCAACGCCATCGCCACCGACCTCGCCGCCAAAAACCTCGGTGAAAAACAGGTGCTCTACCGCCTGCGCGACTGGGGTGTCTCGCGCCAGCGCTACTGGGGCTGCCCGATCCCGATCATCCATTGCCCGGCCTGCGGCGACGTACCGGTGCCGGACCAGGATCTGCCGGTGGTGCTGCCCGAAGACTGCGTGCCCGACGGCAGCGGCAATCCGCTGCTGAAACGTGCGGATTTCGTCAACTGCGCCTGCCCGAAATGCGGCAAACCGGCGAAGCGCGAAACCGACACCATGGACACCTTTGTTGATTCGTCCTGGTATTACCTGCGTTACGCCTGCGCCGACAACGGAAGCGCGATGGTCGACGAACGCGTCAACTACTGGCTGCCTGCCGACCAGTACATCGGCGGCATCGAACACGCCATCCTGCACTTGCTGTATTCGCGCTTCTGGAGCAAGGCGATGCGCGACCTCGGTCTGGTCAAGCTCGATGAGCCGTTCAAGAACCTGCTGACCCAGGGCATGGTGCTGAACGAAATTTACTTCCGCAAACCGGATACCGGGCGCATCACTTATTACAATCCGGCTGATGTCGACGTCACGGTCGATGCCCAGGGCAACCGCGGCGGCGCCGTGCTGCGCGCCGATGGGCAGCCGGTGGAGTCCGGCGGCATCGGCACCATGTCGAAGTCGAAAAACAACGGCGTCGACCCGCAGTCGCTGATAGAGGATTACGGCGCGGACATCGCGCGGTTTTACATGATGTTCACTGCGCCGCCGGAGCAGACGCTGGAGTGGTCCGACGCCAGCGTCGAGGGTGCATCGCGTTTTCTGCGCCGGGTATGGGCGCTGGGTTATGAAACCGCGCAACGCAGCAATGTCGCCGACACCGCAGTTGAAACATTATCGGCGCCGCTCGCCGCCGCACGCCGCGAAATCCATGCCGTGCTGAAGCAGGCCAACTACGACCTCGGCCGCCACCAGTTCAACACCGTCGCTTCAGCCGCGATGAAAATGCTCAACGCGCTGGAAGGCGTATTGAAAGGTGGCACAGACGCTGCCGCCAACACGGTGCTGCGCGAAGGTTTTTCCATCCTGCTCCGTGTGCTGTCACCGATCACGCCGCACATCACCCACCAGCTGTGGCGCGACCTCGGCTACGGCGACGACCTGCTCGCCGCAGCCTGGCCGGAGCCCGATGCCGCGGCACTGATCGAAGATGAAATTGAGCTGGTGGTGCAGGTCAACGGCAAAAAACGCGGTGATGTGCGGGTACCGCGCGACGCGGCCAAACCCGATATCGAAGCTGCCGTACTGGCCCATGCTGAAGTGCAGAAATTCATCGCCGGACAACCGGTGAAAAAAATCATCATCGTGCCGGGCCGCCTGGTCAACGTGGTGATATGAACGTGATAAGCTGACCCGCCATGAAAACGCTGATCGCACTGCTCTGCACACTGCTGATCGCCGGTTGTGGCTTCAAACTGCGCGGTGCCGCCGACCTGCCCTTTGACACGCTGTATGTGCAGGCCCCCGTGAGTTCGCAATTCGCCCAGCAATTCAAGCGCGTGGTCACCTATGGCAGCGGCACCAAAATCGTCGACGATCCGAAAATCGCCACCGCAACCCTGGTGCTGGTCAGCGAATCGCGCGAAAAAAGCATCCTGTCGCTGTCCGGGGCCGGCCGGGTGCGTGAATTCCAATTGCGTTACCGGATGACTTACCGGCTGCTCGACAAAGCCGCAGTGGAAACCATACCGCCCACGGAAATTTTGCTGACGCGCGATTTCTCGTTCAACGACCAGGAAACCCTGTCCAAGGAATCCGAAGAAGCCCTGCTGTTCCGCGACATGCAGAACGACGCCGTGCAGCAGCTGCTGCGGCGCCTGCAGGCTGCAAAACTGGCACCAGCAGCCAAACCCGCATCTTAGGTTGATGCGGTAACATACACGCACCGATGCGCCTGCCTTCCGAACAACTCGCGAGCCACCTCGCGCGGGACCTTAAACCGCTGTACACGGTATTCGGCAACGAGCCCCTGCTCGCGCTGGAAGCCAGCGACCGCATCCGTGCCAAGGCGCGTGCCGAAGGCTACACCGAACGCGAAGTGCTGACGGTAGATTCCGGTTTCAAGTGGAACCAGCTCGCACTCGCCGGCAATTCACAATCGCTGTTCGCATCGCGCAAACTGCTGGAACTGCGCATTCCCACCGGCAAACCCGGCAAGGAAGGCGGCGAAGCATTGCAGAACTACTGCCAGTCACTGCCGCCAGACACCATCACCCTGATTTATGTCTCCGAACTCGACTGGCGCGGCCAGAAAGCCGCGTGGTTCGAGGCGCTGGAACGCAGCGGCGTCGCGGTCGAAGCCAAAGCCGTGCTGCGCCGCGCACTGCCACAATGGATCGCTGGCCGATTGAAGGACCAGCAGCAGGACGCCGACGCCGCCACACTGGACTTCATCGCTGACCGCGTCGAAGGCAACCTGATGGCGGCACACCAGGAAGTACAAAAACTCGCGTTACTGTTTCCCGCTGGCCCGATCACCTTCGACCAGGTCAATGCGTCGGTGCTCGACGTTGCGCGCTACGACGTATTCAACCTCGGCGAAATCATGCTAGAAGGCGACCCGCTGCGCGTCGCCCGCGTGCTCGACGGCCTGCAGGGTGAAGGCACGGCAGCCCCGCTGGTGCTGTGGGCCTTCGCCGAAGAAATCCGCGCCATCGGCAAGATCATCGCCGGCGTCAACACCGGCAAACCGGCATCGATGATGCTGCGCGAAGCCCGCATCTGGAGCCCATCGCACCAGAGCGCGATGCAGAACAACCTCAAACGTTTCACGCTGGGACAAGTCAGCGAAGCCCTGCGTCACGCCGCGGTCATCGACCGCATGGTCAAGGGTCTGGTGCGCGGTGACACCTGGAATGAACTGCTGCAACTCGCATTGCGGTTTGCGCGGAATAATCCTGGCACCGTAAAGGCGCAGCCGGGGCGGCGGGCTGTGCCGGCGGCGTTTGCGGCGCATCCAGCGTTGTTCTAGTTTGCGCTGTTCGTCCATCTAAACAAAAATCAAGCAAGACAAGATCAAGTTCGCCGGGGGTAGCCCGGCGGCTAGTCACTTTCTTTTGCTTGCCCAAAAGAAAGTAACCAAAGAAAAGGGCACCCCAGTTTGCCGGTCCTTCGGACTCCCCTGCGCTGCTCGTCCCACCGGGCGGCTGCGCAACTCGCGCACCAGTTCGACGATTGCACCCAGCTGCGGGCGGGTTTGAACCTCTCTTCAAGACCGTTTCGCGCGCTCGCACAGTGCTCGCCGACATCCCCCGGTGCGACTCCGCTGCTCGGCGGCGCACAGGGGATGAACTTCAACACCATGGGTTTGCGACCCGCCTCGCTTAGTGATGGACTTCGGATCACGGCATACCACCGGGTTCCCCCTTGTGAACCGCCGAGCAGCGCAGTCAGGCCGGGGGTAGTCGGCGAGGACTGTCTGAGCCCTCGCGTTTTTTGCGAGGGCGAGTTCCGCAGCCGCCCGGCCTGGCGAGCAGCACAGGGTAGCCCGCAGGGCCGGTGAGCCGGGGCCGCCTTCTTTTGGTTACTTTTCTTGGCGGAGCAAGAAAAGTAACTAGCCGCCGGGCTACCCCCGGCGACTTTTACTGGTTTAAAAATCAGGCGCAACGCGGCAAAGCGGCGTGTTACCACCTGCTAGAATCTCCCCCTATGGATGTCCAAACCTACATGCAAACCGTCGGCAAAGCCGCCCGCGCCGCATCGCGCGCGATGGCGGTCGCCGACACGCGCGCCAAAAACACCGCGCTGACTGCGATGGCGACCGCGATCGAACACGCAGCGAAGGAGCTGCTGCACGAAAACGCGCGTGACCTTGAGGCCGCCAAGGCCAAAAATCTCGACAAGGCCGCCATTGACCGGCTGACGCTGACGCCGGCACGCATTGCAGCCATGGCCGATGGCCTGCGCCAGATCGCCGCGTTGCCCGATCCGGTCGGCGAGATTACCGGGCTCAAATACCGTCCGACCGGCATCCAGGTCGGGCAGATGCGTGTACCGCTGGGCGTGGTCGGCATCATTTATGAATCGCGGCCGAACGTGACCGCGGATGCAGCCGGGCTGTGCCTCAAATCCGGCAATGCGGCGATCCTGCGCGGCGGTTCGGAAGCGCTGCATTCGAATCAGGCGATTGCCGCCTGCGTGCATGTCGGCCTCAAGGCCGCCGGCTTGCCGGAAACCGCGGTGCAGGTCATCGAAACCACCGATCGCGCTGCGGTCGGTGAACTGATCACCATGCATGAATACGTCGACATCATCGTGCCGCGCGGCGGCAAGGGCCTGATCGAGCGGCTGATGCAGGAATCGCGCATCCCGATGATCAAGCACCTGCACGGCGTGTGCCATGTCTACATCGACGACAAGGCCGATTTTGACAAGGCGCTGCGCATTGCCGACAACGCGAAAACGCAACGCCTTGGCACCTGCAACACCATGGAAACGCTGCTGGTGGCGCGCGGCATCGCCGACAGGATCCTGCCGCCGCTGTGCAAGATTTATACGGACAAAAAGATCGAGCTGCGCGGCGATGAGGCTGCACGCAAGATTGTGCCGGGCATGAAAGCCGCGACCGAGGATGACTGGTACACCGAATATCTCGACGCGATACTGTCCATTCGCATCGTCGACGGTCTCGATGCGGCGATTGATCACATCACGCGCTACGGTTCGCAGCACACCGATGCCATCGTCACCGAAGACATCACGCGCGCGCGGCGTTTCCTGCGCGAGGTGGATTCGAGTTCGGTGATGGTCAATGCATCGACACGTTTTGCCGACGGTTATGAATACGGCCTCGGTGCCGAGATCGGCATTTCCACCGACAAGCTGCATGCGCGCGGCCCGGTGGGACTTGAAGGCCTGACCTCGCTGAAATATGTGGTGTTCGGCGACGGCCAGGTGCGCAGCTGATCGCAGGTTTGATGTATACCAACCCCGCGCCGAATTAAATGTAAGATATTGTTTTTAAACAACAATTCAAGAATCCCATGAGCAAACTCGTCGAGGTCAAGGTTCCGGATATCGGGGACTACAAAAACATTCCGGTGATCGAAGTGCTGGTCAAACCCGGCGACACCGTGAACAAGGAAGATCCGCTGGTCACGCTGGAATCCGACAAGGCGACGATGGACATTCCCGCGCCGTCCGGCGGTGTGGTCAAGGCACTGAGCCTGAAACCCGGCGACAAGGTTTCCAAAGGCACGTTGATTCTGACGCTGGAAGAAGGCTCCGGTGCTGCCGCAGCACCGGCCGCGAAACCCGCTGCCGCTGCAGCCCCTGCTCCTGCTGCTGCCCCCACCCCGCAATCCTCAATCCCCAAACCTCAATCCTCGTCAGCGCCAGCAGCAACAGTTGCCGCACCTAAAACCGATATCTCCGGCATCAAGGCCGACTTCCACGCTGAAGTCGTGGTACTAGGCGCCGGCCCCGGCGGTTACACCGCGGCCTTCCGCGCCGCCGACCTCGGCAAAAAAGTTGTGCTGATCGAACGTTATCCGACGCTGGGCGGCGTGTGCCTCAACGTCGGCTGCATTCCGTCAAAAGCGCTGCTGCACATGGCCAAGGTCATTACCGAAGCCGATGAAGCCAGCCACGCCGGCATCAGCTTCGGCAAACCGGTCATCGACATCGACAAGCTGCGCAGCTGGAAAGACGGCGTACTGGGCAAGCTGACCAAAGGCCTCGGTGGCATGGCCAAGCAGCGCAAAGTGGACGTTGTCACCGGCCGCGGTGAATTCGCTTCGGCGAACACCATCCGCGTCGAAACCGCGGACGGCGTCAAAACCGTCGCCTTCGAGAACTGCATCATCGCCGCCGGCTCATCGGTGGCGCGCATTCCCGGCTTTCCGTATGACGATCCGCGCATCATCGATTCCACCGGCGCGCTGAAACTGACTGAAGTGCCAAAACGCCTGCTGGTCATCGGCGGCGGCATCATCGGCCTCGAAATGGCCACGGTGTACGACGCGCTGGGCAGCAAGATCACCGTCGTCGAACTGATGGATGCGCTGATACCGGGCGCGGACAAGGACATCGTGCGCGTACTGTCCAAGCGCATTGAGAAACGTTACGAAAAAATCCTGCTCAAGACCAAAGTTTCAAAAATAGAAGCGACCAAAGCCGGATTGAAAGTCACGTTCGAAGGAACCGACGGAACAACAACCACCGACACCTTCGACGCCGCACTGATGGCCGTCGGCCGCCGTCCCAATGGCCGCGAGATCAAGGCTGAAGCCGCCGGCGTCACCGTCAACGAACGTGGCTACATTCCCGCCGACAAACAGCAACGCACCAACGTCCCGCACATCTACGCCATCGGCGACGTCTGCGGTGAACCCATGCTCGCACACAAGGCCACGCACGAAGCCAAGATCGCCGCCGAAGTCATTGCCGGCCACAAGGCTTTCTTTGATGCACGCACCATTCCGTCCGTCGCCTACACCGATCCCGAAATCGCATGGATGGGCCTCACTGAAACCCAGGCCCAGGCACAGGGCATCGACTACGAAAAAGCCGTGTTCCCCTGGGCCGCCAGCGGCCGTGCACTGGCGACCGGCCGCGAAGACGGCATGACCAAGCTGCTGCTCGACAAACAATCCCGCCGCGTACTCGGCGCCGCCATCGTCGGCGTCAATGCCGGCGAACTGATTGCCGAAGCCGTGCTGGCGCTGGAAATGGGCGCCGACGCCACCGACCTCTGCCTGACCATTCATCCGCATCCGACCTTGTCGGAGACGCTGTTTTTTGCAGCGGAAATGGCGGAGGGATCAATCACGGACCTGTACGTACCGAAGAAAAAATAAATGCAGTTCATCGTCAGCGCCGTCATCGGAATCATCGGCCTCTACGCCCTAGCCATCGGCGGCTATCACCTGGCGTACGGCAGCTGGTTCCCCTTCTTCCCCGCGCCCGTCGCGAGCCTCTACAACATGCTGCAGGCCGGATTCGGCGGCGCTTCATTCAAGGCCATGGCCATCGCGCTGCTGATCTTCGGCGGGCTGGCTGCGTTTTTTGCGTTCCTGATTTACCCCCATCACAAAACGGATTGAATCCGTCATATAGTGCGTCTGCGGCCATAATCACAATCACGCCGCACCTTGCTGTAACTGCTGCAATTTTCCGCGAGGAGGCTGAAAATGGGCAAAACCAGAGCCCTGCTGCTCGGGCTGGGCGGATGCGCCACGGCACTGATGCTGCTGGCCAGTGCGGCGCAGGCACAGAAATATCCGGAGCGCCCGGTGCGCCTGGTCGTGCCCTACCCGGCCGGCGCCAGCTCCAACGACATCCTCGCCCGGCAGATCGCGCCCAGACTCACTGAACGCTGGCGGCAGAATGTCGTGGTCGACAACCGCTCCGGCGCCAGCGGCAACATCGGCGCGGAGCTGGTGGCACGTTCGCCGGCGGACGGCTACACGCTGCTCTATGGCACCGGCGGACTGTTTTCGATCGGACCGCATCTCTACACCAAACTCGCCTACGACCCGCACAAGGATCTGGTGCCGGTGACGCTGATGGCGGTCGTACCCTATGTGCTGGTGATCAATGCCTCGCTGCCGGTGAAAAACCTCGAGGAATTTATCGCCTATGCCAAGGCGCGTCCGGGCAAACTGTCGTTTGCGTCATCGGGCGTGGGCGGCACACCGCACCTGTGCATCGAAATGCTGAAAATGATGGCCGGCATCGACCTGCTGCATGTGCCGTACAAGGGTGGCGCGCCGGCCGTGGTGGACACCATCGGCGGCCAGACCCAGGCTTATTGCGCGGGGCTGGCCGCAACCATGCCCCATGTCCGCTCCGGCAAACTGCGCGCGCTCGGCGTCACCACGCTGAAGCGCTCGGCGGGCGCGCCGGAAATTCCGACGCTGGATGAACAGGGCCTCAAGGGTTTTGATGTCAATTCCTGGGGCGCAGTTTTTGTGCCGGCGAAAACACCGAAAGCAGTGATTGAAACACTGCACACATCCATTGCCGCGGTGATGAACACCGACACCATGCGCGACACGCTGATCAGGCAGGGCATGGATCCGCTGCTGCTCGGCCCGAAGGAACTCGCCGACCTCATCAGACAGGAGTCGGCCAACTGGGCAAAGGTGATCAAAACTGCCGGCATCAAATTGGAGTAGTGGATGCGACCGACACTCCACGCCGTGGAGTATAAAAAATATCAATTAAAACAATCGACTACAACTTTCCCCACTGTGTCTGCCGCGCCATTGTCCGGCGCTACCAAGCGGTAAGAACAAACGTCGATTTCATCGGGGGATCACCGGCCTTCAGCTTTCATTCCCTGCAGCAAAAGCGTAGTATTTCCGGCACTTTTGGTCACATCATCCAGAAGCGTAATAGGCAAATAAAACAACAAGATGTGTGATGTGGTGAAACTGCAGGCAGGAGCCATTTTTTGAAGCCGACTGATATTGCGCACCCCGATTACTTCCATAAAGTTGTCGATTGTCAGTGGGCCTGCCCGGCCCACACCCCCGTCCCCGAATACATCCGTTTGATCGCTGCAGGCCGCTACGGCGATGCCTACATGGTCAACTGGAATTCGAATGTCTTCCCCGGCATTCTCGGCCGCACCTGTGATCGACCCTGCGAACCGGCCTGCCGCCGCGGCCGCGTCGAAGAAGGCAATGTCGAAATCCGCAAACCTGTCACGCATGATCATGGTTCGCAGCCGGAGCCGGTCGCGATCTGCCGTCTGAAACGTGTGGCCGCCGACAACAAGGAAGACATCAGCGCGCGGCTGCCGAAAGCCCCCAAGCAAAAAAACGGCAAACGCATCGCCTGTATCGGCGGCGGGCCGGCATCACTGACCGTGGCGCGCGATTTGGCGCCGCTGGGTTACGACATCACCATTTACGAAGCGGATCCCAAGGCCGGCGGTTTCATGCGCAGCCAGGTGCCGCGTTTCCGCCTGCCGGAAGCCGTGATCGACGAGGAAGTCGGCTACATCACCAGTATCGGCAACATCGACGTCAAATGCGGCACCCGCGTCGACAGCCTGAAAAAAATACTCGCGGAAAATTATGATGCGGTATTCGTTGGTACCGGTGCACCGCGCGGCCGCGATCTCGACGTACCGGGCCGTGCTGAAACCAAAAACGTGCATCTCGGCATCGACTGGCTGGCCAGCGTGTCGTTCGGCCACATTGAGAAGATTGGCAAACGCGTGATCGTCCTCGGCGGCGGCAACACCGCGATGGACTGCTGTCGCTCGGCCAAGCGCCTCGGCGGTGAAGACGTCAAGGTCATCGTGCGCTCGGGTTACGAGGAAATGAAAGCCAGTCCCTGGGAAAAAGAAGATGCCATTGAAGAAGGCATCCCCATTCTCAATTTCCTGGTGCCGAAATCGTGCAAGGTCGAAGGTGGCAAATTGATCGGCATGAGTTTCGAGAAGGTCAAAGCCGAATACGACGCCAAGGGCCGCCGCAATCTGGTGCCCACCGGGGAGCCGGAACAATTCGTTGAATGCGACGACGTACTGGTTGCCATCGGCCAGGAAAACGCCTTTCCGTGGATCGAGCGCGACGCCGGCGTGGAATTCGACAAATGGAACATGCCGGTGGTCGACAAGGTGACTTTCCAGTCAACCAATCCGAAAGTATTTTTCGGCGGCGACTCGGCCTTCGGCCCGAAAAACATCATCTGGGCAGTGGCGCATGGCCACGAGGCCGCGGTGTCCATCGACAAGATGTTCAACAGCGAAGAACTGAAGGATCGTCCGCTGCCGGCCGTTGTGGTGATCTCGCAGAAAATGGGCATCCATGAGTGGAGCTACGACAACGACATCTCCGCGGGACTGCGCAACAAGGTGCCGTGGCAGGACCAGAAACTGACGCTGAAAAACATCAAGGTCGAGGTCGAACTCGGTTTCGATGCCAAGGCCGGCCTGGCCGAAGCCCAGCGCTGCCTGAACTGCGATGTGCAGACCGTGTTCGCGCCCAAGCTGTGCATTGAGTGCGACGCCTGCGTCGACATCTGCCCGATGGATTGCATCACTTTCACGCCGGATGCCGAGGAGGCCGAGCTGCGCACGCAACTGACAGCCCCGTCACTGCATCCGGACCAGGATCTTTATGTGTCGGAGAAGCTGCGCATGACCGGCCGCATCATGGCCAAGGACGAGGATGTCTGCCTGCACTGCGGGCTCTGCGCCGAACGCTGCCCGACAGGCGCCTGGGACATGCAGAAATACCTGGTCGAGATGACCCACGCGGGTCCGGGCTGCCGCAAACCGCAACGCAAGGCGGCCTGAGATCAAGGTCAAAGTCAAAAGCAGCCACAGAGGACACAGAGAACTGCAAAGAACACCAAGGCCCCGGCTTTTTGGGTTTTCCTCTGTGAACTCTGTGCTCTCTGTGGCTAAAAGGTTTTGAATTTAAAACACGAATAACATGAAACAAATTACCGCCATCAACGACTTCGTCGTCAAATTCGCCAACGTCAACGGCTCCGGTTCGGCTTCGGCCAATGAACTGTTCGCGCGCGCCATCCTGCGCATGGGTGTGCCGGTCAGCCCGCGCAATATTTTCCCGTCGAATATCCAGGGGCTACCGACCTGGTACGAGGTACGGGTCAACGAAAAGGGTTATCAGGGCCGCCGTGGTGGCGTCGACCTGATGGTGTCGATGAACCCGCAGACCTGGGACAACGACCTGAAGGAAATCGAATCCGGCGGTTACCTGTTCTACGACAACTCCAAGCCGCTCCCCGCCAGCAAATTCCGCAATGACGTCACGCCCATCGGCATGCCGCTGACGGAAATCTGCAACACCACTTACACCGATCCGCGCCAGCGCCAGCTGTTCAAGAACATCATCTACGTCGGCGCGCTGTCGGCGCTGCTGGAACTGGATCCCAAAGAAATCGAACAACTCTTCACCGAGCAGTACAAAGGCAAGGAAGCGCTGCTGCAGTCCAACGTCAAAGCACTGCACCTCGGCCGCGACTACGCGCTGAAACACCTGCCCTGCCCGCTGGGCATCAAGCTGCAGCGCGCCGACAACGTCGGCGACAGGATTTTCACCGACGGCAACAGCGCGATCGCGCTGGGCGCTGTTTATGGCGGCGCTTCGGTCTGCGCCTGGTATCCGATCACGCCGTCTTCATCGGTCGCCGAAGCCTTCATTGCCTACTGCAAGAAGATGCGTACTGATACCGAATCCGGCAAAAACAAATACGCGATCATCCAGGGCGAAGACGAGCTGGCCTCCATCGGCATCGCCATCGGCGCCGGCTGGAATGGCGCGCGCTCATTCACTGCGACTTCCGGCCCCGGCATTTCGCTGATGTCCGAGTTCATCGGCCTCGCCTACTTCGCCGAAATCCCGGTGGTGCTGGTCGATGTGCAGCGCGGCGGCCCCTCCACCGGCATGCCGACGCGCACCCAGCAGTCGGACCTGCTGGCCTGCGCCTATGCCTCGCACGGCGATACCAAGCATGTGCTGCTGTTTCCGGAAGATCCGACCGAGTGTTTTGAACTGACGGCGCAGGCGTTCGACTTGGCGGAGCGGTTGCAGACGCCGGTGTTCGTGATGACCGATCTCGACATCGGCATGAACACCCGCCTGTGCCGGCCCTACGCCTGGGATGACACAAAGGAATACGATCGCGGCAAGGTGATGACCTACGAACGGCTCGACGCCGGCGCGGACTTCGGGCGCTACCTGGATGTGGATGGCGACGGCATTCCGTTCCGCACTTACCCGGGAACACATCCGACCCGCGGCGGTTATTTCACCCGCGGCACGACCAAGAACCGTTATGCGCAGTATTCTGAAGCCGGCCCCGATTACGTCGACAACATGCAGCGCCTGATGCGCAAGTTCGAGACCGCGAAGTCACTGGTACCGAAACCGCTGCTCTATCCGGCGGAGAAACCGGCACGTTTCGGCGCGATTTTCTACGGTTCGACCAGCCCGGCGATGCAGGAAGCGCTGGATACGCTCTCTGAAAAAGGCATACACGTCAACGCACTGCGCATCCGCGGCTTCCCGTTTGCCGACGAACTCAGCGATTTTGTTGCCTCCCATCCCTGGGTGTTCGTGATCGAGCAGAACCGCGACGCACAGCTAAAAACCCTGATGGTCACCGACGGCAAGATCAACCCGGCACGGCTGATTTCGCTGCTGCATTACGACGGCACGCCGATTACCGCGCGCTTCATCGTCGACCAGATTTCCCAGCATGCCGGCGCCCACCGCGTGGTGCCGCTGAAAAAAGCATCTTGAGAATTAAAACATCATGACCTATCTCGCCAAACCCAAACTGCACCACCCGTCGCTGGCCCACAACGCCGCCGGTTACACCCGCCGCGATTACGAGGGCAAGATTTCCACGCTGTGCGCCGGATGCGGCCACGATTCGATCTCGGCGGCCATCATCCAGGCCTGCTGGGAACTGGACGTCCAGCCGCACCGCGTCGCCAAGCTGTCGGGCATCGGCTGCTCGTCCAAAACGCCGGACTATTTCCTCGGCAACTCGCACGGCTTCAACAGCGTGCACGGCCGCATGCCATCGGTGCTGACCGGCGCCAACCTCGCCAACCGCGAGCTGCTCTATCTGGGTGTTTCCGGTGACGGCGACTCGGCGTCGATCGGCCTCGGCCAGTTCGCGCATTGCATCCGCCGCGGCGTAAACATGGTGTACATCGTCGAAAACAACGGCGTTTACGGCCTGACCAAGGGCCAGTTCTCCGCCACCGCGACCAAGGGCTCCAAATCCAAACGCGGCGTGCTGAATCCGGACGAACCAGTGGATCTGGTCGGCATGGCACTGCTGCTGCGCGCCACCTTCGTTGCCCGCGCTTTCTCCGGCGACAAAAAACAGCTGGTGCCGCTGATCAAGGCCGCGATCAGACATCCGGGCCCGTCGTTCATCGACGTCATCTCGCCCTGCGTCGCCTTCAACAACCACGAAGGTTCGACCAAATCCTACGATTACGTGCGCCAGCACAATGCCGCAGTGAACCGCCTCGACTTCATCGAAAGCCGCGACGAAATCACCGCCGACTACGCCCCGGGTGAAGTCATCAACATCGCCCAGCACGACGGTTCGATGCTCAAACTGCGCAAACTGGCGCCCGATTACGATCCGACGGACCGCATCAAGGCGATGAACCATGTGCAGGAACGCGCGGC
Source organism: Bordetella parapertussis (assembly GCA_945885345.1). Lineage (GTDB taxonomy): Bacteria > Pseudomonadota > Gammaproteobacteria > Burkholderiales > SG8-41. The sequence goes on along the minus strand of CAMCYP010000008.1, from coordinate 11,773 downwards.
AGCCGGCGAGATCGTCACTGGTCTGCTTTACCTCGCGTCGGAAGCGGCTGATCTGCATCAGTACATCAATACGGTGCAGACGCCGCTGAATCAGCTTGGCACGAAAGAGCTGTGCCCGGGTTCGGCTGCGCTGGAGAAAATCAACGCCGGGTTGCGCTGAAGTTCAACCGCGGGCGGGTATAGCTCGTATAAAACGAGCTGAAATACGGAATTTCTGTTTCCCGTAATCCGTTCATCCTGATGGTGTTGCAGGACTTCTTACGGGCTACAACCCCTGACAAAGATGAGCACCCATGAAAGTACATGAACTCGTCACCCGCTGCGCCCAGGCCCGCGAAAGTGCCGACCCGATGGCGGCAATGCGCGAAGTGCTGCAAAGCCTCAGCACCCGGGTCGAAGAAATCGAACAGGCGCTGAGTTATGTTTCCGGCACCGGCGGCAATGCGCGCCAGGTGTTTTACCGCTCGCCCGACCTGACCCTGCTCAAGGTGCGCTTTCCCAATGGCCGGCGCACGCCGCCGCATGATCACGGCACTTGGGCTTCCATCCTGCTGCTGTCTGGCGAGGAAAAGAACACGCTTTACCGCACCGACAACAGTCAGCTGCGCCGCGCCAGCGAGGTCACACTGACCAGGGGCGCGATACTGAACATGCGCGCGGAGACAGCGCATGTCGCGGAATGCCTCGGCGACACGCCGGCCATCGGGCTGCATGTCTACGGTGGTGACATTTTCGAACTGCCGCGGCGGATGTGGCATCCGCAGACGCTGGAAGCCCATCCGCTCGACTGGGATCTCTACGAAAACTTTGCCCGCATGGCCTCGGCCGCAAGCGCCGCACCGGCCCCGTGAAGCCTTGCTGGTTGTCTGGCTGTTGTATTTTCGCCTCCGGCATAAAAATTCATAAATTATTGATTTAATTGATATTTATTTGAATTTATTCCTTGTGGAAAGTTGGCGTGCACTAGCTCACTTGTATTTTGTGCGTCGCAGCATGAGAATCCGCGCTCTCCTTTAACAACAAGAAAAGGAGGCCGGTATGGATACCGACCCGCGTCTGAAGCAGTCCCGTGCAGCACTCACCCTCGCCGCCCTCGGTATCGTCTACGGCGACATCGGCACCAGCCCGCTCTACGCCGTCAAGGAAACCTTCTCCCCGGACCACGGCATCCCCCTCGAAACAGAAACCATCCTCGGCGGCATCTCGGCGATTTTCTGGGCGCTGATGCTGGTGGTGTCGCTGAAATACGTGGTGCTGATCATGCGCGCCAACAACCGCGGCGAGGGCGGCATCATGGCGCTGCTGGCACTGGCCTCCTCCGCCTGCAAAGACCATCCCCGTCAATACGCAGCGATCCTGTTCGCCGGGCTGGCTGGTGCTGCGCTGTTCTACGGCGACGCGGTGCTGACCCCCGCGATATCCGTGCTCTCCGCCGTCGAAGGCCTGGAGATCGGAACCACCACCTTCAAACCTTATGTGCTGCCAATATCCGCCGGCGTACTGATCGCGCTGTTCTCGTTCCAGCGTTACGGCACCGCGCGCGTCGGCCTGCTGTTCGGCCCGATCGTGATCCTGTGGTTTCTCGCGCTTGGTGCAGCCGGCATCCATGGCATCCTGCAAGCCCCCGTGATCCTGCAGGCCTTCATTCCGACGCACGCCATCGCTTTTGTCACACAGCACGGCTTCGCATCCTTTGTCGTGATCGGCGCGGTGCTGCTGGCCTTTACCGGCGCTGAGGCGCTGTATGCCGACATGGGCCATTTCGGCAAGGAAGCCATCCGCCTCGCGTGGTTCGGCCTGGTATTCCCGGCGCTGGTGCTGAATTACCTCGGCCAGGGCGCGCTGCTGATCGTCAATCCAAAGTCCGTCAGCAACCCCTTTTACCTGCTGTATCCGGAGTGGGCGCTGTATCCGATGGTGGCGCTGGCCACCGCGGCCACAGTGATTGCGTCGCAGGCGACCATCTCCGGCACCTACTCGCTGACGCGTCAGGCGATCCAGCTCGGTTATCTGCCACGCATGAGCGTGCAACAGACCTCGGCCAAGGAAATGGGCCAGATCTACATGCCGGCGGTGAACTGGATATTGCTGGCAATCGTGCTCGCCGCCGTCTTCGGCTTCGGTTCGTCAAGCAGCCTCGCTTCGGCTTACGGCGTCGCCGTCACCGGCACCATGCTGGTCACCACCTTTCTGACGTTTTTCGTGATCCGCAAGGTCTGGGGCTATAACCTCGCGCTGTGCATTGCCGCCACCGGCTTTTTCATTCTGCTCGACCTGGCGTTTTTCTCGTCGAGCCTGCTCAAGATCGACGATGGCGGCTGGTTCCCGCTGGCGCTGGGCGCGATCATGTTCATCGTGATGCTGACCTGGTGGCATGGCCGGCGCATTCTCGCCAAGCGCCTGCAGACTTCGGCCATTCCAGTACAGGATTTTCTGGCTTCACTGTTCAAATATCCGCCGCACCGTGTCCCGGGCACGGCGGTGTTCATGGTGGCCGATGCCAATGCTGTGCCGCATGCGCTGCTGCACAACCTCGCGCACAACAAGGTGCTGCATGAACGCGTGATCTTCCTCACCGTAACCATTGCCGACACACCCTGGGTGCCGTTCAACGAACGAGTCACTGTGGAAGCGCTGGGTAACGGCTGCTGGCGCATCCGCATGCGCTTCGGTTTCAAGAATCCGGTCGATGTGCCGCAGACGCTTGCGCTATGCTGCGAACACGGGCTCGGTTTCGAGATGATGGAAACCTCGTTTTTCCTCAGCCGCGAAACGCTGATCCCGGTCATCGGTGACGACGGCATGGCGCTGTGGCGGGAACGCCTGTTTGCCACCATGGCGCGCAACGCCAGCAGCGTGGTCGAGTATTTCCACCTGCCAGCGAACCGCGTGATTGAGCTGGGCACGCGGATCGAGATTTAAAAACTAACGTCTGACGCCCGGCGTTTCCACGGTTAATCCCGTGGCGCGCCGGGCGAGATACAGCTCCAGATCCAGCAACTCATCCGAACCAAACGCCGGCATCGCTGCGCGCACGCCGTAATAACAGGCGCGCAACCGCCGCTGCAGCGAACCGATGGCCTGCCATTCCAGGCGATAGGCCGGATAGGCATTGCCATGGCCTTCGCTGATGGTATCGGCGAGCAGTTTGCGGCCCGCGTTCTGTTCGTGGCAATGCGTGCAGGCCAGGTTCATCTGGCCCTGGCGACGGTAATAGATGTCGCGGCCGCGTTCGAGGTGCGGACGATTGGTCGCATCCGCCACCACGGCAACCGGCATGCCGTGCGACTGGTGCGCCACATACGCGGTCAGCGCCAGCAACTCTTCCGATTCGTACTGCAGCGGATCCGCGGCCTGCTGCCGTTCACGACAGGCGTTGATGCGGCCTTCGATGTTGATGACCTTGCCCGTTGCGGCATCGATGCGCGGATGGCGCGCTGCAACGCCTTTCATGCTGGTCGACGCATCCTGATGACAGGTGGCGCAGGATTTGTTGCTGCGGCCTGCCGGGGTATTCCACAGTTTTTCGCCGCGCGCGACCCACAGCATGCCGGGATTGGCGAAATCATCGGCCTGCATCGCGCGGATATCGGCGCCGGCATATGCGATGCCGGATTTGGGAGCCGGCAGGCGCTGCGGTTCGGCTGCAAATACGCCGCTCCCCAGCGTTGCCGCAAACATCAGGGCGATGGGCGGCAGAAAATTCAAGCGCTTATGGTGATCGCCGCCCGCTCGGAACCGCGCTGGCCGGAATCGTCCACCCACTCGAACACGAATTCACCACTGGCCTCGGCCACCGCATGAAACTGCAACAGCGGATTCGCCGATATGCCGGAGCCCATTTCAGCGCGAAACACTTCGACGCCGTTATAACGGCATGTCAGGTTGTTGACGACATTCTTCGGAATGCGCCGGCCGAAATTGTCGAGCCGGTATCCGGTTTCCATCGGATGCTGGATGGCGATGCGCAGCAGGATGATCTCCCCGCGTTTCGCCTGCCGCGGCACTTCGATCCGGGCGAGCATGCTCAGCCGCCCTCCAGGCAGGCGAGTTCGGTGACGACCACGCGGGCGCCCCCCGACCAGTAAGAACCATCGGACAGCTGCGCCAGTGCGAGCACTTCCTGGCTGTCGGCCAGCCGGATCCGGGTGACGACCTGGGCGCGGCCCGAATGCGGGCCCAGGGTGAATGTGGCGACAATCGGCCGCGGATTGCGCTCGGCGATCACGGTAATGCTGCGCACATGATCGGCCGCAGTCATCGGGCTGTCGACGGCGATGCGCACCGGCACTGCATGCCCGTTGTCCGCCAGTTCCGGCGTATCGAATGTCACCCGCCCCGGCCGCACCACGGCACCACCGGTGATCTGGCGCAACAGGGCTTCGCGCTCGGGGGACGCCTGCGCATGCGCCCCGTCCACCAGCGTGAAGCCGGCGAGCGCGCTCAAGGTAAACAGGAAACGGCGACGGGTGGCCATGCGGTCTTGCGGATTCCCTATTGCAGCGTCTGCAGAAAAGCGACTACGTCTTCAATCTGGCCGGCGCTCAGCACCGGTTTGCCCTGATAGGCCGGGGCCACGCGAACCAGGCCTTCAACCCGGTAATACGAAGGCATCACCGTATCATGGTTGAGGCGCGATTGATCGACGACGCGCAGGCGCAACTGTCCCGCCGACAAGCGTGCGCCGATGCCGGACAGCGGTGGCCCGATGCTGCCCATGAAACGCACCCCTGTTTCAGGGACTGCATGACACAGCAGGCAGTTGGCTTCGCGCCCCATCACCACCGTCCTGCCGCGGGCCGCATCTCCGGCAACGGATGCCAGCGGCACGCGAATGGCGTCGCCCTCGACCCGGTAAGGCGCCAGTTCCCCGGGCACCGCGACGGCACAACCAGCCATCGCGGCAAACAGCAGACTCCAGCCCGGAAAACGCACGCCGCCGGTCAGACCAGTGTCAGGCCCTGCTTGGACAACGGCAGGCTGCGCACCGGTTTCCCGGTTGCGGCGTGAACCGCATTCAATATCGCCGGCACCACCACGCAGATGGTCGGCTCGCCGACGCCGCCCCAGAAATCATGGGTCAGCGGCAGTATGACTTCGACCTTGGGCATCTCGGTGATCTTCATCACGCGGAAATTGTGGAAATTGGTTTCCACCACCCGGCCGTTATCCACCGAAATTTCGCTGTGCAGCGTGGTCATGCCGTAAGCCACCGAGCCCTCGATCTGCGCCGCCGTCTGGTCGGGATTGACAACGTTGCCGCAATTCAGCGCGAACACGCAGCGATGCACCTTGACCTCGCCCTTCGGACTGACTGAAACCTCGGCCACTGCGGCGGAATAACTGCCGTAACCCATGAACTGCGCAATGCCGCGGTACACGCCCTTGGGCAGCGGTTTGCCCCAGCCGGCTCTCTCGGCCACGGCGTTGAGCACGCCCAGATGTTTCGGACGTTCGCTCATCAGCGAACGGCGGAACTCCAGCGGGTCACGGTTCGCCAGCTTCGCCACCTCGTCCATGAAGCACTCGAGGAAAATGCCGTTCTGGTTGGTGTTGACGCCGCGCCACGGGCCGACCGGCAGATGCGTGTTGCGCATCGCGTATTCGGTACGCCAGTTGGCGTGGGTGTAACCGATCTGCGCGTCGTTCGGCTCCGGCCACAGGCCCTGCAACTGCCGCTTGTCCTTGCCATCCTTGATCGCCGCCGGATTGGCAAACGCGTTGATCGACTGACCCGATACCCGCAGATGCAGGCCGGCAAGATTGCCTTTTTCGTCGACGCCTGCGGACAGACGGCATTGTGCGATGGGCCGGTAGAAATCATGCGCCTGATCCTCTTCGCGGGTCCACACCATTTTCACCGGCGTGCCGGGGAAGGCCTTGGCGATGGCCACGCCCTGCCGCACCACGTCCTGGTTGCCGATGCGCCGGCCAAAACCTCCGCCCAGATCCATCACATAGGCTTCGCATTTTTCCAGCGGCTGGCCCGAAGCGCTGGACAATGCGGCCAGCGAAGCTTCCAGGCTTTGCGTCGGGATCCAGATCTCGGCCTTGTCCGGTGACAGTTTCACCGTGCAGTTCATCGGCTCCATCGGTGTGTGCGAAGTGAACGGTACGCTGTACACCGCCTCGATTTTCTTCGCAGCCGCGGCAATCGCCTTCGGTGCGTCGCCGGTATCGATGTCGGCAAACGCATCGCTGCCCGTCAGACCGCTCTTCAGGTGCTCGGCAATCGACGCGCTGTTGACCTTGGCATTGGGGCCTTCATCCCAGACGATGGGCAGCGCGTCCATCGCTTTTTTCGCCCGCCACCAGGTATCGGCAACCACTGCCACCGTGGTGTCATTGATTTTCATCACACCCTTGACGCCCGGCATCCCCTTCACTTTCGAATCATCGAAGCTGGTGAGTTTGCCGCCAAACACCGGGCAGTCCTTCACCGTGGCGTGCAGCATGCCCGGCATCTTCAGATCGATGGCATAAATTTTCTGGCCATTGAGTTTGTCTGCAGTATCGAGGCGGCGCAGCGGTTTACCGGCGATTTTCCAGTCTTTGACGTCCTTGAGCTTGATGCTCTTCGGATCCGGCGGCGTCAACTTCGCCGCCGCAGTGGCGACCTTGCCGTAACTGGTGGTGCGGCCAGAACCGGCATGGGTAATCACGCCGTTGGCCACCTGCAGATCAGTCACCGGAACATTCCATTCATTGGCGGCCGCCTGCATCAGCATCATGCGCGCTGCCGCGCCGCCACGACGCACGTAATCGTGGGACGTGCGGATACCGCGGCTGCCCGCCGTGGACATGTCGCCCCAGGCCCGTTTGCGCGCCAGGTTCTGGCCGGCGGTGATCTGTTCGGTTTTGACTTTTTTCCAGTCGCACTCCAGCTCCTCAGCCACCAGTTGCGCAAGACCGGTCATCGTGCCCTGGCCCATCTCGGCGCGCGCAATACGGATCATGCAGGTGTCGTCAGGTTTGACCACCACCCAGATATTCACTTCAGCAGCATCGGCGGCGCTTTGCGCAGCAGCGGTGCCGGCACCGAAGGGAAGATTGAAGCCCAGTGCAAGGCCGCCACCGGCGGCAGCGCTGGCGACCAGAAATTTGCGACGGGAAATTTTCGGCAGTTCGCCGGAGATCGTATTTTTCATTTTTATTCTCCGGTCTTAGGCGTTTTGTTGATCGGAAGCCAGCGCATCGGCACTGCCCACCTTGGCGTTGCCGGCGGCAATGTGCACCGCGGCACGGATCCGGTGATAAGTACCGCAACGGCAGATATTGGACATCGCTTCGTCGATGTCCTTGTCCGTGGGTTTGGCTTTTTTGGCAAGCAATGCGGCAGCAGCCATGATCTGGCCCGACTGGCAGTAGCCGCACTGCGGCACATCGATCGCTGCCCAGGCCTTTTGTACCGGGTGCGAACTGTCTTTGGACAAGCCTTCAATCGTCGTGATCCTGTCTGTCGCCTTGATCGCGCTGACGGGAAATGAACAGGAACGCACCACTTCGCCGTTCAGGTGCACCGAGCAGGCGCCGCACTGCGCCACGCCACAACCGTACTTGGTGCCGGTCAGTCCGACCTGTTCGCGGATCGCCCACAGCAGGGGGGTATCGGGTTCGACATCGACCTGATGCGAACGACCATTGATATTCAATTGGGCCACGTCTTTTCTCCTCAGTGTTGATTTGGATGGTGCGCCGTCCAAGCATGCGCGCAATCACTGATGTCCTCGACGTTCTGGTCGTCCCCGCAGTCTGATGCCGCAGTGGGGCGTGTCTGCGCACGCCGAACGGCAGATTATGCTGCGGCAGGGGTCATGGTCAACTGAAAGTACCGGTTCCGCCGCTCTCGTCCATTACAAATGTCCGTTGGCGGTGACTGACGCGACGCACAAAACGCAAACAGCCAAGGTTTAGGGTACCTGTGCCCCGTTCATGCGCGCCAATATGGTCTGGGTGCGCCGCTGCAGATAACCGGTATTGCTGCCCGGGCCGTAACGGCGCGGACTCGGCACGATGGCCGCCAGACGCGCGGCCTGTTCAGCGCCCAGTGCAGCCGCAGTGGTGCCGTAATGGTGACGGGCAGCGGCTTCGGCGCCGAACACACCGTCATCCCATTCAATGACATTGAGGTAAATCTCGAATATGCGGCGTTTGCTCATGATGGTTTCGAGCATTACCGCAATGACTGCTTCCTGCGCCTTGCGCCACCATGCCCGTTCACCGGAGAAAAACAGGTTTTTCGCCAGTTGCTGAGTGATGGTTGACCCGCCGGCGACGATCTCGCCTTCGCGCAGATTTTTTTCGTAGGCTTTCTGGATGCCTTCCCAGTCAAAACCGTGGTGCTCGACAAATTTGGCATCTTCCGCGGCGACCAGCGCGCGCTTCAGGTGGCCGGAGATGCGCTGATACGGCACCCACTGCTGGCGCAGGCGCGCCTTGGGATTATCTTCGCGCAGGATTTCCAGGCGCGCACGCATGAACGCGGTTGACTCCGGGTTATGGCTGTTCCAGTACCAGATATGCACCAGAAACCAGAACTGCACTGCAGCCAGCACGATCAGCACCAGCAACAGGGTGCGCCAGCTCCAGCGAAAGATGGATTTCAGCATGATGTTGCGCGAATTTTGAAACGTGAACTTTGAATTTATCGGCTGCCGCGGCCCCGATATTACGCAGATTTCAGCCCCGGAGTTTCGCAATCACCGGCGCTGTCTGCGGTCGCACGCCGCGCCAGATGTAGAACGATTCTGCGGCCTGCTCGACCAGCATACCGAGGCCATCGACGGCACGTGCCCCTTCTTTGCGGGCAAAAATCATGAACGGCGTGTCGCGGCCATAGACCATGTCGTAAGCCAATGCACCCTTGCCAAAAATGCCTTCCGGCAGTGATGGCATCTCGCCGCTGAGTCCAGCCGATGTGGCATTGATGACCAAATCGAATTTCGAGCCAGCAAGATCCGGGTACGGCGAGGCTGATATCCCGCCTGACGTAAAATCCTTGAACTTCTGGAAATGGCTGACAAGACTCATCGCCTTGTCGAGTGTACGATTGGCTACCACCATCAGCCTTGGATTCTTCTCGAGGATGGGATTCATCACGCCTCGAGTCGCACCACCAGCCCCCATTAGCAGTACACGTTTTCCGGCAATCGGGAATCCGAGATTCCGTTCAAGATCAGTAACCAGGCCGATCCCGTCGGTGTTGTGCCCGATGAATTTTCCACCCTCCAATTTGATGGTGTTCACCGCCTCGGCATCAAGGGCAACGCCCGCATGGGCGTTGACCATATTCCATGCATCGTGTTTGAACGGCACTGTGACATTCAGTCCTTTGCCGCCTTCACTGAAAAATCGCTTGGCCGTAGCCTCAAACGCATCCAGCGGCGCCAGCAAACGCTCATAAACCAGATCCTGTCCAGTCTGCTGAGCAAACTCGGCATGGATCTGCGGCGATTGGCTGTGCGCGACCGGGTTGCCGATCACTGCGTATCTATCGCTCAATTCGGATCACTCATGGTGACCGCTCACTGGCTGACGAGCCTGTCCGCCCGCGTGTAAGTCCAGGTGCGGGTGATGTGCAGGACATCGGTGTCGCGTGCGATGTCCGGCGGCAGGGCCGCATAGGGCGCGGCCATTTTCACGATCTGCACCGTGGCTTCATCGAGCACCTTGTTGCCGGAGGAGCGGTCAATCTGGATCTTCTCCAGCGAGCCGTCGGCCTTGATCGATACTGTGGCCATCAGACTGCCGTAAATGCGCTGGTCACGTGCGGCCTGCGGGTAATTCAGCTCGCCGATACGCTCGATTTTCTGCCGCCAGTCTTCAATGTAGCGCGCAAAGCGGTATTCCTGGGTACGGGCGCCGACAAATTTGCGCCGCGGCCGCTCCTGATAGGCGTTCCAGTCCTTGCCGATCTGCGCTTCCAGCCGCGCGATCGCCAGACTGCGCTGTATCAGTTCCGTGCCGTCTACCGCCGGCCCTTTTTCCGGCGTCGGCTCCGGCGCCGGTTTTGCCGGCGTAATATCAACCTGGCTCACTCCCGCCCGCGCCAGCAGGCGACGCGCTTCCCGTTCCAGTTCAGCAACGCGTTTTTTTGCCTGCTGCAGCTCGGTGGTCTGCGTATCCTGGCTGACCACTGGCAAGGGACTGCTCGCGCGCAGTTTGGCGTCGGTGTTGCCGCCGCCATCGAGATGATGCTGAGCCAGCGCATCGGCTTTGCTCGGCTTCGCCTGCGATTTGGTATTGACCAGCACCACGTCCAGCGGCGGCGCCATGTTCTGCAGGTTGCGCAGGTCGGGCACGGTGAAGGTCAATCCGAAAACCACGAAAGCATGCACCAGCAGCGAAATGCCGCCGGCAGCGCCAAAGCGGGTGCGCACGGTCATCTGCGCGTAACGCCGGTCGAAATCGGCGATGCGCCGCTCCAGTTCAGCGACGCGTTCGTCGAGCCGGTCCACGGCGCCGCCCCAGGAACCACGACGCGGATGTTTCGCGCGGCGCGGCAATGGCACGACGTTCTTGGCGGGCTGAGCACTCATCCCGGCTATTCTAGGCCAGAGTCTTAAAATAGCAATAAAAACATTAAAATCAGCTAATTAACTGTTTTGCTTAAAGCTGATTCCAGCATCGGAGCTGCTGTTAGCGACTACTGACTTGGTGGCACTTCCAGCACCGCCTTGAAGTCCAGTTGCGCACCCAGCTCCAGTAAATCCACTGCCCCGACTGTGAGTTCGATCCGGGCGCCGGGTACCACGGTGGCGTCGATGGACGGCACACGCTGGGTAATCGGCACCGCGTCCAGCCGCACCAGGTTTTCGCGCAACACCACGCCGGTCACGGTCGCCGCCTGCTCCTGGACCAGCCAGCGCAGGCTCCAGTAACGTTCCATGGTGCGCTGGTATTCGCCGTAAACGTCGTACGCCGCCTCGAAGTCGCGCATCGCCGTCAGCAGCGCCGTGTCTTTGGCGCTGTACGCCGGCGCCTCACCGCGCACACGCGCGATCAGCTGCCGCTGGTTGACCAGGTCCGCGTAACGCCGCAGCGGCGAACTCGCCCACATGTACTGCGCAACACCCAGCCCGTCATGCGGACCGGCTGCCGTGCTGCTGCGCACCTTGCCGCCGCTTTGCACGCGATACAGCGCAGGCTGCCCGGCGGCGTGCAACTCCCCGGCCCAGGTGCTGTTGGCGAGGATCATCAGCTCCGCCACTACCCGGTCGATCGGCGTACCGCGCTGGCGGCGGGAAATCACCACCCGGCCATCCGTCACCTGAAACACGAACTCGGGGCGGTCTTCCATCGGCGGCTGATCGCCCTTGCGCGTATGCAGCCGGCTGCCCGAAAACTGCCATAGCCAGGCCAGCGCTTCGCCCTGCGGATGCGCCACCTTGCCGGTCGCCAGGGTTGTCGTGTTGAACACCGGCTCCAGCGCTTCATGGCGCAGGTTGTCGGCAATCAGCACGCGCTCAATCCGGGTTTCGTGCCCGGTAATCGAAAAATCCTCTGCGACATCGAAATAAATCGACAGTGCGGGACACTCGCGCCCTGCTGCCAGCGTGTACGCCTCGACCGCCGCATCGGGCAGCATGGTGATCTTGCCGCCGGGAAAATATACCGTCGACATGCGCTCGCGCGCGATCGCATCCAGCGGTGAATCCGGTGTGATGCCCAGTGCCGGGGCAGCAATATGGATGCCCAGCCGGCGTACGCCGCCGGGCAGGGTCTGCAATGAAAATGCGTCGTCGATTTCGGTGGTGGCCGTATCGTCAATGCT
>CAMCYP010000007.1 GCA_945885345.1 Bordetella parapertussis | reverse complement strand
AAGTGGGCGCTATTGCCGACGCTGGGGGCTGCGCTGATGATCTGGGCCGGGCCGCAGGCGGAACTGAACCGGCAACTGCTGTCGAAGCGGGTGCTGGTGTGGGTGGGGAAGATCAGCTACCCGCTCTACCTCTGGCACTGGGTCATCCTGGTTTATCTGGGCATCGTGTCCAGCGACTATCCATCGGCGGCGGCACGCGGCGCCGCGCTCGTGGTGGCGATCGTGTTGTCGTGGCTGACCTACCGTTTCATCGAGCAGCCGCTGCGGTTCGGCGGGCACAGGCGGCGGAAGACGATCGGACTGGCGTTGGCGATGGCTGTCGTTGCCATGATTGGTTTCGTTACCTACAAGACCGGCGGCTTTGCTTCGCTGAGACTGGGCGGGGACGATTTCCTGATCAACAAACTGACGGCCGCAAAGAAAAACGGGCCACGGGAACTGTCGGCGCAAGGTGGATACGTGTGTTTCCAGATGCCACCCGACAAAAATTTTGATTTCTATTTGAACAACAAATGCATTCCTCCGACCCCTGCAGGGCAGGCACGGAAATCCATCCTGTTGATAGGCGATTCGCACTCCGCCTCGCTTTCCCTCGGCCTCAGGCCATGGGCGGCTTCCCATGGCTTTAACTACTACCAGATCAGTTCCGGGGCCTGTTCACTGTTCAGCGACGACGTACTGGATGCAGGCTGCCAGCAATACAGCCGCAAGACGTTTGAGGCCGTTCAATCGATAAAACCCGACATATTGGTCATCGATTCTTTCTGGTCCCACGTGGAAAAAAATTACTTCCGGAACAATGCCAAATGGCCCACGTTCATTGACTATCTTTCGGACCGGTTTTCGTACGTATCGACCCTGGGGGCAAAAAGGGTGGTACTGGTCGGCGAAGTTCCTTCCTGGACCATCAATCTTCCGGATGTACTGCTGAAGGAATTCGTGACCAAGGGGAAACTGATACCCGAAAGAACTTTTGCAGCGATAAATCCGGCTTCGCTCGAAATGGATTCGCGGATGCGGGGATTAAAATACCCGCAAAGCTTCAGTTATCTGTCATTAAAAGACGTCTTCTGCAATGCGGAAGGCTGCAGGACCGGCGTTGGCGACAACTGGGTGCAGGACGTTGTTGCATGGGATTATGGCCACCTGACTGCATCAGCCGCGAAGGTTGTGGTGGATAATGCGCTCGGGGCAGCGATTCTCAAGGGGGAAGCGGAAGCCTTGCCCGGCAGAAATCCCAAATGAATGGAACGACATGACTGAATCAGCCATTAACGTCGTCGTGGTCGGTGGTAGTTCCGGCCTGGGGAAGGTCGTTTCGCGCATGTACGCGGAACGCGGCCACCGGGTCGCGATCGTGTCGAGAAACCGTCCTGCGTTTGCCGATGAATTCAGCAACATCCGCCACTTTCCGGTCGATCTGGAAAAATTTTCAGCCGATTCCGCGCGGGTGCTGGCGGCTGACATCGTCGGGGAAAACGGGAAAATAAGTTATCTTGTTTTTTGCCAGCGTTACCGCGGTGCCGAAAAAACCCTCGCCAACGAGATTGCCGTATCGCTTACTGCCACCAGTGACTTGATCAATGCATTTGCCGATGACTTTGTTGCGGAGGGCGACAAGGCCATCGCAGTGGTCAGCTCGGTCTACGGTGATTACGTGGGGTCATCCCAGCCTCTTGACTATCATGTGGCCAAGGCCGGATTGAATGCCCTTGTCCGTTATTACGCGGTCAGCCTCGGCGCGAAGGGCATCCGCATCAATGCGATTTCGCCTTTGACTTACCTGAAGGAAGAGTCGAAACACGTTTATCTCGGCGACAAGGCGAAGATGGACAAATACAAAAAGCTGGTGCCGCTGCAAAGGATGGGAACAGCCGGGGAGTGCGCCAATACAATCGCATTCCTGTGCAGCGGACAATCATCATTCATCACCGGCCAGAACCTGTACGTGGATGGCGGCGTATCGGTGGTCTGGCCGGAAGAATTGCTTTAATTGAAATGGTAACGGTACTGAAATGAACAGTCTCAAACGTCGTGAAACCTGCCGCCTTTGCGGATCAAAATCCCTGCCATTGGCGATACCGATGAAACCTTCACCCATCGGTGATGCTTTTGTTGCGGACAAAAATGTCCATCAGGATCTTTTCCCGCTGGACGTGTACATCTGTGCAGACTGCGCACACCTGCAGAACCTCGATGTCGTTGATCCCAACATCCTGTTCGGCAACTACACCTACAAGACCTCCCATTCCCTCGGCCTGGTCGAACATTTCAGGAAATACGCTGCGCATGTGGTGGAGAAGCTCGGTCTATCGACGCCGAAATTCATTTTTGAAATCGGCAGCAACGATGGCTCCCTGCTGAACGAATTCAAGGCATTGGGGCACCGGGTGCTCGGCGTGGATGCGTCCGCGGCCGTATCGCAACATGCCAATGAGCGCGGCGTGCCGACGATAGCTGACTTTTTCAGTTCGGCCCTTTCCGGGAAAATCCTTGCATCTCACGGCAAAGCCAGCCTGGTCTGTGCCAACAATGTCTATGCGCACGCCGATAACCTGCACGACATTACCGCCGGCATCCGCAACATCCTGACCGACGATGGCGTATTTGTTTTTGAAGTGTCCTATCTGCCGGACATGGTGGAGAACATGGTGTTCGATACGATTTACCATGAGCATGTTTCGTATCACACGCTGAATCCGCTGGAGCGTTTTTTCAATTCCCTGGACTTGAGCCTGTTCGACGTCGAGCGCATAGCGACCAAGGGCGGTTCGATCAGGGGGTTTGTCCAGGTCAAAAGCACAGGCACCCGGCAGCAGTCGGCGGCCCTGACGGCGTTGATGGCCGACGAAAAGGCAAAGGGCTATGACCGCATCGACGTATACAAGGCATACGCCCGCCGCATCGTGGCCTGCAAGAACGCCACGCTGGATTTTTTGCGCGGGATTTCCGGCGACATGACAGGAATCGCCGGCTACGGTGCATCAACCACGACCACCACGCTGCTTTACAACTTCGAGCTGGAAGGCATCCTGGAGAAAATCTACGATGACAACCCCATCAAGTACGGCATGTACAGCCCGGGAGCCCATATCGAAGTATTTCCTTCGGAAAAAATTCTCGAGCACAAGCCGAAGGCGATCGTCATCCTGGCCTGGGTCTATGCGATGCCGATCATCAAGAGGAACCTGGATTACCTGAAGGCAGGCGGTTGTTTCATCCTGCCGTTGCCTGAGCCGAAAGTCATCGATCTGGCAGGGGCGGCCAAATTGCTGGGCCAGTAATCCCCGGAATGATGCGTCAACCTCCTGCAAGCGCAGCCCGCTGCACGGTTTGCGGTTCTGCTGAACTGGAAACGGCACTGTCGTTCGGCAAACAGCCCCTGTCGACCCGGTTTGAAATTGCCGCCCGGTCACGGGATGCAGTCCCGACCGCCGACCTGAGCCTGGGGCATTGCACGCAATGCGGCGTCATGCAACTGGTCGACCGGTTCCCGCTCGACATGCTGCAGACAAAATTTCCGGCGATACGGTTTCGTGAACCCCGGGATCATCTGCCGGCCGTGGCGGCGAAGCTTGCAGAACTGGACGGTGTGGACGGCAATACCCGCTTTCTGGGACTTTCCTACATCGACAATGACCTTCTCGGCCTTCTGGCCCGCGATGCCGGCGGAAACGTCAGTCCGGTCGACTACTCGTCACTGCCGGGATGGAGGAATGATGCCGGACTGGAAACCATCCAGTCGCTGCTGACGGATCCACAGACCATCAGCAGGATCAAGGGCGCGACCGGCGCGGTTGATGTTGTATCGGCCCGATTCATCCTGGAGCACGCCGAATCAGCCATCGCATTTCTGAAATCGGTTACCGGTCTGGTGCGGCCGGGCGGATACATCGTCATTGAAGTCCCGGATGCGGAAAAAATGCTTGCCGCAGGAAATCATGCCTTGATTTGGGAAGACCATTTCACCTACTTTACGGTGGATTCATTGACGGATCTGGTTTCCCGGACAGGTGCAACATTGGTGGACATTGGCCGATACCCCTATGCTTACGAAGATGCCCTTGTGGCCATCATTCGAATCGGTGATGGGCGCGATGCGTCCGGAAACAACACGGCCGCGGCCATGTCGGCCGGAGTTCGCGAAAAATTCTCGGGGTTCACCAATGGATTTGCCGTCAGAAAGCACGGTCTGCGCATCGAACTGGAAAACCTGCTTGCCGGTGGCGAACGGCTGGCAGTTTTTGGCGCTGGCCACCATGCTGCCAAATACATCAATTTTTACGGCATCGAGGATCTATTTGATTGCGTCATTGACGATAGTCCGGCCAAGGCCGGTTTGTACATGCCCGGCACCGGCCTTTGCATCCGTACCTCGGAGTATTTGATGGACTCGGCGGTAACAACCTGTCTCTCCACGCTGGCCCCGGATACCGAACGCCGGGTGCGGCAGTCGCTGGCGGGCTTTTTCGGGCGCGGCGGCAAATTCATCCCAACATTCAATCTTGCCGGAGTCCATGATGACAAGTGACGGCTTGCTGGTGAAATCGGGAGAAGTTCTGGTTTGCTCGGACGAAATCATATCCCTGACGCGCCCGGCGCTTGGCCGCCTGGCACAGATGGCGGCCGACAGTCCCAAGCGCCGGGCGCGGATTTGCGCCCACAAGGACAATGCGGCCGCGATCCAGGAAATGATCATCCTCATCGGGCGCGACTCGTATATTTGCCCGCACCGGCATGCGAACAAATGCGAATCCTTTCACCTCGTCGAGGGCAGTGCGGATATCGTCGTATTCAGGGACGATGGGGAAATCGAGAAGGTCATCCGTTTTTCCCGGGACCATGCTTTTTACTACCGGCTGGATACCTTCCGTTTCCACACCATCGTGGTCCGTTCCGAACACATCGTTTTCCATGAAGTGACCAACGGACCGTTCATTCCGAATGCCACGGAATACGCAAAGTTTGCGCCCCTCGAGGGCGCGAGCGGGGTTGATGCCTACCGGTCGAAGCTGGACAGGCAGATTCAGGCCTGGCTGTCGGAAAAACAATAATCCTGAAGGCAACGTGAAGTGTTAATCACAAGAATAATTCTCAACCGGGCGCTGCAGCGGAAAGCTTTTGACATCCTGCTGGAGATCTCCACGACCACGCAGATACAGAACAAGCGATTTGATCTTCCCGCTTTTTTTGTAAAAGGCTTCGCCTTGATGCTGCTTTATGTCGCAGGCGAATTTATATTTTTCCCGGCCAAATACAGGGCAATCGCAAAGGCGTTTTGCCGGCTTTTGAAGGGCGATGCGGATGGGGCCTTGGCAAACTTCAGGTCGGCTGCCCGCTTTGGATTTTTTAGCCTGGATATCGTATTGGCAGGTGTTGCCAGATCAGAATTGTATTGCAGGCGATACGAATCCTCCCGTGCGCTTCTTGAGCTTGCGTATACGCTGGAGCCGAATAACGCAGATGTTGCCTACAACCTCGCGCTCTTGAATTTGGTTTTCGGAGACGAAAGCGCAGCCAAAAACCTCATTCTTCACGCCATCGCATTGGATCAGCGATATGCGATGGCTCATCAAAATCTGGCGGCAAGATACGATCGAAATTTCTGGACGCCAAGAAGTCTGGATCTGCTCGGAGATCCGGAGCTGCATCTTTATGACGCCTATCATCACATCGGCCAGCTTCTGGTCGGGGCCACTAATGTGGAAAAAGGCATCAGGATGTTTGGCGCTGCGATGGCGCAGCAGGTGCAACTGGCGAAGAAATATCATGTTCCCCGGTATTTGATCGAGGCGCTGCACGAATTCCAGGGTTATGATCCGTTGAAGCCCCTGCGCATCCTGTCCTATGAATGGGTTACCCAGATCGGGCACATCGGGATGATCGACGCGCTGCTCAAGATGCAGCGACTGGGCATGCGGCCAGACTGCAACTGGGTGCTGCTCGCGCCGCGCGACAAAATCTCCAACCCCGATTTCCTGAATTGCTGGAAACCCTATCTGACCATAGTCCATGATCCGGAGCTCATTGACGGTTTGTTCCCGTATCAGCGCATTTGCGGTGAGCAATTCAACTGCTATATGAATGAACAAGGGCAGGCTGTTGACTGGTCTGACGCAGCGGCCCAGGCATTTATCGAATGGGACCGGCAGGGTCGGGATTCCCTTCTTTCGATCTCGGCGCCAATGAAGGTCTTCGAGCGGGGCCGGCTGGAGGCATTGGGCTTGCCACCTGGTGCCTGGTTCGTTGCCCTGCATGTGCGCAGCAGCGGATTTTATGGTGAGGGCTGGGGCCACATCCAGAAACACCGCAATGCACCGCTCAAGAGTTATCTGCCTGCCATCCGGCGCATCCACGAGGCGGGGGGCTGGGTGGTGCGCATGGGGGATTCCTCGATGCCGCGCCTGCGGAACATGCCAATGACCATCGACCTCGCGCACAGCCCCTATCGTTCAAAGATGCTGGATGTTTACCTATGGTCCCATGCCCGGTTTTTTCTGGGCACGACTTCGGGGCCGACCAATGCCGTGATTGCGTTTCACACACCGACGCTGCTGGTGAATTGCGTGTCGAATTACGCACAGTCCTGGAACAGCCGGGTCATGTTTGTTCTGAAGCCTTTCTGGTCAAAAGGCGCAGGCCGCTACCTCAAATTGCGTGAAATTTTTACGCCGGAATTCCGTGCCAAGATGTTCAATATCCGTGCGCTGGCGGGCGAGGGCATTTATCCCAGGGCAAACACCGCAAAAGACATCCTGGCGGCGACAGAGGAGATAATGGAATATCTTGACGGTGACGGGTTGCCACAGATGCAGGATCCCGGCCCCCTGAAGGATGCGGGTTGCGATCTGTGGCTCTGGGGAAACGCGCATCCGAGCAAACGGTTTTTTGAAATGCATCGCCAGCGGCTTGTTGATTAAACTGTTGTGCTTTACCGGAAAATTCCTGGACTTAATTAGAAATGCCACCTGAACTGCTGAATGACATAGCGCGCCTTAAACAGGGTGGGAAATCCCTGGTATTCGTCTGGGGTGATTTCAATATCATTCACCCCGGCCATTTGCGCTTGCTGACTTTCGCTGCTGATTGCGGCGATGTCCTGGTGGTCGGCATCCGGCCCGATTCGGCGCCGTCCGTGGTGATCCCGCACGACCTGCGCCTGCAGAGCGTCCGTTCCATTGCCGTTGTCGATTACGCCTTTGTATTGGAGGCGGCGCCGGAGGATTTCATTGCCGCCGCCCGCCCTGATGTCGTGGTCAAGGGGCAGGAACACAAGCACAGGACGAATCCGGAAAAAAGCGTCATTGATCAATATGGCGGGGAACTGATTTTTTCTTCCGGTGAAATGCGGTTTTCATCAATCGACCTTTTGCGCAGGGAAAGCAACAACTTCCAGTTTGGCGCCATACAAAAGTCTTTTGATTATCTGCAGCGCCACGATATAAGCCGGCAGTCGCTGCTGGAGATTGTTGAAAAATTCTCGTCCCTGAACGTGGTCGTGATCGGCGACCTGATCGTCGATGAATACATCAATTGTGACCCGCTCGGCATGTCGCAGGAGGATCCGACGATTGTCGTGACCCCGATTTCCCGCGAAAAATTCGTCGGCGGTGCCGGGATTGTCGCGGCCCATGCCCGGGGGCTGGGGGCGAATGTATCCTTCCATTCCGTCTGCGGTCGTGATGAAACGGCCGAATTCGTCAAGGGCAGGCTTGCCGAGTACGGCGTCAAGTCCCATCTGCACCATGACCACAGCCGCCCCACCACCCTGAAGCAGCGCTACATGACCCGGGGCAAAACGCTGCTCAAAATCAGCGAATTGAGGCAGCACGAGATTTCCAACGAAGTTGTCGCGGCCATGCTGCAACGCATGGCCAAGTCGCTGGAAGAAGCCAACCTGGTGATTTTTTCGGACTTCAATTACGGCTGCCTGCCGCAGATGCTGGTCGATGAGATTGTCGGCATCTGCCGCCGCAACGGCATCCTGATGGTGGCTGACAGCCAGTCTTCTTCGCAGATTGGCGATGTTTCCCGCTTCAGGGGGATGACCCTGATCACGCCGACGGAACATGAGGCGCGACTGGCCGTGGGTGATGCCACCGCCGGCCTCGTTATCCTTGCCGAAAAACTGGCGGCGAAGTCCGGCAGCCGATATTCGCTGATTACCCTGGGCGGAGAGGGCGTGTTCGTCCACTGCCCCGATGCCCCCAGCCACAAAATCATCACCGACATCCTGCCGGCGATGAACCACGCCCCCAAGGATGTCGCCGGCGCCGGTGATTCCATGCTGACCAGCAGCTCAATGGCGCTGACGGTCGGCGCAAACGTATGGGAAGCGGCCTTCATCGGATCGATTGCCGCCGCCTGCCAGGTTGCCCGTGTCGGCAACCGTCCCCTGTCGGCCATGGAAATCCTGCAAGAAATCAGGGCATGAGGGCGGTACTGCTCGCCGCAGGCATCGGCACGCGCCTGCGGCCGCTGACCAACACCATCCCTAAATGCCTGGTCCCCATTGGCGGGAAGCCCCTGCTTTCGATCTGGCTCGATTTGCTGTTCCGTGACAATGCGATCGAACGCGCCCTCGTCAACACCCATTACCTGGCGGAACGCGTGGTTGAACATGTCGGCCGATCACGATGGGCCGACCGGATTGATCTGGTTTACGAAGCGGAATTGCTGGGCACGGGCGGCACGCTGCTGAAGAACAGGGACTGGATAGGCCGCACCAGCACGCTGGTGGCGCATGCCGACAACCTGACGGTGTTTGACCTGCAGGCCTTCATGGAGACCCACGCCCGCCGGCCCGCCGGATGCCTGCTGACCATGATGACCTTTGACACCGACCATCCGCAATCCTGCGGCATCGTCGAGGAAGAGGGTGGTGTCGTCGTCCGCTTCCATGAGAAAGTGGCCAACCCGCCGGGAAACCGGGCCAATGCGGCCGTGTACATCATCGAGCCGGAGGTGGTCGATTTCATCGCCTCAATCGGCTCCGCGTTTGTCGATGTCAGCACCCAGGTGTTGCCGGCATTTCTCGGGAAAATTGCTGTTTATCACAACGACAGATATCACCGGGATATCGGGACGCCGGAGAGTCTGGTAATCGCCGAACAGGAATTCGGACGTAGCTTAGATTTTTTTGCGGCGGCACAACCGAGAGAGCCAAAATGACTATTCACAATGGTGATAGCAAAGAAAAGGCCATGGAGCTTGGAAATTCCGTTTCTATGTTGGGTGAGTTAACTACGAAACTAGAGCGAGAAAAGAGTTTGGTAATCGCCGAGAGAAACAACGCAATCATTCAGAGAGATAAGTTGTCTGCTGAATTAGTGAAGGTATACAGATCACGGTCGTGGAGACTAACTAAGCCGCTACGGGCCATTTTAAGTATGCTAAACCCCGGAGGGCGGATGCAAAAAGAAGTGCCTTCTGATCTAGTCGATGATATTGCGAGTAAAGCAACAACTTCTGTACAAATTGAGAATCCGCCTAGTTCTTCACAAGAATTTACAGACCGTATCTTGGTTGCGGCCAGATTGGAACAGTTCTCGCGCGATCTTGAAGGCTACAAAAACGCGCTTTCCCAAGCCGAAACACTGATTTCTCGTTACGCAAATCAATTTGGTAGGTTGCCGTCATCGGCAGGGGATTCGAATCCTGATTATGGTTCGCCGAATGGTCCCAGCATAGTGATCGCATCTATGCCCAAGTCCGGCACCGTTTATGTGAATAGATTGCTTAGTAAAGGTCTAAATTATTGGTCATATGATATTGGCTATTCACATTTTCCTCAGGCAACCGCGGATTTCCGAAGACTACGTGTTGTCGCTCAGGGTGGCTGGGTATCGAGTCAGCATTTTGAGGCAGATGTTCTTTCGATAAATCGATTGGACAAATATATTAAGCGTTGGGTTGTGCATGTGCGAGATCCTCGCTCTGTTCTCGTAAGTTGGGCACATCATCTCGATTACTATGGAAGGCGAGATCCAGATGATGTCGATGATTGGTTTTATCCACAACCAGTTTCCAGTTATCTTGATCTGGACATAACCGCGAAAATTGACTGGTGTATTGAAAACTTCCTGCCAGTCGTGATGGCTTGGTTGAAGAACTGGCTTCTCGTGATTGATTCCAATAAGTATCAAATACTATTGACTACGTACGATCAATTGGTCGCTAGTGAGGAAGATTTTGTCAAAAGCATTCTAAAATTTCATGGCATACCAAGTGCAGAATTTGTAATGCCAATCATTGGGAAAAACATGGGCGAAAGCCATTTTCGTTCTGGTCGAAGTGATGAATGGCGGGAGGTCATGTCCCCTTTGCAATTGGTAAAAGCAAACGAATTTATCGGGACTCAAATTCTTGATCGATTCGGTTGGTCTCGGTAGATGGATTAAACAATGCGTCATTTCTTTCACGTTGGTAAGATGTCTTGCTTATCTACGGGATGACCGCATCATAATTTGCAAATGAGTGTTAATTTAAATACGGCATCACCCCGCATTGCATTGATCGTTCCCAATTTCAATGACTCCCGGCACATTACCCGTTGCTTGCAATCTATTCTTGATCAGGAAGTTTTGCCGGATGAATTGATCGTCGTTGATGACTGTTCCACCGACAACAGCGTCGAGGTCATACGCGCTGTCATCGCAGGGCACTCGGAAGTGACCCTGATCGAGAACGCCAAAAATCTCGGCGTCTATGGCGCGCTGAATGTGGGCACCGCGCGCGTGACCAGCGAATACATCATGTTCATCTCGGCGAACGACTTCGTGTTCCCCGGGATCTTCGCCCATGCCAAGGCCTGCCTCGCGCGGCACCCGGGCGTGGGGTTGTGGTCGGGTATGGGATGGCTGGTCGATGATCAGGACCGGCCGATCCGGCCGCTGGCGCTGGCCGTGCCGGCCCTGAATGACCGGTATTTTTCGCCGGCAGAGTGCATCGATCTGGCCTGGCGCCTTGGCAACTGGTTTGCGGGTCCGACGGTGGTGTACCACAAGGCCTTGCTGGAATCGGTCGGCCGCTTCAATCCCGCCTATCGCGGCCTGGCCGACTTGATCAGCGCGCTGATGGTCTCCAGCAAGCAGGGTGCGGTTTTCGCACCCGTGCCGTATGCCGTGTTTCGCCAGCATGCCGGCAGTTACCTGACCAATACATTGGTCAATCCGGACATATTGCTGCCGCTGCTGGAGGGACTGACAGAGAACGCCCCCAAGCTTGCCCCTGAACTGTTCAAGCCGGAGTTTTCCCGGCGTACGGTCAGCCGGTTTGTATTCGCGGCAATCCGTGCATCGGGCGGCAAACAAATGACGGCGTATCAGTCCATCATCGGCAGATGGCAGGGGCGCTGGCTGACACTGGCGGATCGCTTGATTCCGGCGTGCTGCACCGTACCGCGGATTACCGCAGCGTTTCTGGTGCTGCGGTCATTTGATATCTGGCCGAGCCTCTGGAACCGCTATCTGGGGACTGCCGTGGTTGCCCGGCGGGAACGGCACAAAGTCGAGCGCGTCTTCGCCTGATCCCGTCACCGGCTACGCAGGCACTCCACCAGCATGTCCTGCCACGACGCCGGCGTAATCCCGAAATTCGCAGTGAGTCGTGAGGTATTCAGCCGCGAATTCGCCGGCCGTCGCGCCGGCAGCGGATATTCCGCGGTGGTGATCGGGATCAGGCGCGGCACCTTGTAGTCCAGGGTCTTTGCTGCCTCCGCGAAAATGGCCTGCGCAAAACCGAACCAGGTGACTGCGCCGGTCGCGGTGCAGTGATACAGGCCGTGGCGCGGATCGTCGCGATGGGCTGCGGCGTAAGCGAGGATCTTCGTTGTCATGTCTGCAATGGCGGTGGCCCAGGTCGGCGCGCCGGTCTGGTCGTTGACGATGCGCAGCTCTGGCCGTTCACGGCCCAGGCGCAGCATGGTGTTCATGAAATTGGCGCCATCCGCCGAGTAAACCCAGCTCGTGCGCAGGATGTAATGCGCCGCACCGACCGCCTGGATCGCCTGTTCACCGGCGAGTTTGGTTTTGCCGTACACATTGAGCGGATTCGGAATGTCGTCTTCGTTGTACGCGGCGGATTTGCTGCCGTCGAAGACGTAGTCGGTGGAGTAATGCACCAGCGTCGCGTTGAGCCGTTTCGCTTCTTCGGCCAGCACGCCCGGTGCAACACCGTTCACCGCCATCGCCAGTTCCGCTTCGGTCTCGGCGCGATCCACCGCGGTGTAGGCGGCGGCGTTGATGATCAGCGTGGGGCGGCAGTCACGAACCGTGTTGCGGATGCTGTCGGGATTGGCGAGGTCCAGCGTGCTGCGATCCGCCACCACGACATTTTCTGCCGGCAGTAACTGCCGCAGGGCTCGCCCGACCTGGCCGTTGCCGCCGGTGAGCAGGATGCGCGAGAAGTCATTGCTCATGGCGCTGCAGCTATTGGAAAACTTCAGCGTCTTGCAGGTGTTTCCCGGCGCTGTCCTTGGCGGCGAGGATCGGCTCGCCGCCCAGTGGCCAGCGGATGTTGATGGCGGGATCATTCCACAGCACGCAGCGCTCATGCGCTGGAGCGTAGTAATCCGTTGTTTTATAAAGGAAATCTGCTGTTTCGCTGAGCACCAGAAAACCGTGGGCAAAGCCCTCGGGGATCCACAGCAGACGCTTGTTTTCTGCAGACAGCACGGTGCCGGCCCACTGGCCGAAGGTGGGCGAGTTGCGGCGCAGATCGACGGCGACATCGAAGACTTCGCCGACAGCGACACGCACCAGTTTTCCCTGCGGCTGTTTGATCTGGTAATGCAGGCCGCGCAGCACGTTTTTTGCCGATCGTGAGTGGTTGTCCTGCACGAAGGTCGGCGACAGCCCGGTGGCCTCGGCAAAGGCCCGCGAATTAAAGCTTTCGAAAAAAAATCCCCGCGCATCGCCGAACACTTGCGGTTCGATGATCAGCACATCGGGGATTTCCGTTTTGATGATGTTCATCAGAACACCTGGTCAGTCAGCAGTTGCATCAGGTACTGACCATAGGCGGTTTTCCGCAGCGGTACGGCGAGTTTTTTCAGCTGGCTGGCGTTGATGAAGCCCTTGCGATAGGCGACTTCCTCCGGGCAGGCGACTTTCAGGCCCTGGCGTTTTTCGACGGTCTCGATGAACTGCGAGGCTTCGAGCAGCGAGTCGTGTGTGCCGGTATCCAGCCAGGCCATGCCGCGGCCGAGCACGCAGACCTCGAGTTTTTTCTGCTGCAGGTAGAGCATGTTGAGGTCGGTGATTTCCAGCTCACCGCGCGCCGAGGGTTTCAGCGTCCGCGCCAGTTTGACCACCGAGTTGTCGTAAAAATAAAGCCCGGTCACGGCATAACGCGATTTCGGATTTTTGGGTTTTTCTTTCAGGTTCAGCGCACGGCCCTTGGCATCGAACTCGACAACACCATAACGCTCCGGATCCTGCACCGGGTAGGCGAACACCGTGGCGCCCGTGGTTTGTGCGGCGGCGGCCGTCAGCTGCGTGGCGAAATCATGGCCGAAAAAGATGTTGTCGCCGAGCACCAGCGTCACCGGATCCTTGCCGATGAATTTCGCGCCCAGCGTGAAGGCCTGCGCCAGGCCGTCGGGCGAGGGCTGCACCTTGTAGGAAATATTGATGCCCCATTGTTTGCCGTTGCCGAGGAGTTCCCTGAAACGCGGAATGTCCTGCGGTGTGGAGATCAGCAGGATGTCGCGGATGCCGGCCAGCATCAGCGTCGACAGCGGGTAATACACCATCGGCTTGTCGTAGATCGGCAGCAATTGCTTGGACACGACATGGGTCACCGGATAAAGCCGGGTGCCGGAACCGCCGGCGAGGATGATGCCTTTTCTCATTTTAGGTGGGTGATTAGGTGATTAAGTGACTAGGTAACTGGTGATTTGGTGATTAGGTGACGAGGTGATTAGGTGATTGGTTACTTGCTTAGGCTGCGGTGTAGTCCGGACAGCAGGCTGGATACTCTGTCTGCCTGCTGAAATATCTCATGTTTTCGGTCCAAATATCCCAAGTCAGCCGAAATGAGAAGCTGTGTTTCCAATTCACTCAGCGATCCTTTCGCGATACTGAGGAATTGCGCAAATTCTTTTTGCCCGGTCCGCGCAGCACCTTCCGCGAGATTGCTGGGTATGGACACCGCTGCGCGTCGCATCTGGGAGGTCAGGCCATACAACTCCTCCTTGGGGAAATCTCGCGTGATTTGGTAGATGCCGCTGACCAGTGTCATGGCTGATTTCCACGCTTCGAGGTTGTAATGCGGCCGAGTCATAACCCCCCCTGGTGATTAAGTAATTAGAGGTGTGATTAGGTGACGAGGTGATTAAGTGATTAACCCGATCGGCATCCATCGACTCAATCACCTGGTTACCTAATCACTTAATCACGCTTTTAATCACGTCCTATATTGCTGCGGCAGCGAGCGCACAAAAGTCTCGACGCGATCTTCCCATACAGGCATGCGGATGCCAAAGGTCTCTTCGATTTTGCGGTTGCTGGTGACGGTGTACAGCGGCCGAGGCGCGGAATGGGGGTATTGCGCGGTGCTCGTCGGACGCAACGTGGCCCAGCCTTTTTCGGAGCCGGGCACTGCCCGGGCACAGTCAATCAGCTTTTGCGCCCATTGCATGCGCGAGCAGTGTGACTGCGCCGACAGGTGATATATGCCGGGGTTCTCGCGCAACCGGCCGGTGTCCGCGATCAGTTGTGCCGTGGCTGCAGCATAGTCCCGCGCCCAGGTCGGCGAGCCAATCTGATCGTCGACGATTTCAAGTTCCGCTTTTTCGCGCGCCAGCTTCAGCATCGTCAGCGCAAAGTTTGTGCGCCGTGCGCTGTACACCCAGTTGGCGCGCAGGATCAGGTGGCGCCGGCATGCATCCATCACTGCGCGTTCGCCGGCCAGTTTGCTGCGACCGTAGGCATTGACCGGATTGGGGGTGTCGGTTTCGACGTAAGGTTCGCGCCGGGTGCCGTCAAATACAAAAGTGGTTGAGTAATGAATCAGCACCGCACCGCATTTTTCGGCGCATTCCGCGATGATGCCGGGCGCCGTGGCGTTGAGCTGCATCGCGAGTTCAGGCTGGGATTCGGCGGCATCGACGATGGTGAAACCGGCGGCGTTGACGATGATGTCCGGTTTGTTGACTGTCACCGCAGCGCGTATCGAGACGGGATTGGTCAGATCGGTTTCGGTATGGCCGGGAGCGATCAGGCGGCAGACCGGGCTGAGCGCGCGTTCCAATTCAAAACCGACCTGCCCGGTTTTTCCGAAAAGTAAGACGGTTTGCAAGGGTGACACTTTGCTGTTATTTCCGCGCGGCGTAATTCAGGTCAACCCACTTGCGATATTCGCCGCTGACTACGTTCTGTATCCAGTCGCCACGCGCGAGATACCACTCGACAGTTTTGCGCAGGCCTTTTTCAAAACGTTCCTGTGGCTCCCAGCCCAGTTCCTGCCGGATTTTCGAGGCGTTGATGGCATAACGCCAGTCATGGCCCGCGCGGTCTTTGACGTAGGTGATCAGTTTGGCGTGCGGCGCGCCGGCGGGATGCAGTTCGTCGAGGATCGCGCACACCGCATGCACCACTTCGAGATTGGTTTTTTCGCTGTTGCCGCCGATGTTGTAGGTTTCGCCGGGTTTTCCTTTGGCCAGTGCGGCGCGGATGCCCGAGCAATGATCGCCGACGTAGAGCCAGTCGCGCACGTTTTTGCCGTCGCCGTACACCGGCAGCGGTTTGCCGCTCAGCGCGTTGAGGATCATCAGCGGAATCAGTTTTTCCGGAAACTGCAGCGGGCCGTAATTGTTGGAGCAGTTGGTGGTGATGACCGGCAGGCCGTAAGTGTGGTGATAGGCGCGCACCAGGTGGTCGGACGCGGCCTTGGATGCGGCATAGGGGCTGTTCGGCGCGTAGGGCGTGGTTTCGCTGAACGCGGGATCGGTGCTGCTGAGCGAACCGTACACCTCGTCGGTCGAGACATGCAAAAAGCGGAAGCGGTTTTTTTCCGGCTCGGCCAGCGTGCCCCAGTACGCACGCGTCTCTTCGAGCAGGCTGAAGGTGCCGACGACATTGGTCTGCACGAATTCGCCGGGGCCGTGGATCGAACGGTCGACATGGCTTTCTGCGGCAAAATGCACGATGGCCTGCGGCTGGTATTTTTGCAGCAGGCTGGCGACCAGTGCACGGTCGCAGATATCACCCTGCGCAAACACGTAACGGCCGTCGCCCTTGAGCGATGCCAGATTCGCCGGATTGCCGGCATAGGTCAGCTTGTCGAGGTTGACGACCGGTGAGCCTTCAGTGGCGATCCAGTCGAGGACGAAATTGGCGCCGATGAAGCCTGCGCCGCCGGTAACCAGGATCATGTTCCGATCCGTTTCACTGATGTTGCCTGTGTTGAGGCAGGGGTGATGATGCCGCGCTGTTGCAGCATTTCAATGACGCTGTCGGCGCAATGTCCGGCGGAATGTGCTGCTGTGTTCAGCAGCAGTTCGGCTGCCTCCGGTTCTTCGTAAGGCGCTGATACGCCCGTGTAATTTTTGATCTGCCCGGCTTGTGCCTTGGCATAAAAACCCTTGGGATCGCGTTCGGCGCAGACGGTGGCGGGGCATTGGCACCAGGTTTCGAAGAACGCGCCCGCGGGAATCAGCCCGCGGACCTTGTCGCGGCTGGCACGTGTCGGCGATACGAATGCGCACAGCACGATCATTCCGGCCCGGTAAATCAGCAGCGACAGTTCCGCGATCCGGCGCAGATGTTCGTCGCGGTGTTCCGGGCTGAAACCGAGGTCGGCGCTCAGGCCATGGCGCACGTTGTCGCCGTCCAGTACATACACCTGGCAGCCCATGGCAAAAAGCAGGCGCTCCACTTCATGTGCCGTGGTCGATTTACCGGAACCGGGCAGACCGGTGAACCACACGACGGCTGCCTTATGGCCGTTCGCAGTTTCGCGCTGTTCGCGGGTTACCAGCGAAGGATGCCAGACGACCTGAGGTTTAGTCATGACGTAATACCTGATCATCAAAGAGGTGGATATTCTATGCGGAACAATCGTTTACGTGTAGGCTAAACCATGCTTCCGAACGTAGTTTTTCCTGATTGATGCCGCGCATCCTGCTGATCAAAACCTCTTCACTGGGCGATGTCGTGCACAACCTGCCGGTGGTCGCGGATATTGCCGCGGCGCGGCCGGATGTGCACATCGCCTGGGTGGTGGAAGAGGCTTTTGCGGCGATTCCGCGTTTGCATCCGCGTGTGTCCGGGGTGTTGCCGGTGGCCGTGCGGCGCTGGCGGCGCGGTTTGTGGCGGCCTGCGGTGTGGGGCGAGGTGCGCAGGTTCATCGGTGCATTGCGTGCGAAGGACTACGATGCGGTGATCGATACCCAGGGTTTGCTGAAAAGTGCATGGATTGCCGGCGCAGCGCGCGGTGTCAGTCATGGACTGGATCGGCAAAGTTCGCGCGAGCCGCTGGGTTTGTTTTATGACCACAGGTATCACGTGCCCTGGGGACAGCATGCCGTTGAGCGCAACCGGCAACTTGCAGCGCAGGCGCTCGGTTACACACTGTCTGCGCCGGCACAGTACGGCATCACGGCTGCGGCACAGAGCTTTTCCTGGCTGAACAATAATCCGTATGCGGTGTTGCTGCATGCCACCAGCGCGGATCGTAAATTGTGGCCGGAAGAACGCTGGATTGAATTGGGCCAGGCGCTTGCCGCGCAGGGCATCAGCAGCGTGTTGCCCTGGGGCACGGCGGTGGAACAGCAACGCAGCCAGCGCCTGATGCAAAAAATTCCGCAGGCGATCGTGCCCGCGCGTCTGGATCTTGCTGCGCTGGCGTCCTTGCTGGCACAGGCGCGTGTGGTCGTCGGCACCGACACCGGGCTGACGCATCTCGCCGGCGCGCTGGGTGTGCCGACCGTCGGCATTTATTGTGCGACCGATCCCGCGGCGACCGGTTTGTATGCCTGTGCGCGGGGCGTGAATCTTGGTGGTATCGGCATGCCGCCGGCGGTGGCTGAGGTGCTTGCTGTAATTAAGGGACTAAGTGATTAAGAAAAGTGACTAAGTAAAGTGATTAAGTGATTAAGTGATTAAGTGATTAAGTGATTGAAATAGTCTTCGACATTCTTTTATGGCTCAATCCACTAATTACCTAATTACCTAATTACCTAATTACCTAATTACCTAATCACCTAATCACCTAATCACCCAATCACCTAATCACCAAATAACAGCAACCAATGCGCCATCTCTACATCATCCTGCTCTACGCGGCGACGCCGCTGTTGCTGCTGCGCCTGCTGTGGCGCTCGCGTCGCCAGCGCGAGTACCTGCGGCATGTACGGGAACGGTTTGGTTTTTACGACGCTGCCGTTGCAGCGGGGCCGTGGCTGTGGGTGCATGCGGTGTCGGTTGGCGAAACCCGCGCAGCCGAGCCGCTGATCGGCGCATTGCAGCTGCGTTATCCGCAGCATCGCATCCTGCTGACGCACATGACGCCGACCGGACGCGAAACCGGCACGGCATTGTTCGGTGATCGCGTGATGCGCTGTTATCTGCCGTACGACTATCCGGGTGCGGTGGCGCGGTTTCTGGATCGCTTCCGGCCGGCGGCCGGCGTGCTGATGGAAACGGAGGTTTGGCCCAACCTGATCCACGCCGCGGCGAGTCGCGACATTCCGCTGTACCTGGTCAATGCCCGCCTGTCGGAACGGTCTTTGCGCGGTTATCAGCGCAGCGGCACGCTGGCGCGCGATGCGATGCGCGGGTTTCGCGCGATTGCTGCGCAGTCGCAGGATGACGCCCTGCGCCTGCAGGCATTGGGTGCGGAGCGGGTCAGCGTCACCGGCAATCTGAAATTTGATCTTGAAGTGCCGGCATCGCAGGTGGCGCAGGGCAAAGTGCTGCGCCAGAGCGCCGGTGTGCGACCGGTGCTGCTGGCAGCGAGTACGCGCGAGGGCGAAGAGGCCTTGTTGCTGGACGCCGCGCAACGTGCCGGTTTGCGCGATGCCCTGTTGATCATCGTGCCGCGGCATCCGCAGCGCTTTGACGAGGTGGCCAGACTGATTGCGGCGCGCGGTCTGCGCCTGCAGCGGCGCAGTGCGGGCGATCCGCTGGCCGCCGATACCGCCGTGTTGCTCGGCGACAGCATGGGCGAGATGTTCATGTACTACGCCGCCTGCGATGTGGTGCTGATGGGCGGCAGTTTCCTGCCTTATGGCGCGCACAGCCTGATCGAGCCTTGTGCGCTGGGCCGGCCGGTGATCATCGGGCCGTCAACGTACAACTTTGCAGAAGCGGCGGAGGCTGCGGTCGCAGCGGGTGCGGCAACGCGCGTCAATGATCTGGCGGCAGCGGTGGCACTGGCACTGCAGCTTGCAGCCGATCCATTGCGTGCACAGCGCATGGGAGACGCGGGATTGGTATTTACTGCGGCACACCGCGGCGCAACGCAGCGGGTGCTGGCCCTGCTGGATGTCAATAAGTAATTGTTTTTATTGAGTATTTTTAATACTCATCGAGCGTGGCTTACCGGTTACTTCTCCAGCCAGGCGTTGACGCGTTGCAGGTCGGTTTCACCCAGCTGCCCGCCCGAGGCCGTCAGCCGCAGCAGCGACAGGATGTAGTTGTAACGCGCCTGCGCCAGATCGCGACGCGCGCTGAACAATTGTTGTTGCGCATTGAGCACATCGACCTGGGTGCGCACGCCGACTTCCTGCCCGAGCCGTGTCGAATCCAGCGAACTCTGGCTGGACACCAGCGCGGCTTCGAGTGCGCGCACCTGTGCGATGCCGCTGGTGACGCCGAGGTATCCCTGGCGTGCGGCGAGCTCTGCGCTGCGCATTGCGTTTTCCAGATCCTGTCGCGCCTTGTCTTCATTGGCAATGGCTTCGCGCACGCGGGAATTGACGATGCCGCCCTGATACAAGGGAATCGCCAGTTGCAGGCCGATAATTCTGGAGGTTGAGTCGTTGCCGGATCCGCCCTGTACGCCGGAGCCGGTGCCCGAGTCGGTATAGCTGGCAAAGGCATCAACGGTGGGATGATGGGCGCCGCGGTTGCGTTTGACATCCTGGGAGGCGAAGGTCAGGTTTTCCTGCGCGATGCGTACCTGAGGACTGCTGAGCCGTGCCTGCTCCACCCACTGTTCCATGGATGCCGGGTTGGGCGGCTGCAACACTAAGCCTTTGCCCAGTGCGGCCAATCCCGGGGCGCTGCGTCCGATCAGTTGCTCAAGCGCGCGGTTTTTGACTTCCAGGTCGTTGCGTGCCGCGATTTCCTGCGAAGTCACCAGGTCGTAGCGGGCCTGGGCTTCATGGGTATCGGTGATGGTGGCGTTGCCGACTTCGAAATTGCGCTTGGCCTGTTCCAGTTGCTGGCCGATCGCGGTTTTCTGTGCCTGTACGAAGGCCACGTTGTCGCTGGCCAGCAGCACGTCGAAATAGGCCTGCGCGCTGCGCAGTATCAGGTCCTGTCCGACGGAGGCGAGTTGTGCGTCGGCCAGCGCGACTAGCGTCTTGCCCTGATCGTAGGCAATGAAATTCTGCATGCGGTAGATCGGCTGGGTAACCGAGACCGAAGCGGAATTTGAGTTGTACTGGCCGCGACTGCCGGGCAGCGCCGGATCGCGGAACCTCAGTTCGCGGTCGTTATGCTGCGTGGATGCCGACGCGGTCGCCTGGGGCAGCAGTCCTGCGCGGCCTTGCGGCAGCTTTTCCTGGCCGGCGGCCCAGCTGGCGCGCGCACTGTTGTACACCGGGTCCGAAGACAGCGCGGCACGATAGATTTCCAGCAGGTCCGCCGCGGCCGCAGGCTGGATCGCCAGCAGTACAAGTGCAATAAAACTGCCAAGGTGTACGCGACGCATGGGGATGTGACGCCTTAAAAGACGAAACGTTGCAGTTGCAGCGCGTTTTTCAATGGAGCTATGCAGGTTTCGAACAGGGTGACGGCACTGCAGGCGCCGCCGTCGGCGCGTGTCAGCAGCTGCGCATGCATCGCCGGCGCGGTGCCGGTGACGGCGAGCAGGCGGCCGCCGGGATTCAGGCTTTGCTGGAAACTTTCGGGCAGCACCGGCACCGAACCGGTGAGTACGATGACATCGTACGGCCCGTGTTTGTCCCAGCCGCGCGCGGCGTCGCCGCTTTCCAGCGTGACATTGCTGATGTTGTGTGCGGCGAGGCGTGCGGCGGCGCTGCGTGTGAATTCAGGGACGATATCGACGCTGTAGACATGGCGGCCGAGGCTGGCCAGCAGTGCGGTCATGTAGCCGCTGCCGGTGCCGACTTCGAGTATCGAGTCGCCGCGCTGTATGCCGAGTTCCTGCAGCATGCGCGCTTCGAGTTTGGGGGAAAGCATGGTTTCGCCATGGCCCAGCGGGATTTCCAGATCGGCAAAGGCCAGCGCGCGATGCTGTTCCGGCACGAAATCTTCGCGATGCAGGCGCATCAGCAGATCAAGCACCACCGGATCCAGCACATCCCAGGGCCGGATCTGCTGTTCAACCATGTTGAAGCGGGCGTGTTCGATATCCATGCGGGGTGCTGAATTGGCGGAAAAGTTCATGGCCGATAACTGCTTGTAAGAAAGGGGAAATTCAAGAGGAATTCGTATCTGGAATGGGGCTTGAAAAACGCCACTGCTTGCTTGCAATTATCCCATAATTCCATTAGCGTAAACACCACACGTAGGGGTCCTTGCGGCGGGTGCTGCAGGGTGAGAAAAACCCTTATAACCTGATACGGGTAATGCCGGCGTAGGGAAGCGTGGCGATGGTTCCTTTCTTGACTCCCGCTCGCATTTCCGCCGGTTCCGCACACAAACGGAGCGAGCCATGAACGCCAATCCCCAGTTCCTGAATGCCACGGCGCAAGTTGATGCCGGTGCAGTCAAACCCCTGCCCAATTCGCGCAAGGTCTACATCGAAGGTTCACAAGCCGGCGTGCGTGTGCCGATGCGCGAAATCACCCAGTCGGATACGCCGGCGTCGATGGGGGCGGAAAAAAATCCGCCCATCCTCGTTTACGACACCTCGGGCCCGTACACCGATCCGGCCGTGAGCATCGATATCCGCTCCGGACTCGCACCGTTGCGCCAGTCGTGGATCGAGGCGCGCGGTGACACTGAAGCGCTGACCGGGCCGACTTCACGCTACGGCCGTGAACGGCTGGAGGATCCGAAACTCGCCAGCCTGCGTTTCAACCTCGGCCGCCAGCCGCGCCGCGCCAAGACCGGCATGAATCTCAGTGGCAACGTTACGCAGATGCATTACGCGCGTAAAGGTTTGATTACGCCGGAAATGGAATACATCGCGATCCGCGAAAATCAGCGGCGCGAAGGTTTGAGCGAGCTGATCACGCGCCAGCATCCCGGCCAGCATTTCGGTGCGTCGATTCCAAAAATCATCACGCCCGAATTTGTACGTGACGAAGTGGCCCGCGGCCGCGCCATCATTCCCGTCAACATCAACCATCCGGAAATCGAGCCGATGATCATCGGCCGCAATTTCCTGGTGAAAATCAATGCCAACATCGGCAATTCGGCGGTGACTTCCGGGATACAGGAAGAAGTCGAGAAAATGACCTGGGCGATCCGCTGGGGTGGTGACACGGTGATGGATCTGTCCACCGGTCAGCACATCCACGAAACCCGCGAGTGGATCATCCGCAATTCACCGGTACCCATCGGCACGGTGCCGATTTACCAGGCGCTGGAAAAGGTCGACGGCAAGGCCGAGGAACTGACCTGGGAAATTTACCGTGACACGCTGGTCGAGCAATGCGAGCAGGGCGTGGATTACTTCACGGTACACGCCGGTGTGCGCCTGCCGTACATTCCCATGACTGCGAAACGCATGACCGGCATCGTGTCGCGCGGCGGCTCGATCATGGCGAAATGGTGCCTGGCGCACCACAAGGAAAGTTTCCTCTACACCCATTTCGAGGACATCTGCGAACTGCTGAAACAGTACGATGTCTCATTCTCGCTGGGTGACGGCTTGCGGCCGGGTTCGATTTACGACGCCAACGACGAGGCGCAGCTGGCCGAGCTGAAGACGCTGGGTGAACTGACGCAGGTGGCGTGGAAACATGACGTGCAGGTGATGATCGAAGGCCCGGGACATGTGCCGATGCACATGATCAAGGAGAACATGGAGCTGCAGCTCAAATATTGCGACGAGGCGCCGTTCTACACGCTGGGACCGCTGACCACGGACATCGCGCCGGGATATGACCACATCACCTCGGCGATTGGTGCTGCGATGATCGGCTGGTACGGTACGGCGATGCTGTGTTACGTGACGCCGAAGGAACACCTGGGACTGCCCGACAAGAACGACGTCAAGGACGGCATCATGGCGTACAAGGTTGCGGCGCATGCCGCCGACCTCGGCAAGGGGCATCCGGGCGCGCAGATCCGCGACAACGCCTTGTCGAAGGCGCGGTTTGAATTCCGCTGGGACGACCAGTTCAACCTCGGCCTCGATCCGGACAAGGCGCGCGAGTTTCACGATGAAACGCTGCCGCAGCATGGCGCCAAGCTGGCGCATTTCTGCTCGATGTGCGGACCGCATTTCTGCTCGATGAAAATCACCCAGGACGTGCGCGAATATGCGGCGGCCCAGGGCGTGGCCGAGAAAGACGCTTTGCAAAAAGGCATGCAGGACAAGGCGCAGGAGTTTGTCGAACAGGGTGCCGAGATTTACCGCAAGGCCTGAACGCTGTCGGAGTGACCCGCCGGTACACCGGCCGCATCCGCTGGCGTTAAACAGGACACCACAGTGAGGTGACCATGTTGCAGCGTACGTTATTGATGATGATGCTGGCCGCGATGTTGTCGCTGCCGGCGCAGGCTGCGGAGCCGGTGCCGCCGGCACGCGTCGAGGTCTCGCCCGAACTGCGGATGTTGTTGGGCGGCGTGGTGACCGAGGATGATGTCGGCCAGTTGTTCGCCCACTTGCGGGCCTCGATGCGCGCCGCCGCCGAGGGCCGGCCGCCGCCGCCCTTTCCGGAGGCGCTGGGCAAACGGCTGGAGGCGGCAGGCAGTGAATTGCAGCTGCGCGGCCTGATCGCCGGCATGGCCCTGACGCAGTTTGTGGAGCGCGCGGTGCGTGATGCCGTGCGTGAACTGGCGCCGCCCCCGGCGGCGCGCGACAGTTATTGATTGCCTTCGCGGCCGGTTATCGCCGTGGAGCATGATTAGCGTCTTCTTTGTGTTTTCATCATTCTGTTTTTAACCGGGTAAACCTTGAACAAGAAAATAACGCTGATTGCAGGGGTGGCCGTGGCGCTGGGGGTTGCAGGTGCTGTTTACTGGTATTTCGGCAGCACGCCGGCGCAGCCCGCATTCCGTCTGGCCAATGTCGAACGCGGCAATCTGGTGGCTGCAGTCTCGGCGACCGGCACGCTGAATCCGGTGGTGTCGGTGCAGGTCGGGTCGCAGGTCTCCGGGCAGGTCAAGGAAATTTTCGTCGATTACAACTCGGTGGTGAAAAAAGGCGATGTCATCGCCCGCATCGACCCCGAATCGTTTGTTCTGCGTGTCAACCAGGCCATGTCGGATCTGGAGGCGGCCCGGGCCACGGTACTGACTCAGCGTGCCAATGTCGCCGCGCTGCAGGCGGAAGTGTCGCGCGCCCAGGTTGCCATGACCGAGGCCGAGCGCGGTTACAAGCGCAATCAGATGCTGGTCGAAAAGGGCTTTGTGTCGCAGGCTGCGCTGGAAACATCGCAATCCGTGGTGGCCACTGCGGGCGAACAGGTTAAATCAGCGCAGGCCCAGCGCGCCGTCGGTGACGCGCAGATCCGCAATGGCGAAGCGCTGGTCAAGCAGCGCGAATCGCAACTGGCGCAGGCAAAGGTTGATCTCGAACGCACGACTATCCGCGCACCGGTGGACGGCATCGTCATTTCGCGCAGCGTGGATGCCGGGCAGACGGTTGCCGCCAGCCTGCAGGCGCCGGTGCTGTTCCTGATTGCGCGCAACCTGACCGACATGCAGGTTGAGGCTTCGATCGACGAGTCGGAAATCGGCCGTATCACCATCGGTCAGGAAGCGACATTCACCGTCGATTCGTTCCCGGGGCGCACTTTCCGCGGCAAGATCACCCAGGTGCGCAAGGCTGCGCTGGTGGTGCAGAACGTGGTGACTTATGTGGCGATCATTTCTGCGCCCAATCCCGATTTGACGCTGCTGCCGGGGATGACCACCAATGTACGCATCACCGTTGCCAATCGCGACCAGGTGCTGCGAGTGCCCAATGCCGCACTGCGTTACCGTCCGCCGGGTGCGGCAGCGCCGGCGAAAGGTGAGAAAAACGCGCAAAAAGCAGGCGCGCAAAAAGCAGGCGTGCAGAAGGCCGAGGGTGCCGCGGCGCCGGGCGGAGGCGGGCAGGCCCAGGCCACGCGCGAACGATTGACCAGGGAACTGGAGCTCAGCGGGGAGCAGCAGACAAAACTCGAGGCGATCCAGAAATCGACTGCGGAAAAAATTGCAGCGATCAGCGCGGATGATCCGGCGCAGCGCAAAAAAGAAGTCGGCCGCTTGCGCGCGCAGTCGCGCACCGAGATTGCCGCGATACTTAATGAAGACCAGTTGAAACGCTATGGGGCGCTTGCGGCTGAACAACGTGGCGTGGCAACGACGCGCGGCACGGTGTGGGTGCCGGACGGCACGCGCGCGCCGAAATCAGTCAGTGTGCGGCTCGGCATCAGTGACGGCTCGTTTACCGAATTGCTCGGCGGCGAGCTGAAGGAGGGCGATGCGGTGATTGTCGGCACGGGCACGGCGCGCGCTGATAGCAAGTCCGCTGCGCCGCGGTTTGGATTCTGAAAATAAAAACAACAGGTTTTTAACGGATGTATTGCCGAGACCCTGACGCCGCACGATGTCGACCCCGCTGATCACCACCCGCGAACTGGCCAAATCCTATGCACTGGGCGGCTTTACCGTGCAAGCGCTGCGCGGTGTGTCGGTGGACATCGACGCCGGCGAATTTGTTGCGGTGATGGGGCCTTCGGGTTCCGGCAAGTCGACCTTCATGAACCTGCTCGGTTGCCTGGATACGCCGTCCAGCGGGGAGTACCTGCTGGCCGGTGATCGGGTATCGGGCCTCGACAGCGATGCGCTGGCGGCCATCCGCAACCGGCGCATCGGTTTTGTGTTCCAGAGTTTCAATCTGCTGCCACGCACTTCGGCGCTGGAAAACATCGCACTGCCGTTGTTGTATTGCGGAGTTCCCGGGGAGGAGCGCAACCGCCGTGCGGCGGCGCGCCTCGCCGAGGTCGGCCTTGCCGATCGCGGCCATCATCATCCGGCGCAGTTGTCGGGCGGGCAGCAGCAGCGCGTGGCGATTGCACGGGCGCTGGTCAATGATCCGGTACTGATCCTTGCTGATGAACCCACCGGTGCGCTGGATACGCTGACCAGTTGCGAGGTGATGGCGCTGCTGCAGCAGTTGAACGCACAGGGCATGACGGTGGTGCTGGTGACCCATGAGCATGACATTGCCGAGTTCGCCAAGCGCGTGATTACGTTTCGCGACGGTCGTGTTACCGAGGATCGTGTGGTTGAGCAACCGCAGGATGCCGCGGCGCTGGTGGCGCGATTGCGCTCGGAGCAGGTCGGAGATGAGATGCGACCGGACGAGGTGCAGACATGAATGTGCTTGCCAGTATCCGCATCGCGCTGCGTGCGCTGCGCATCAACAAGCTGCGCAGCGCATTGACCATGCTCGGCATCATCATCGGTGTTTCAGCAGTGATCACCATGATTGCCGTCGGTTCCGGTGCCCAGACACGCATCGAAGAGCAGATCAAGGGCCTCGGCACCAACTTGATCATCCTGATGCCAGGCTCTTCCACCAGCGGCGGTGTGCGCATGGGTGCCGGTTCGCGCAATACGTTGACCGAGGAGGACGGTTATGCGATCCAGCGCGATGTGTCCACAGTGCAGGCTTCGGCACCGACCCTGCGTGGTACCGGCCAGGTGGTGGGTGGCACCGGCAACTGGTCGACGGTTTTTTTCGGAGTGACCCCCGAGTATTTCGAGGCACGCAACTGGGTGGTGGCGCAGGGCAAGGGTTTTGAACCGGCAGATATCGCCGGCGCGGCCAAGGTCGCCCTGTTGGGCGACACCGTGGCGCGCAATCTGTTCGGCGATACTGATCCGGTGGGGCAGGTCATACGCATTCGCAAGGTGCCGTTCACGGTCATCGGCACACTGGAAAAAAAAGGGCAGAGCCTGATGGGCCAGGATCAGGATGATGTGATCCTGATGCCGATCTCGACAGCACGCAAACGGGTGCTGGGTCAGGGCGCTGGCCGCTTGCGTACCGTGGGTTCGGTTTCGATCAAGGTGCGCGATGGCGAGGATATGACGGAAGCGGAAGCGCAGATTCGCAACCTGCTGCGCCAGCGTCATCGCATCCAGCAGGACCGCGAGGACGATTTTACGCTGCGCAACCTGTCGGAAGTGCTGGCCACCCGGGAGGAATCCAGCCGCATCATGGGACTGCTGCTGGCGGCGGTCGCCTCGGTGTCGCTGCTGGTCGGTGGCATCGGCATCATGAACATCATGCTGGTATCAGTGACCGAACGCACGCGGGAAATCGGCCTGCGCATGGCGGTGGGTGCGCGCGGACGTGACATCCTGACCCAGTTCCTGGTGGAGGCGATCACACTGGCGCTGATCGGCGGTCTGCTTGGCATTGCGCTGGGTGTCGGCGGCTCGCTGGCGATCGGCCAGTTTGTCGGTTGGCCGATCCAGCTCGGCATTGAGCCGGTGGCGCTGGCCGTGGGATTCTCCGCGGCGATCGGCATATTTTTCGGGTTTTATCCCGCGCGCAAGGCATCGCGGTTGCTACCGATCGAAGCGCTTAGATACGAGTGACTTGAATACTGGTGATTAGGTGATTAAGTGATTGCGGTGAGGGTCCCCGGGTTTAATTACCTAATCACTTAATCACCCAATCACTAAAGTAAAATACCGCCATGGATCCCGCGCTGGCACTCAAAGCCCTGATCATGGGCATCGTCGAAGGTCTCACCGAATTTCTGCCGGTATCAAGCACCGGCCATCTGATCATCGTCGGCGGGCTGCTTGATTTCAACGACGAAAAAGGCAAGGTGTTCGAACTGGTGATCCAGACCGGCG
Organism: Bordetella parapertussis; assembly: GCA_945885345.1. Lineage (GTDB taxonomy): Bacteria > Pseudomonadota > Gammaproteobacteria > Burkholderiales > SG8-41. The sequence continues at coordinate 86,999 of CAMCYP010000007.1, read as the reverse complement.
CGATGCTGGCCGTGTGCTGGGAATTCCGCGCGCGTTTCCTCGGGGTGTTGCGCGGTCTGACGGCGGATGCGACAGCGCAGGGTTTTGTGTTGAATCTCATCGCCGCTTTCGTGCCCGCGGCGATCATCGGTCTGGCGCTGGGCTCGATGATCAAGGCCCATCTGTTTCATGCGGTGCCGGTGGCCGTGGCGCTGATCATCGGCGGTTTCGTGATCCTGTGGGTGGAGCGGCGTGAGCGTCCGGTGCGCATCGCTGATGTCGATCGCATGACCTGGCGTGATGCGCTGAAAGTCGGCTTTGCGCAGGCTGCGGCGCTGATTCCCGGGGTGTCCCGCTCCGGGGCAACCATTATCGGCGGCATGCTGTTCGGACTGTCACGCCGCGCGGCGACGGAATTTTCTTTTTTTCTCGCGGTGCCGACACTGATGGCCGCCGGCGCCTACGATCTCTACAAAAACCGCACGCTGTTGTCGGCCGATGATATCGGCCTGTTCGGCATCGGCATCGTGACCGCGTTTTTTTCTGCGTTTATCTGCATCCGCTGGCTGATGCGCTACGTGGCCACACATGATTTCCGCGTGTTTGCCTGGTACCGCATCGGATTCGGACTGTTCATTCTCGCCAGCGCGTATACCGGCATCATTCACTGGTAACCGGTAACTGCTAACGGCTGGGTTCAGCCCTGAGTCCAGGGCAGATCTGCCGCGCGCCAGCCGCCCACCGTGTTGCGATGGCCCTGCGGATCGCGATCCCCCTCAAAACCTTCCAGCACGTTGTAACTTTCGGCATAACCGGCCTGCTGCGCCAGCATCGCGGCATTGTGTGAGCGGCCACCGCTGCGGCAGATGAACAGCACCGGCGCTTCCGCAGCGACTTTTTGCTGCAGTTCCTGCACGAAAGCCGGGTTGGGACGGTTGCCGGGATAGGACAGCAGTTCGATCTCGATCGCGCCGGGGATGCGCCCGACCCAGTCCCATTCGGCGCGGGTGCGCACGTCGACCAGTTGCGCACCGGGCACGGATTTCCACAGTTGCCAAGCTTCCTGCGGGGATAAGGCACCGCTGTAAGGCAGGCCCATTTGCCGGGCGCGGTCGCGCGCAGCTTCAAGTATGGAGTCGGTGTCGCTCATGGTATTGGCCATCAAGGATGCGGAGTTGCGCATTCTAGCGGGTGCAGGCAAGCGATGTACGCACTATAATAGTGCGTCACCAATCAAGACGCACAGAATTGGTGCGTTTGTCGGGGGCTCTTGGATAAATTTCGATTTAGATTCAAAAAGATAAGGGTGCACCGCCTTGGTACACATCCTGCTGAATAGGGTCGCCGGAACGAATTTGATCCCCAATCCCTTTAATCATTAGCAATCGTTAGGAGAGTTAGATGGGAAGCGCTACCGATGTCATGAAGATGCTCAAGGACAACGAAGTCAAATTCGTTGACCTGCGATTTACCGACACCCGCGGCAAGGAACAGCACGTGTCCGTGCCGACCAAGATGTTCGGCGAAGACAAGTTCACCGACGGCCATGCGTTTGACGGCTCATCGATCGCCGGCTGGAAGGGCATCGAGGCCTCGGACATGCTGCTGATGCCGGATCCGGGCAGCGCGCGCATGGATCCCTTCATGGACGAAGCGACGCTGAACCTGACCTGCGACGTGGTCGAACCGTCGGACGGCAAGGGCTACGACCGTGATCCGCGCTCGATTGCCAAACGCGGCGAGGCTTATCTCAAATCGTCCGGCATCGGCGATACCGCCTATTTCGGTCCGGAACCCGAATTCTTCGTTTTTGATTCGGTGACCTGGAGCGTCGACATGTCGGGCTCGATGGTCAAAGTAAAGAGCTCCGAAGCACCGTGGTCTTCCGGTGACGACATGGAAGGCGGCAACATGGGCCACCGTCCCGCAATCAAGGGCGGTTATTTCCCGGTGCCGCCGGTGGATTCGCTGCAGGACATTCGCTCCGCGATGTGCCTCGCGCTTGAAGAGCAGGGCGTGCCGGTAGAAGTGCATCATCATGAAGTGGCGGCGCCCGGTCAGTGCGAGATCGGTACCCTGTATACCAGCCTGGTCAAACGTGCCGACTGGAACCAGATCCTCAAGTACACCGTGCACAATGTTGCGCATTCCTACGGCAAGACGGCAACCTTCATGCCGAAGCCCATCGTTGGCGACAACGGTTCGGGCATGCATGTGCACCAGTCGGTCTGGAAGGGCGGCCAGAACCTGTTCAGCGGCAACGGTTATGCCGGGCTGTCCGAACTCGCGCTGTTTTACATCGGCGGCATCATCAAGCATGCCCGTGCGCTGAACGCGATCACCAATCCGGGCACCAACTCCTACAAGCGCTTGGTACCGGGCTTTGAAGCTCCGATCAACCTCGCCTACTCCGCGAAAAACCGTTCGGCATCGATCCGCATCCCGTACGTCGCCAGCCCGAAAGCGCGTCGCATCGAAGTCCGTTTCCCGGATCCGACTGCAAATCCGTATCTGGCGTTTACCGCAATGTTGATGGCGGGCCTTGATGGTATCCAGAACAAGATCCATCCCGGCGATGCCGTCGACAAGAACCTGTACGATCTGCCGCCGGAAGAAGCGAAGAAAGTGCCGAACGTCTGCTCTTCGCTCGACCAGGCACTCGAGTATCTCGACAAGGATCGCGAGTTCCTGACACGTGGCGGGGTGTTCTCCAACGAAATGATCGACGCTTACATCGCGTTGAAAATGGAGGAGGTCACGGCTTTCCGCATGACCACGCATCCGCTCGAGTTCCAGCTGTACTACAGCCTCTGATCGCATGCGCTTCGGCAAAAGGGCGGGCATGTACCCGCCCTTTTGTTTTCCGGAGCCCCGGAAAACATCCGGTGCGATTGCGAAATTTTCTTTACTGACATAGACTTAGCCCTCCTTTGCTCATGCTGCAAGTCAACCACACGGATGCTGTTCCCGTTGGAAGAAATGCCGGCCTTCGGGCGGGATCAACCGGGGCTACCCATGCGTTTGCTTACGCTTTTATTCATCTTATCAATGCTGTTGCTGGGGGTTTCAAGCCCGGCCCGCGCCGATATATGGGAGTGCGTGGACAGCAGCGGCAACAAGCGGTTTACCAACGTCAAGGCGGAGGCGGCGGGCTGCAAACCGATGAACCTGCCGCCGGTGTCGAGCGCGCCGTCGCCCAAGCCTGCGGCCAAGGGCGAAACCAGACCGCAGGCTGCAGCCGGCAACTTCCCCAAAGTCGATGCGCCGACGCAGCAGCAGCGCGACGGCGAGCGGCGCAAGATCCTGGAGCAGGAACTGGCCGGCGAGCAGAAACTGCTCGACCAGGCGAGGAAAGATCTTGCCGAGCAGGAGGCTATCCGCCTCGGCAGCGAGCGCAATTATCAGCGGGTACTCGAACGGCTGGAGCCGTTCAAAAAGAAGGTCTCGTTGCACGAGAACAACATCGCCAACCTGCGCAAGGAAATATCCTCACTGCGCTAGCTGTCCTGATGTTGCGCGTCGGCCTTGCACCTGCCGCCGCCCCCGCAGAGTTCTCCCCCCTCTTCGTTCCGACCCGTCCGCCGCATGGCCGTGCTGGCTTGTTTTTTGCTCCAGCACACCATGAACCGATGCCATGAGCACTGCGGCGCTGAACGGACTTGATCTGCTCGCGACCGCCGTGGTGGTGGTCGACGACAAACAAGCCGTGCTCTACATGAACCCTGCCGCAGAAAACCTGCTCGAGGCGTCAACGACCAACGTTGCCGGGCTGACGCTCGAGCGGCTGTTTGGTGATAACGCCGTGCTTGCTGCGGCGATCAGCTATGCGCATTCCAACAATTGCAGTTATACCGAGCATGAACTCGAGTTTGCGATCAACGGCCGCTTGCGCCTGAACCTGGCTTGCACGGTGAGCCCCACCGATCGCGGTTCGGCGGCCAGCGGCACATTGCTCGAGTTTCGGCAGATCGACCAGCAGTTGCGTGTCGAACGCGAGGCGCGGCTGCTCGAGCAAAGCCAGGCACACCGCGACCTGATCCGCAATCTGGCGCATGAAATCAAGAATCCGCTGGGCGGCATCCGCGGCGCAGCCCAGCTGCTCGACCGCGAACTCGAGCGACCGGCATTGCACGAGTACACGCAGGTCATCATCAAGGAATCCGACCGCTTGCAGTCCTTGATGGACCGTCTGCTGACGCCGCACCGGCTGCCGTTGCCGGGGCCGGTGAACATCCATGAAGTGCTGGAGCGCGTGCGCAGCGTGATCCTTGCCGAGTTTCCCGGCATGATCGTGCGTCGTGACTACGACACCAGCATGCCGGTGTTGACCGGTGACCGCGAGCAGCTGATACAGGTCGTGCTCAACATCACGCGCAATGCCGCACAGGCGATCAAGAGTGTCGAAAAGGAAGGCGGCAATGATGGTGGCAAAAGCAACGGCGAGATCCGGCTGAAGACGCGCATTGCGCGCCAGGTCACGCTGGCACGCCGCCGTTTCCGTCATGCGGTGCAGGTGGAGATCAGCGACAACGGCCCCGGCATTCCCGAAGACATGCGCGCACGCGTGTTCCAGCCGCTGATTTCAGGCCGTGAAGGCGGCAGCGGTCTCGGGCTGACGATTGCACACAATTTTGTCACTCAGCATCACGGCGCAATCACTTTCGAAAGCGCACCCGGCAAGACCTGTTTCACATTGCTGCTTCCGGTGCAGGATGAACCGCGCTCGCCGCGTTCTGCGGAGCGTTGAATGCCTGCGTCCAGCCCCCCATTTATGATTGCGAAATAAAATGAAACCTGTCTGGATTATTGACGACGATCGTTCGATACGCTGGGTGTTCGAAAAGGCCCTGACCCGCGAGAACATCGCATTCAAGGCATTTGCTTCGGCGCGCGAGGCGCTGGTGGCGCTGGAGGACGAAGTGCCGCAGGTCGTGGTCAGCGACATCCGCATGCCCGGAGAATCCGGTCTGGAATTGCTGCAGCAGGCCAAATTGCGCCATCCCTCGCTGCCGGTGATCATCATGACCGCTTACTCCGACCTGGAAAGCGCGGTGACTGCATTCCAGGGCGGGGCCTATGAATATCTGCCCAAACCCTTTGACGTCGATCATGCCGTCGAGCTGATCCGCCGCGCGATGGATGAAAGCGTGCGCCAGGATACTTCGGGCGAAGTCAGTGAAGCCGTGCCGGAAATCCTCGGCCAGGCGCCGGCAATGCAGGAAGTGTTCCGCGCCATCGGCCGGCTCTCGCAGTCGCATGCCACGGTGATGATTACCGGCGAGTCGGGCACCGGCAAGGAACTGGTGGCCAGTGCGCTGCATCGGCACAGCCCGCGTGCGGGCCGGCCTTTTATCGCGATCAACACCGCGGCGATCCCCAAGGAGCTGCTGGAGTCAGAACTGTTCGGCCATGAGCGCGGCGCATTTACCGGCGCGCAGAACATGCGTCGTGGGCGTTTCGAGCAGGCCGAGGGCGGCACGCTGTTCCTCGACGAAATCGGTGACATGCCGCAGGAACTGCAGACCCGGCTGCTGCGCGTGCTCTCCGACGGTAATTTTTACCGCGTCGGCGGTCATCAGCCGATCAAGGCCAATGTACGCGTCATTGCGGCGACCCACCAGGACCTCGAGGCGCGGGTCAAGCAGGGACTGTTCCGTGAAGACCTGTTCCATCGCCTGAATGTCATCCGCCTGCGGCTGCCGGCCCTGCGCGAGCGGCGCGAGGACATTCCGCTGCTGGCGAAATATTTTCTGCAGAAAAGTGCGCGTGACCTGGGTGTCGAATCCAAACGCCTGGCCGAGGCGACGCTGAAATACATCGCCGTGCAGGATTTGCCGGGCAATGTGCGGCAGCTCGAAAACCTGTGTCACTGGCTGACGGTGATGGCGCCTGCGGCGACCATTGAAGTCAAGGATCTGCCGCCGGAGATGCGCGCGCAGTCCACAGCGGCCGGCGCGGAAGACTGGGTGACTGCGCTGGGGAGGGAGGCCGAACTGCGCCTGCATCGCGGTGAGACCGGCATCATGGAAGAACTGACACACCAGTTCGAAAAAGCGCTGATCCTGAAGGCGCTGGCGCAGACTGGCGGGCGGCGCATCGAAGCCGCGCAACTGCTCGGCCTCGGGCGCAACACGCTGACGCGCAAGATCCAGGAATTGAAGATAGAGGCTGGCCGCGGCGAAGAAGCATAATTGGAACGGCGGCGGTGAAGCTATGCCGCGGCTTAAACGCCCTGCTGCTTGGGTTGTGAGCCACTGCTTATAACCCCTCTGCTGCTTTGGTTGTGAGCCGCGGCATAGCTTCTCCGCCGCTTAGGGGCTATGCCGCTAAGTCATCATCATTCAGAGTAGTATTCCCCGGAGAGTTTTTCCGGGGGGCCGGCGGCCATGACGCAATACGACTACGATCTGATCACCATTGGCGGCGGTTCCGGCGGTGTGCGTGCCAGCCGCATGTCGGCCATGCACGGTGCCCGGGTGGCGTTAATCGAGTCTGGTCCTTTGGGCGGCACCTGCGTCAATGTCGGTTGTGTCCCGAAAAAACTGTTTTCCTATGCGGCGCATGCCGCATCCGATTTTGCCGATGCCCGCGGTTTCGGCTGGTCGATAGCCGGTGCGCAATTCGACTGGAAGACGCTGCTCGCCAACAAGGATCGCGAAATTGCCCGGCTCAACGGCATCTATGCAAAAGCACTGCAGGATGCCGGGGTTCAGGTCATTGCCGGTCGCGCCCGTGTCGTCGATGCACATACCGTGGCCATCGGCGATCAAACGCTGACTGCCGCACACCTGCTGGTTGCCACCGGTGGCCGTGCCGTAAAACCCGCCATACCCGGCGCAGAACTGGGCATCACCTCCGACCAGGCTTTCCATCTGGAGGCATTGCCGCGCCGTGCAGTGCTGGTCGGTGGCGGTTACATCGCTGTCGAGTTTGCAGCGATATTCAACGGCCTCGGCGTGGCAACGACACTGGTACATCGCGGCGCGCAGCTGTTACGCGGTTTTGACGAGGATCTGGGTAAGGTGCTGGCTGAGGAACTGGCGCTGCACGGCATCACGCTGATATTTAACGAAACTCCGGGCGGGCTGGAACGCAACAGCGACGGTCTGCAGGTACGGCTCGGCTCCGGACGGAGCATCGATACAGACCTGGTGATGTTTGCGACCGGCCGCCTGCCGAATGTCAGCGAACTGGGGTTGGAACCGGCCGGCGTCAGGCTGGCACAGAATGGTGCCGTGCAGGTCGACGATTTTTATTGCAGTTCGGTGCCCTCGATACACGCCATCGGTGACGTGATCGATCGCCTACAGCTGACGCCGGTGGCGATCGCCGAGGGCATGGCGCTTGCACGCACGCTGTTCAAAAACGATCCCGTAAAGCTGGATTACGCCAACATTCCCACGGCAGTGTTCAGCCATCCGCATATCAGTACCGTCGGTCTGACCGAAGCCGAGGCGCGCGAAAGTCATGGTGCAGTGGATGTCTACCGTACCCGTTTTCGTCCCTTGAAGGCGACACTGTCCGGATCGGCAGAGCGGGTGTTCATGAAGCTGGTGGTGGCGCAGGATTCCGGGCGCGTACTCGGCGCGCACATGGTTGGCGCTGAAGCGGGCGAGATCATCCAGGGACTCGCGGTGGCCCTGCGTTGCGGGGCGACCAAGGCGCAGTTCGACGCCACGCTGGGCATACATCCGACCACTGCAGAGGAATTCGTGACGCTGCGCTAAGCAGGACGGGGCAGCATACCTATCGCCGCCACCGTGGGCGCGGCGAGTCTTATGCGAATTCAGCGATCACCGGCGCGTGGTCCGACGGCCGTTCATTGCGTCGCGGCTCGCTGTCGACGCTGCAGGATTTGCAGCTGCCGGCCAGCGTACCGGAGGCGAGGATGTGGTCGATGCGCAAGCCCATTTTGCGGCGGAATGCCTGCATCCGGTAATCCCACCAGGTATAGGTTTTTTCCGGTTGTTCGAATAAGCGGAAAGTGTCTTTCAGGCCAAGGTCGATCAATCGGCCAAAAGCGGCGCGTTCGGGCGCGCTGCACAGTACCTTGCCAGCCCATGCGACCGGGTCATGCACATCGCGGTCTTCGGGTGCGATGTTGTAATCGCCGAGCAGCGCCAGCGACGAATGTTGCACCATTTCTTTTTCCAGCCACGATGTCAGCGCGGCCAGCCATTCGAGTTTGTAACGGTATTTGTCCGACTCAACGGATTCGCCGTTCGGTATATAGGCACAGACGATGCGTACACCGTTGACGGTTGCGGTGGTGACGCGTTTTTGCGGATCGTCGAATCCGGGTATGCCGTGGGCGACGGCAACGGCGGGTTGCCGCGTCAGTATCGCGACGCCGTTGTAGGTTTTCTGCCCGCTGAATGAGGCGTGGTAACCGGCAGCTTCAATTTCGGCCAGCGGGAATTTGGCGTCTTCGGTCTTGGTTTCCTGCAGGCACAGCGCGTCCGGCTGGTGTGTATTCAGCCAGGCCAGCACCTGCGGCAAGCGGACCTTCAGCGAATTGACGTTCCAGGTCGCGAGCTTCATTGCGCCGGTGGCGGCGCTTGTTCCAGGCTTTCCGGCACGAGCGCGGGCGGCGGCGCTACCGGCGGTTTCGGTGCGGGTGCTGCTACCGGTTTCGGCGCGACATAACCCGGCGCCGGCTGTTTTGGATATCCGGCGGCATCGAGCGAGGCATCCCAGCTGGTTTCGAGATAGCCTTTGAGGCGTTCACGACCAATGAACAGCAACGGCACTTCCATGCCGCCGTCGGTCAGTTTTTTGTAGGCATCGACATCGTCCTGCGGGTTTTTCTGGGTGAACGGCACGCCGCGCCGCGTCAGATGAGCGCGCGCCTTGTCGCAGCCTTCACCGCAGTTGCTGACGTACAGCGTCACCGGGAAATTGCGCACGGCCTGTTGCAAGCTGTACGGCATGGTGGAAGTTTCAATGGTGCTGCCTCCGATGGTGCGCTGCTCCACTTTTTTGGCTTTGGCATTGGCGGGAGGTGGTGTGTCGCGCCATTCAACCCGGCCCTGGGCGTCGACCCAGCGATAGAGTTGCGCCGCCTGCGCCGGAATTGCACTCATCAGCGCACTCATCAATACAGCCAGCAGAACAACGATTCTCGTCATGGTGGTCACCTCGTTACCTTGCAGGAAATTCCGGCCCGGGGGTCATGCCCTGGTGCGGCCGCGTTACCTGCATGATACCGCGGCCGCTGCTGTTGTCGCGCGTCAGGCTGCCTGCGCCGCCATACCGTTATGGCGCAGCAGCGCATCGATGTTCGGTTCCCGGCCGCGAAATGCGACGAACGATTCCAGCGCCGGGCGGCTGCCGCCGACGGCGAGCACCTCGTTCCAGAAACGCATGCCCGTCTGCGGGTCAAGCACGCCGTTTTCCTCAAACAGGCCGTAGGCATCGGCCGACAGCACTTCCGCCCATTTGTAGCTGTAATAACCCGCGGCATAACCGCCGGCGAAAATGTGCGAAAAGTTGTTGGGGAAGCGATTGTATTCGGGCGGCACCACGACGGCGACTTCGCGGCGCACCTCGTCGAGCAGTTGTAATGCAGTCTGCTTTCCCGCCGGATCAAAGTCGTAATGCAGGCGCAGGTCGAACAGCGAAAACTCGATCTGGCGCACGGTGTGCATGCCGCTCTGGAAGTTTTTGGCAGCGAGCATTTTTTCGAACAGCGCCTTCGGCAGTGTTGCGCCGCTGTCGGTATGGCGGGTCATCGGTTCGACGACACCCCATTCCCAGCAGAAATTTTCCATGAACTGGCTGGGCAGTTCGACCGCATCCCACTCGACGCCGTTGATGCCGGATACGCCGAGGTAATCGACGCGGGTCAGCAGATGGTGCAGGCCATGGCCGAATTCATGGAACAGGGTGATGACTTCATCATGCGTAAAGAGAGCAGGTTTCTTGCCAACCGGCGGCGTGAAATTACAGTTGAGGTAGGCCACCGGGGCCTGTGTGCCCTGTGCCGTTTGGCGACGGGTGATGGCGTCATCCATCCATGCGCCGCCGCGCTTGCTCGGACGCGCATAGAGGTCGAGGTAAAACTGGCCGACCAGTGCGCCGCTGCGGTCGCGGATCGAGAAAAAGCGCACATCGTCATGCCATTGCGGCGCTTCGGTCGGCGCGATGCTCAGTCCGTACAGGGTTTCGACCACTTTGAACATGCCGGGCAGCACGGTGGTTTCGGGGAAATACTGTTTAACTTCATTCTCGGAGAAGGCGTACTGCGCAACCCGCAGCTTTTCCGACACATAGGCGTAGTCCCAGGCGGAGAGTTCGGCCATGCCCAGTTCGGTGCGGGCGAAATCCTGCAATTCCTTCAGGTCGCGCTGCGCGTACGGTTTGGCGCGCGCGGCCAGCTCACGCAGGAATTCCAGCACCTGTGCCGGCGTTTCCGCCATTTTGGCTTCCAGCGAATATTCGGCGAAATTGCCGAAACCGAGCAGTTGCGCAATTTCGCGGCGCAGGCTGACGATCTCGGTGATCAGCGGCGTGTTGTCGAGCTTGGCGTCGCCGAATTCAGAAGCGCGGGTGACATAGGCACGGTACAGGCGTTCGCGCAGCGCGCGATTGTCGGCGTACTGCAGCACCGGCATGTACGAAGGCGCGTGCAGTGTGAATTTCCAGCCGGCCTGTTTGTCCGCTTCGGCCGCGGCACGTGCGGCTTCGCGCGCATCGTCGGGCAGGCCGGCGAGTTCCGCGGCGTCAGTGACCACATGCGACCAGGCATTGGTGGCGTCGAGCAGGTTGTCGCTGAAACGCGAAGTCAGCATCGACAGCCGATCGCTGATTTCGGTATAACGCTGCTTGCCGGCGGCAGGCAGGTCGGCGCCGCCAAGGCGGAAATCGCGCACTTCGTTGTCGATGATTTTCTGCTGCGCCGGACTCAGCGCGGCGTATACGCTGCCTGCATCCCCCAAGGGGACTTGCTTCGCGGCGCGCAGTGCCTTGAATTTGCGGTACAGCCCTGCGTGCTGGCCGAGCTCGGTGTAGTACTGGGTGATTTTCGGCAGGGCTGCGTTGTACGCCTCGCGCAATTCCGGGCTGTTCATCACCGCGTTGAGATGGCCAACCTGGCCCCAGGCACGATGCAGCCGCTCATTCGCATCTTCCAGCGGGCCGACGAAATTGTTCCAGTCCGGCGTTGCGGTATCGGCGGCAATGCGCGCGATCAATGCGCGGTTTTCTTCCAGTAACTGGTCAATCGCCGGCGCAACATGCGCGGGTTTGAAATCGGCAAAACGGGGCAGGCCCGAAAAATCGAGTAAGGGATTCATGATTCGCTGTGGTTATGGAGACGCTGGTGGTGTGACCACCGGAGCAATGCTTAGTTTAACAGACATTCCGCGGACGCAGCCCGCAGATACATCATAACTAATTGTTTTTATTGACTATTTTTTCTCGTAGACCAGCGTGCCGCTGACTAGCGTGTGGGTCACGCGGCCGCGCACTTCGATGCCGGAAAACGGCGTGTTTTTGCCCTGGCTTTTGAGCGCCGCTGCTTCGATCAGCCAGTGGTTTTCGGGATCGAAGATGCAGACGTCGGCAGTGGCACCGACGCCGAGGTGTCCGGCATCAATACCGAGGATGGCGGCGGGTTTAGCCGTGATGCGTTCGAGGGCCGCGCCCAGGCCGAGTCCGGATTCCTCCGCCCACTTCAGCGCCAGCGGCAGCAGCAGTTCGACGCCGGTGGCGCCGGGTTCGGCTTCGGAAAACGGAACCTGTTTGACGTCTTCATCGACCGGCGTGTGATCGGAACACAGGGCATCAATGGTGCCGTCGGCAAGTCCCGTGCGCAGTGCATCGCGATCGCGCTGGCTGCGCAGCGGCGGCGTCAGGTTACAGTTCGGATCGAAGTAGCCGATGTCCATTTCCGACAGATGGGCATGGTGGATGCCGATGTCACAGGTCACCGGCAGCCCGCGGGATTTCGCGTCCCGTACCATGGCGACACCTTCTGCGGACGACAAGCGCGCGATATGGATGCGCGCGCCGGTGGCACCGGCAACGATCAGGATGGTCGATAGCGCGACGGTTTCAGCAGTGACCGGAATCGCCGGCAGGCCGAGGCGGGTGGCGACTTCGCCTTCGTGTGCGACGCCGTGGCGCGCCAGTGCTGGATCCTGCGCGCGCAGCCACACCGGGAAGCCGAAGGTCGCGGCATATTCCAGCGCATGCAGCAGTACCTGGTTGTCGGCGAACGGCGCCTCCGCCTGCGAGAACGCGACACAGCCGGCATCGCGCAGCTCGGCCATTTCGGTGAGCCGCGCGCCTTTCAGCCCGACGGTCAGCGCGCCTACTGGATAGACGTGCGCCTGGTTGAGGTTTTTCGCGCGGAACTTGAGCATTTCCACCAGCCCCGGTTCATCCAGCGGCGGGTCGGTGTCGGGCGGACAGGCGAGACTGGTCACGCCGCCGGCAATCGCCGCATCCATTTCGGATTCCAGCGTGGCCATGTATTCAAACCCTGGTTCGCGCAAGCGTACCGCGAGATCGACCAAGCCGGGACAGACCACGCGACCGCTGGCGTCGATGACGCGATTGGCGCCGAAATTGGTCGGGGCGTCGCCCACCGCAACCACCTTGCCGGCGGCGACGTACAGGTCGCGCTGGGCATCGATCCCGTTTTTGGGGTCGATCAGGCGGCCGTTTTTGATATGGATTTTCATCGTACGCGTCAGTTACCGGCCAGTATGCTCATCACCGCCATGCGGATGGCGATGCCGAAGGTCACCTGCGGCAGGATCACCGACTGCTTGCCGTCGGCCACGCTGGAGTCGATTTCCACGCCGCGGTTCATCGGTCCCGGATGCAGCACGATGGCGTCGGGCCTGGCCAGCGCGAGCTTGTCTTCGGTCAGACCGTAATATTTGTAGAACTCCTGCGCTGAAGGCAGCAGCGCGCCATTCATGCGTTCGTTCTGCAGGCGCAGCATCATCACCACATCGACGTCTTTGAGACCGCTCTGCATGTCGGGATAAACCTGCACGCCGAGCCGGTCGACCTGCGCCGGCAGCAGCGTTTTCGGGCCGATGACGCGGATTTCCGGGCAACCCAGCGTGGTCAGTGCGTGGATCTGCGAGCGCGCGACGCGCGAGTGCAGAATGTCACCGACGATGGCCACCCGCAGCTTGGTGAAATCGCCCTTGTAGTGGCGGATGGTGTACATGTCGAGCAGGCCCTGCGTCGGATGCGCATGGCGGCCGTCGCCGGCGTTGATGACATGGATGTCCGGCGCAACATGGCGTGCAATCAGGTGCGGCGCGCCACTGGCAGCGTGGCGTACGATGAACATGTCGGCCTGCATCGCGGCGAGGTTGGCCACGGTGTCGAGTACCGACTCTCCCTTGCTTTGCGAGGAGACGTTGATCGCGAGGTTGATCACGTCCGCCGACAATCGTTTGGCGGCGATTTCGAAGGTGGTGCGGGTACGCGTCGACGGCTCAAAGAACAGGTTGAACACTGCCTTGCCGCGCAGCAGCGGCACTTTCTTGACTTCGCGCTGGGTGACGCCGACAAAGGATTCTGCGGTGTCGAGGATCTGCCGCAATATGTCGACAGGCAGACCTTCCAGCGACAGCAGGTGGTGCAGTTCGCCGTTTTTGTTGAGTTGCGGGTTGCCGGGGTCAAGCCACATGGCGGTCAGTCCCGGGTCAGCTGCAGGGCCAGCCGGCCCTGCGCGTCGCGCGTGAGTTCGATGTTTTCACCCGGCGGCACGGTGATTGCAGCACCGGTGAATTCTGCGGCGATCGGCAGTTCACGGCCGCCGCGGTCGACCAGGGCCGCCAGGCGGATACTGGCGGGGCGGCCGTAATCGAACAGTTCATTGATGGCGGCGCGGATGGTGCGCCCGGTGTACAGCACATCGTCGACGATGACCACGGCACAGCCGTCGACGTCGAAGGGAATGTCCGAGCTCTTGACGTTGCGGCGCAGGCCCTTCTTGCTGAAGTCATCGCGGTAGAACGAAACGTCGAGGGTGCCGAGGGGAAGCTGGATGTTCAGCGCCTGGTGCAGGCGTTCAGCGAGCCACACGCCGCCGGTATGAATACCTACCAGCCCGGTGTTCGGCCCTATGGCGGGCCGCATCCGGTCGATCAGCGATGCGAGCAGTTGCTCGGCATCAGGAAGCGGGTTAGCCGGCATGGCGGGCCGTAGACTAACACAATCGACGCGTCGCTAAAATGCCGGAGCATCAGATTTCGGACGCTTCATGCCGTGTTTTCCGGCGGTGCCGCGAACCAGCTGCGGAGAATTTCCGCGGCCGCCGCAGCGTCGAGCAGCGCGGCGCGCTTGTCGGCCCGTACCCCGGCGTCCCGCAGCGCCGCCTCAGCCGCGAGCGAAGTCAGTCGCTCGTCGACATATTCCACGTCGAGGCCGAAGCGGCCGTGCAAACGCTGACCGAAGCGCCGCGCCAGCCGTCCGGTTTCGTGGGCCGCGCCGTCGGCATGAGTGGCGATGCCGACCACCAGCCGCACCGGGCGCCACTCAGTGATCAGCGCGGCAATTGCGGCAAAGCGGCTGTCATTGTCTTCGGCCGCGATGACGGTCAGGGCATGGGGGATGGCCAGTTCCAGTTCGCCGACGGCGACGCCGATGCGTTTTTCACCGAAATCAAAGGCGAGCACTGCGCCGCGTGCCGGCCGCGGACTCACGCGTGTCCGGCCACGTCCGAGAGATTGGCGTAATCGACGCCGAGCGCCTGCATCGCCGCAGCGAAGCGCTCTTCGGCCGGCATGTCGAACAGGATGTCGCTGCGTGCCGGTACCGTCAGCCAGGCGTTCTGCGCGAGTTCGTGCTCCAGCTGCCCCGGCGCCCAGCCGGCATAACCGAGTGTGACCAGCATGTTGGGCGGGCCTTCTCCGCGGGCGACGGCTTCGAGGATGTCCTTGGACGTGGTCAGGCCGATTTCAGAGCCCACGGCCAGTGTCGATTGCCAGGCACCCACCGGCTGGTGCAGCACGAAGCCGCGATCGACCTGTACCGGGCCGCCGAAATGCACCGGCACCGCGTGAAAGGTATCGGTCTCCGGCGTGATTTTGACCTGCTCCAGCAGGCCATGCAGATTCATGTCGGTCGGCCGGTTGATGATGATGCCCAGTGCGCCGTTTTCGTTGTGCTCGCAGACCAGGGTCAGTGTTTTGGCAAAGTGCGGATCGGCCATGGCGGGCATGGCGATCAGGAAATGCTGGGTGAGGTCGACGCTGTTCATGGGCTGCGTTGCTATTGTAAAGCCGGGGGGCGACCGCCACAATTGAAACTCCCCCTGAAGAAAATACCGATGAGTCGCGATGAGCCGCTTTGACACTGCGCTGATGTGGTTTCGCCGCGATCTGCGCGTTGCCGACAATGCGGCGCTGTATGCCGTACTGAAGGCGGCGCGCCGCGTTTATTGTGTTTTTGTCTACGACACTGAAATCCTTGATGTTTTGCCGTCGCGCACGGACCGCCGTGTCGAATTCATCCTGCAATCGGTGGACGAACTCGGGCGCGAACTGGCGGCGCGTGGCGGGCAGCTGATCGTTCTGCATGGCAGTGCCCGCGTGGAAATCCCCCGGCTGGCGCTAAAGCTTGGCGTGCAGGCCGTGTTTGCGAACCACGACTATGAACCCGCGGCACTTGCCCGTGATGCTGTGGTTGCGCAGGCGCTGGATCCTTGCGCATTCCTGACGCGCAAAGACCAGGTCATTTTCGAGAAGGATGAAGTCCTGACCCAGGGCGGTACGCCGTTTTCGGTGTTCACGCCGTACAAGAATGCCTGGCTGAAAAAACTCAACCCCTTTTTTCTGAAGGCCTATCCGGTTGATCAGTACGCGGGAAATCTGGCGAAGGCGCCGGGTAAGTTCAAGATGTTTTCGCTGACCGACATCGGTTTCAGCGCCACCAACCTGCAGGCGCTGGGCATTGCCGGCGGTGCCATTGCCGCGCAAAAATTGCTGGCTGATTTTGTGCCGCGCATGGCGCGTTACCGCGATGCACGCGATTTTCCGGCAAAAAAAGGGCCGTCCTATTTATCGGCGCATTTGCGCTTTGGTACGATTTCCATCCGTGAGCTGGCGCGCACGGCCTGGCAATCGGTGCGGGATGGTGGTGGTGAAGGCGCGGCAACCTGGCTGGCGGAGCTGGTGTGGCGGGATTTTTATTTCATGATCCTGCATCACCATCCGCGTGTGGTGTCGCAGGCGTTCAAGCCCGCTTACGAGGCCATCCGCTGGCCCAATGACAAAGCGCTGTTCGATGCCTGGTGCGCGGGCCGCACCGGTTATCCGATCGTCGATGCGGCGATGCGACAGATCAACCAGACCGGTTACATGCACAACCGGCTGCGCATGATTGCCGCCTCGTTCCTGGTCAAGGATCTGCTGGTGGACTGGCGCTGGGGCGAAAAATATTTCGCCGATCAGCTGAATGATTTCGATCTGGCTGCCAACAACGGCGGCTGGCAGTGGGCGGCTTCAACCGGCTGCGATGCGCAGCCGTACTTCCGCATTTTCAATCCCGTAACGCAGTCGGAGAAATTCGATGCCGATGGTTCGTTTATCCGTCGCTACGTACCAGAGCTGGCGCGATGCGATGCGCGGGCCATTCATGCGCCGTGGACCATGTCGGCCGATACGCAGCGCGCAGCGGGTGTGATCATCGGCCGCGATTATCCGGCGCCGGTGGTCGACCATGCCGTGGCGCGCCTGCGGGCGCTGGAACTGTTCAAGGCGGTAAGGCCGTAAGTCTTTATTTGCTTCAGCTCACTTGCGCCAGAACACCGGCGTGAAAATGATCAGCACGGTGAACAGTTCGAGCCGCCCGATCAGCATGGCAAAGGTGCAGACCCAGGTTTGAAAATCACTCAATACCGCATATGTTGTTGCCGGTCCGACTTTGTTCAGCCCCGGCCCCATATTGTTGATACTGGCGACCACGGCGGTGAAGGAGGTCAGCTCGTCGAGTCCGCTGGCCATCAGCAACAGGGTCATCACGACAATGCTGGCAATGTAGATGAAAAGGAACGCCAGTACCGAAAACAGGATTTTGTTTTCGATGACCTGTCCACCGATCCGGGTGGTGATGGCTGAGCTGGGATGCAGCAGTTTGATGAACTCGCGATAGACCTGCAGGTAGAGCAGTTGCGCACGGATCATCTTGATGCCGCCGCCGGTGGATCCGGAGCAGGAGACGAAGCTGCTCAAAAACAGCATCCACATTGGTGCAAAAATCGGCCACAGGTTGAAATCCGTGTTGGCGTAACCCGTGGTGGTGGCGATGGAAACGACGTTGAAACTGGCGAAACGCAAGGCATTTTTAAAATCCGGGTAAGTGCCTTGCAGCAGCAGATACAGCGCGATGAGCACGCAGCTGCCGAGCATGATGCCGATGCACCAGCCGAGTTCCGGATCGGCGCGGTATGGCGTCACGCTGCGGGTGCGCAGGGCGAGGAAATGGGTGCCGAAGTTGACGCTGGCGATCAGCATGAACAGGATGGCCACGGCCTCGATCGCCGGCGAATCCCAGTAAGAAAAGCTCGCGTCATGGCTGGAAAAGCCGCCCAGACCCATGGTGGAGAACATGTGTACCACCGCATCGAACCAGCTCATGCCGGCCAGGTGGTAAGCCAGTACGCATGCGATCGAAATCAGTGCGTACACCACCCACAGGCCTTTGGCGGTTTCAGTGATGCGCGGTGTCAATTTGGCGTCTTTCATCGGCCCCGGTGTTTCTGCCCGGAAAATCTGCCGGCCGCCGATGCCGAGCAGCGGCAGGATGGCCACTGCCAGCACGATCAAGCCCATGCCGCCAAGCCAGACCAGCAGGCAGCGCCAGAAGTTGATGGAGGGCTCCATCACATCCAGGTTGGACAACACGGTGGCGCCGGTCGTGGTCAGTCCGGAGACGGTTTCGAAATAGGCGTCGGTGAATGACAGTCCGGGGACTACCAGCAACAGCGGCAGCGTCGCAAACGCAGCACCTCCGCACCAGGCCATTACCACCAGCAGGATGCCGTCGCGTGCGGTCAGTTCGCGCCGCCGCCGCCGGGTGGTGAGCCACATGGTGCAGCCCGCGGCAAAGTTGACGGCCATGGACACTGCGAAGGCGCCAGCGGCGCCATCCCCATAGGCCAGTGACACGCCCAGCGGCAGCAGATGAGAGAGGCTCATCACCATGGCGATGAGCCCGAGGAGCGGGAACACCGTGAGCAATATGCTCACAAAAATCCCAGATTGACCTGGAACAGCTGCTCCACTTTGGACACCATGCGTTTGTTGACCACGAACACGATGACATGATCATCGGATTCGATCAGGGTATCGTGGTGCGCGATCAGCACCTGGCGTTTGGTTGCGGATTTGCCGTTGTCTTCCTGCTGTTTGCCGGTGCGTACGATGGCACCGATGGTGGTGCCTGCAGGCAGATTGATTTGCTCAATGCGACGACCGACCACTTTTGATGATTGGAAGTCGCCGTGGGCCACCAGCTCCAGCGCTTCAGCCGCGCCGCGGCGCAGGCTGTGCACCGCAACGCAGTCGCCGTGGCGGACATGGGCAAGCAGCGTGCCGATCGTCGCCTGGGCTGGTGAAATCGCGATGTCGATCTGTCCGGCCTGTACCAGGTTGACGTAGGAGCCGCGGTTGATCAGTGCCACCACCCTGCGCACACCCATGCGTTTGGCGAGCAGCGAGGACATGATGTTGTTTTCGTCGTCGTTGGTCAGGGCGCAATACACGTCCATATCGCCGATATTCTCGGATTGCAGCAGGTCTTCGTCGGTGACGTCACCCACCAGCACCAGCGTGGTTTTCAGTTCGGCGGCAAGATTTTCTGCGCCGGTTTTGCTGTATTCGATGATCTTGACGTCGTAGCGGTCTTCGATGGCCTTGGCCAGGCGCCGGCCGATGTTGCCGCCGCCGCCGATCATTACCCGTTTGACCGGCTTGTCCATGCGCCGCAGTTCGCGCATGACGCCGCGGATGTGTTCGGTGGCCGCGATGAAAAACACTTCGTCGCCGGCTTCGATGACCGTGGTTGCGTCCGGGATGATCGGGCTGTCCTGGCGGAAAATGGCCGCCACCCGTGTGTCGAGGTTGGGCAGGTGTTTGCGGATGGTCTGCAGTTCCTTGCCGACCAGGGGGCCGCCGTGGAAGGCGCGCACCGCCACCAGGCTGACGCTGCCGCCGGCAAATTCCAGCACCTGCAGCGATTCGGGAAATTCGATCAGCTTGGCGATGTAATCAGTGAGCACCTGCTCCGGACAGATCACGGTATCGACCGAAAAATTTTCCGGCGAGAACATTTCCGGATGTGACAGGTAGTCGGCGGCGCGGATGCGCGCGATCTTGGTCGGGATATTGAACATGGTCGCCGCCAGCTTGCAGGCGACCAGGTTGGTTTCGTCACTCTGCGTGACGGCGAGGATCATGTCGGCATCGCGGGCGCCGGCGCGTTCGAGGACTTCGGGGTGGCCGGCATTGCCGACGACGGTGCGCAGATCAAGGCGATCCTGCAGCTTGCGCAGACGTCCGGCATCGGTGTCGACTACGGTGATGTCGTTTGCTTCTGATACCAGGTTTTCAGCGACGGAACTGCCGACCTGACCGGCGCCGAGAATGACGATACGCAAACGGAATCTCCCTGCCGGAACGCCAAAGGCGCTCCGAAAAAGCGCAATTGTATACCCCGGGTGTATTGCGACGCTGCCCTGGAACCGGGCCCGATGCAGCCCGGTATGGCATAATTTGATACTCGAAAATCGGGGCTAACCCATTGACTAGAATATATTTTCCGGACCCCATCCCGGATCACGGCGAATGCCGGTTGCCAGATTTCAAGGCGCACCATGTGATGCATGTGCTGCGCCTTGCGCCGGGTGATCCGGTGCTGCTGTTTGACGGTCGCGGCACCGTGCATGACGCGGTGATCACCAGCTGTGCGCGCGGCGCGGTCAGCGTGCGGGTCAGCGCCAGCCGCAGCGAAGACCGTGAATCGCCGCTGCAGGTGACATTGGCGCAGGCGGTGTCCAGCGGCGAGCGCATGGATTACACGATACAGAAGGCGGTAGAACTCGGCGTGACGGTGGTGCAGCCGTTGCTGAGTGAACGTTGTGTGGTGCGCCTGTCCGGTGAGCGGGCCGCGAAACGCGTGCAGCACTGGCAGGCTGTGGTCGCGGCCGCTTGTGAACAGTGCGGGCGCAATCACATGCCCGAGGTGCGGCCCTTGCTGCCGTTGCGTGACTGGCTGGAGCAGCCGGCGGCGACGGATGGCCTGCGCCTGCTGCTGGCACCGGGCGCTGCGACGGGCTTGCGCGAATTGCCGCGGCCTGCCGGCGTGGTGACGGTGCTGGCCGGACCCGAAGGCGGGCTGACCGTAGTGGAAGCGGATGACGCCGTGCGCGCCGGATTCCTGCCGCTGCGGCTGGGGCCCCGCGTGTTGCGCACTGAAACCGCGGCGGTGGCCCTGCTGGCGGCGATGCAGACCCTGTGGGGGGATTTTTAGCCCCGCTTGCCTTTCCGGCGCCGCGGCTTTCCCCGTGCCGGGTTCTCGCATACCATCAATTGCCTGATCAAATTGCCGCATCACATCGTATTCTCGAGCAGAAAGGACATGGCCATTCCCACCCAAAAAGACAAAAAAACCGCTGTCCAGGAGGTCGTGAAAACGCCGGGCGGTGCACGGCCACGCTTGTCGGCACAGGATCGCTTTATCGACTGGTTCCAGTCGGTTGCACCATATATCCACGCCTTCCGCGGCAAGGTGTTTGTCATTGCCTTTGGCGGCGAAGTGGTCGCTGACGGCCGGTTTTTCCATTTGACCCATGACCTGAACCTGCTCGCTGCGCTGGGCGTCAAGCTGGTGCTGGTGCATGGGTCGCGGCGGCAGATCGAAGCCAAGCTGAAAACGCAGAAAATCCGCAGCCGTTTTGCCGAGAAACTGCGCATCACTGATGCCGCCGCGCTGGAGGCGGCAATGGAGGTTGCCGGTACGTTGCGGGTACAGATCGAGGCCCTGCTGTCGATGGGTCTGCCCAATTCACCGATGGCCGGCGCCGACATTCGCGTGGCCAGCGGCAATTTCGTCACTGCGCGGCCGATCGGCGTCGTCGATGGTGTCGACCTGATGCATACCGGTGAAGTGCGCAAAATCGATGTTGTAGCGATCGAGCGGCGGCTGAAAGACGACGAACTGGTGGTGATCTCGCCGCTGGGTTATTCGCCGACCGGCGAGGTATTCAACCTGGCGCTGGGTGACGTCGCCGCGGCAACCGCGGTGGCACTGAAGGCCGACAAGCTGATTTTCCTGATGGAATCTGCCGGTGTGACCGGACGCCGCGGCGAACTGTTGCGCGAACTGACGGTGCGTGAGGCGCGGAACCTGCTGACGCGGGGTCGGGTCGCGCCGGAAGAAATGCAGACCTATCTGCCGGCGGCGGTGCGCGCCTGCGAGCAGGGCGTGGCGCGCTCACACCTGATCTCCGGTCACCTCGACGACAGCCTGCTGCTGGAGCTGTTTACGCACAAGGGCGTCGGCACGCTGGTGACGCCGGATCCGCTGGAAACGCTGCGCCACGCCAAAATCGAAGACATCGGCGGCATTCTCGGCCTGATCGAGCCGCTGGAGGACGAAGGCATCCTGGTCAAGCGCAATCGCGATTTGCTGGAAATGGAAATCGACCGCTTCTGGGTGCTGGAGCACGACCGGCTGATCATCGGCTGCGCTGCACTGTACCCGTTTTCGGACGAACGCTCCGGAGAACTCGCCGGCCTGGCGGTGCATCCGGAATTCCGCGGCCGCGGTGCCGGCGAACGGCTGCTGGAAGCGATCGAGAAACGGGCGCGCGGTTTGCGGCTGAAGCAGTTGTTCGTGCTGACCACGCGCGCCGAACACTGGTTCGTTGAGCGCGGCTTCATTGAGACCGACGTCAGCGCGCTGCCGCAGACAAAGAAGGAACTGTACAACTACCGCCGCCGTTCGGTGGTGCTGATCAAAAAACTCTAAGCGAGATGCCGTAAGTGCCCTGCCGTACAGGGGCAGTTGTCACAATTCGTTAACATTAAAGTCTTATTGTGGAGAAATGACATGGCGCGCCAGGTGCAGTGCGTAAAACTCAAGCGTGAGGCCGAAGGCCTTGATTTCCCGCCGTACCCCGGCGCGCTGGGCAAGCGCATATTCGAGAACGTATCCAAGGAAGCCTGGAAGCAGTGGCTGGAGCAGCAAAAAATGCTGGTCAACGAGAACCGCCTCAATCTGGCGGACAAGAAAGCCCGTGATTACCTTGCGCAACAGATGGAACGGCATTTTTTCGGTGATGGCGCTGATGCCGCCGCCGGTTACGTGCCACCACCCCGGTAGCGAACGGATATACCGCGGTCTGCCGGGACCCTGCACTCGATGAACGCCGCTGCCCGCAGACCCCGGCGTACGCCCGGCAAAACCGGTTTTGCGCCGGAGTTTTATCTCAACCGAGAATTGGGGCTGTTGTCGTTCAATCGCCGGGTACTGGCGCAGGCTGAAAATCGTGCGCATCCCCTGCTCGAGCGCCTGCGCTTCCTGTGCATCGTCAGCAGCAATCTCGACGAGTTTTTTGAAGTTCGCGTGGCCGGCCTGCAGGCCGAGATTGAAGCCGGTTCGGCGCCGGTTTATCCCGAGCACCTGCGCGCCGACCAGGTCTACCGGCAGGTGGCCAGCGAAGCCCATGAACTGGTTGCGCGCCAATACCAGCTGCTGAACGAGGAAATACTGCCCGGGCTGGAACAGGCCGGCATCCGTTTCCTGCGCCGCAGCGGATTCACGTCGCAGCAGGCGGACTGGATCAAGAGTTATTTTCGCCGCGAAGTGATGCCGGTGCTGACGCCGATCGGCCTGGATCCGGCGCATCCCTTTCCGCGGGTACTCAACAAAAGCCTGAATTTCGCCGTTGAACTCGAAGGCAAGGATGCTTTCGGCCGCAATTCCGGCATTGCGATCGTGCAGGCGCCGCGGGTGCTGCCGCGGGTGATCCGGCTGCCGCAGGATATTGCCGGCGCGGAGTACGATTTCGTGTTTTTGTCATCAATCCTGCATGAACATGTCGGCGAACTGTTCACCGGCATGAAAGTGCTGGGCTGCTACCAGTTCCGGCTCACGCGCAACAGCGAACTGTTCGTCGACGAGGAAGAGGTCAAGGACCTGCGCACCGCACTGCGCGGTGAACTGCCGCACCGTCATTTCGGTGACGAAGTGCGGCTGGAGGTGACGGAAAACTGTTCCCAGCATATTTCCGGTTTCCTGCTGCAGCAGTTCATGCTCGACGACGAAGATCTGTACCGTGTCGATGGCCCGGTGAATCTTGCGCGCGTGATCAGCGTGCCGGACTGGGTCGATCGCCCCGATCTGAAGTTTCCGCAGTTCCGGCCGGGCCTGCCGCAGCGGCTGGACCAGCCGGGTGACATGTTCAGCACGATCCGTGCACGCGATGTGCTGCTGCACCATCCCTTCCAGTCGTTCCAGCCGGTGATCGTGTTCCTGCAGCAGGCGGCGCGCGATCCGGCAGTGGCGGCGATCAAGATGACGGTGTACCGCACCGGCGCCGAGTCAGAACTGATGGAAGTGCTGATCAGCGCTGCGCGCAGTGGCAAGGAAGTGACGGTGGTGCTGGAACTGATGGCACGTTTCGACGAGGAAGCGAACATCAACTGGGCGCAGCGGCTGGAGGAGGTTGGCGCGCACGTCGTCTATGGCGTGGTCGGCCACAAGACCCATGCCAAGATGCTGCTGGTGGTGCGCCGCGAGGGTGACGGACTGCACCGCTATGTGCACCTGTCGACCGGCAATTATCATCCGCGTACCGCGCGTCTCTACACCGATTTCGGCCTGTTCACCTGCCACGAGGAGATCGGCAACGATGTCGCCGACATTTTCATGCAGCTCACCGGACTTGGCCGCGCCACCAAGCTGCGCCATCTGCGCCAGTCGCCGTTTACGCTGCACAAGGAAATGATCCGGTCGATCGAGAATGAAACGGCGATCGCCAAGGCCGGGCGCAAGGGACAGATCATCGCCAAGATGAATGCATTGCTGGAGCCGGAAGTGGTCAGCGCGCTGTACGAGGCCTCCAAGGCCGGGGTGCAGATCGACCTGATCGTGCGCGGCGTCTGTGCCCTGCGCCCCGGCGTGCCCGGCCTTTCGGAAAACATCCGCGTGCGTTCGATCATCGGCCGTTTCCTCGAACACACCCGCGTGTTTCATTTCCATAACGACGGCGCCGATGACGTTTATCTGTCCAGCGCCGACTGGATGGACCGCAATTTCTTCGGCCGTGTCGAAGTCTGTTTCCCGATCCTTGATCCGGAACTCAAGCAGCGGGTCATCAGCGAAGGCCTGCTGCCGTATCTCGAAGACAATACGCAGGCCTGGATGATGGGCGAGGACGGCCGCTATGTCTGTCGCGTACCGGGACGTGCAAAACCGTCCACTGCCCAGGAGCAGGCGCTGGATCTGCTCGCCCGCAAGCCGGGCGCATGACCCGCGATGCCAGCGGCCGGCGCCCCGCCGGCGGGATCCCGATCGCTTCTGAAATCGAACTCAAGCTGCGTTTTTCGCCATTGCGGTTGCGCGAGGTGATGGCACTGCCGCTGCTGTCACCGGCGCGCGCTTCCGTCAACCGCAAACTCGCCGCCACCTATTTCGATACACCGACGCTGGAATTGCAGCAGCAGCACATTACGTTGCGCGTGCGCCGCGAGGGACGGCGCTGGGTGCAGGCGGTGAAGGGTGGCGGGTCGGCGGCGTCCGGTGTGCATCAGCGGCTGGAAATCGAAAGCGTGCTGCGCGACCGGCACCCTGATGTGTCTGTGCTGCCGCGGCACCCGGTCACCAAAATCCTCGAATCGCGGAAAGTGGCAGAGTCACTGCAGCCGGTGCTGCATACCGAGATTACGCGTTCCCTGCGCCTGCTCGAACCCGCACCCGGCGTACTGATCGAGGCGGCGATCGATCGCGGTGTTATCCGCAGCGGACGCCGTCGCGAGAAGGTTTGCGAGATCGAGCTGGAATTGAAAAGCGGGCCGGTGAGCGCATTGTTTGAACTGGCACAGCAACTCGCGCAGGCGGTGCCGCTGGCGCTGGAACACCGCTCCAAGGCCGAGCGCGGTTATCAGCTGTTTCGCGGGGAGGCTGCGCCGGTGAAGGCGGTGCCGGTAGTGCTGACGCGGGAGATGACGGCAGGCCAGGCCTTTCTCCGGATCGCCGCCGTTGCGCTGGCGCAGGTGCATGCCAACGAACGCGGCGTCATCCATTCGAAGGATCCGGAATATCTGCACCAGATGCGCGTTGGCATCCGCCGGCTGCGCTCGGCCTTCAGCCTGTTTCGCGATGTGCTTGGCGATGCCGCTGCGCCGCAGGCCTCCGCGTTGCGGGCGATTGCCGGTGTCCTGGGGCCGGCGCGTGACTGGGATGTTTTTGTCACGGAAACGCTCCCCGTGCTGCGCCCGGTATTGGCCGCGCATGTGGCTGCGGAGGCTTTTGAGGCGGTTTGCCGGAAGTGTCGGCAATCCGCCCGTGAAAAATCAAAAAAATCAATAAAAACAATTGATTACAACAGATCAATGATCATGCTTGGCGGCTGGCTGGCCACCCTCGACAGCGATGGCGGCAGCGTAGCGTGGCGGCAGCCGGCCCGTGGCTGCGCCGCGCAGATACTTGCCGCGCGTCATGCGCGGGTGCTCAAACGCGGGCGCCATCTCGAACGGCGTACGGCTGCCGAATTGCATCGCCTGCGCATCGCCGTCAAACAACTGCGTTATGCCACGGAATTTTTTTCGTCACTGTTTCCCGGGCGCGGCATGGCTGCGCTGCGTGACCGGCTGACGCTGCTGCAGGATATACTGGGCCGCATCAATGATGCCGCAGCAGTGCAGCCGCTGCTCAACGCGGCGGCGGCCGATGATCGTGAATTCATTGCCGCAGCCGGCATAGTGACCGGTTGGTGTGAGGCACATGCTGCAGCCGAACTTACGGCGCTGCAAATGGCCTGGCGCCGGTTTCGCGCCGTGCGCCGGCCCTGGCTGCAGTGAATCGGGTGAACAGCGAATCTGGTGATATGAGCATGGAACTGATTTTATGGCGGCACGCAGATGCGGAAGACGGCGTGCCGGACGAGGCGCGGCGGCTTACGGCCAAAGGCCGCAAACAGGCGCAAAAAATGGCCGCATGGCTGGCGGCCCGCCTGCCGGCCGATTGCCGGGTCATTGCCAGCCCGGCGGTGCGCACCCGCGAGACCGCAGCGGCGTTCACGGCGCAGGTCATCATCGAAAAAGCGTTGTCTACCGCAGCCACGCCACAAGGGGTGCTCAAGGCAGCGGGCTGGCCCGAAGGCACCGGTACGGTGATGGTGGTTGGACACCAGCCGACGCTGGGTGCAGTCGCAGCACTGGCATTGACTGGAGAGGCGGCAGCCTGGAGTCTGAAAAAAGGCGCGATCTGGTGGCTGGCGCACGATGATGACGGCGTGCGGGTAAAAGCGGTGATTACCCCCGGGATTCTGTAGCGCCCTGGGTTCTTATTCGACGATTGCAGGTTCCTGCGCCAGCACGATATCGTCGAGTCCGGGAATTTTCAGTTCCTCGCCGATGCGCGCCCACTCCTCGACTTCCTCGCGCAGCGCCGTTGCCGTCAGCGGATTCGCTTCCAGCCAGGCGGCATCAAAGGCCAGCCGCACGCGTTCACCCTGCAGTTTGATGTCCAGCGACGGCATGCGCGTATCGCGCCGTGCGCGGCACAGCACCACCGCCAGCCGCAGTGCCAGCACGGCGGCGCGGTCAATTTCCTCGGGCACGTCTTCCAGGGATTTTTTCAGCGAACGGCGGTGACGCAGTACCAGCGCCGCCAGCTGCTGTTGTTCCTCGCGCGAAAATCCCGGCATGTCGGCGTTGCTGAGGATATAGGCTGAATGTTTGTGATAACCGCTGTAGGCCACGGGGATGCCGATTTCATGCAGCTTCGCAGCCCAGCCCAGCAGCCGTGCGGCTTCATCGTCAACTGCGTTGCCCGCGAGTTTTTCATACAGCCCGGCGGCATGTGATCCCACTCGCCGCGCCTGCTGCGCATCGACATGGTAGCGCCGCATGAACTGGGCGACGGTGACATCACGCATGTCGTGGTTATGAAAACGGCCGAGCATGTCGTAGAGGATGCCCTGACGCATCGCGCCGGTGGCGGGGGTCATGGTCGCAATGCGCAATTCGTCGAACACGGCATGCAGGATGGCCATGCCGCCGGCGAGCACTGGCCGACGGTCGGGACGCAGGCCCGGCAGTTCAATGCGCGTGATGTCGCCGGCCTTGATCAGCTGGCTGCGCAACTGATCCAGTCCGTCCAGTGTGATCGGGCCCTCGCTGTAGCCGGACAGCTGGAGGATTTCGGCGAGGGCGCGAATCGTGCCCGATGAACCCACGGCATGTTTCCAGTTGCCGCGTGCATAACCACCGACGATGGGCTGCAGTTCGGCGCGTGCGGCGAGTTCCGCGGCCTTGAACGCAGACTTGGTGATGCGGCCGTCGCGGAAATAACGCAGGCTGTATGACACGCAGCCCATGAACAGGCTTTCCAGCCGCAGCGGTTTGTATCCGGCGCCGATGATGCATTCGGTGGAGCCGCCGCCGATGTCGACCACCAGCCGTTTTTCGCGTGAGGACGGCAGGCTGTGCGATACACCGAGGTAGATCAGCCGCGCTTCTTCGCGCCCGGCAACCACTTCGATCGGGAAACCCAGTGCTGTACGGGCTTTTCTGAGGAAAGGCTTCGCGTTTTTGGCGACGCGCAGTGTATTGGTGCCGATGGCGCGCACGGCGTGACGGTCGAGGCCGCGCAGCCGTTCGCCGAAGCGCGCGAGACAGGCGAGGGCGCGTTCCTGCGATTCCTCGTCGAGTTTTTTGTCCTTGCCCAGACCGGCGCCGAGGCGCACCGGTTCGCGCAATGAATCCAGCGGGAAAAACTGCTCGCCGGCAACGCGGGCGATCTGGCAGTGGAAGGAGTTGGAGCCGAGGTCAACGGCGACGATGGTGGATTGGTCAGCCACCCCGGAATGCCTCTGATTTCATCGCTGACTGTAGTAATTGCATGGTTGCATGCCCGCTCCGTGACTCGCGAACGAGTGTACCACGCAGCCGCGTGGCTGCAGCGGGCAGATCAGCTCAGGGCTTCGCGCTCGAAATTCTCGACGCTGGTGTGGCGCACATCCTTGCCCTTGACCAGGTAAACCACGTATTCGGACATGTTCTTGGCGTGGTCGCCGATGCGCTCGATCGCTTTGGCGATGAACAGGATTTCGATGGCATGGGAGATCGTCCGCGGATCTTCCATCATGAACGTGATCAGCTGGCGCAGGATGCTGACAAAGGCTTTGTCGACCTGTTCGTCCTGGCGCACGACTTTGGCGGCAACCGTCAGGTCCAGTCGGGCAAAGGCATCCAGCGCATTGCGCAGCATGCCCAGCGCGATGTCGGCGACATGCTGGATTTCGGAGACGCGCGGCACCGTCGGGCGGTCGCTTTCATAAATGGCCTGGGTCATGCGCGCGATTTTTGCCGCCTCATCGCCGATGCGTTCGAGGTCGGTGATGGTTTTGACCACGGCCATCACCATGCGCAGATCCTTGGCGGCCGGCTGGCGCAGTGCGATGACGGTGCTGCATTCCTCGTCGATGGTCACTTCCAGCGCATTGACCCGGTGATCGTCTGCCATGACCTGACCGGCCAGCGTCAGGTTGCCGGTGGTCAGGGCTTCCAGCGCGCGGATGATCTGCTCCTCGACGAGGCCGCCCATCTGCAGCACTTTTGAGCGGATTTCTTCCAGCTCGGTATCAAACTGTTTCAGCGTATGGTCCGGCATGGCGGGCTTTCTCTATCTCGGCAGAAGGCGAGTTATAGCGCGAAATTATGACAGTTTCGTGGCTGTGCCCGGGTGGCGCAGGGTTTCCACGCCATTTTTGCCGGCGAGCAGCAGCACATCGGCCGGGCGGCGCGCGAACAGGCCGTTGGTGACCACTCCGGTAATCTGGTTCAGGCGCGTCTCCAGCGCCGGCGGATCGAGAATGGTCATGTTGTGCACGTCGAGGATCAGGTTGCCGTTGTCGGTGACGAAGTTGGCGCGCCACTCCGGCTGGCCGCCGAGCTTGACGATTTCACGCGCGACGTAGGAGCGCGCCATCGGGATCACCTCGACCGGCAGCGGGAAGCGGCCCAGCACATCGACCAGTTTTGTCGCGTCGGCAATGCAGATCACCTTTTGCGCCACCGCAGCGACGATTTTTTCGCGGGTCAGTGCACCGCCGCCGCCCTTGATCATCATCAGGTGTCGCGTGACTTCGTCAGCGCCGTCGACGTACACCGGCAGGTCGCGGACATTGTTCAGGTCCATGACCTCGATGCCTGCAGCCTTCAGCCGTTTGGCGCTGGCTTCCGAACTGGAGACGGCTCCCTCGATGCGGTTTTTGATGCGCGCCAGCTCATCGATGAAAAAATTGACCGTGGATCCGGTGCCGACGCCGACGATGCTGCCGGCGGGTACCAGTGCGACCGCAGCTTTTGCCGCCGCCTGTTTTAATGCGTCCTGATTCACGTTTTGTGTCATCTTGCTGCTCCAGTATCCGATCCAATATACATGATACCCGCCGCGCTGCTCCCGCGGTCCGTGCCGGGGAGGGCTATTCCTGATAACCTTTGGGAATCAGCCATTTGCCGAATCGGCATCAATAAAGTCATGAAAAAAATAGATTACCTGGAACGCATCCTCAATGCGCGCGTGTACGACGTCGCGATCGAGACGCCGCTGGAAGCCGCGCCCGCCCTGTCGCGGCGCATGCACAACCGCATCCTGCTCAAGCGCGAAGACATGCAGCCGGTGTTTTCCTTCAAGCTGCGCGGCGCCTATAACAAGATGGTGCATCTGCCGCCCGAGGCCTTGCGCCGCGGCGTGATTGCCGCCTCCGCCGGCAACCACGCCCAGGGTGTCGCGCTGGCAGCGCAGCGCCTCGGCTGCACGGCGACCATCGTGATGCCGGTGACCACGCCTGACATCAAGGTCAATGCGGTACGCGGGCGCGGTGCCAAGGTCGTGCTGCACGGCGATTCTTATGACGAGGCGGCGGCGCATGCGCGCAAGCTCGAAAAACGCGGCGGCCTGACCTATGTTCATCCCTACGATGACCCCGATGTGATCGCCGGCCAGGGCACCATTGCCATGGAAATCCTGCGCCAGCATCCGGAGCCCATCGACGCGATTTTTGTTGCCATTGGCGGCGGCGGGTTGATCTCCGGCATTGCCGCTTACGTGAAACGCCTGCGTCCCGAGATCAAGATCATCGGCGTTGAGCCCATGGATTCGGATGCCATGTACCAGTCGCTGAAGGCCGGGCGCCGCGTCAAACTGGCGCAGGTAGGGTTGTTTGCCGACGGCGTTGCGGTCAAGCAGGTTGGCCGCGAAACCTTCCGGCTGTGCCGCACGCTGGTCGACGAGGTGATCCGCGTTGATACGGATGCCATGTGCGCGGCGATCAAGGATGTATTTGAAGATACCCGCGCCATTCTCGAGCCCGCGGGTGCGCTGGCCATCGCCGGTGCCAAGGCCTGGGCCGCACGCAAAAAATCGCGCGGTGCAACATTCGTCGCCGTCGCCTGCGGTGCCAATATGAACTTTGACCGGCTGCGCTTTGTCGCAGAAGAAGCCGAACTCGGTGAAAACCGCGAGGCGATCCTTGCGGTAACGATTCCGGAAAAGCCCGGCAGCTTCAAGGCCTTCTGCGAACAGCTCGGGCCGCGCAACGTGACGGAGTTCAATTATCGTTTTGATGATGCGAAGCAGGCGCGGGTATTTGTTGGTGTGCAGGTGCGCGACCGCCGCGAAACGGCGCAGCTGGTGCGTGCCTTGCGCCGGCGCGGTTTGCAGACGCTGGATCTCAGCGGCAATGAACTGGCGAAGCTGCATGTGCGGCACATGGTTGGCGGACACGCGCCGGGCGCGAAGAATGAAATTCTCTACCGCTTCGAGTTTCCGGAACGGCCGGGTGCGCTGATGCGTTTTCTGACCAGCATGAGCCGCGGCTGGAACATCAGCCTGTTCCATTACCGCAACCATGGCGCGGATTACGGCCGCGTGCTGGTGGGCATGGAAGTGCCGCCGGCGGACAAAGCCCGCTTCCAGGCCTTCCTGGAGCAGGTCGGTTACCCGTACTGTAATGAAACCCGGAATCCGGCTTACCGCCTGTTTCTGGCATAAAAATGTTTATAATCAACAAGTTATGATTTGCGCTCGAATCCGGCTGGCGGTCGCCTGCGGCTTGCTCGGGTTTGCTGCTGTAGTGGCTGCGGCCAATCTGGATGACGCCTTTCTGAAGGCGCGCGATGCGGCGCGCATTGGCGACAGCAAACAACTGGAGCAGCTTGCGCCGAAATTCCAGGGTCATCTGCTCGAACCCTATGTCCAGTACTGGCGATTGAAAGTGCGGCTGGAATCGCGTGATCCCGCGGAAGTCCGTGCCTTCCTCACGGCCAACCGTGATACACCGTTGTCGGATTACCTGCGCCGCGACTGGCTGAAACTGCTGGGTAAAAACGCGCAGTGGGAATTGTTTAACGCCGAGTTGCCGGCACTGGTCAACGATGATCTGGAAATCACCTGTTATACGCTGCAGGCGCGCACCAGCAGCGATTCGCTGGCACTGCGCGAAGCGCGCCCCTTGTGGTTTGTTGCGCGCGAGCTGCCCGCCAGTTGCGATCCGCTGTTCCAGTCCCTGATCGATGCGAAGCAGTTGTCTGTCGAAGACATCTGGACCCGCATCCGGCAAGCGCTGGAAGCCGGGCAGGTCAGCCTGGCCAACCGGGTGGCGGCTTATCTGCCCAAGGGCCAGGCGCCGGATGCGCGCGTGTTGTCGGCCATTTCCGGGAATCCTGCAGCGCATCTGAGTGGTACGCGCGCCGAATTCAAATCGCGCGGCGGTCGCGAAGCGACCATGTTCGCGGTGTATCGCCTGGCACGCACTTCGCCGCCGCAGGCCGCCGCGTACTGGGTCAAAATCGCGCCGAAGTTTTCCGAAGAAGAGCGAGCCTATGTCTGGGGCATGCTCGGTTATTTCGGTGCGATGCGCCATGATCCGGCAGCACTCGATTGGTTTGCGCAGGCTTCGGGCATGAGTGATCTGCAGCTGGGCTGGAAGGCGCGTGCCGCGCTGCGCGCCAGACGCTGGCCCGACGTGCTGGCGGCGATTGACGCGATGACGCCGAAAGAAGCCGAAGAACCGGCCTGGCGCTACTGGAAAGCGCGCGGATTGAAAACGCAGGGTCGCGGCACGGAAGCCATTGCCTTGCTGAAACCGCTGTCGGCTGAATATCATTTCTACGGCCAACTGGCGCTGGAAGAACTCGGTGGTTCGGTGCAGGCGCCTGCTGCCACATACAAACCGACCGACAAGGACATTGCCGCGATTGTCGCGCAGCCGGGCATCAGGCGCGCGCTGGAACTGTTCCGGCTTGATCTGCGGCTGGAGGCGGTGCGCGAATGGTTGTGGGCGATCCGCGAATTGAGCGACCGGCAATTGCTGGCAGCGGCTGAAGTCGCGCGTCGCAACGCGGTATATGACCGCGCGATCAATACTGCCGACCGCACGGTGTTCGAGCATGATTTCGGTCTGCGCTACCTGGCCCCGTATCGCGACCAGTTGAAAGCCGCCGCGCGCCAGCTCGACCTCGACGAGGCCTGGGTCAACGGTCTGATCCGCCAGGAAAGCCGCTTTATCGCACAGGCCAAATCCCGCGTCGGCGCCGGCGGCCTGATGCAACTGATGCCGGCCACCGCGCGCTGGGTCGCCGGCAAGATCGGACTCAAGGACTGGCAGTGGTCGCAGGTCACCGATGTGGATACCAACCTGAGCCTCGGTACCTATTACCTGCGCCATGTACTCGACTCGCTGGACGGCAGCCCGGTGCTGGCTTCCGCCGCCTACAACGCCGGGCCGGGCCGCGCCCGCGCCTGGCGCGACAGCCAGAGCATGGAAGCGGCGATCTATGCCGAAACCATCCCGTTCAACGAGACCCGCGATTACGTGAAAAAGGTGATGGCCAATTCCAGCTATTACGCGCACAACTTCAGTCAGCAGATGCAGTCGCTGAAAGCGCGCATCGGCGTTATCGAGCCGCGCGCCCGTGATCGCGAGAAACCGCTGGGCGATACTCCTTGATGGCGGTGACTGGTCACTGGTGATTAGTAATTGGTGATGGGTAATGGGCGATAGGTGAAGGGTAGAATGGGCTGATGCAAATCACCAACATCTGTGTCATCGGCGGCGCCGGTTTTGTCGGCCGTCATCTCTGTCAGCAACTGGCCGCGCAGGGTTATCGCGTGCGGGTGCCGACGCGTGATCGCGAGCGCGCCAAGGCACTGATCCTGCTGCCCACGGTCGATGTGGTGGTGGCCGATGTGCAGGATCCTGCGGCGCTGGCGGCGGTGGTCCAGGGCTGCGATGCGGTAATCAACCTCGTCGGCGTACTGCACGACGCGCGCGGCAAGCGCGGCTTTGCAGCGGCGCATGTCGAACTGGCGCGCAAGGTCGTCGCGGCCTGCCGCAGCAATAATGTCCGCCGTCTGCTGCAGATGAGTGCGCTGGCTGCCGCGCCGGATGCGCCCAGCGCCTATCTGCGCAGCAAGGGTGAAGCCGAGACGATCGTGCGCGAATCGGATCTCGATTTCACGATCTTCCGTCCGTCCGTGATTTTCGGGCCCGACGACAGTTTCCTGAACATGTTTGCCTGCCTGACGCGGGCACTGCCGGTTATCGCGCTGGCGAGTCCCGGCGCACGGTTCCAGCCGGTGTATGTCGACGATGTTGCCGCCGCATTCGTGCGCGCGCTGACCGACGTGACAACGTTTGGGCAGAGCTATGAGCTAGTCGGTCCGCGGCGTTACACGCTGCGCGAACTGGTGGCTTATGTCGGCAAGATAACCGGGCAACAACGGCCGATAATTGGATTAAATCGCGTGTTGTCCTACTGCCAGGCCTATGCGATGGAATGGCTGCCGGTGAAACTGATGACGCGCGACAACCTGCGTTCGATGGAAGTCGACAGCGTCAGCGGCAGCGCATTCCCCTTCGGCATCAAGCCGCAGGCGCTGGAAGCGGTGGCGCCGATGTGGCTGGCGACGCGCACGCCGCGCGCGCGTTATCAGCGTTTCCGCAATCTGGCGGGACGTTGAATCGCGGACCGCTGAATCCGTGATCCCAGGCGCTTTGTCACCACCAACATCATGAAAATCTATACCGTCGGCGGTGCAGTTCGCGACGAAATGCTCGGCCTGCCGGTGCAGGACCGCGACTATGTCGTCGTCGGCGCGACTCCTGAAGAGATGGTCAAGAATGGCTACCGCCCCGTCGGCCGCGACTTCCCGGTGTTCCTGCATCCGCAGACCCACGAGGAATACGCGCTGGCGCGCACCGAGCGCAAGACTGCGCCGGGTTATCACGGCTTTACCTTCCACGCCGCACCCGAGGTCACTCTGGAAGAGGATCTGCAACGCCGCGATCTGACCATCAATGCGATGGCACGCGATGAAGCAGGGCGGCTGATCGATCCCCACCACGGTTCCGAAGACATCGGCAGCGGCGTGCTGCGCCATGTCAGTCCGGCGTTTGCCGAAGACCCGGTGCGCATCCTGCGCGTGGCGCGGTTTGCCGCACGTTTCGGTTTCGGCGTGGCACCCGAAACGCAGGCGCTGATGATGCAGATGGTGCAGGCCGGGGAAGCTGATGCGCTGGTGGCCGAGCGGGTGTGGCAGGAACTGGCGAAGGGTTTGACGGAGAAAACGCCGTCGACGATGTTTACGGTATTGCGGGAGTGCGGCGCCCTGGCGCGTGTGTTGCCGCAACTCGATGCTTTGTATGACGAAGGCCGTGCTGAAGAGGCTTTGCAGGCGCTCGATGCTGCGGCAGGGCAGGGTGCGTCACTCGATGTGCGTTTTGCCGCGCTGGCACGAGTACTGGAGCCCGAAGCGGTGGATGCGTTTTGCGCAAAAATAAAAGCACCGGCCGGCTGTCGCGACCTCGCGGTGCTGGCGGCGCGGCATGGCAATGCGCTGGCCGACGCCGCGAGCCTCGACGCAGGGGAGTTGCTGGGTTTGCTCGAAGCGGCGGATGCGTGGCGGCGACCGGAGCGCTTTACTGCGCTGGTGCAGGCGGCGCTGGCGGGGGAGGCGGATGTTGAACCGGCGCGGCAGCGCTTGCGCCGCGCGCATGAGGCGACGCTGGCCGTGGATGCCGGTGCTGTGGCGCGCAATCACGCCGCGCCCGCCGACATCAAGGCGGCGGTGGCGCAGGCGCGCCTCGCGGCATTGAACAATATAAAATAAACAATTGGTTTTGAAAGGATCGCGATGATCGATTTTTATACCTGGAGTACACCCAACGGCCGCAAAATTTCCATCATGCTCGAAGAGTGCGGCCTGCCATACCAGACCCATGCCATCAACATCGGCCAGAATGATCAGTTCAAACCCGAGTTCGTCGCGATTAATCCCAACAGCAAAATCCCGGCGATCGTCGACAGCGACGGCCCCGATGGCAAGCCGATGGCGCTGATGGAATCCGGCGCGATCCTGATTTATCTCGCCGGAAAAGCTGGAAAGTTCTTACCGCAAGAAGTACGTGGGCGTTACGACGCACTGCAGTGGCTGATGTTTCAGATGGGCGGTGTCGGGCCGATGTTCGGTCAGGCCCATCATTTCCTGCGCGCGGCGAAGGAACCGGTGCCGTACGGCATCGAGCGTTATGTCAAGGAGACGCGGCGCCTCTACGGCGTGCTCGACAAACAGCTCGCCGGCCATGAATGGCTGGCCGCCGGCGAATACACGATTGCCGACATGGCGACCTATCCGTGGATTGCGCGCCACGAATGGCACAAGGTTGACCTCAGCGATTTCCCCCGCGTCAAGCGCTGGTACGACCGCATCTCCGCGCGCCCCGCAGTGCAGCGCGGCATGGCTGTGCCGAAACTCTAGATCAGATTTGAATGAGCAGGTTACAGCGTATGCGAACGGTCGCCGCGGCGAAAACCTGATAGAGGCGCAAAGGCGCCGCGGCCCAGTGCGATGACCTTGAACAGTTCGCCCATTTCCGCCGGCGACAGCAGTTGCTGTGCCTGCGCGGCCAGCGGCGCATAACGCGCGGTATCCGCGGCCGGTACCGCGGCCAGCAGTTCGGTGATGCCGCAGTTGATCAGGAACTGCGCCTGGCCGGTGTATCCCAGCAGTTCGAGTCCCGCCCCGGCCTTTGCCATGGCGCTGAAGTCGACATGCGCGGTGATGTCCTGCAGGCCCGGCCACAGGAAGGGATCGGCGTGCGACTGATGGCGGTAGTGGCACATCAGCGTGCCGCGATTGCGCTGCGGATGAAAAAACTCGTGTGCCGGGAAACCGTAGTCAATGAACAACAGTGCACCGCGAGTCAGGCGTTGCGCCAGGCTGCTGACCAGTGCCGGCGCCGCGAGATTGATTTCGGTTTCGTAATCGTCGGGCAGGCCGTGCACGGCAACCGCCTGTTGCAATGGTGCGGATGCGGGGCGGCAGCCCCAGGCAAAGTGGTCGTCGTTCGCAATGACGCCGATTTCTTCGACGCTGCCCTGATGCACACGGATGCGATGCGCCGGCAGCGCATCCAGCACTTCGTTGCCGATGACGATGGCGTGTAACTGATCCGGCAAGCGGTCGAGCCATGACACGCGATCGGCAAGCTGGGGCACGGTGGCCGCGAGATGCGCCTCTTGGCGCTGGCGCAGGTCGGCGCTGACTTCGAGAATCAGGTAACGCTGCGGCAGGCGATCAAGCGCCGCGAGTTCCGCCAGCAGTACCGCCGCCAGCGTGCCGCTGCCGGCGCCGAGTTCGACGATGTCGGGAATGTCCTGTGCCAGCAGCTCGGCCACTTGCCGCGCCAGCGTGCGGCCGAACAGCGGCGACAGCTCCGGCGCGGTGATGAAATCGCCGGCAGCGCCGAGTTTGTGGCTACCGGCGCTGTAATAACCAAGGCCCGGCGCGTACAGCGCCAGCTCCATGTAGCGTGCGAAGCTGATCCAGCCGCCGCCGGACTGGATTTCTCCGCGGATCAGCGCTTGCAGACGCGCACTCAGTTCGAGTGCCGCAGGCGGCGGCAGCGGCAGTGTCGGATTCTTCGGCAAAGAGGTCACCGCGGGATATTACGATAAAATAAACAATGATTTACGATGGACATCGGCAAATGAGCGGCATGCGGGGCGGCAATCCATGAGCAACGGTCTGGCGGGCAAGGCGGCGCTGGTGACCGGCGGCGCGCGACGCGTCGGGGCGGCGATTTGCCGCCGGCTGCATGCGGCTGGTGCGAATGTGGTGATCAATTACCACCATTCTGTACAGGACGCGCAGGCGCTGTTCAATGAACTCAACGCGCTGCGCGCGGATTCGGCGGCGCTGGCGCGCGCCGACCTGCTGACCCCCGGTGCCTTGCCGCAACTGATCAAGGATGCACTGGCGGCGTTCGGGCGGCTTGATGTGCTGGTCAACAATGCGTCGAGTTTTTATGCCACGCCCGTGGGCGGCATCGACGAACAGGCCTGGGATGACCTGATTGGCACCAATCTGAAAGCGCCGCTGTTTTTGTCACAGGCGGCGGCGCTGGAGCTGCGTAAAACACAGGGCTGCATCGTCAACATCATCGATATCCATGCCGAATTGCCGATGAAAAGCCATCTGGTCTACAACGCAGCCAAGGGCGGCCTGTTGGCATTGACGCGGTCGCTGGCGCGCGAACTGGGACCGCAGGTGCGGGTCAACGGCGTGTCACCGGGCACCATCGTCTGGCCCGAAGACCCGGCGTGGCAGAACGACATCGAGCGCCAGCGCATCGTCAACCAGACGGTGTTGAAGCGTACTGGCGAGCCTGCCGACATTGCGATGGCCGTGGAATTTTTGGCCCTGGCACCTTATGTCACCGGGCAAATCATTGCCGTGGATGGCGGGCGCAGCATCGTTGCCTGAACTGCGGAACCGGACTCAAGGATTCAATATGGACACACAGGTCATACACATCACGCCGCGCAGCAACAAGGAGCGCAAGGAACACTACGAGTCGAACAAGCTCGTCAAGCGCTTGCGCCGCCAGGTCGGCCAGGCGATTGCCGATTTCGACATGATCCGCGACGGCGACAAGGTCATGACCTGCCTGTCCGGCGGCAAGGACAGCTACGCGCTGCTCGACATCCTGCTGCACCTGCGGAGCCACGCGCCGATTCATTTCGACATCATTGCCGTCAACCTTGACCAGAAGCAGCCGGGGTTTCCGGAACATGTGTTGCCGGAGTACCTGACCAGGCTGGGTGTGCCCTTCCATATCGAGGCGCAGGATACCTACAGTATCGTCAAACGCGTGATTCCCGAAGGCAAGACCATGTGCTCGCTGTGTTCACGGTTGCGCCGCGGCGTGCTGTATCGCGTGGCGCAGGAACTGGGCGCGACCAAGATCGCGCTGGGCCACCATCGCGACGACATCCTCGAAACCTTTTTCCTCAACATGTTTTACGGCGGCAAGCTGAAAACCATGCCGCCGAAGCTGGTGTCGGACGACGGCCGCAATGTGGTGATCCGGCCGCTGGCGTACTGCGAGGAGAGCGACCTGGAGGCCTATGCGGAAATGCGGCAGTTTCCAATCATTCCCTGCACCTTGTGTGGTTCGCAGGAGAATCTGAAACGCAAGGAAATGAAGGTCATGCTGCGCGGATGGGAAAAAAACCACCCGGGCCGTCTGGAGACGCTGCTGACCAGCATCCAGAATGTCCGACCCTCGCATTTGCTGGACCGGACCCTGTTTGATTTCTCCGCGGTGCGGGCGACTGGAGAGCCGGTGCCGGATGGCGATACGGCGTTCGATGTCGACTGAAGTAAATCGACGGCGCTTTTCCTGAAAACCGCAAT
This sequence comes from Bordetella parapertussis, assembly GCA_945885345.1. Classification (GTDB taxonomy): domain Bacteria; phylum Pseudomonadota; class Gammaproteobacteria; order Burkholderiales; family SG8-41. The sequence continues at coordinate 48,059 of CAMCYP010000007.1, read as the reverse complement.
CGCGCGACGGCTGGATCAGTCTTCGGCCTTGATACCGTACTCTTTGACGGCTTTGCCCCAGCGGGTGATTTCCGCGCGCATGAATTTGCCGAATTCCTCCGGGGTGGTCGGCGTCGGCTCATAACCGCGGTCGCGCAGGGTTTTTCCGGCTTCGCCTTTCAGCACACCGGTGACCACGGTGTTGAGTTTTGTGATCACGGTTTTGGGCGTGCCTGCCGGGGCCATCAAACCATACCAGCCGCTGATGGCAAACCCCTTGTAACCCTGTTCAGCCAGCGTCGGGATGTCGGGCAGTTGTGTCGCGCGTTTGGCCGTGGTCACGGCCAGGCCACGCAGTTTGCCGGCCTTGATCTGCGGGATTGCGGCGCCGGGCCCGGAGAACAGGGTTTGCACTTCACCACCGACTGCAGCAGCCACTGACGGACCCGAACCGCGGTAGGGAACATGCGTCAGCTTGATCTTGGCAGTCTGGAAAAAAGCTTCCTGCGCGATATGTGCGGTGACATTGCCCGAGCCGTAATTGAAGGCGTTGGGCTTGCTTTGCGCCAGTTTCACGAACTCCTGCAGTGTGCGCGCCTGCACGCTGGGGTGCACCGTCATGATGTACGGCTGCTCGATCAGTTGCGTAATGGCTTCGAAGTCTTTGGAGACATCAAAGGTCAGGTGTGGTTGCGTGGCCGGCGCAACGGCGGTGGCGCCGATTTCTGAAATGACCAGCGTGTAGCCATCGGGGTTGGCCTTGGCCGCAATGCCGGTGCCCAGCGTACCCTGCGCGCCACCGCGGTTGTCGATCAGGATCGGTTGTCCGAGCGCGGCATTCAGCGGCGGCTGGATGATGCGCGATACCAGGTCCGTTCCGCCACCCGGCGGGAAGGGGACAATCAGGCGAATCGGTTTGTTCGGGTAGGCGTCCGACTGGGCGGCGGCGCCGAACGGCGCAAGCAGCAGTAATCCGGCAATGATGCTGCGGGGCAATTGGTCAAAATGACGCATGGGCAATTCCTCTGTTATTTTTGATTCTTCGGGCTACAGGCGGAACATTACCATGACTGGCGGCCTTTTTCGGGGGCAGGGAAATTCATAAAACATTTAAAAACAATTAGTTAGAATATTTTTGTGAGCTGAGACTGCCTTGTCAAATTTAGTTTGCCATGATAAATTTCGTCCTGCCTTAAAACACTGTTTACCCAGTCACCGGATTTGTCCCGCATGAATTGCGCAGAACGCCTCGTCGATCTTTTTGGCAGCCAGGCCGAAGTGGCCCGCCGCTTCCGGCTTGATCGCGCGGTCGTCAATCACTGGGTTAAATCCGGATATGTGCCCGCGCGCTGGGCGATGGAAGTCGAGCAGGTTACCGGCGGGCAGATTGCCGCCGTCGACGTGCTCAATGAAGCCACCACGCGCAAACCGCTGCGGTTGAAATCGCGGCCGGACGGAGAGAATTTTTTCGCCAACGCCTTAGCAGGGAGTGAATTCACCATGGACAAGTTCGCGCCACCCAAACGCATTAATTCGTTTCATCCGCCGCAACGCACACTGATGGGCCCCGGCCCGACGGAAATCCATCCGCGCGTACTGACCACGATGAGCCAGCCCGCCATCGGCTATCTTGATCCGGTATTCGTCGAGATGATGGAAGAGCTGAAGGCGCTGCTGCGTTACACCTACCAGACCAGGAATCCGCTGACCTTCCCGATTTCAGGGCCGGGCTCGGTGGGCATGGAATTCTGCTTCGTCAACATGGTGAAGCCGGGCGACAAGGTCATCGTCTGCCGCAACGGCGTGTTCGGTGGCCGCATGATCGAAAACGTCGAACGCTGCGGCGGCACGGCGGTCGTGGTCGAGGACAAATGGGGCGAACCCGTAGACCCGCAAAAACTCGAAGACGCGCTGAAGAAAAATCCTGATGTGCGCGTGGTTGCATTTGTGCATGCCGAAACTTCCACCGGCGTGCTGTCCGACGCCAAAACGCTGGTGCAGATCGCCCACAAATACAATACGCTGACCATCGTCGACGCCGTGACTTCGCTCGGCGGTTCGCCGGTGCTGGTCGATGAATGGGGCATTGATGCCGCCTATTCCGCCAGCCAGAAATGCCTGTCGTGCACGCCGGGCCTGTCGCCGGTGACGTTTTCGGAGTCGGTGGTCGAGTATGTCAAGGCACGCAAAGACAAGATCCATTCCTGGTTCATGGACATGAACCTGCTGCTCGGTTACTGGGGCGAAACCACGCGTACTTATCACCACACCGCGCCGACCAATTCGCTGTTCGCGCTGCACGAAGCGCTGTTGCTGATCCGCGAAGAAGGTCTGGAGAATGCCTGGGCGCGCGTCGATCGCCATCACACCGCGCTGAAAGCCGGCCTCGAAGCAATGGGGCTGAAATTCCTGGTGAAAGAACAGTACCAGGCGCCGCAGATGAATGCGGTGCTGTGCCCGGAAGGTGTCAACGAAGCCGAAGTGCGCAAAACACTGTTGAGCGAATTCGGCCTCGAAATCGGTGCCGGCCTCGGTCCCCTCGCCGGCAAGATCTGGCGCTTCGGCCTGATGGGTTATTCCTGCCGCCCGGATAACGTGATGCTGTGCCTGTCGGCGCTGGGTTCAGTGCTGGAAGACATGGGTTATGCCGTGCACGTGGGCGATGCGGAAGCGGCGGCGCATGCCGCTTACGCAGCCATGCATGCGCCTGCGGCGCAGGCGAAAAAACGCAAGGCACCGGCAAAAGCGGCATAAGCCGGAACTGAAACGGAAAAAAAGCCGCCCTCGGGCGGCTTTTTTGCATGGATTCCTGCCGGATCAGATCAGCAGTGCAGCCAGGCCCAGCAGCAGGCCCATGCTCACCACGTCAGTGGCGGTGGTCAGGAAAATGCTGGAGGCTGTGGCCGGATCGAAGCCGAAACGTTTCAGCGTCAGCGGCACCATGGCGCCACTGATGCCGCTGGCGATGCAGCTGCCGACCAGCGCGATCCATACCACGAGACTGAGCAGCAGCGCGTTGGGATTGTGCTGATAGGTAGCCACGATGAACATGCCGAGTGCCGCGACCAGCCCAGTGAAGGCGCCGTTCAGCGCGCCCAGCGAGGCCTCCTTGATCACCAGGGATCGCTCCATGCCGGATTTCAGTTCACCCAGCGTCATGCCGCGCAGGGTCACCGCCAGCGCCTGGCAACCCGTATTGCCCGACTGGCCTGCGAGCACCGGCAGGAACAGTGCGAGGATGACCAGCCGGTCCACGGTGTCCTGGAAAATCGCCACCACCGCGCCGGCGATGAAGGCGGTGGCGAGATTGATCTGCAGCCAGGGATGGCGGAATCTGAAACTGTTGGACAGCGGGGTCGCCAGCCGCTCTTCTTTTTCGACACCGACCATGCTGCCGACCTGCGCCGTGATTTCGAAGGCCTGCTCTTCGAACAGGGTCTGGCCGCGCACCAGTCCGAGCAGCACGCCGCCGTCGTCACAGACCGGGTACACCGGATAGTGGCGGTCGAGCACCAGTTTCATCGCATCGGCCAGCGGCAGTGCTGGGCTCAGGGAAAACGCGTTGCGCAGCATGATCGACTCCAGCGCGACCTGATCATCGGCGAACAGCAGGTCGCGCATGGTGATGATGCCGAGCATCCTGCCGTTGTCATCGGTGACATAACCGTAAGTGATGAAGGCGTTGCGCACCAGCGGGCGCAACTGTTCGATGGTTTCGCGCACGGTCATCTGCGGGTGGAATACCGCGCGCGCCGGCGCCATCATGCGGCCGATGCTGCCCTGGGCGAATTGCTGGTTGGTGCGCCATTGCGCGACCATTTCCGGCGGTGCGACCTGGACAATGCCATCGACCAGACCGCCCGGCAATTCGACCAGTACATCCTGGGTCAGCGCGGGCGGCAGATCCAGCAGCACGGCGGCAATGGTCGCTGCCGGATATTCGGCTAGCAGCGCTGCGGCTTCTTTGGGTGATCGTGCCTTGGCGGCGCGCGCCAGCTCACTGCGTTCCGGATTCGCTGCTGCCGTGGTCTGAGTCTGGGTTTCCTGCACGATGTTCTCCCGTCAGCAATGGGCGCGCCGCTGCGCCACGCAGAGTATAGCGACGGAAAGCAGCGCACGGCACAACATTGTCGCCACGACGGGCCTATTCGGGCAAGCGGTAGCCTTTGTCGATGAACAGTCGCCGGCAGGCATCCACCGCCTGCTGGTCGTACAGCGTTCCGGCACCCTTGCTGATTTCGGCAAGCGCCTGATCAATGCCCAGCCCCGGACGAAAGGGGCGATGCGAGGACATGGCCTCGATGGTATCGGCCACCGCCACGATGCGCGCATCGAGCAGAATCTCGTCACCTTTCAGCCCGCGTGGATAACCACTGCCGTCAAGCCGCTCGTGATGCTGCCAGGCGATCTCGGCGACCGGCCACGGAAACTCGAAACCCTTCAGTATCTCGTAACCGCGTTCGGCATGACTTTTCACCAGTTCGTACTCGGGCTTCGTGAGTTTGCCGGGTTTGGACAGGATTTCAGCGGGTACAGCGATTTTGCCGACGTCGTGCATACAGCCGGCAATGCGGATGCCCTCGACTCGGTTCGCATCCAGCCCCATCTCGGCGCCGATTGCTGCGGCGATTTCGCCGACCCGTCGCTCATGACCGTGGGTGTAGGGATCGCGCGCTTCCCCGATCGCGGAGATGACACCAATGGTGCCGTGCATGGCTTTCTCCAGCCGCGTGACATAGCGCTGGATTTCCTCTTCATTGCGCTTGCGTTCGGTGATGTCCTGCAGCAGGCCGATCACCGCGGGGCGGCCTTCATTGATGACGTAGGCGCCGTGCGCGCCAAGTTCAATCTCGCTGCCGTCTTTGCGCACACCGGTAAACGAATAACTCATGCTCTTAATCTCACCGGATAGGCGTTGCCTGAAATTCCCGGCGACCATCGTGCGATCCTTTTCTGCCGTCAGATCCAGCGGGCTTTTTCCCAGCATTTCTTCAGGCGAGGCGTAGCCGAATATCTCGGCGAAGCGCGCATTGACGTAGGCGATCCTGCCATCCTGCACCATGTAGAAGCCGCTGACGGATTGCTCGACCAGGGTGCGAAAGCGCCGCTCGCTGTCGACCAGATCCGCCTGTATCTGTAGGCGTGCGCGAGTGGTGATGGCGAAGCCGAGCTTGTCGGCAAGCTGGCAGGCGAAGGTGATTTCGTCCGCTTCCCACTGATGAGGCCGATCGACATGCTCGAAGCAGAGCAGACCGAGATGTTTGCCTGAGACCTGCACCACGGCGTCTAGCATGGAAGTGATGCGCAGCGGTTTCAGGTAACTCTCGACATAGCCCGCTGTTCTCGGATCCGTCATCGGGTCGCTGGCGTCCACGTAACGGGCATTCTTCAGGGCGCGAAATTCGTTCTCAAAATGTTCCTGGCGGTGTATTGCGCCACTGGTATGTGTCCCCGGAGAGGCTTCGAAGAGGTCTATGCAGAGCAATTCGGATTCGTTTTTGTTGAACAGCCACACACTTGCGCGTTCCACGCCGGTGACGCGGGCGGCTTCCCTGGTGACTTCCTTTGCAAAGCTCCCGATATCGTCCGATATCAGCGCTTCGAATGCAGATATCCTGCCGATGGCGTCCATCTGTTGCTGCACCCGATCCAGCTGTGCGTGTCTGATGGATTCGGTGCGTTTGCGCTCTGTAATATCGCGTGCGATTCCAAGCAACGCGCCGGGCTTGCCGTTTCTGAATACCAGGGAGGTACTGACCTCGACGATGACTTCGGTTCCGTCCTTCTTGTGCAGCGTGTACTCCCGCTGCTCGTGCGGAGCCTCAGCGCTGATGATCTCATCGATGGTTGCCAGGGCGCTTTGCAGTTCATCGGCCCCCAATAAGGTTTTGACGGTGATGGAAGGCAGCTCATCGCGACTGTAGCCGAGCAGATTCAGTGCGGCGGGGTTGGCATCGAGAAAATTGCCTTCAAGATCAGTGAGAAACACGCAGTCGTGCGAACGTTCGAACAGCGCGCGGTAGCGTTCCTCGACTTCGCCGAGCATGTTCTCGGCGCGCCTGCGACCGGCGGATTCCGCGAGTTCGTTGACAGCCACCAGCCGCAGCTGCTGGCGCCAAAGCCACCAGACCCCGATCGCGGCGAGCAGCGACATGCAAAGAATCGAACCCAGCCAGATCAGTGCGCTGTGGCGCACCGGTGCCAGTATTTCGTCACGGTCGACCTTGACGATCAGGAACCAGTCGGTTCCGGCGATGCTGCGCGATGCTGCGACTACGTCAGTCCCGCGATAGTCTTTGCCGTCCGTCAGCAGGGGGGTCGTGGCTTGCACGGCTTTGGCGGCGACGAAGTCCGCATCGCTTAACGGCCGGCGCAGACGAGAGGCCGTGTCCCCGGCGTTCCTGACGTCGCTGAGGAACAACACCGCGTCACTGTCGCGGCGCACCAGCAGCGACTCCGCGCTCGGACTGGCGGTAGGCCATTCCTTAATCAGGCGAAAAAGCCGGTTGTGAGCGTTCTCGCGCAGCACGATTGCGCCCAGTATCTCCTGGCCATTTGCCGTTGCGCGCAGCGGTGTAATGTAATCAAGCAGTACGGGCGCGTCGGGCAGTTGGGTATCCCGATGCAGGTAAAGCGAGATCGGCGCGGCGGATGCCATCAAGCGCCTGGCCTCGGCAACGATCTCCGGCGACGGCTGGCTCAATGTGCCGGAAACATTTCCGGCAACCAGCAGCCCGGCGCGATCCAGTACCAGCACCGCATCAAATGCCAGATCGCGCCGCAGGTCTTCGATCCGGTCTTTGATGTCTTGGCCGATGTTTTCGGCGGGACGGAGCGTATGGCGGGCCATGTCCGCTTGCAGGCCGCGGGAGCGGCTGTAGAAACGCGCAGCGGCTTGCCGCTGCTCCAGCAGCAGCTCGATCTGATCCGCCTTCAGTTCGAGTATCGCGCGCAGTTGCGCGCGCGCGGCATCGCGATGCTGGTTGCTTTCGTATGAAAACATCGCGATCACCAGCGCGATCGCCAGTATGGCCATCGCAGCGAACACGACAGCCGGGTTCAGTCGGGCAAGCCGTGGTGTGTACGCCCCGGTGGGGAAGGGTCCTGATTCTGCAATGGTTTGAAGTTGCTGTGAACTGAACAGGTACAGCAATACGGTCGTGATCAGCACGAACAGGCCGCCCTTGACGAGCGAGGCGCCGGCGAAGCCCGGGAGGTCCCTGGTCAGCCCAAACAGCGCCAGGTCGGAAATGACGATCCAGACGCCGGCAAACAGGAAATACGCGCCAGCAATCCGCCGGGAGACGCTTCGGCGGACATCCGTGTTTGCGGGAAGTGGGCTCCCCTGCGGGTCCATCCAATTCTCCAGTAGTGGAACACATCCACCATCAGGCTAACACGTTAGAGCATCCGCTTGCCCAGGCAGCAGAGGGGGCTGATGCTGCAGGAGGGTGCGCGAAGCTGAAGTTACAGCCACAGCCACTGCAGCATGAGAAGGCGGCTATACCAAGTCGCTGCAGGACGGGACGACGGCTATAACCCGAGCCGCTGCCAGATCGTGGTCGTCAGTCCGGCCTGGTTCATGGTGTAGAAATGCAGCCCCGGGGCGCCCGCTGCCAGCAGGTCGTCGCAGAGCTTGGTCACCACGTCCAGGCCGAAGGCGCGGATCGAAGCTGTGTCGTCGCCATAACCTTCCAGTTTGCGGCGTATCCAGCGCGGGATTTCCGCCCCGCATGCATCTGAAAATCGTGCCAGCTGTGCAAAACGGCCGATGGGCATGATGCCGGGCACGATGGGCAGGCTGAGGCCCATGGCTTCGCATTCGTCGACAAAATGAAAATAACAATCGGCATTGTAGAAATACTGGGTGATCGCCGAGTCCGCGCCGGCCGCAACCTTGCGCTTGAAACTCAGCAGGTCGTCCTGCGCGCTGCGCGCCTGCGGATGGTATTCGGGGTAAGCGGCCACCTCGATGTGAAACTGGCTGCCGAACTCGCTGCGGATGAAGGCCACCAGTTCGTTGGCATAGTGGAATTCACCGGACGTTGCGGTGCCCGACGGCAGATCGCCGCGCAGTGCGACAACATGGCGTATGCCCTGGGTCTGGTATTCCTTGAGGATGTCGCGGATGTCATTGCGGGTCGAGCCGACACAGGAGATGTGCGGTGCCGCGGCATGACCGGCGGCACGCAGGTCGAGCACCGCGCGCAGCGTGCGTTCGCGCGTCGAGCCGCCGGCACCGTAGGTGACCGAAAAAAACTTCGGGTTCAGCTGTGCCAGTTGCTTCGCGGTCTGCGCGAGTTTCTCCGCGCCTTCCGGCGTGTTCGGCGGGAAGAACTCGAAACTGAAAGTGCGGGCGAATTTTTTCTGTGATTCCATGGACGCCTCCGCGCGGCCCGGGGATGCTGTGGATTCTACATCCCGGGGCCTTGCGATCGGGTTGATCAGTAGCGGTAGTGTTCCGGTTTGTACGGACCGTCAACCGGCATCTGCAGGTAATCGGACTGTTTCTCGTTGAGCACGGTCAGCTGGACGCCCAGCTTCTTCAGGTGCAGCCGCGCGACCTTCTCGTCGAGGTGTTTTGGCAGCACGTACACCTTGTTCTGGTACTTGCCGCTCTGGGTGTAGAGCTCGAGCTGCGCCAGCGTCTGGTTGGTGAAGGAACTCGACATCACGAACGACGGGTGGCCGGTGCCGCAGCCGAGGTTCACCAGGCGGCCTTCGGCGAGGATGATCAGCCGTTTTCCATCAGGGAAAATCACGTGGTCGACCTGAGGTTTGATGTTCTCCCATTTGTACTGCTTCAGGGTCGCGATTTCGATTTCGGAATCAAAGTGGCCGATGTTGCAGACGATGGCGTTGTGCTTCATCCGTTTCATGTGATCGTGGTTGATCACGCCGAGGTTGCCGGTGGCAGTGACAAAAATGTCGGCCTTGTCGGCGGCGTAGTCCATGGTCACGACGCGAAAACCCTCCATCGCCGCCTGCAGTGCGCAGATCGGATCGACTTCGGTCACCCAGACCTGGGCTGACAGCGCGCGCAGCGCCTGTGCGCTGCCCTTGCCGACGTCGCCGAAGCCGCAGACCAGCGCGACCTTGCCGGCGACCATCACATCGGTGGCGCGCTTGATGGCATCGACCAGCGACTCGCGGCAGCCGTAGAGGTTGTCGAACTTGGACTTGGTGACCGAATCGTTGACGTTGATCGCCGGGAACGGCAGGCGGCCTTCCTTTTCCATCTGGTACAGGCGGTGCACGCCGGTCGTCGTCTCTTCGGTGACGCCCTTGATGCTGGCTTCGATCTTCGAATAGAAGCCGGGCTTTTCCTTCAGCGTTTTGCGCATCGCGGCGAACAGCACCACTTCTTCCTCATTCGTGCCCTGGGGCGGCTGCGTCTTGTTGCGCTCGTGCTGCGCACCCAGTGTGACCAGCAGCGTGGCGTCGCCGCCGTCGTCGAGGATCATGTTTGGCGTACCACCGTCGCTCCACTCCAGGATGCGGTGGGTGTAATCCCAGTAGTCTTCCAGGGTTTCGCCCTTGTAGGCGAACACGGGGATGCCGGTCGCGGCAATCGCGGCCGCAGCGTGGTCCTGGGTCGAGAAAATATTGCATGAGGCCCAGCGGATGTCGGCGCCGAGGTCAGCCAGTGTCTCGATCAGCACGGCAGTCTGGATGGTCATGTGCAGCGAACCGGCAATGCGCGCGCCTTTCAGCGGTTTTTTGCCTTTGAATTCTTCGCGGATCGCCATCAGGCCGGGCATTTCGGTCTCGGCGATGGCGATTTCCTTGCGGCCGAAGTCGGCCAGTTTGATGTCGGCGACTTTGTAGTCAGCGGCTTTCGCGTTCATGTACAACTCCTGATGTCGTTGGAGGGCGCCGTTGCCAGCGATGCCGCCCGAGCCTGGCCGGCGCATCGGGTTTGAGCCCGGTCCGGTCGCAGCGCCCCTCGGGGACACGCATTCAAAATAAGTTACAAAACCAAGTTACGAAAATAAGTACGAAAATAAGTACGAAAAAAAGCGCCCGCACCGTTGCCGGTGCGAGCGCCGTTGATATCTTTGCTGAGCCTGGCCGATGATGGGTAATCACTCAAAACCCCACCGGTCGCAACGCTCCTCAGCGGGGCGGATTATAGCCGAAGGTGGAGCAACCGGCCAGCCGTGGAAACCGGGTTTGCCAGCGGTGTGGTGGCAACTACGAAATGATTGTTAACAGAGGCCCTAGCCTGCAACAACCCGGTTGCGCCCCGACTGTTTGGCCTCATAGAGCGCCTTGTCAACGCGACGCAGCAGCGCATCGGCCTGTTCGCCCGCTGCATGTTCAACCACGCCGTAGCTCGCTGTAACCGCGGTTGGTAATGGTTCGATCAGCATTCCAGCAAGCGCCGCGCGGATACGCTCGGCGGCCACCAGCGCCTGTTCGAGGCTGGCGTGCGGCATCAGCACCACAAATTCTTCACCGCCGAACCGTGCCACGATGTCGGTGGGTCGCGTTTGCAGGCGCAGCAGGTTGCCGAACGCCGCGAGCACCTTATCCCCAGCTTCGTGGCCATGGATGTCATTGACACGCTTGAAGTGATCAAGGTCGGCCATGACCATGCACAGTTTCCCGTCCAGGCGCTCGGCACGCCCGATTTCCCTGGTCAGTGATTCTTCCAGCATGCGGCGATTGCCTACTCCCGTCAGCGGATCGGTCAGCGATAAGGCGGTGATCTGCGCCTCGCGCTGCTGCAGCTTGAGATTGGTTTGTGCAAGTTCAAGTTGCGCGCTGGCGTAATCGCGGTTGAGTTCGAGCACGGTCTCGTAGAGACGCTCCAGTTCCTCGATGTCGTATTCCGCCAGTACGCGAAACTGTCCGTTCGTGCGCCAGACCCGGGCGTGCAGGGACCGTGTTTGTCCCATGTAATCACCCATGGTCAGCAGTCCACGGTGGATTTCTCCATCGGCGCCGGCCGGCATGCCTGCGAGGGCCGCAAAATCAGGCTGCCTGAAATAACGGCTTACGGACTGACCGATCGGCTGTTGCCCCTCCATCTTGATCAGCCTGAGGAATCCGGCATTAGCCTGGATCAAGTTACCTTGTTCATCCAGCGTTGCCGTAACGACTGCGAGCAACGGGTCGAGCTCAGATGCAAACCAGGGCATGAGCGTTCTAACCGCTGACCATGCTGTTGGCGGAAGCAAGTGCCGCCTGCGCGTTAGCCATGCACGCATCCGCGCCCACCATCTCGGCCAGCCGGTTGAAGCGGTTGATGGCCAGCCCGCCGATGATTACCGCCGGACGCGCGCTGCCGAAGCGCGCACCCAGCTGCGCAATGATTGCCTTGACCACCGGCAACTGCTGCGGGAAAGACACCGACAGCCCGACGAGATCAGGTTTCCATTCCACGGCCTGCGCGACCAGCGCCGGCGTCGGCACATTCGCGCCCAGATACTGTACATCCCAGCCGCCGAGCAGAAAGGCATCGGCGACCATGCGCAGGCCGACGGCGTGATCGTTGCCCGAGACACAGGCCAGCAGTATGCGTTTGCTGATCAACGCCGGCGGTGGTGAGCGCAGCAGGCCCATCGTCATCACTGAATGCACGATCGCCGTTGCCAAATGCTCCTGCGCGACCGTTACCTGATTGGACTGCCATTTTTCGCCGATCTGGTACAGCGCCGGCTGGATGACATGCATTTCGATTTCAACGAGGCTGCGCCCATCGTCGATGCAGCGGTTTACCACCGCCAAAGCTTCGCGCTGATGGCCGGCAAGCAGGGCTGCTTCGAAGGGGGCCGCTTCCGGCCATGCGGCAGGCGAGGTCGGTGGCTTCAATGGTGTATTGCCAGCTGCCAGAAATTTGTCACGTGTTGCGTGCAGAGCCGCGGCAACCACTGCGCCATCCGTTGTATCCATGTGCGCCACGAAAAATTCGGCCAGCCAGTCCAGCGAGAGTCCCAGATGTCCGGCCGGAATCGATCGCGCATTAAGCACGCTGCTTAGCCAGCACAGGTAATCCACCATCGGTTGCAGCAGTCCGAATTCCAGCACCGGACGCAGAAATTCGAGGTGAAATGCCAGATCCTCACGGCAGGCCTCGCGACCGCGCTCCCCGAATTCTGCGTACGCCGAGCCATGGATTGTGTAAAAGCGGTCGGCGACGGCGCTCACTGCATCGGCCTGCAGGCTTTTAAATCGCCGCCGCCCTTCCGTGCTCAGTGTTGGCAGTCCGGCATCGATAGTCATCAGCGATTATCCCTAAAAGTTTGTTGAAATTCTCGCAATTAATGCTATGTGCTGACGTATAGATTTTTCGACTCTCGTTAAATCAAAGACTTGTACGCGTGTGCGCTTGGTCGCTACGCGCCCCGAAGGAAGTCCCCTTGGGGGGCTCCCCACGCGCTCGCGCATCACTTTTTCAACAGACCGCTAATCCGCAAACACTTCGAAAAGCTGGACTGTAGCGCTGCCCGGTACCAGCCTCAGCCCCTTGGGTATGCCTTTATGGGACTCGTGGTATTCATGTCCCCGATGCCAATCGTGGTAACTCTGTTGATCGCTCCAGCGGGTGACCAGCCAGATCTCAGCCGGATTGCCCAGCGGGCTCATGACTTCCATGCCGATAAATCCCTGCGCGCCATCAACGAGATGCGGCCGGTTACGAAAAGCAGTCTGTACGTCTTCTGCCATGTCATTGGCGATCGTAAAGCGGCTTAATGCGACGAACACATACCCTCCCAGGCACTAATGGAATTAACCAGAACCAGCAGATGATGCCAAGTCATCGCTTGATCTGTCACTGGAAATTGCAAGGCAGAGGTGAGACTGCGGTCGGCGTTTCAGGCCGGGGGTTGGCGCAAAGTGCGTCAGCAGGGCAAGCGGTTTGCCGGAGAGCTGCCATAAGCGGATAACGTAGCGGCGCACCCGGACGGAGCCATAGCCACCATGTAACGTTTGTCGAAATTCATTATCACCGCTGCAGATCATCGTTAATTTTGCCTGCCGCGAGGACGCGATTGCACACCATCGCACACGGCCGTATCGGATTCAAGTATTGACGATTTCACTTGGGCAATCCGTGTGTTGACGTACATAGTCCCAGTGCGCGATTGTGTGCAGGCTGCCTTGCCGGGTCGCGGGAATATCCTCTGGGCGGCATTGCCGCCGCCGCGAGTAGGGGCGGTGCCTGATGGCATTGCCGGGTCAGGGCGGTTGGTGGCGCAAGCGGCAGTGGAGGCGCGCACCGCTCGAAGAACGAAAACCGTGATTCTGCTATAAGCAATTGTTTTAATTATGTTTTATGGGCTCAATAAAAAACGCCGGCAATGCCGGCGTTTTTATTGGCAAGGTGCGGAGCTTGCTATTTGATGCCCGCGTCCGCCTTCAGTGCGGCGGCCTTGTCGGTGTGTTCCCAGCTGAATTCCGGTTCGTCGCGGCCGAAGTGGCCGTGCGCGGCAGTTTTCAGGTAGATCGGGCGCAGCAGGTCGAGTGCCTGGATGATGCCTTTCGGCCGCAGGTCGAAATGTTTTTCCACCAGTTCGCCGATTTTCTCGTCGCTGATTTTGCCGGTGCCGAAGGTATCGACCAGTACGCTGACCGGGCGCGCGACGCCGATGGCGTAGGCGACCTGCAGTTCGCACTTGGTGGCGAGGCCGGCGGCGACGATGTTTTTTGCGACATAACGCGCGGCGTAAGCGGCCGAACGATCGACTTTTGACGGATCCTTGCCCGAGAACGCACCACCGCCGTGGCGCGAGTAGCCGCCATAGGTGTCGACGATGATTTTGCGCCCGGTCAGGCCGGTGTCGCCCTGCGGGCCACCGATGACAAAACGACCAGTCGGGTTGATCAGGTACTTGGTGTCCTTGGTGATCATGTTCTTCGGCAGCACGGGCTTGACCACCAGATCGATGATCGCTTCTTCTATCTGCTTGTGCGTGGCTTCCTCACGGTGCTGCGTGGAAATAACCACGGTGTCGATGTGGTGCGGCTTGCCGTCGACGTAGCGCACGGAGACCTGCGACTTGGCATCGGGGCGTGCCCAGGGCAGGCGGCCGTCGCGGCGCAGTTCGGCGTGGCGTTCCATCAGCCGGTGCGAGTAGTAAATCGGCATCGGCATCAGCTGCGGGGTTTCGTCGCAGGCAAAACCGAACATCAGGCCCTGGTCGCCCGCGCCCTGGTCGAGGTCGAGGCCCTTGCCTTCGTCCACGCCCTGCGCAATGTCGGGGGACTGCTGGTCATAACACACCAGCACACCGCAGCTCTTGTAGTCAAAACCGATGTCGGAGTCGACGTAACCGATCTGCTTGATCACCTTGCGCGCAACCTGTGCGTAATCCACACGGGCGCTGGTGGTGACTTGGCCGGCGAGCACAACGAGGCCGGTGTGGGTCAGGGTTTCAGCGGCGACCCGGCCGTTTTTGTCTTCGGCGAGAATGGCATCAAGAACGGCGTCGGAAATCTGGTCGGCGATTTTATCGGGATGACCTTCGGAGACCGACTCGGAAGTAAACAGGAAATTGCTCATGGGCTCGATGAACGCAATGGCGTTGAAAGTTAGGAAGGGGCTGCGGCAAAAAGGCCGCTAGAATAGCATATAAGCCTCGATTTATTAACGGATTTCCCCTTCAGATTCTGATGTTGACCCTCCTCTTGCAGTGGTGTGCGCGTATGCCTTTGGCGGGGCTGCATTTTTTCGGCGCCGGCCTGGGCTGGCTGGTCTACGGCCTGTCGCCGACCTACGCTCGCCACTGTCGCGAAAATCTGCTGGCGAGCGGCCTGTGCCGGAATGAATCCGTTTATCGGGGTACCCTGCATGCGGTGATTGCGGAAACCGGCAAGAGCGTCACCGAACTGTGCAAGGTCTGGTTTGGCAGCGATGCCGAAATTGCCCGCCTGGTGACTTGTGACGACTGGGGTGTGGTCGACGCCGCCCGGCGCGCGGGCAAGGGCATCATTTTCCTGACGCCGCACCTCGGTTGTTTTGAGATCTCTGCCTTGTATACCGCGCAGCGTCTGCCACTGACCGTGCTCTATCGTCCGCCCAAACGCGCCGTGCTGGAGGACATCATGCGCGCGGGGCGTGCGCGCGGGCAGGTCAGCCTGGCCCCGGCCAATCTCAAGGGCGTACGCCTGCTCTATAAGGCACTGCACCGGGGTGATGCGATCGGGATCCTGCCGGATCAGGCGCCGGGCGTTGGTGAAGGCGAGTGGGCGGATTTTTTCGGGCGCCCCGCGTACACCATGACACTGGTGACGCGCTTGCAGGAAAGCAGCGGCGCTGCAGTGATCATGGCGTTTGCTGAACGCCTGGCGCAGGGCCGTGGTTATCGCCTGCATTTCAGGGCCGTCGCTGCTGAACCGCTGGATCCGCCAGCGCTGAATCGCGCGGTCGAAGACGTCGTGCGCAGTTGTCCCGCCCAATACCTGTGGGGCTATAACCGGTACAAAGTGCCCGCCGGCGCCAAAGAACCCGGGAAGAGCGGCCTCTCATGACCCGCATCGGCCTCGCGCTGATCTGGCTGCTGCACTGGCTGCCCTTGCCGGTGCTGGCGGCGCTGGGTCGTGGTGCCGGCTTGTTGTTGCATGCACTGGCACGGGAACGGCGACGGGTGGTGCTGACCAACCTGCGGCTGTGTTTTCCGGAACTGTCCGACGATGAGCGCCGGCGGCTCGCACGCCGCCATTTCGCGGCCTTTGCCCGCGCGCTGCTCGAACACGGCATCCTGTGGTGGGGCAGCCGCGAGCGGGTGATGCGCATGGTGCGCGTCGAAGGCCTCGAGCACTGGCAGGCGGTGCAGGGCCGGCCGGTGATCTGGCTGGCGCCGCACTTCGTCGGGCTCGACATGGGCGGCTCGCGCATCATCACCGAGTGGCAGGGCATCTCCGTCTACAGTCATCAGAAAAATCCTGCCTTCGATCGCGTACTGTTGCGCGGTCGCACGCGCTTTGTGAAGCCGGTGCTGTTCTCGCGCCAGGACGGCATACGCGCGGTGGTGAAGGCGATGCGCACGGGACTGCCGTTTTATTACCTGCCGGACATGGATTTCGGCGAACGCGATTCGATTTTCGTGCCTTTCTTCGGCGTACAGACCGCGACGATCACCGGCCTCGCGCGCATGGCACAGCTGGCGCGTGCTGTGGTGCAGCCGGCGGTGACCACACAACTACCGGGCGGGGCGGGCTATGTGCTGCGTTTTTATCCGGCATGGGAAAATTTTCCGACCGGCGACCTGGCGGCGGATACCCGGCGCATGAATGAATTCATTGAAGCGCGCGTGCGCGAAATGCCGGAGCAGTATTACTGGCTGCACAAGCGCTTCAAGACGCGGCCGCCGGGTGAGCAGAAAATCTACTGAACATCGATGGCTGGTAATCAATGCCGATTAACGTCGATATAATCACGGTACATGTTCAAGAATCCTGACGCAGCAGCGTGTTGTGCGCTGCTGAAAAAAACAAAAACCATTGCCGTGGTTGGCCTGTCGCCCAACGCGGCGCGGCCCAGCCATGGCGTGGCGCAGTCGCTGCAGGGATTTGGTTTTCGCGTGATCCCGGTGCATCCGGTGGCAAAGGAAATCCTCGGCGAGAAGGTATACGCAAAGCTTGCCGACATTCCTGAGCCGATTGATCTCGTCGATGTGTTCCGCAGCGCCGAATTCATCGACGGCGTGGTCGATGAATGCCTGGCACTGGGATTGAAGGCGATCTGGATTCAGGAAGGCATCGTCAACGAGCCGGCGGCTGCGCGCGCGCAGGCCGGCGGCATGACGGTGATCATGGATCGCTGCATCTATCGTGACTACCGCGACTATTGTCGGTAACGGCACTATCTGAAATGCGCCTGAAATTCACCAAAATGCACGGCCTCGGCAACGACTTCGTGGTCATTGATGCCACGGCTGCGCCCGTGGTGCTGACGCCGGCGCAACTGCGTTTCATTGCCGATCGCCATTTCGGCGTCGGTTGCGACCAGCTCCTGATGGTGGAGCCGGCGCGCAGCAAAGACACCGATTTTTATTACCGCATTTTCAATGCCGACGGCGGCGAGGTTGAGCAATGCGGCAATGGCGCGCGTTGTTTCGTGCGTTATGTACATCAGCGCGGACTGACCCAAAAAACCGTGATTCGCGTCGGCACGCTGGGCGGCATCATCGAGCCGCGGCTGGAAGCCGACGGCCAGGTCACCGTGAACATGGGCGCGCCGGTGTTCGAGCCCGCCCGTGTGCCGTTTCATGCGCCGTCAGTGCAACCCCTGTATGATCTGCAGCTAAACAAAAAAACCATTAAAATCAATGCATTATCGATGGGTAACCCGCATGCGGTGCAACTGGTGCCGGATGTCGAGGCTGCGCCGGTGGCCAGTGAAGGACCGCTGATCGAATCGCATGCGGATTTTCCCCAGCGCGTGAATGCCGGCTATATGCAGGTGGTCGATCGCAGGCATATCCGCCTGCGCGTCTACGAACGCGGCGCCGGCGAAACGCTGGCCTGCGGCACGGGTGCCTGCGCGGCCGTAGTGGCCGGCATCCAGCGCGGACTGCTCGACTCGCGCGTCACGGTTTCGACGCGCGGCGGCGACCTCGTTATAGTATGGGCGGGTGCCGGGCAGCCGGTGCTGATGACCGGACCGGCGGTGAGCGTGTTCGACGGCGAAATCGAGTTACCAAAATAAGTTGCCGCAACAGTGACTGCAACGAAGTTACGCAAATAAATAAAGCAAGGAACAGCATTGATGAATCCCGATGACGTCGCGGCGTACCTGAAGGAACACCCGGAATTTTTCGAGAGTTACGCCGAAGTCGTCGCCGACGTGATGATTCCGCATCCGCATGGCGGGCGCGCGATTTCGATCAGCGAGCGGCAGATCCTGACCTTGCGCGAGCGCGCCAGGCAGCTCGAAATAAAACTCGGCGAAATGATCCAGTTCGGCGAGGAAAATGACGTGATCAGCGAAAAAGTGCATCGCTTGGGCCTCGCGCTGATCGCCGCGCGCGATGAGGCGGCCTTGTCGAATGTGGTCGATTTCAACCTGCGCGAAGATTTTTCGGTGCCCCATGTGGTTCTGAAGCTGTGGAATCCCGGCACCGGCGCAGCTGAAGTCTCGGAAGCCACGCGCACTTTTGCCGCCGGATTGCTGCATCCGCATTGCGGCCCGCTGGCGATGGCTGACACCGCGACGTTTTTTGGCGAAGCCGCGCCGCTGCTGAAGTCGTACGCCTATATTCCCCTGCGCGGCAAGGATTGCTTCGGTTTACTCGCGCTGGCCAGCGAAGATGCGCAGCGCTTTTATCCGGAAATGGGTACTTTGTACCTGACGCGCATCGGCGAAGTCATTGCCACCTGCCTGCTGCGCCACCTGGAACCGGTGTGACCGCGCGCGAGCGCAAACCAGCCTCCGCAAAACCGCCGGCCCCCGCAGCCGGCCCCGCACAACAACTGCTGCAGGGTTATGTCGATCATCTGGCGCATGAGCGCCGGCTGGCGGCGCATACCACCAAAAATTACCGGCGCGACATCGAAGCGTTGATCGAGTTTTCCGGAGACAGGCCGCTGACCGCGCTGACCGCCCACGACATCCGGCGCTGCATTGCGCAACTCCATGGCCGGGGCCTTGATGGCCGCAGTCTCGCGCGCATGCTGTCGGCGTGGCGCGGGTTTTACAACTATCTGGCGCGCGACCACGGCGGCAAACAGAATCCCTGTCTTGGCATCCGCGCGCCGAAAAGTGCCAAGCGCCTGCCGCATGCGCTGTCGCCGGATGAAGCAAAACAGCTGGTCGAGCTGGATGCCGATGATGAACTGGCGGTGCGCGACCGCGCGATACTCGAACTGTTTTATTCCTCTGGGCTGCGCCTGTCCGAACTCACGGGGCTGGCGCCGGAAGACGTCAATTTTGCTGATGCCACAGTGCGCGTCACCGGCAAGGGCGGCAAGACCCGCATCGTGCCGGTGGGCAGTCATGCGGTAAAGGTGTTGCAAAAATGGCTGGCCCAGCGTGCCGCGATTGCAGGGCTCGATGCCGAGGCGCTGTTCGTCAATCCGAAAGGCCGGCGCCTCGGGCCGCGCACGGTGCAGCTTTGCGTGCAGCGTCGCGCGCAGCAGCAGGGTATTGCATCGCGCGTACATCCGCACATGCTGCGCCATTCCTTTGCGTCACATGTGCTGCAGTCGAGCAGCGACCTGCGCGCGGTACAGGAAATGCTCGGCCATGCCAGCATTTCGACGACGCAGGTGTATACGCAACTCGATTTTCAGCATCTCGCCAAGATTTACGACAACGCGCATCCGCGTGCGAAAAGAAAACGCTGAAAGGGCGATTTTTACCGCCAAGACGCCAAGAGCGCCAAGGAAAACCTTTTCGAGAGCGGGTATCCCGCAGTCAATCGGCCTATCGACATGTTTATCATTGAGCGCTTTTTTTGACTATTACTGGTTTTTCTTTTCTTGGCGTTCTTGGCGTACCCGTTGAGCGGGTATTAAAAAGAATCTTGGCGGTAAATCCGTTTTCCATCAAACACTATGCTCATGCATAAACTGATACTCAAGCCCGGCCGCGAAAAATCGCTGAAGCGCCGGCATCCGTGGATATTCTCCGGTGGCATCGCGCGCGTCGAAGGCAACCCGCAGGCGGGGGAGACCGTGGCTGTTTGCACGTCCGACGGCACGGCACTGGCCGTGGCCGCGTACAGCCCGCAGTCACAGATCCGTGCGCGGATCTGGGACTGGGTCGTGCATGACATCGATGCCGCATTTATTACGCAACGCATTATCCGCGCTGCCGCCAGTCGCGGCGCGCTGCCTGCGGACGTGACCAACGGCCTGCGCCTGGTACACGGCGAATCCGACGGACTGCCGGGCATCGTTGCCGATCGTTATCACGATACCGTCGTGGTGCAGTTGCTGAGCACTGGCGCCGAACGCTGGCGCGATGCTGTGGCCGATGCGCTGGCCGGCTTGCCCGGCGTGGTGCGCGTGATCGAGCGTTCTGATGCTGATGTGCGCGCGCTGGAAGGGCTGGAATCGCGCAGCGGTTTGTTGCGCGGTGCGGCTGCGGGCGTACCGCTGATCGTCACCGAGCACGGTTTGAAGTTCAGCGTCGATGCCGAGCAGGGGCACAAGACCGGGTTTTATCTCGATCAGCGCGACAACCGCCTGGCACTGCGTAACCTGGCGCGTGGCAAATGCGTGCTCGACTGTTTTTGTTACAGCGGCGGCTTTGCACTGAATGCGCTGGCCGGTGGTGCGGCTGCGGTGACCGCCATCGACAGTTCGGGGCCGGCTCTGCAAACGGCAAACACCAATGCCGCGCTGAATCAGCTGAATGGTGTTGAATGGCTCGAAGCCGATGTGTTCAAGACCCTGCGCGCATTCCGCGATGCCGGGCGGAATTTCGATCTGATCGTGCTTGATCCGCCGAAGCTGGCACCCACCGCAGCGCACGCCGAAAAAGCCGCACGTGCCTACAAGGACATCAACCTGCTCGGTTTAAAGATTCTCAATCCCGGCGGCATGCTGATGACTTACTCCTGTTCCGGCGGCATCAGCCCCGATCTGTTCCAGAAAATCGTGGCCGGTGCGGCGCTGGATGCCGGTGTCGATGCGCGGATCGAAGGCTGGCTGCATGGTGCGGCTGACCATCCGGTGGCGCTGAATTTTCCCGAAGGTGAGTATCTGAAGGGCTTGTTGTTGCGCGTCGGCATTTAACCTCGTGTGAGACGCCGTGTGAGATTCAGGCGCTCATTGTTTTTACGAGCGATTCAAGGATCTCGGTCCATCCAGCGGTATGTCCTTTGCGGGCGGCTTCCGGCAGGCGTTCGTGTGTGATGACGACCTCGGTGGCTTTGCCGTCGGGACGAAATTCCACCGTCACCAGCGTATCGTCTGGTCCGGTGTGCGGGGAGTTCCAGGTGAAGACGAGGCAGCGCGGCGCGTCGATGCTCTGGTAGATGCCGGTGTGGCGGACTGGCCCCGAGGGGACATGCATCACGATCTCGAACGCGCCGCCTACGCGCGCGTCGACCTTGACGTCTGAGCGCCTGCTGCCAGCCGAGCAGGGGCGCATCCATTCGGCCAGTGAAGCCGGGTCCAGCCATGCGTCGAAAACCTGTTGTGCCGGGGCGGCGATCCTGCGTTTGACGGTGACGGTGGGAATGCTGGCAATTGCGGTCATGTCCGGGTTCCTTTTTTTGCGCTCCTGCGCTGGTTGATGACAAAGTTTTCAAGGGATGCCAGCCGGTTTTCCCAGAACTGGCGGTAATACTCGATCCACTCAGCAGCGCCGACCATGGCTTCGGCGTTGAGCGAAAGGATGTGGTCGCGGCCCTGTACCGTGCGTCGCACCAGCTCAGCGCGTTCGAGGATCTTGATGTGTTTGGAGACGGCGTTGAGCGAAACCGGAAAATCACCGGCGATCTCGGTGACACGCGCGTCGGCCAGGGCAAGACGCGCGAGAATGGCGCGCCGCGTCGGGTCGGCCATCGCGCCGAAGGCTGCGTCCAGCCGGCCGGAGGCCTGGGCGGATTTGGAGCGGGATTTATATTCAACCATAAAGTTGAATATAAAAGAGGATTAAAACGAAGTCAAGCTTTGTTGAAAAAGGGCTTACTTCAGGGGCTCGTGCAGTCTGCCGGCCAGGGGAGTGTACGCACGAAGCGCTTTGGTTCGCGCCAACTGGTCTTTGTCGGCGCCTTCCCGGAGCAGATGACCGCTCTTTTTACGCCAAGCAGATCTACAGCCTCAGGTATATGGTGTGCCGTCCTTGTGAACAAACCGCCACTTCCCGTCCACAAGCAAGGCCTTGAGGTCGTCATCCGGATAGCTGCCTTCGTCTCCCGGCGTTCTGTCGCCTACTTCGAGGTACACAACTTCTTCAGCGGTTTCGTTGATCAGGCGGTGTCCGTTTCCCGTGCCAGCCTTGAACCCTGCGCACATACCGGGGGAGAGCTGGATTCGACCTTCGTCGGTGTGCAGCGTGGGTTGGCCTTGGAGAATGTATATGAACTCGTCCTGCCTGGTATGGGCGTGACGAAGTGATGAAAAGGCGTTGGGTGCCAGGCGTGTGAGGTTTACACCAAAGTTTGTAAGACCAAATTGATCCCCAAGTTGACGCTTTTCCCGGCCCGCCATGCGCGATGCGAACGGCTCGGGGTAGACGGACGGCTTGGTTCTTGCGGCGACGTCGGTTGCTGTGATGGCGACTGGATTTGGCTTCGCTGACATGAGATCCCTCGAGATAAACCGATGAGGGTTAATTTTAATTCAGGCAGACAGTTTTGACGTATAGCCTGGATATCCACCGGTTAGCGTTTGACCGGTGGTACGTTATCAATGCCGCCCTCATGCCAGGGGTGGCATTTGCCGATGCGTTTGATGGTCAGCCAGCTGCCCTTCAACGCGCCATGCAGTTCCATGGCCTCCCGCGCATAAGCCGAGCAGGTCGGATAAAACCGGCACTGCGTGCCGAAGAAGGGCGACAGCAGGTAGCGGTAGGCGTCGATCAGTGCGATCAGCAGGGTTTTCATGGCAAAACGAGTATAGCGTGCTGCGTGACGGGGCCGGATTGCGCAATCAGCGCGGCTCTGCTCTAATCATCGACCGTATGCAACATTTTCCTGACATGACCGGTCTGCTGCGTTCCGCACTGCGCACGAAGTGGCTGCGCGGCGCGCTGGTTGCGCTGCTGCTGTTTGCGCAGCATGGCGCGTTGACGCATGCGCTGACACATGCTGCCCGGCAGGCGCATGGCGGGTTTGCACAGGCCGCTGTGCCGGCGCATCTGCTGACGCAGGCCAACAGTAATGCCGGCGGTACCCCGGCGAAGCAACTGACCGAGTTGTGCGCGTTTGACCTCGTTTACAGCCAGGTGCTGGGCGGGGTTGCCGTCACCGTCGTGGATTTACCCGTTGTTGCTGCAACCAACGAAGTCCCGATACAGCGCACATCTGCGCGCACTGTCGCCGAACCTCCGCCGTTTCTCGCCCAGGGTCCTCCCGCTCTCATCTGATCTCGGCCCCGGCTGCCGGCCATGCCCGGACAGCCGCGTTCCAGTCCTATTCAGAGGAGAGCTCAAATGCTCAACAGAAGTCTGATCGCTGCGGCGATCACATTCGCGTTTGCGGGTCCTGCGTTTGCGCAGGACAGCGAGTTGGCAAAAATACGTACTGAAATCGAACAGATGAAGCATGCCTACGAGAAGCGTATCGAGGCATTGGAGAAACGCCTTGCTGAAACCGAATCCAAAGCCGGCAAGGCCGAGCAAAGCGCAGCCAATGCCGAGGCCGCGGCTGTTTCGACGGCCGGCCGCGGCGGGGAGAACGCGTTCAATCCGGCGATTTCCATGGTGCTGCAGGGAACTTACGCCAGGACTACGCAGGATCCGAATGGTTACCGGATCACGGGTTTTGTGCCGTCGGGCGGGGAGGTCGGGCCGCCCAAACGGAGTTTCGGCCTTGGTGAAACCGAGCTAGCCATTGCCTCGAACATCGATCCCTATTTCCGTGGTGTCGCCATTGCCTCGCTGGCGCCCGAGGGAGGGGCCAGTGTTGAGGAGGCGTATTTCCAGACGCTGGCGTTGCCGGCGGGCCTGATCGTCAAGGGCGGGCGTTTTTTTTCAGGCCTGGGCTATCTGAACGAACAGCACCAGCACGTCTGGGATTTTCAGGATGCGCCATTGCCGTACAAGGCATTTCTGGGAACACAGCTGAAACAGGACGGCCTGCAGCTGAAATGGATTGCGCCGACTGATCTGTTGGTGGAATTGGGTGCCGAGATTTCCTCCGGCGACCAATTCCCGGGCAGCGACCGCAACAAGAACGGGATCGGCGGCAGTTCACTGTTCGGGCATGTCGGCGGTGACATTGGCAGCAGCTATGCCTGGCGTACCGGTTTGTCCTATCTCAGGACGTCACCGCAGGGCCGCGGTTACGCCGACACGGATGCGTTGGGAGGTGCCGTGGCCAACAGTTTCACGGGCAAGGCGAGACTGTGGGTCGCGGACGCGGTGCTTAAATGGGCGCCCAACGGCAATTCCCAGTCGACCAGCTTCAAGCTGCAGGGGGAATATTTCCGCTTTGCGCAGGATGGTCGCCTGAGCTATGACGATAGCGGCGGCAGCGGGGTGTTCGGTAATCTTGCCGATGCTTTCAACAGCAGGCAAAGCGGATGGTATCTGCAGGGTGTTTATCAGTTCGCACCGCAATGGCGCGCCGGGTACCGTTATGACCGATTGAATTCTGGTTCCGTAAACAACGGACTGGTGCTGAATGGTGCCGGACCGGTGGCCGCGGATTTCCCGCTGTTGGCGCCGTACAGTCCTTCGCGCAACACCTTGATGTTCGACTGGAGTCCCACCGAATTCAGTCGTATCCGCCTGCAGTTTGCGGCGGACAAGTCGCGCCTGGGTGTTACCGACAACCAGGTGTTCGTGCAATACATCTACAGCCTGGGCGCGCATGGCGCGCACCGGTTTTAGGCGATCGGAAAAGGATATTCATCATGAAAGAAAATTTCAGCCGCTTCATCGGCATCCTGCTTCTGCTGATGGCACAACCGGTTTTTGCCGCGCTCAACGTTCTCGCCTGTGAACCTGAATGGGGTGCATTGGCAAAGGAACTAGGCGGTGACAAGGTCAACCTCTATGTTGCGACAACTGCGCTGCAGGATCCGCATCACGTCGAAGCACGCCCCAGCCTGATCGCCCGGGCGCGCAATGCCGACCTGGTGGTTTGCACCGGGGCCCAGCTTGAGGTGGGCTGGTTGCCGCTGCTGCAGACGCAATCGGGCAATCCGAAAATCCAGGCGGGGCAGCCGGGCAACTTCGAGGCGTCGCGCTACGTGGTCAAGCTGGAAGTTCCGCAGCAGGTGGATCGGGTACAGGGCGATGTGCATCCCGCGGGCAATCCGCATATACACCTGGATCCGCGCAATATTGAAAAAGTTGCGGTCGCACTCTCGGAACGCATGGCACAGATTGACGGCAAAGAGGCTGCTTATTATCAGGCGCGGACAAAGGCGTTTCTCGAACGCTGGCGCCAGGCCATTCCCGGATGGGAGCGGAGGGCACTGCCGCTGAAGGGGATGCCACTGGTTGTCCATCACAGGAATTTTTCATATCTGATCCACTGGCTGGGGATGCGCGAATCCGGCGAACTGGAGCCCAAACCGGGTCTGCCGCCGACCACTGCGCATTTGAGCGAATTGCTGGGCAGCCTGGCGGCGACACCGGCGAAAGCCGTGGTGCGTGCCGCCTATAACGATCCCCGGGCGTCGGACTGGCTCGCGGGACGCGCAGGGATTCCGGCGGTGATGCTGCCGTTTACCGTGGGCGGGAGTCCTCAGGCGAACGACCTGTTCAGCCTGTATGACGACACGCTGTCGCGGCTGCTGGCGTTACTCAAATGAATACCGCTGCGATCGATTTCGGCATCCTGTGGCCAGCGCTCGCAGCGGGGATGCTGGTGACGGCGACGCATGTACCGCTGGGGGCCCAAGTATTGCGCCGGGGCATCGTGTTCATCGATCTTGCGATCGCGCAGATCGCGGGTCTCGGGGTCATTGTTGCGGCGTGGCTGGGGATGGAGCCGCAGGGCTGGGTGACGCAGGTCTGCGCATTGGCGGCGGCGCTGGCCGGAGCCCTGCTGCTGACATGGACTGAAAAGCACTGGCCCGAAGTGCAGGAGGCGATCATCGGGGTCAGTTTTGTGCTGGCGGCGAGCGGTGCATTGTTACTGGTAGCCAGCAATCCGCACGGTGGCGAGTATCTGACGGATTTGCTGGTGGGGCAGATTCTGTGGGTAAGCCCCGGACGGATCGCGCTGGTCGCGCTTGCTTATGCGGTTCTCCTCGGCATCTGGTTTGTGTACGGCGAACGCCTCGGGCGCATCGGTTTTTATGTTTTGTTTGCCTGCACCGTGACGATTTCGGTCCAGCTTGTCGGGCTGTATCTGGTCTTTACGACGCTGATCCTGCCCGCACTCGCGATGCGGCGTTTTGTGCGTCATCGACTGGTGATCGGATATGCCCTCAGTGCTTCCGGATACGCGCTGGGGCTGGTCTTTTCAACATTGAGCGACCTGCCATCCGGTCCCGCCGTGGTCTGGACCATGACGGTCCTGGCGCTGGCGGGTTCCGTTGTTGCCCGTTTGTCGAGGGGCTCCAAACGGGCCGATAATCAAGCTTCCTGAAGGGTGCAACAGGCGAACGGCGCGACAATGAGTGAAGCTATGCATGCCAGCAGGGTGTGTGGACTGGAGCAGGGTGGTCTGCCCGCTCCGCAGCGATTGCTGCTGTTTTGCCTTGCAGCGAGCCTGGCACTTCATGCCTTGATTTTTCTGTTGCTGCCGGCCATGCAGCCCGATGCGACGAGTGTGCCGGTTCCGGTATTGGATGTGACGATGGCGTCGCGCGAACAGGACGCGCCGCCTGCCCATGCGCGTCAGCCGGTGCCGGAAGTTCCACGCCGGTTGGCTTCCCTGCCGCAACCGGCAGCGCCCGAGGCCACGACGTTATCGCTACCCGGTCCCGCGGGTTTGAACACGCCGGCACTCGACCCGGTCGCGGCCCTTGAGACACCGCGTGCCACGGCTGAAACCAAGGCACCCTCGCGCGCCGATCTGCCGCTGATGCCCCCGACATTCAGTGCAGCGTATCTGCGCAATCCCGCGCCGCAGTATCCCGCTTTCGCACGACGCAGCGGCGATCAGGGTACGGTGATGCTGAAGGTACTGGTCAGTCCCGACGGTGTGCCGCTGCGTGTCGAGCTTGATCAGTCGAGTGGCTCAAAATCGCTCGACAGTGCAGCGCTGGACGCAGTCAAAGGGTGGCGTTTTGTGCCGGCGCGGCGCGGCACGCAAAACATCGAAGGCTGGGTGCGGGTGCCTGTCGTGTTCAGGCTGGACTCCTGATCCGGGTTTGACGGCGCTTGTCTGCGGCGCGTAACATCGCCGCCCATGCGACTCCACGCGCAACGTCGTTTTATCGCCGGCACTGCTTTGCTGGCCTTTCTGTTTGCCATCGCCTTCCCCGCACTGGCGGTGGCGCGCCAGGCAGTGGATCCACTGGCGTACGCAAAAATCTGCCGCGTTGATATCAACGGCACCGGTGACGCCAGCAGCATTCCCGGCTCGCTGCAAAACAAACTGAAAAACGCGCATTGCGTACTGTGCATCGGTACCGGTAGTCCGCCGCCGGCAGTTTCGATTGCGCCGGTTGTTGTATCCACTGCACCGGAACTCCTGCTTCCCGTCGATCGTCGCCCGTTGGTGGTGCGTGATCGCGTCGTACTCCAGCCGCTGAATCCGCGCGCGCCGCCGCGCGCCTGACCTCCCCGCCGTTTTTTGACCGCGCACCGCATCGGGCGCGGTGAGGTCGCCATGCTTGATTCGGCGAATAACATATAAGTAATTGTTTTTAAAGGATATTTTATGTTTTCCTTCCTGTTCGGCAATAAGCCGTACGGCGTACTGCTGCTCGCACTGCTGTGCATGGGCCAGGCGCAGGCGCAAAGTGTCACCGTCAAGGACGCATGGATCCGCGGCACGGTGCAGGGTCAGACCGCGACCGGCGCATTCATGGAACTCACCGCCAAAGCCAGCGCCCGCCTGGTTGGCGTCAGCACGCCGCTGACCAAAACCGCCGAAGTGCACAACATGACCATGGAAAATGGCGTGATGAAAATGTTTCCCGTCGACGGTATCGATGTGCCGGCGGGTAAAACCGTGCGGCTCGCCTCCGGCGGTTATCACGTGATGCTGACGAATCTGCAGAAATCCCTGAAGCCCGGTGACAAGGTGCCCATGAAACTCATCTTTGAACTGGCAGATAAAAAGCGCGAGACCATCGATCTGTCGGTCGAAGTGCGCGATATCAAAGGCCAGCCCGCGGCGCATCAGCACTGACCGGATTTCCGGTGGGGCAAGGTGCCACGGCCCCATGAGGGCTGTCGCACACCATTGACCATTGATATGTTCAGGGAGAACAATCATGTTTTGCAGAAGTGCAGGCGCAGCGCTGTGTGCGCTGTGTGTAAATGCGTGGGCGCAATCCACGCCGCTGATAACGACCTTGCCGGAAGTCATCGTCAAGGCGAGCAGAGACGCCAATCCTTCGTTGACACAACCGGGCATCGAAGCCGCGCGTAAAAAAGCGGCGCAGGCGCCCGGTGGCACCGATGTCATCGATGCCGAGACCTACCTGAAAGGCAGCGCGGTGACACCCGCCGATGCTTTGGGTTATTCACCCGGTGTGTTCGTGCAATCGCGCATACCCGGTGCAGAGGAATCACGGTTGTCGATTCGCGGCTCCGGGGTACAACGCACCTTTCATGGTCGCGGCATCAAAGTGATGCAGGACGGTGTGCCGCTGAATCTTGCCGACGGCGCATTCGATTTCCAGGCGATGGAGCCAATGGCTGCGCGTTACATCGAGGTTTACCGCGGCGCCAACGCGCTGCAGTACGGTGCGGCGACGCTGGGCGGTGCGATCAATTACGTGTCGCCGACCGGTTATGACGCACCGCCGCTGCAGATCCGCGGCGAAATCGGCAGCTATGGCTATGTGCGCAGTCAGGCCAGCGCTGCCGGCGTCAGCGACGATACCGATTATTACGTGTCGGTGTCGCAGTTCGCACAGCAGGGCTTCCAGCAGCATTCGGAGCAGGACAATCAGCGCCTGTTTGCCAATGTCGGTCGTCGTCTCAGCGATCAACTGGAAACGCGGTTTTCGCTGTTGTATGCGCTGACCGATTCTGAACTGCCGGGCACCCTGAGCAAAGCGGAAATCAACAGCAATCCGCGGCTGGCGAACCCGGCCAACGTTGCGGGAAATCAGCATCGCGATTTCAGTCTGGTGCGGCTGGCAAACAAAACTACCTTTGCCTGGGATCGGCAACGCCTGGAATTCAGCGCTTATTACGCCTACAAGGCGCTATGGCACCCGATATTCCAGATACTTGATGTCAATTCCAATGATTACGGGTTTGACGTGCGCTATGTCAATGAAACCCCGCTCGCCGGCCGGAAAAATATCCTGACCTTCGGTTTCAGTCCGACACGCGGTACGGCGACGGACGATCGTTATGCCAACGTTGCCGGTACTGCAGGCGCACGTACCGGGCAAAGTGATCAGACTGCGGCGAACTTCGAGGTTTACGCCGAAAACCAGCATTATCTGACCGAGCGCTGGGTGCTGGTGCTGGGTGCGCAGGCAGCGCGGTCCAGTCGCAAATTCGAAGACCAATTTTTTGGTGACGGCGTCGACAACAGCTTTGATGTGACGTACTCGCAGCTCAGCCCGAAACTTGGTGCGCGTTATGAAATCACGCCGGCGATCCAGCTCTACGGCAATGTCAGTCGCAGTTTCGAGCCGCCGAGTTTCGGTGAACTCGCCGGTGGCCCGATGATCACCCAGGTGCGCAAGCAGTCGGCATTGACTTATGAGATCGGCAGTCGCGGCCGGGTCACGGACGGTGCATGGGATGTCAGCTACTACCATGCGCGGGTGACGGACGAGCTGCTGGCGCAGAACTCCGCAACGGGCGTGCCGCTGGGTACCGTCAATGCGCCGAAGACGCTGCATCAGGGCATCGAGTTCGGTGTGGACTGGAAACTGTTCAGGATGATCGAGGCGCGGGCAGCCTATGTCTGGAACGATTTCCGGCTCGACAGTCATCCGGTATACGGCAACAACGACCTGCCGGGACTGCCGAAGCAGTATTTGCGCGCGGAAGTGCTGTATGCGACACCCGGCGGCTTCTATGCCGGGCCCAGCCTCGAATGGTCGCCGCAAAGTTATGCGGTGGACATGGCCAACTCCCTGTTCGCCGATGCTTATGCCGTGGCCGGCTTCAAGGTCGGGCAGCGCATCCGCAAAGGTGTGTCGTGGTTTGTCGAAGGCCGCAATCTTGCGGACAAAAAATATGCGGCCACCACCGGCGTGATTGCCAATGCCGGCGGCATCGACAGCCGGCAGTTCAATCCGGGGCTGGGACGCAGCGTGTATATCGGAATGGAGTGGAAACAATGAAACTGAATTTTCGCAACATCATCAGCGCAGGCCTTGTGTCGCCATTGCTGCTGGCTGCCTTGAGTGCCCATGCGCACATCGTGCTGGAACAGAAAACCGCAACGGCGGGCAGTTACTACAAGGCCACCTTCATGGTCGGTCATGGCTGTGACGGATTGCCGACCACCGGCATCGAAATCGAAATGCCAGAGCCTATGGCGGTGGTCAAGCCGATGCCCAAGCCGGGCTGGCAGCTGACGACACAAACCGCGCCACTCGCCGTGCCGATGTCGCTGCATGGTCAGCCGGTCACGGAAACAGTCAACCGCGTGGCTTGGCGCGGCGGTTCCTTGCCCGATGGCCATTACGACGAGTTCGTGCTGTTGCTGCAATTGCCGCTACGCACCGGGCCGCTTTATTTCAAGGTGGGGCAGAGCTGTGAAACGGGGCGCAGCGATTGGGTGGAAATACCTGCGGCAGGGCAGGCCGGACGGTTGAAATTGCCGGCGCCCGTGCTGGACGTGCAGTCCGCGGCGTCAGCGCATCATCACTGACGGGCGTTTTACCGGGTAATGACGACCGGCTTGCTGCCCAGCACCTGGCCGGCGCGTTCGGCTGCTTCGCGCGCCGCGGCCTCGCTGGTGTAGGGACCTGCCTGCACGCGGTAGATGCCGTCGCTTTGTTGTATGCGCAGCGTGCCGGCCAGCCAATCAGTCTGGGTCTGCAATCGCGAGAGGTAACTCTCGGCATTGGCCTGGACGCCGAAGGCACCGAACTGCAGGTAGCTGCCGCTGGTGGGCGCAGCGCCTGTTGATGCCACGGCGGGTGTTACGGGTATGGGGGCTGCAACAGGTGCGGGTGGCGGCAGGGGTATGGCGGTTACCGGTGCGGTTTCGATGGCGACAGCGACTGGTGGTGCAGGGGCAGCGACCGGCGGCGGCACTACCGGGGACTGACCGGGAATGATGCTTTCGACTTCGACCATGCCGCTGCCGCCGCCGAGGATGCCGAGTTTATAAGCCGCGGTATATGACAGGTCGATCAAGCGGCTGTCAATGAACGGTCCGCGGTCATTGACGCGCACCACCACCGATCTGCCGTTGGCGACGTTGGTGACGCGCACATAGCTGGGGATGGGCAGTATGGTGTGCGCGGCGCTCATCGCATACATGTCGTAGATCTCGCCCGAAGACGTCTGTTTGCCGTGGTAACGCCGGCCATACCAGGACGCGACGCCGCGTGCCTTGTACGGTGTTAACTGGGTCATCGGTGTGTAATTGCGGCCCATCACCGAATACGGACGCATGGAGCCGCGGCTCAGTGTTTCGATTTTCGGCACGGCATCAGGTATGGCATCGATATTGGCGGGGGCGTTGGCACCCGGGCCGTCGTCAAGGTAATAACCGCCGCCGCTACTGCCACCGGATGGCGGACGTTGTTCGCCGGAGCCGCTGCGTTTCGGCGCGCTACCGCAGGCGCTGAGCATGGCGGCGATGAGTACGGCGGTGAGGCAATACAGTGCGCCGCGTGTAATGCAAAAAATCGTGTTCATGTTCATCAGGTCTGTACGAGTTTTTTGTGGGTATTGATGCTCATCAGTATCCCGAAACCGAGACAGATGGAAACCAGAGAAGTTCCGCCATAGCTGATCAGCGGCAGCGGCACACCCACTACCGGCAGGATGCCTGACACCATGCCGATGTTGACGAAAGCGTAGGTGAAAAAAGTCATGGTGATCGCACCGGCGAGCAGCCGCGTGAACAGTGTCGGCGCATTGGCGGTGATGACCATCGCGCGGCCGATCAGGAACAGCAGCATTGCCAGCAGTACCATGTTGCCGAGCAGGCCGAATTCCTCGGCGTACACCGCAAAAATGAAATCCGTGGTGCGTTCCGGGATGAAATCGAGATGGGTCTGCGTGCCGTTCATCCAGCCTTTTCCGAGGATGCCCCCGGAGCCTACGGCGATGGTCGACTGTATCGTGTGGTAGCCGGTACCCAGCGGATCGCCCGAAGGATCGAGCAGCGTCATGATGCGCTGGCGCTGGTAGTCGTGCAGTACGGACCACAGGAAAGGCAGGCTGGCCAGTCCGGCGATGAACAGCGTGGCGATCACCCGCCATGACAGGCCGGCAAGGAAAATGACGTAACAGCCGCTGGCCGTGATCAGCAACGCGGTGCCGAGATCGGGCTGGCGCGCGATCAAAGCGACGGGAAAGACCAGCATCAATGCGGCGCCGAGGTAATTGCGCAGTTTCAGCGAGGCTTCGTTACGGTTGAAATACCAGGCCAGCATCAGCGGCAGCGCGATTTTCATCAACTCCGAAGGCTGGATGCGGGTGACGCCGATATGCAGCCAGCGCCGTGCGCCGTTGACGACCTCACCGAAAAGGGCTACGCCGATCAGCAGGGCGCAACCGGTCAGGAACAGCGGCAGTGCGAGCCGCATCAGGTAGTGCGGCGGGATTTTGGCGAACAACCACATCACGGCCAGCGCGACCAGCATGTTCATCAACTGGCTCGTTACCCGGGAATAACTGCCGTTGGATGCGCTGAGCAGTATCAGCAATCCGGTAAACATCAACAGCAATATTCCACACAGCAGGATGCCGTCGACATGCTGGGTCATGAATCGTGCAAGGCGGCGCAGCATGTGGGGCATCATTCGGCCTTCGCTGGAATCTTTGGCACCTTGCCGAGCAGGTGGAAATCAAATACTTGGCGCGCGATGGGTGCTGCCGTGCGCGCGCCGAACCCGGAGTTTTCGACGACGACGGCCAGTGCGATCGTCGGCTTGTCGGCTGGAGCGTAGGCGATGTAGAGGGCATGGTCGCGGTGCTGTTCGGCGACCCGGCTTTCGACGTATTTTTCCCCCTGCTTGATGGCAATGACCTGGGCAGTGCCCGTTTTTCCGGCACTGATGTATGGGGCATCGGCGAACGACCGCGCCGAAGTGCCTTCCTTGCTGACGCCGATCATGGCTTGCTTGATGACCTGGATTTGCTCCAGCTTGACGCCCACGTCGCGCAGCAGCACCGGTTCAATGACCGTTTTGTTGCGTGTGTGAATGTCTTCGATGTAGTTGACGATATGCGGCCGGAACATCTTGCCGTCGTTGGCCAGCGTTGCCGTTGCGAGAGCCATCTGCAGCGGGGTGTAACTGTTATAACCCTGGCCAATGCCGATACTGATGGTTTCACCGGCATACCATTTTTTCTGTTCGGGTCTGGAAAAGCGGCGCGCTTTCCATTCCGTCGATGGCAATGTTCCCGTCGCTTCACCGGCAATGTCGATGCCGGCCCGGCTGCCGAAGCCGAACTTGCTCATGAAGCGCGCAATCGGATCAATGCCCAGGTCGTTTGCCAGTACGTAGTAATACGTGTCGCAGGACGCGACGATGGATTTGTACATGTCCACCATGCCGTGGCCGTCGACCTTGTCGTCACGGAAACGGTGGCCACCGAACATGAAATAGCCGGGATCGCTGATCGCCTGCTGCGGTGTGCGTTTGCCGTAGAACAGCGCGGCCAGTGCCATGAACGGCTTGAATGTCGAGCCCGGCGGATAGGTGCCGGCGCTGGCCCGGTTCAACAGGGGTTTGTCCGGGGAGCCGTTGAGTTCGCTCCAGCTTTGCGGATCGATGCCGTCGACGAACAGGTTGGGGTCGAACCCCGGCTTGCTGACAAAGGCCAGGATGCCGCCTGTCGCAGGATCGATGGCAACCAGTGCACCTTTGCGATCGCCGAAGGCGTTGTAGGCGACTTCCTGCAGTTTGGCATCAAGGTTGAGTACCAGGTTGTTGCCGGACACCGGCGGCGTGCGCGACAGTGTGCGCACGGCGCGTCCGCCGGAATCGACTTCAACCTCCTCGACGCCGGTGGTGCCGTGCAGGAACTTTTCGTAGCTTTGCTCAAGCCCGGTTTTGCCGATGTAATCACTACCGCGATAATTGGCCAGCTGTTCGTCGTTTTCGAGTTGTTCCACTTCGCGCTGGTTGATGCGGCCGATGTGGCCGACGACGTGCGAAAACATTTCGCCCTGCGGATACTGGCGGAACAGCCGCGCCTTGGCTTCCACACCCGGGAAGCGGTAGCGGTGCACTGCAAAGCGCGCGATTTCCTCGTCGGAGAGACGGGTGCGTATGGGCAGGCTCTCGAAGCTTTTGCTTTCTTCGAGCAGTTTTCGGAAACGGCGGCGGTCGCGTGGCGTGATGTCGATGATGCCGGCCAGGCCGTCGATGGTGTCGTCGAGGCTTTGCACCTTGCTCGGCGTGATTTCCAGCGTGTACGCCGAATAATTGTGGGCGAGCTGGATGCCGTTACGGTCAACAATGATGCCGCGGTGCGGTGCGATCGGCAGGATCGAGATGCGATTGGCTTCGGCCAGCGTGCTGTAGTGTCCGTGCTGGATCACCTGCAGATAAAAAAAGCGCAGAAACAGCAGGCCGAACATGGTGAGCACGAAAATGCCGAGTATCGCCAGACGCTGCCGGAAGCGATCCAGCTCGCGCTCGGAGTCGCGGATCTCGATGCCCGGATTGATCGACAGCTCAGACACGGTCTGGATCGGGACGCGGGCGCTGCGGCAGTTTCAGCAGATGGGTCATCACCGGCCATAACGCTGCGCCGGAGAAGCTGCCGAGAAAGTAGAGGTAACCGGGGAAATCGGCGCCGGACAGTGCGCGCACCAGCAGCACGACGAGGTCAGTGAACAGCAACAGCGGAATCACGTGCAGTATCTGCTGCGTCATTGCGAAGCGCTGCACCCGGCGGTGCAGCACCATCCCGGCATAGGCCAGAATGATGTAGGCCAGTGCGTGCTGACCGAACAGGCTGCCGTCTGCAATGTCCATCAGCAGGCCGAGACTCCAGGCGGTAAGGAAGCCGATTTTCCGCGGCTCGTGGATGCACCAGTAGAGAACGATCAGTGCGACAAAATCCGGTGTCAGCCACATGGCCCAGCCCGACCACGGCAGCAGGTTGCACAGCAATGCCGCGATCAGCGTGAGTACGATGAATCCCGGCCGGACCGGCAGCAACAGTTCCTGCGGTGACATCGGACCCGCGGCCATCAGGATCTGCCCCTTTTTTTCTGCGGTGTCGCTGCCGGTGTTTCCGGTGGGCGTTCGGGCAGCACCGGCAGCGGCCCCAGCACCAGCACCTGGGTGCCGGCATTGACGCCGGCCAGCGGTTTGCAGGTGATGCCGGCAAACAAGTAGGCGGTGTTGCGTTCGACCAGGGTGACCTGCGCCACCGGCAGGCCGGGCGGATAAATGCCGTCGATGCCCGAGGTCACCAGTTGGTCGCCGATCTGGAAATCGGCGCTCAGCGGAATGAAGCGCAGTTCGAGTTTGCCGTCGTCACCGGTGCCGGCAAGCACGGCGCGGAATCCGGTGCGCACATTGAGCACGGGGACCAGGTGGCCCTTGTCGGTGATCAAAGTGACTTCAGACAGCCAGGGGTAGGCCCGGGTGACCTGGCCGATGACGCCGACATGGTCGACCACCGGACGGCCGGACTCGATTTCGTGCTGCAGGCCGCGGTCGATCATCACCTTGCGCGCAAACGGATCGCGCGCGGCATAGAGGATTTCTGCGGTGATCGACGGCACAGGCAAATTTTTGCGCACGCCAAGCAGGCCGCGCAGATGGGTGTTTTCCTTGTGCAGGGCGGCTGTGCGCTGCGCTGCCATCGCCAGCTTCAGATTTTGTTCGGTCAGGCGTTGGTTGTCACGACGCAGTGCGCTGTGCGTGACAAAAAAATCGCCGATGCGTTCGCCCATCGCAGCGGGCGCTGTTGCCAGCCGTTGCAGGGGGTAGAGGATGACGGCGGTGATCTGGCGCAGCGTGGTCAGGTAGTTGAAGCGGACGTCCGCAATCAGCAGCACCGTGGACAACATGGCGAAAATCATCAGCCGCGCCAGCGGCGTCGGCCCGGTGCGGAACAGCGGTGGCGGCGTGTGCTCCATCGCGTTTTACCGGGTGGGCTGGTTCGCGCAGCCTGCAATGGCCTGGATGCGAACGCAGGCCGGGATACGCAGCATCAGTCGTTGGCGAAGATGCTGCCGAGGTGTTCCAGCTTTTCGAGAGCCTTGCCTGAACCGCGCACGACACAGGTCAGCGGGTCCTCGGCGATGATCACCGGCAAGCCGGTTTCCTCCATCAGCAGCCGGTCGATGTCGCGCAGCAGCGCGCCGCCGCCGGTGAGTACCATGCCTTTTTCAGCGATGTCGGCAGCGAGTTCAGGCGGGGTCTGTTCCAGTGCCGATTTCACCGCGGAGACGATGCTGTTCAGCGGATCGGTCAGCGCCTCGAGAATTTCATTGCTGGAGATGGTGAAGCTGCGCGGGATGCCTTCGGCGAGGTTACGGCCTTTGACTTCCTTTTCACGCACCTCGGAACCGGGGAACGCGGAACCGATTTCTTTCTTGATGTGTTCCGCAGTGGTCTCGCCAATCAGCATGCCGTAATTGCGACGGATGTAGTTGATGATGGCTTCGTCGAACTTGTCGCCACCGACGCGCACAGAGCCTTTGTAGACCAGGCCACCCAGCGCAATGACGCCGACTTCGGTGGTGCCGCCGCCGATGTCGACCACCATCGAGCCGGTGGCTTCACCGACTGGCAGATCGGCACCGATGGCGGCGGCCATCGGTTCTTCAATCAGATACACGCGGGATGCGCCGGCGCCGATCGCCGCATCGCGGATCGCGCGACGTTCGACCTGGGTCGAGCCGCAGGGTACGCAGATGATGATGCGCGGTGAGGGCGAGAAAAATTTGCTGTGGTGTACGCGTTTGATGAACTGCTTGATCATCTGCTCGGTGATGATGAAGTCGGCGATCACGCCATCCTTCATCGGACGGATTGCGGTGATGTTGCCGGGGGTGCGGCCGAGCATCTGCTTCGCCGCCAGACCGACTTCCTGGATGACTTTTTTGCCGTTCGGGCCGCCTTCCTGGCGGATCGCAACGACCGATGGTTCATCCAGCACGATACCTTTGCCGCGCACGTAAATCAGCGTGTTTGCCGTGCCCAGATCAATGGCGAGATCGTCGTTAAAGTAACTGCTCAGGAAACCGAACATAAATTCTTTCGTTTTGACAGGTAATAACAACAGGTTTTGATGCAGGTTTGATGCCGTCAGGCGCGCCAGTATGATAACCTACACAGCCCTATTTTTTAATGGTTTTTTCAATCCGATCATGGCCTTGACGCTCGACGATGTGCAGCGCGCTGCGCACTTGGCGCGAATCGCGGTTGATGATGCGGAAGCCGGGGCCGCGCTGACGCAACTGACCCGCGTTTTCGGGCTGATTGAGCAGATGCGGGCGGTTGATGTGTCCGGCATCACGCCGATGTCCCATGCCCAGGATCTGGTGTTGTGTTTGCGTCCCGATACGGTAACCGAAGGTGATCAGCGTGATCGCTTCCAGGCGATTGCGCCGGAGGTCGAAGCGGGCTTGTATCTCGTACCCAAGGTGATTGAATAAGGTAATCCATTCAGCGGAGTTCGTTGTTTTATCCTGACGGAACCGCTTGCTGCAATGTCCAACGCCACCCTCAAAGAACTGTCTGTACAACTCGCCGCCGGGGCTTGCTCCAGCGTTGAGCTGTCACGTGATTTTATCAATAAAATCAATGGTTTGAATAAAGATCTCGGCTGTTTCATCACGGTCGATGCCGAACGCACTCTGGCCCAGGCGCAGGCTGCGGACGCACAGCGTGCCGCTGGTCACTCTGGCCCGCTGACAGGTGTTCCGCTGGCGCACAAGGATATTTTCTGCGCGCAAGGCTGGCTGACCACCTGCGGCTCGCGAATGTTGGAGAATTTTGTCTCACCGTACGATGCGCATGTGGTTGAACGCTGCAACGCAGCGGGCATGGTGACACTGGGCAAAACCAACATGGACGAATTTGCGATGGGTTCGTCCAATGAAACTTCGTACTACGGTCCGGTGCGCAATCCGTGGAATCGTGATGTGGTGCCCGGTGGCAGTTCCGGTGGTTCAGCCGCTGCTGTGGCCGCGCGCCTCGCGCCTGCCGCCACCGGCACCGACACCGGCGGTTCAATCCGCCAGCCCGCGGCACTGACCGGCATTTGCGGACTGAAGCCGACGTACGGGCTGGTGTCGCGTTACGGCATGATTGCCTTCGCATCCAGTCTCGATCAGGCAGGCCCGATGGCGCGTAGCGCTGAAGACCTCGGGCTGTTGCTGAATGTGATGGCCGGTCACGATCCGCGCGATTCGACCAGCCTCGAACGTCCCGCTGAAGATTACAATCGCGACCTGACGCGGCCGCTGGCGGGTTTGCGCATCGGCCTGCCGAAAGAATTTTTTGCCGCAGGACTGACGCCGGATGTGCAGCGCGCGGTTGAAGCGGCGGTGGCGGAATATAAAAAACTCGGCGCCACGGTGGTCGACATCAGTCTGCCCAATATGGAATTGTCGGTGCCGGTGTATTACGTGCTGGCGCCGGCGGAGGCCTCGAGCAATCTGTCGCGTTTCGACGGCGTGCGTTACGGTCATCGCGCGGCGGAATATACCGATCTGATGGACATGTACAAACGTTCGCGCGCCGAAGGGTTCGGTGCCGAAGTGAAGCGGCGCATCCTCATCGGCACCTATGTGCTGTCGCACGGCTACTACGATGCCTATTACATCCACGCACAGAAATTGCGCCGGCTGATCGCCCGCGATTTTGTCGAAGCATTCAAACAATGCGACGTGATCATGGGGCCGACCAGTCCGACCACGGCATTCAGGCTCGGTGAAAAAAGCGCGGATCCGGTGCAGATGTACCTGTCGGATATTTATACCATCGCGGTGAACCTGGCCGGTTTGCCCGGCATGTCGATTCCCTGCGGTTTTGACGGCGGTAGTCTGCCGGTCGGACTGCAGATCATCGGCAATTATTTTGACGAAGCGCGCATGCTCAATGTCGCGCATCAATACCAGCTGGCGACTGACTGGCACCAGCGCGCGCCAACGGGCTTCGAGGGGTAAAAGCTTGAACCGCCAAGACGCCAAGAACGCCAAGAAGATCAATAGCCAGCAATCGCCCCGTTGTTGGCGCGGGCTCCGGCCATATGGTTGCTTTGTACCTTTGCAATTCCAGTTTTTGTTTTTACTTGGCGCTCTTGGTGTCTTGGCGGTAAAAAGGTTTTCGCCATGAAATGGGAAGTGGTCATCGGGCTGGAAACCCACGCGCAGTTGTCGACGGTGTCGAAGATATTCTCCGGCGCGGCGACGGCTTTTGGCGCGGCACCGAACACCCAGGCCTGCGGCGTTGATATTGCGCTGCCGGGCGTGTTGCCGGTGCTCAACACCGGCGCAGTCGAACGCGCGATCCGTTTCGGCCTCGCGGTCGGCGGCAAAATCAATCCGCGCTCGATTTTTGCGCGCAAGAATTATTTTTATCCCGACCTGCCCAAAGGTTACCAGATCAGCCAGTTCGAGTTGCCGATCGTCGAGGGCGGCACGGTGACCATCCAGGTCGGCGATGCCGAGAAAACCGTGCGCCTGACCCGCGCCCACCTCGAAGAAGACGCCGGCAAGTCGCTGCACGAGGATTTCAGCGGCCGTACCGGCATTGACCTCAACCGCGCAGGCACACCACTGCTGGAAATCGTCTCTGAACCTGACATGCGTTCGGCGGAAGAAGCGGTGGCTTATGCCAAAGCGCTGCACACGCTGGTGCGCTGGATCGACGTCTGCGATGGCAACATGCAGGAAGGCTCGTTCCGCTGCGACGCCAATGTGTCGGTGCGCCGGGCCGGCGCGACCGAGCTCGGCACGCGCCGAGAGATCAAGAACCTGAACAGCTTCCGTTTCCTGCAGCAGGCGATCGAGTACGAAGTGCGCTGGCAGATCGGTGAAATCGAGGATGGCCGCAAGATCCAGCAGGCGACCGTGCTGTTCGATCCGGATGCCGGCGAGACCCGCATGATGCGCACCAAGGAAGACGCGCATGATTACCGCTATTTTCCGGATCCTGATTTGCTGCCGCTGGAAGTGACGGCGGAGCGGCTGGCTGCTGTGCGCGCGACACTGCCTGTGTTGCCGCAGGCACGGCGCGAACAGTTTGCCGCGCAATATGGCCTGACGGTCTACGATGCCAGTCTGCTGACCGCGAGCCGCGAACTTGCTGATTATTTTGCTGCGGTTGCCGCCGGCACCGATGCCCGGATCGGGAAGTTGTGCGCGAACTGGATATCCGGCGCGCTGAGTGCGCGATTGAATGAGGAAAACCTGGAAATCGGACAAAGCCGGGTCAGCGCCGCACAGTTGCGCGGGCTGGTTGATCGCATTGCCGATGGCACGATTTCCGGGAAAATTGCCAAAGACGTGTTCGACGCGATGTGGGCTGGCGAAGGCGACGCTGACCGGATCATCGCGGGCAAAGGCCTGAAGCAGATTTCCGACAGCGGTGAACTGGAAAAAATCGTCGATCAGGTGCTGGTGGCCAATGCCCAGCAGGTTGCCGATTTCCGCGCCGGCAAGGAGAAGGCGTTCAACTCACTGGTGGGGCAGGTGATGAAGGCCAGCCGCGGCAAGGCCAATCCGCAGCAGGTCAACGACATCCTGCGGCGCAAGCTCGCCGGCTGATCCGGCGGATTACTTTTTCGCCGGAGCCGGCTTGGCCGTATCCGCGGCCGCAGCGGGCCCGGGTCCGCCCTTCAGTTCGATAAAGCGCGCTTTCTGCTGCGCATAACTGGCGCTGATGCGCTCCTTGTCTTTTTCTTTTTCCGAGATGCGTCCTTTGACGCGGTCTTCCTCCTCAGCCGCCTGCTTCAGTTCATCTTTCACGTTATCCGGCACCTTGCCCCGCTTCTCGAAGCTGGCGTAACGTGCTTTTTGTGCGGTATGCGCGTCCACTGCGCCTTTCACCGCGGCCTTGAGTTGCTGGATCTGCAGGTCAACCACCTGCAGTTCACGGTTGCGCCGGACATCAATTTCGGATGCAGCGGTATAGGTGTTAATCAGTGCCGTGTCCTGACGGCGCTGTTCGCTGATGCGCCGGTCTTCTTCTAGTTTTGCGGCGTCTTTTTTAGCCTGTTCCGCCTTCAGCTTTGCAGCCTCTCCTGCGGATACCGTGGTCTGCCGGGTAATACCGCGGTTATCCAGGGTTTTGGACTCGTTCTTCTGGAATTCCGGTGGCACGCGGTCACCGCAACCGACGACCTTGCCGCTGGCGTCTTTCCAGCAGACGATTTTCTGCGCCTGCGCAACGGGTGCAACGGCAAGCAGGGTCGCTGCCATGACGCTACTGGCAAGCACGGACAGGGCAGGCAGACGTTCAGGCATTTTTTACTCCGTATTGTTGGCGATAGGCGGCAACCGCAGCGAGCTGCGGCTCCATGCCTTTTTCATTTTCCAGAAATCCGATCAAATCATCCAGTGTGGCAATGCTGATGACAGGGATGCCGTACAGCTGTTCGACTTCCTGTGTGGCCGACAGTTCCGCCGAGCCGCGTTCCATGCGATCCAGGGCGA
This sequence comes from Bordetella parapertussis, assembly GCA_945885345.1. Taxonomy (GTDB): domain Bacteria; phylum Pseudomonadota; class Gammaproteobacteria; order Burkholderiales; family SG8-41. The sequence goes on along the minus strand of CAMCYP010000007.1, from coordinate 6,603 downwards.
TCAACACCCCGGCGGGTATGGCGCTTGCGGTGCGGATCAGGTTGACTGATTCGCGTACCGAGGTGCCTGCCGAAATGACATCGTCCACGATCATGATCCGGCCCGCGAGCGGAGCGCCGACGACATGGCCGCCTTCGCCGTGGTCCTTGGCTTCCTTGCGGTTATAGCTGAACGGTACGTTATGGCCAGTCTCTGCGAGCGCAATGGCCACGGCAGCCACCAGTGGTATGCCCTTGTAGGCGGGGCCGAACAGCAGATCGTAAGGAACCCCGGCCGCGGAAATTGCTTTCGCGTAAAATCGGGACAGCTGTTGCAACGAACGGCCATCGCAAAACAGTCCGGCGTTGAAAAAATAAGGCGACATGCGCCCGGCCTTGGTCTTGAACTCGCCAAAGAGCAGTACTTTGGTGTCGATGGCGAAGCGGATGAACTCCTGTCGAAAACTGGCGGCCATATTCACGTGTCAGCCGGTGTGCCCGCGGCGGAAAATAGTTGGTAGTTGGGAAGCGTTGAAAACCGATGAAAATTATAACCCTGAATCTCAACGGCATCCGCTCTGCGGCACGCAAAGGTTTCCTCGAATGGCTGCCGAAGCAGGGCGCCGACGTGATCTGTGTCCAGGAAATCAAGGCGCAGGCGGCCGACATGACCGAAGAATTGCTGGCGCCAGCCGGCTACCATGGTTATTTTCATTACGCCGAGAAAAAGGGTTACAGCGGCGTCGGTATTTACGCAAAGGCCAAGCCGGACAAGGTGTCCGCCGGGTTTGGCGTCGCCGAGTTTGATTCCGAGGGCCGTTATCTGCGCGCGGATTTTGGCAAGCTTACGGTGATTTCGCTGTACCTGCCTTCGGGATCCAGCGGCGAGCATCGCCAGGCATCGAAGTTCCGTTTTCTCGAGGTTTTCTATCCCCATATGAAACGCCTGCAGAAGGCAGGGCGTGAAGTCGTGCTGTGCGGTGACTGGAATATTGCTCATCGCGAGATCGACCTGAAGAACTGGAAAGGCAACCGGAAAAATTCCGGCTTTCTGCCCGAGGAACGTGACTGGCTGACCCGGGTGTTTGAGGAGCAGGGCTGGGTTGATGTATACCGCCAGCTGCATCCCGAGACGACCGACGAGTCATATACCTGGTGGTCGAACCGCGGCCAGGCCTGGGCGAAGAACGTCGGCTGGCGCATCGATTACCAGATCGCGACACCGGGCATGGCTGCGCAGGCCCGGCGCGCTGCGATTTACAAGGATGAACGGTTCTCTGATCACGCGCCACTGACCATCGAGTATTCCGGGAAATCGGTTTGAATATGCCCGCTCCATTGTGGCGCGATACGCTGGTTTCGGTGTTCAGCGGGCGGATGCTGGTCGCGCTGCTGATGGGGTTTTCGTCAGGCCTGCCGCTGCTGCTCACCGGTTCGGTATTACAGGCTTGGCTGAAGGACGGTGGTGTTGACCTCGCGCGCATCGGTCTGTTTGCGCTGATCGGACTGCCGTATACGTTGAAATTTTTGTGGGCGCCGCTGTTTGACCGTTTTACCCCGGTGCTGGGCCGGCGCCGTGGCTGGCTCATGCTGACGCAGTTTGCGCTGGCGGGCGCATTGCTGCTGTTGAGCACGGCGCAACCCACCATGGACCACCTGTGGCTGGTGATGCTGGCGGGGCTGCTGGTGTCGTTTTTTTCGGCGTCGCAGGACATCGTCGTCGATGCTTATCGCCGTGAAAGCCTGGGCGAAGCCGAGCTCGGGCTGGGGTCCGCGTTGTATGTGAACGGTTACCGCATCGGCATGCTGCTCGCCGGCGGTGGCGGTCTGATCCTCGCCGACTGGCTGTCCTTCGAAACGATGTACCGCATCATGGCGGTGTGCATGATTGCCTGCGTGACGGTGACGCTGTTCGTGCCCGAGCCGCCGTTGCCCGAGGGGCGGCCGCGCACGCTGCGCGAGGCCGTCGTGCTGCCGTTCCGGGATTATTTTTCCCGTCAGGGTGCATGGCTGATCCTCGGCTTCATCCTGCTCTACAAGCTGGGCGACACCATGGCTTCGGCGATGACCACGCCGTTTTATCTCGATATCGGTTACACCAAGACCGAGATCGGCACCGTAGTCAAACTGTTCGGTTTCTGGGCGACGCTGGCCGGCGGCACGCTGGGAGGCATCTGGATATTGCGCGTTGGCACCCATCGCGCGTTATGGCTGTTCGGCTTCGGCCAGATGATTTCAACACTGGGTTTTGTCGTGCTGGCCTGGTATCCGCTCAGTGTCGGCGCACTGGCCACGGTGGTCGCGGTCGAGAATCTGACTGCGGGCATGGGGACGGCGGCCTTCGTCGGCTTCATGGCGGCGCTGACCGACCGCCGCTTTACGGCCACGCAATATGCACTGCTGTCGAGCTTGATGGGCGTGCCGCGGGTGTTGCTGGCGGCACCCACCGGCTGGATGGCCCAACTCATGGGCTGGCCGTGGTTTTTCCTGTTCTGTGCGCTGATTGCGATTCCCGGTCTTCTGCTGCTGCGCTGGGTTACGCGGCTCGCAGCCGCAGCGGCGAGCGATCAGCTGCCGAACTGATAGACCGCAAGTTCTCCCAGCAGGTTCGGCAGAAAATTCACCGGGCGGCCATCGGTGAGCACGGTGCGCCCGACGATGCGGATGTCGCGTTCATCGCAGAATTTCTCGAAATCGGCGACTGTGCACAGATGGATGTTCGGCGTGTCGAACCATTCGAAGGGCAGATTTTCCGACACCGGCATGCGTCCGCGCAGGATCTGCAGGCGGTTTTTCCAGTAGCCGAAATTGGGAAAAGTGACGATGCCGGCGCGGCCGACGCGCAGTATTTCCCGCACGATGCGCTCGGTGTTGCGCATCGCCTGCAGCGTTTGTGACAGCACGACGTAGTCGAAGGAGTGGTCGGCGAATTCGGCGAGGCCGCGTTCGAGATCGCTCTGGATGACATGCACGCCGTTTTTTACACATTCCAGCACGTTGCTGTCATCGATCTCGACACCGTAACCGGTGACGCCGCGCGCCTGCTGCAGATATTTCAGCAGCGTACCGTCGCCACAGCCGAGGTCGAGTACATGCGCGTCGCGTTTGATCCATTGCGCGATCGCCGCAAAATCCGGGCGCTGGTTGCCGTTAATCCCGGTCATGGCGTAATTTCCCCGTGCACGCGTTCGAAATACGCTGCCACAAGGCGGTGATAACGCGGGTCGTCGAGCAGGAAGGCATCGTGTCCGTGCGGTGCGTCGATTTCCGCATAGGTGACTTGCGCGCGGTTGTCGAGCAGCGCGCGCACGATTTCACGGGAGCGCTCGGGCGAGAACCGCCAGTCGGTGGTGAATGAGACCACCAGCACGCCGGCAGTGACGGCCTGCAGCGCGCGCGACAGGCTGCCGCCGTGTTCGAAGGCAGGGTCGAAATAATCCAGCGCCTTGGTAATGCGCAGATAGGTGTTGGCGTCGAAATACTCGGCAAACTTGTTGCCCTGGTGGCGCAGATAGGATTCGATCTCGAATTCAGTGTCAAAGCTGTAGCCGGGTTTGCCGTGTTTCAGCGCGCGGCCGAATTTGCTGGCCATCTCGTCGTCCGACAGATAGGTGATGTGCCCGACCATGCGCGCGACACGCAGGCCGCGTTTGGGCACCGCGTTATGCACCTGGTAGTTGCCGTCGTGAAAATCCGGATCGGTGAGGATCGCCTGGCGCGCGACTTCGTTAAAGGCGATATTCTGCGCCGACAGGTTGGGCGCACAGGCAATGACGATGCTGTGGCGCAGGCGCTGTGGATAACGGATCGCCCACGCCAGCGCCTGCATCGCGCCGAGGCTGCCGCCCATTACCGCGGCAAACTGCGTGATGCCTAACTGGTCGGCGAGTCGCGCCTGGGCATCCACCCAATCCTCCACGGTCACCACCGGGAAGTCGCCGCCCCAGGGTTTGCCGGTGTCCGGGTTGATGCTCAGCGGCCCCGTGGATCCGTGGCAGCCGCCGAGGTTGTTGGTGCCGATGACAAAAAAGCGGTCGGTATCCAGCGGTTTGCCGGGACCGATCATGTTGTCCCACCAGCCGGCGTGGTCGGGGTCATCGGCATGGACGCCGGCTACATGGTGCGAGGCATTGAGGGCATGACAGACCAGCACGGCATTGGAGCGGTCCGCGTTGAGCGTGCCGTAGGTTTCGTAGACCAACTCGTAGCCGTGCAGCACCGCGCCGCTGCGCAGCGGCAGCGGTGCCGTGAAGCGTGCGGTCTGCGGTGTGACGATACCGACGGATCTGGTCAAATCGTGTGTTTTGGTGGCAGCCATAAAAAAACCCCGAAGCTCGCGCGCCGGGGTCCTGAGAATCGAGATTACGAAAATACGATCTCTTTAGCCGGATTTATTGCGCGCCCGCAAGCTGAACTCAAATCGGCGCGAAAACTGTGAAGCTACGTTACCTCCGGTGCACGTCCTTGTCAAATAAGTGCCGATAACCCCTGAAATCAAATCAGGCGTTGAGTTTATCGAGCATGCCACGCAGCTTTGCGGAGTCCGTTGCGCGCAGCATTTTTTTGGCGATCGGGCGGGTGTCCGCCAGGCAGGTTTTGAGTACGCGCTGCTTGATGTCAGGCAGGTGCGCCGAATGCATGGAAAACTGGCGCAGTCCGAGGCCCAGCAGCAGCCGCGTCAGTGCCACGTCGCCGGCCATCTCGCCACAGACTGCAACGGGAATCCGCGCCTTGTCTGCGGTTGCAAAAATATGCGCGAGCAGCGTCAATATCGCCGGGTGCAGTGGATCATAAAGGTGGGCCACGGTGTCGTCGGTGCGGTCGATGGCCAGCATGTACTGGATCAGGTCGTTGGTGCCGACCGAGAGGAAATCCAGGCGCTTGGTCAGCAGGCCCAGCGCCAGCGCTGCCGCGGGAATTTCCACCATGCCGCCGACGGGAATGTTGCGGTCGTAGGCGATGCCTTCCGCATCGAGACTGTGCTTGGCCTGATCCAGCAGCAACAGTGCCTGATCGACTTCGGATGCGTTCATCAGCATCGGGATCAGGATTTTCATTTTGCCGTAATTTGATGCCCGCAGCATTGCGCGCAGCTGGGTGATGAAACGTTTCGGTTCGGTCAGGCACAGGCGGATCGCACGCAGTCCGAGGGCCGGGTTGGGCGCGAGGCGCGCGGTGTCATCGATCTGTTTGTCAGCACCCAGGTCGTAGGTGCGAATGGTCACCGGCTTGCCGCCCATCTCCTCCATGACCTTGCGGTAGGCCTCGAACTGTTCGTCTTCGTCCGGCAGGTCGGGGCGGTTGAGAAACAGGAATTCGGTGCGGAACAAGCCGATGCCGGTGGCGCCGCTTTCCACCGCCAGTGCGACGTCGCCCGGCAACTCGATGTTGGCGTAGAGCTCGACGTCCGCGCCGTCAAGGGTGCGCGCCGGGGTGTCGCGCAGGCGCTTGAGTTTCTGCCGCTCCAGTCCGAATTCGCGCTGGCGCAACTGATACTCGGCGAGCACCCGCGGATCGGGATCGATGATGATCACGCCCTGCGTGCCGTCAACGATGATGATTTCGTTCTCGCGCACCAGCTGGCGCGCGTGATGCAGTGCAACGATGCAGGGAATGTTCAGGCTGCGCGCGACAATCGCAGTGTGCGAGGTGGAGCCGCCGAGGTCGGTCACGAAGCTCGCGAACTGGTGCTGCTTGAACAGTACGACGTCGGCCGGCGACAGATCGTGCGCCACCAGAACCAGGTTACGATCGGAGTCGCCCGCCGGTGGCGGCACGTAACCGGGCTGTCCCGACAGCGCTTTCATTACCCGCTGCGCAACCTGGATGACGTCGGTGCGGCGTTCGCGCAGGTAGCTGTCTTCGATGGCGTCAAACTGCTGCAGCAGTTCGTCGGTCTGCATTTTCAGCGCCCACTCGGCGTTGCAGCGTTCGTTTTCAATGATGGCGCGCGGCACGACTGACAGCGTGGTGTCGCCGAGAATCATAAGATGGAGATCAATGAACGCACCGAACTCCGCGGGTGCGCCGGCAGGAACGGCGCCGCGCAGTTCCTCCAGTTCGCTGCGCACCGTGTTCACGGCGCGGTCAAAACGCGCGGTTTCCTCCGGCAGCTGGTCCTCGGGCACGTCGTAATGCGCCACCTCAAGTTTGGTGTGGGAAACCAGGTGGGCATGACCGATGGCGATGCCGCCTGAAACGCCGATGCCGTGGATGGTGAAACTCATGGAAGGGCCGGGAAATGGATGGTGGTGTAAAAACGCCTGTCCGTATTTTGCCCGTTGCGGGCCGGCCCCTCAATGCTCGGAGCTCAGTACCTGGAGATTATTCTCCTTCGCCGAAGCGGTCTGCGATCAGGTTCTGCAGCGCCTGCATGGCCGCCGCTTCGTCGCTGCCTTCGGTTTCGATGACGATTTTCGAGCCCTTGGCCGCGGCCAGCATCATCACCCCCATGATGCTCTTGGCGTTGACGCGGCGGCCGTTGCGGCTCAGCCAGACATCGCTGGTGTAGCTGCCGGCAACCTGGGTCAGTCTGGCGGATGCCCGGGCGTGCAGCCCGAGCTTGTTGATGATCTCAGCTTCCTGTTGCAGCATTGTGAATCGCGACAAAGATCGGGGGAACCCG
>CAMCYP010000006.1 GCA_945885345.1 Bordetella parapertussis | reverse complement strand
TCCCGTGGCAAAAATCGCACTGACATTTTCATCGCCGGAATATTTCGCGATCATATTTTTCGGCCTCGCCAGCGTGGTCTCGCTGGGCGGCGGATCGCTGGCCAATGCACTAATCAGCCTGTGCGCCGGCCTGCTGCTCGCCACCGTCGGCGTTGACGACACCTACGGTGCACATCGTTTCACTTTCGGCATACCCATACTCGCCGACGGCATTGATTACCTGGTGGTGATGGTCGGCGCCTACGGCCTCGGCGAAGTATTCATGCGACTGGAGCAGGGTTTCCGCTCGCCACAGCTGGACAAGGTCGGCAACATCCGCACGCACCTGCCCAGCCTCGGCGAAGCGCTGGCGATGAAAGCCACATTCATCCGCAGCGCGCTGGCAGGCATCATCATCGGCATAGTCCCCGGCGCCGGCGCAACCGTCGCCTCATTCCTGTCCTACGGCATCGAAAGCCAGTACGGCAAGAACCGGCACAAGATGGGCACCGGCATCCCCGAGGGCATCGTCGCACCGCAGGTTGCAGCCACGGCATCGGTCGGCGGCGCGATCATTCCGCTGGTCACCATGGGCATCCCCGGCAGCGGTGCCACCGCGATCATCCTCGGCGCCTTCCTGCTGCACGGTCTGCAGCCGGGTCCGCAGGTGTTCCAGACTTCCAGCCACATCATCTACGCGATGTTCGCCTCGGTGTTCGTCGGCATTATCGTGATGTGCATCATCGGTTATTTCGCCACAAAATTCATGGTCAAGGTGCTTGACCTGCCGGAAGTCATCGTCTCGGCCTATGTTGTAATGTGCTGTCTGCTCGGTGCGTTTGCCGCGCGCAACAGCCTGACCGATGTCTGGCTAATGGTGATCTTCGGTATCGTCGGTTACCTGTTCGAACGTTTCGGCTTTCCGATCACGCCGATGGTACTGGGCATCATCCTCGGCCCGTTGGCCGAAAACAACTTCATGACCACCATGATCAGTTTCGAAAACAACTGGACGGTGCTCTTCACCCGGCCTGTCGCCGGCGTGATCATGTGCATCGCTATAATCACGCTGGTCTACCCGCTGTTCCGCCGCTTGCGGCAACAACCGGGTGAGCGCAGGTAATTCAAGGAGTCCGCATGTCCGCCGCAGAAACCCCGGCCGCATCCGCCGCAGCGCAAACCGCAGCCACCCTGGTCGCCCGGGCGCGCAAGGCGCAGGCCGCAATCTCAAAATATTCCCAGGTGCAACTCGACGAACTGGTCACTGCCGCCGGCTGGGCGATCATGGAACCGGGCCGCAACAGGATGCTCGCCGAGATCGCCGTGCGCGACACCGGCCTCGGCAACGTCACCGATAAAATCAACAAAAACCACCGCAAGACCCTCGGCCTGCTGCGCGACCTGCAGGGCGCCGTTTCCACCGGCGTGCTCGCCGAATACCCGGAACTCGGCATCACCGAAATCGCGCGCCCGGTCGGCGTCGTCGCCGCGGTCGTGCCCTCGACCAACCCCGGCGCGACACCTGCCAACAACATCATCAACGCGCTGAAATGCGGCAATGCCGTGATCCTGTCGCCCTCGCCCAAAGGCTGCTCGACCGCGGCGAAACTGCTGGAATTCATCCATGCCGAATTTGCGCGCATCAACGCACCGGCTGACCTGGTGCAGACGCTGCCGCAGCCGGTGACCAAGGAATTGAGCCAGGAGCTGATGAAACAGTCTGACCTCGTCGTCGTTACCGGCTCACAGGCCAATGTGCGCGCCGGTTATTCCAGCGGCACACCGGCGCTGGGCGTGGGCGCAGGCAACGTCGCGGTGATCGTTGATGAATCGGCCGACCTGGCCGATGCCGCCGAAAAAATCATGCGTTCCAAAATTTTTGACAACGCAACCAGTTGCTCCTCCGAAAACAGCGTGATCATCCACGCTGCGGTGTATGACCGCATGATTGCCGCACTCACCGCCGTCGGTGGCGCACTGCTGACCGCGGCAGAAAAAGAAACGCTGCAAAAAACCATGTTCCCCGGTGGCAAACTGTCACCTGCAGTCACGGCACAGGCCGTTGCGAAAATCTGCGCCGTTGCCGGGCTGACGCGGCCCGCAGCAGTCAACGCCAAATGCCTGATGGTTGAAGAAACCGGCACCGGCAAAGCCGCGCCCTTCTCCGGCGAAAAACTGTCGCCGGTCATGACCATCTACAAGGCACGCGATTTCGATCAGGCCTTCAATACGCTGCGCGCCATTTACGACTACCAGGGCGACGGCCATTCCTGCGGCATACACACAAAAAATAATAAACAAATTCAAAGACTTGGAATGGAAATGACGGTCTGCCGCGTGATCGTCAACCAGGCCCATGCCATCGCCAACGGCGGCAGCTTCGACAACGGCCTGCCGTTTTCACTGACCATGGGCTGCGGCACCTGGGGCGGCAACAGTTTTTCGGAAAACCTGAATTACAAACACTTCATGAACACCACGCGCATCGTGCGCGTGATCCCGCCGCGCGAACCGTCGGTGAATGACATCTTCGGCGCTTACCGTAAAAAATACGGGGCCTGAAACCCCTTCACCACCAAAACACCAAGAACGCCCAAACTAAATTCTTGAACCGCCAAGACGCCAAGAGCGCCAAGAAAACCTTTTAAAAACGAAATGCAAAACGCTGAAGTCTGCATGTTTTTTGTTCCGGTTTTGTTTCTCTTGGCGTCTTGGCGGTAAAAGCCTTTACCTTCATGCGCACCATCCGCCACATCGTTGACCAGCAGGCCCGAGAGCGGCCTGACGCCACCTGGCTGATCGCGCCCGAGACCGGCGCGACGATGACCTACGCGCAGCTGCAGCGCGAATCGCGGGACCTCACGCGTTTCCTGCTCGGCATGGGCATCCACAAAGGCGACAAGGTCGCACTGATGCTGCACAACAGCTACCAGACTGCTCGACTGCTGATCGGCGTGATGTACGGCGGCTTCATGGTCGCGCCGCTGAATCTGCTGGCGCAGCCGTCGCAATTAACCTATGTACTGGAACACTCCGATACCCGCGTCGTGTTCACCAGCGAAGAATTCGCCGAACGGCTGAAGGCGGCGCTCGCCGGCATCAATCGAAAAATCACCGTCATCGCCATCGACCCGGACGCAAAAGAAATTTTTGACCAGGCCGCGCTGCCGGATGTAAAACCGCCGGAAGTCACCGAAACCGATGACGCACTGCTGATGTACACCTCCGGCACCACCGGCAAACCCAAAGGCTGCGTGCTGTCCAATCGCAGCGTCTGTGCCGGCGGCGAATTCACCAGCACCGCGCATGAACTGACAGCCCGGGACCGTGTGCTGTGCGCAATGCCGCTGTACCACATCAACGGCCAGATCGTGACCACCGTAGCACCCCTCGTGCATGGCGGCAGCGTGGTGATGCCGCAGCGCTTCAGCGTCAGCAATTACTGGGAGTTGGTAGTAAAGCACCAGTGCACCTGGATCAACGTGGTGCCAACCATCATCGCCTACCTGATGAACTCGCCAACGCCAAGCGAGCGCGGCCTCGACGCCTCGCGCGTCAAATTCTGCCGCTCGGCCTCGGCACCGCTACCGCCGGAACTGCACCGCGCCTTCGAGGAAAAATTTGATATCGGCATCATCGAAACCTTCGGCATGACCGAAACCAACGCGCCCTGTTTCACCAATCCGTACGATCCGAAAAAACGCAAGATCGGCAGCCCCGGCACCGCCTACGGCAACGAAGCCAAAGTCATAGACCCCGCCACCGGCCGCGAACAGCCGCGCGGCACGCCCGGCGAACTGATGCTGCGTGGCGACAACGTGATGACGGGTTATTACAAGGACCCGGAGAACACCGCGAAAACGATGGAGCCTGACGGCTGGATGCACAGCGGCGACCTCGGCTATATGGACGAGGATGGTTTTGTCTTCGTCACCGGCCGTATCAAAGAACTGATCATCAAGGGCGGCGAAAACATCGCGCCGCGCGAAATCGACGAAGCGCTGCTGAAACATCCCGCCGTGCTTGAGGCCGCGGCGGTCGGCATTCCTGACGCCAACTACGGTCAGGAAATCATGGCCTGTGTGATCCTCAAGCCCGGCGCTGAATGCAGCCTCGCGGCGCTCACCGAGTTTTCAGTGCAGGAACTCGGAAAATTCAAAACACCGAAGATCATCAAGTTCGTCACCGAACTACCCAAGGGTCCCTCGGGCAAGGTGCAGCGGCTGAAACTGCTGGAGTCGTGATGACGCGCGAAACCGCCATTTCCAAAGCGACGCTGCACTTCGACGAAGGAAAATTCATCGAAGACCTCGCGCGCCGGGTGGCGATCCGCACCGAGAGCCAGATCCCGGAAAGTCGCGACCAGCTCGATCTCTACCTGAAAGACGAAATCGCGCCGGCCTTTGCGCGCATGGGTTTCACCACAGAAACCCTGCCCAATCCCGTCGAAGGCGTCGGCCCGATCCTGCTCGCCGAGCGAATAGAAGACCCGGCGCTGCCCACCGTGCTGATGTACGGCCACGGCGACGTGGTGCGCGGGCTGGCGGAACAGTGGCGCGACGGCATCGGCCCCTGGCAGCTGAAACAGGAAGGCGACCGCTACTACGGCCGCGGCACCGCCGACAACAAGGGCCAGCACTCGGTCAACATGGCCGCACTCGATATCGTGTTGCAGGAGCGCGGCCAGCTCGGCTTCAACGTCAAGTTCATGCTGGAAACCGGCGAGGAACTGAGCTCGCCAGGCCTGCGCGAATTCTGCGAGCGCCACAGGGCCCGGCTCAAGGCCGACGTGCTGATCGCCTCCGACGGCCCGCGCCTGAGCGCGCAGCGTCCCACGCTTTACCTCGGCTCGCGCGGCTGCATCAACCTCAATTTCACGGTGAACCTGCGCCACGGCGCGCACCACTCCGGCAACTGGGGCGGCCTGCTCGCCAATCCCGGTGTCATCCTCGCCCACGCGCTCACCAGCATTGTCACGCGCGACGGCCGCGTGAAGGTGCGCGAGCTGCTGCCCGACGCCATCCCCGACAACATTCGCCGCGCACTGCAGGACTGCCAGCCCTCGCCTGAACCGGATGAGCCGCAAATAGACGCCTGGTGGGGCGAACCGGGACTCTCCGCCGCGGAAAAGGTCTACGCCTGGAACACCTTCGAGATCCTCGCCTTCCGCACCGGCAACCCCGACAATCCGGTCAACGCGATACCCGGCAAGGCCGTAGCCACCTGCCAGATCCGCTTCGTCGCCGGCTGCGACGTCGAAAGCTACATCGGCATCCTGCGCAAACACCTCGATGCGAACGGCTTCGACTGCGTCAATATCGGCATGGCGCGCAAATCCTTCATGCAGGCCACGCGCCTTGACCCCGACAGCCCCTGGGTGCGCTGGGCCGTCGAATCGATCCGGCGCACCACCGGCAGCAAACCTGCGGTGCTGCCCAACATCGGCGGCTCACTGCCCAACGACTGCTTCACCGAAACGCTCGGCCTGCCGACGCTGTGGGTGCCGCACTCCTACGCCGGCTGCTCGCAGCACGCGCCCGACGAACACGCGCTGGGCTCCGTCCTGCGCGAGGGGCTGCAGATCATGACGGGGCTGTTCTGGGACCTCGCGGAAGGCGACCGGCCGGATATCGACTGAACGCCGCGCCTACTCAATGGCAAAGCCGCCACTTGGGCAGCTGTTGCAACAGGGAACCTTGGAAGTTGTAGCCCGGAATCAGATTCGTGACCGAATTGCCCAAGGGACCGTCCGGCAAGGTGCAACGCCTCAAGCCGCTGGACATCGGAGCGCCAGCAACGACCTGACATGGCAGAGCATGGCGCAGGATGCGCTGCATCCCGCGCCGGTCCGCTTTACTTCACCTGTTTGTTACCGTAAGTCGCAGTGAGATAGTCCACGATAAGCGGAATGTCCGCGTCATTGATCGGCGCCTTGAATACCGCCTTCATGCGTTTGGTCATCGCATCCCAGTAAGGACGCCCCGCCGTAGGCGGCTGGTACAGCATGTACTCCGCGGAATGGCAGGCCACGCAATTTGCCTGTGCTTTCGCATACCCGGGCAGGCTGCTCGCCTTGAGCTGCGTGCCGTCGGGCGGCAGCACAATGGTCTTGGAATCAGCCGCGGCAATACCGGAAGATCCGAGGCTGGCCACCACGTAAACAGCGCAAAAAAACATTTTTTTGTTCATCGCGGCACTCCTCAGATGGCGGTCACTTTGACAGACTCGACAACATTGCGCATATAGCCTGCGGGCTGCCACAGCGCATCCATAGGCTGACTCTGCCCCGAGCGGTTCCATGCGCGCACGCGAAGATCGTGAGCACCTTTTTCCGGCGTGAAACCGAAAGTGAACTCGCGGAACGAATAGCGCCCCATGTCGGCACCCAGTCTGGCGCCGCGCCAGCTCTGCCCGCCGTCCGTCGAGTAGGCCACTTCGCGGACACCCTGCCCGCCGTCGAAGGCAATGCCGCGCACCGTGAGTTGCTGCCCTGCCTTCACGCGCGCGCCGTCAGGCACCGAGGTGATGAAGGACCGCACATTGAAGCGGCCGATCGGCCGGGTCGCCGCCGGTGCAGTGCCGGGTTCGATGCAGGCGCAATCGTTGTCCGGCACGCGGTACGCCGGATTCATCCAGAAGCCCCCGAAGGTCTGGTCGACCACCTGGATTTCCGCCAGGTGCTTGACCCAGTAGGTACCGTAGTAGCCGGGTACGATCAGCTTTACCGGATAACCGTTCAGGAACGGGATATCGGCACCGTTCATCTGGTACGCCAGCATCACCTCCCCGTCCAGCGCATGGTTCACATCGATGGCCTTGACGAAATCACCGCCGCCAAAGACGCCATTGTCCAGTCCGTTGAAGGTGACCTGACGCGCACCGTTTTTCAATTCGGCGCGCGCCAGGATGTCCTTCAGCGGAACGCCGACCCAGCGCGCATTGCCCATCGCACCGTTGGCGAGCTGCCCGCCGGTCACGCGCGGGCTGAACAGTCCCCGGCTGTTGCCAGAACACTGGTTGACGGCCAGGTATTCGATGGGCTTGAATCCGTTGCGCAGTTCCGCCATCGTCAACTCAAAGGGCTTGCCGCAGGCATTGCCGCCGATCTTGATGACATGCTTGTCGGCATCGATGAAGGTCGGGATGCCGGCATTGTGGTAGCGCACAAAGAAAGCGTCGTTCGGCGTGATGATGCCGTCATTGAAGATCTCGAACGGCGTCTCGAGCTGCGGCGGCCGCGAGGTCAGCACGATCATCGGACGCTTTTCCGGATAAGCCAGCAGATTGCGCCCGCCGTTGGCGATCGGAAGCTCGACCGTCGCCCCCTGCGCGAATGCGCTGCGGCTCAGTGCACCGAGCCCGGCGCCGGCAATCAGACCTGCGCTTCCAGCAAGGAACCTGCGGCGCAAGCGGTTGGTGTTTTCATTCATGGTGCCTCCTCCTTTACCTCGTTGGTTTTGGATGGAACGGATAACACTTTCAGGCCGGCGGCTTCGCCAAACTGGCACGAGCCGCAACCAGCGCCGTTTTTTTCTGGGCAACCAGGATCAGCGGTTTGCCTTCACGCGAGTTCACCACTTCCCAATACACGTTGCCCCACCAGCCCGCGCTTTCCCTGAGCCGCACCGGCGCATCGAAAGCGAACACGGTGACCATGCCACCCTTGTCGAAAAACGTGGTCAAGTGATAGACGAGGTGGCCTTCGATGTCGCAGGGCCGCATCAGTTGCGGAAAACCGGGAATGGCCTTGACGTTGCCCAGCCCCAGGTGCTTCAGCAGCGGCTGTGCCTCCATGAAGCTGCCGTGCAATGTGCGTTCGTAATACTCGTGATCAATGGCGCCACGCACAAGTTCGGGAGGACGCATGGCCAGTACGCTCCCCAGACCGCCACACAGCAACAACAGTAACGCAATGCCGCGCCGGATACCGCGTCGTGCCAGCAAGGGAGTGTTGCGAAACAGGTGATTGGGGGGCTGGCCCGGCTCGTGTGCCAGAGCCAGTTCAGCACGGGCACGCAGATCGAATTCGCTGTCGAGGGGATCGTGGTCGTGGGTCATCTCAGGCCTTGCGCAATATGGCGACAGACGGGGACGATGCTTCGCCCGCCGGTGATGCAGCCGACGGTGCCGCCATGGCGGACTTCAGCGCCTCCCGTGCCCGCGCCAGCCGCGACAGGACGGTACCCGGCGCAATCTCCAGCGCCGCCGCCATCTGCGCGGTCGGCATGTCGTCGAAATAGTAGAGCACCAGTACTTCACGATGAATCGGCGCGATGCGGGTCAGCGCCTTCACCACGTCGAGCCGGTCGTCGAAACCGGCCTCGGGTGCTGCCTGCTCGGGCGTCGCAGCGGCATCGTCCATCGACTGCGGCCCGGGAACAAGGTGCCGTAATGCGCTGCGGCGCATGATCTGGAATAGCCACGCCCGTGCCAACTCGGCCTGACGCAACTGATCGCGGTGGGTCCAGGCATTGGCAAAACAGTCCTGCACTACGTCTTCGGCCACGGCGCGCGAACCGGTCATGGCCCATGCGCTGCGCAACAGGAAGCGGTAGTGGTCACGTACCCACTGGTTGTAGCGGGATTCGGATGACTGGAACATGTACATAAGAGATGCAGACTGCGCGCTTTATTCCATATAATTTTAAGTAATTGATTTTATTTGACTTTATTTTGAAATTGGGCGGCGCAGCACCTCGGCCTGATGCAAGTTGCCAATTGATTCCCCGCCCAACAAGACTCAGATTGCCTTTGCCAGCAGCGGCATTGCCAGATAAGGGATTGCCCTGATTATGATGAAGCAATAACCAGCGCACCCGCTACGACAAGCCCGCCACCCAGGGCAACGCGCCAGGTAAGCGGTTCACCGAGAACAAAAACACCCAGGGCAATCGCGAATGCAACGCTCAGCTTGTCGATTGGCGCAACAAGCGATGCCGGGGCGAGCTGCAGCGCACGGTAATAGCAAAGCCAGGACAACCCGGTAGCCACACCGGACAGAATGAGGAATGTCAGCGGTTTGATCGCGACATTCTTGGGCCAAATCCATTCGCTGCGCATAGAAACGATGGCGGCAGTCACGAAGAAAATGACGATGGTGCGCACGAGCGTGGCCAGATTCGAATTCATGCCCGCGACGCCGAGCTTGCCGAGAATGGCGGTAAGCCCCGCGAAAAATGCCGAGCCCAGAGAAAACAGCAGCCAGGCCGGAAGCGTCTTCATGATGATCCCCCTGGATTGCCGGTCATTTGTCCAGTTCGCCCATGACGCCGAACTCGACAGGTGTCCTGACATAAAACAAATGTACGCGTTCCGCTTTCAAACGAGCGAACAGGCGCTTGGCATCTTCCGCATTCATCGCCATCTGGATTTCCTGGGGTTGATCCGCAAGCTCGAAGAAATGCGCGGAATGAAGACGGCGAAGATGACCAAATCCCTCTCCGCCAGCAATCAGTGTCGCTCCAGGCAAACCCATTTCCCTGGCCAACTGGACCAGCCAATCGCCTAACGGCTTGCCATGGTGCCGCTTGTCCTGTTGCGTGAAAAAAGTAATCTGATATCCCTTCATTTGACTCTCCTCATGAATGTTTGAATAGTTGCCACGTGGCAAGCCCTGCCAGGGTCATCACGAGTGAACCGGTTACGTGAGTCGCAATCGCAGCCATGGCCCAAGTCAATCGTTGCTGCTGCAGAAGGGCGACAATTTCTGCCGAGAAGGTGGAGAACGTGGTCAAGCCGCCACAGAACCCCGTGATTATGAATAAACGCCACTCCGGAGCAATCCCTGGCGCTTGAGCGAAATAAGCCAATGCCACTCCGATGATGTAGGCGCCAACGAGATTGGCGGTCAAAGTGCCCGGTGGCATCCCGGGGAAAAAACTATTGAGCCTGATGCCCAGTTGCCAGCGAAGCAACGCGCCGATTGCGGCACCCAGAGAGATGGCGAGAATTGGTTTCCACATGGTCCTGTCCGTTTTGTCAGTTTCCCGGACAGTAAAAACCTACGTGACCCGTCCGGGTTCAAACGTAGGCATCATCAGCCCTGATAAATCGGGCGGTTGAGGGAGGAATGCCATCTCCACTGGAAATCATTATAGGAGATTCATTCGTTGTTGCGGGCATTTTCCCAGGCACGCGGCGTCTCTTTCAAGCACGTCAGGAACTTAAGGCGTCGGGGTCACCATTCTTATAAAGTAACGCTGTTCTAAAACTCTGGCGTTTTCAATAAACCCACACAAACAATTGATTCAATTAGCTCTAATGCCGTACGGCCCACATCTTTAATTTACTGTTTTTATTGATATTTTTTACCGCCCGGGTTATTCGAGACGCGGCAGCACAAGCAAGGCTTCCAGCCCGGTGTCGCCGGTATCGCGGTTGCGTGAAGCTTCAACGCGGTAAAACGGATCGAATAATTTTTCCAGCTGGTCCGGCGGCAGACCCGGGCCTTCGTCACCGACCGCATCAAGGAACTGATCATCAAGGGCGGTGAAAACATTGCGCCGCGCGAAATCGACGAAACGCTGCTGAAACACCCGCCGTACTCGAAGCAGCAGCAGTCGGCATACCGGATGCCAATTACGACCAGGAGATCATGGCCTGCGTGGTCCTCAAACCAGGGGCGGAATGTTCACTGGAAACGCTGGCGGAATTTTCACGGTGGGAACTCGGCCCGTACAAATCGCCGAAGATCATCCGGTTCGTCACTGAACTGCCGAAGGGTCCATCCGGGAAAGTACAGCGGCTGAAGCTTCTGGAGAACTGACGCGCGACTAGTCGAAGCCGAGGATATGCCGGATGCCTCGGCCCGACGCCTGCCTGCAAGGCGACTCCGCTTAATTGGCCGGTATGGTCAGCACCGGAATCTGAGGCGCGACACCAGTTTCGGCAATCGAAGAAAATATTTTCAGGAACAAGAAAGCGCGCTTGGAAGCCAGGTCCCTGTCGTCAATCCAGAACCAGTGATTGCGATAGCGGACAGCGACATAGGCATCACCGGGTTGACTGTCGCCGGAAAGCACCCGGGCGACCGGGTAGGCATTCTGCGCCCCCTGTTCCGCCGGCATTCCGGTCAATGGCCGCGCGCGCCCTTCCGTCAGATGTTGCGCGGGCACCTCGACACCCGATGACAACTCGATCAGTATTTCCATGATGGAACGCGTCAGCAGGGTGATTTCGCTGCCCCCGGTCCGCAGCGATCCGAAACTGAGCCGGATTTCCCGGTGCGCAGGATCCAGGCCCAGCGCCTGCCTCACATAGGCAATGTCCTGGGCGGTTTCCGCATCAGCATTCTCGCGAAAGGACAGCCAGGTCGTGTCGGCCATAGCCTGCCGCTCGCTGCGCACCCCCTGTGTCACGATGGGACGCACCTCGATGCGCATGCCCAGGGCCCCCGCCTGCTGAATGCGCCGCAATGCCGCAATGACCTGCGTGAAAGCCGGATCCCCGCGACGGGCCCGCGCCGGCGACGACGAATGGTTATACACATCGTTGATTGCGCGCACGGTCGCGCGCAATATGAAATCGGCCTGATGGCCCGAAAGGATCATGGCGAAAACAGCCTGGGGCGGTATCGGCCGCAGCAGACTGTTGACGAATTTCTCCCCGGTCAGCGGCGCATAAGAAATTGTCGGACGGTCGGTATAGATTCCGGTCAGCCCAAAGCTGCGGTTGGTATCGACGGCGGAATTGGGAAAAATCTCGCGCCCGAAACTGACTTCGCTCTGCAGCTGATAGGAACTGATGACCGTGGACACGTCAAGGAAAGTGGGCGTATCGAAATACCGCAGTTTGATGATATTGAGCAGCGTCTGTTCTTTCCAGGAATCGGCGATGGCCCCGCCGTAATCCATGCGGTCACGCTGCACGCTGCTGACCCCGACACTCTGGCACCCCTGCAATACAAACATTGCAATCACCAAAGCCAACCGCATGCGATTGCACATTCTTGAGCCCCCCACTGGATTCAAGCCAGCCTGCAGAATTTGATTAATCATCGACATTCTAACTCCCCGGTTATCTAACCGGGCAATGCCCCAGGCCACGCAATGCTGATGCCGCGGCTCCGGCTAATTACGATTGGAAACCAGCAATTGCCCCGCAGATACCGCAATCACTTCCCCCTCGGCTAACGGCTGCCATTGCTCGCGGCTAAGGGGAACGCTAGCTACCAGCGTAACTTCCTGGAATCCGGGCGCGACAGATATACCGCCCGCATGAATAGATTCGGTCGCGTCTGCACAACGGTGCGACAACCGAAAAAGTCCTGGTGGCGCGGTAATTCCGGAGGCTTGAATCCGGCGGTGGCCATGTGCGAATAGTGCATCACCATCCGCATATAGAAAATTGGCCGGGCCCAGCTTGCGCAGGTCGGAGGCAAATTGAGACACGACCGCGAGGCGCTCCTCAACAGACGGCAACGGGGACGCCGGACTCCAAAGACCAAGCATCCGTTCGAGCAGCACGCAAAACGCGTGCTCAGAGTCTGTCGTGCCGACAGGCTGATAACGGTCGAATGCGAAACCACCGTTCCGTTCGATACCAGGCAAATTACCGTTGTGGGCAAATATGTGCATGCGGCCCGCCAATTCCCGGGCAAAAGGCTGGGTGTTCGACAGCGTGACCGGGCCCCGGGTGGCGCGCCGGATATGCGCAACAGCCAGATTGGTACTGGGCCCTTCAACTTCAACAAAACGCGCAAGTGCGCTGTCGCCGGCGGGTAAGGACTCCCGGAAAAGAGCTGCATCCTTGCCCTGGTAAAAGGCAGCGCCCCACCCATCAGGATTCCTGCCGTCGCGCCCGCCATGGGCCGCCAGCGTCTCCAGGGAGATGTTCAGGTGCGCAGGGCGGCTACTGGACAGCGCTAACAGTTCGCACATGGCTCTTCGGACGATCGTTGCTCAACAGAACTGATGCGACAGACGCAGCCGCAACCATCCAGGATCATTCCGGCTGTATTTCCCGCCTCCTGCAATGCGCTTCAAAAACTCACCAGCTTGTTCGCGCTGCCGAGGTACGGCAGCGACTCCGCGACGCCGACCATGGGCAATTCAAAGCCCAGATCCTCTTTCTTGATGTCGTTGAGGTCCATCGATGCGACGCAGGCCACGAACTGGGCGCCGTTTTTCAGCGCCTGATCCATGAAAAAACGAACGGACTTGCCGCCCGCCTTGGGATACAGTTGCTCCGCCACGCCTTTTTTCAGCAGCATAGTCCCGAGTCCGGTGAAATAAACCACCACGTTCATTTCTTCCGCAGCTGCCGTGGCAGCGAGAAAAAAGGGGGAGGCGAGGCGCTTGGGGGTATCCGGGCCGCTGGTCATGATGATCGCAAAATCAATTGGCTTCTGTTCCATGGCAAATCTCCTGTTGCTAATCATACTGCTTAAAAACCACTGATCGAACCCTGAGTCTGACCTGCGCCGGGATAAAGCATGCGCCCCGAGTACTGGAAATTCAGGGAAACTCCATCTACGGCGCCACAACCACCGGCGCAAAACCGCCGCCAGGAGTACGGAAATTGGTAGTCTGGCCCGCATACATGCGCGCAGCGAGGAGCTGCACCTTGCCCGCATAGGTATAGGCCCGGATATCGAACTTCAGGTCCGTTTTAACACCATCAACGGCAACAAGGCGCTGATCCGGAGGCACCAGCGCCTGCGCAACAAAATCGCCGGCCCGAATCTCGTCCCAAACCCGGCGCGTCAGCTTGTCTCCGCGATAAGCCGCCTTTGCGCCGTAACCGGCGACCGGCTTGAAGAATATCTGCCGGCGCTGGCTCCACAGTTCGTCTGCGCATTCGGCAGTCACCAGCCGCGTCCGTGGAACAGCAGCACTGAGCAGGGCTCGATCAGTTGCAGACACACCCCATGCCGCCAGTAACCCCTCATCGCTCAGCGCAACGAGATTGCGCTTGTCTGCATACACTGCATGTGCATGCGGGTGCGGGGTCAGCACGACGGCTCCGGCCTCATAGGCCCGGCATAACGCCTGGTGACCAGGTTCAGCGAGATAGAAGTCGGTCAGCCGGTTGTAAACCATGTCTACCGTATTGCCCTGGCACCACAGCTTGCCGTCACGCCATTCGAGATCCTGCGGGTCAGCAATGCTCGCAGCAATGCCATGGCGCCGGAATAGCTGCTGAAACAATTCGAACTCCGGTTCCAGATACTGGGTGGCTGGCCCATCATCCACAATCACAATATTCCCCATCGGGGCATCGCCGCGCTGAAGCCGCCACTCATTTCTGAACATGTCGCAGAATTCCTGTTCCAGCGCAGGCAATCCGGCGTCCGGTGAAAAAGCCCATTGCATCGCCTCGCAACACGCCTGCTGGGCGCGTGCGAGCGCTGCGTTGAGCAAGGCGCCTCCGGCATTGGTATTGATCTCGATCAGCCGGGGGCCTTGCGGGCTGACGTGAAAGTCATAACCCATGAACACGCCAATCGGACCGAATGCATGATTCGCGATGGCGGATGCCCGCGACAGGGCGACCGCCTGATATGCCGGCAAAGCAACGACTCGCTCAATAGCCTCCACCGTGCCGGCAATGGCGTCCGCCATTGAACGCGTGAGAAATACCACTGTCGAGGAAAACAGATGGGGCCGAGTCTGCACGATGTTTTGCGAGAGCCCGGCCAGGCCGGGATCGCTTTCCAGAAGTTCGCGCAATAAATCCTGATTCAGGGTACGGCAATAACACCCACGATTCAGGCCATCGACTGTGCTCAGTGGCAACATGAAAGCTGCGGGGTTCATATCAAGTCATCAGATTCGAATTGGCAACAACCGCTCCTGTCACGAAGAGTGTACGCAACCACTCTTCTAGAGCTTCCGTACAGGGCAGTCCCGCAAAAACCACCTTCCCGCCCAGCAACACCGCCGGCGTGTCGCTCTGTGCCAGCCCGAAACTGTCGTAATCACGACGCACCGCGAACTTCAGCGGCAGCCCCAATCCGGCCGCAGCGCAGTGCAAGCGCTTCTCTAAGCGCAACATTGGCTCGCCGTCGCCCACTAGCAACAAGTCCTGGAGAGACCCGTCAATAGTTAACATATTGATTATCAAATAAATTCATTATTTTTTAGGCATCCCTTAGCACCATACAACCCTGGTGGAGCCGGCCCAGTTCGATCTGTATCGTCGGGTGGGTAATTTCGAAGCGGTCATGCAGCGCGCCGGTCAACGTATCCAGGAATGTGTCACCGGGATGGCCGCCAGGCATCACCAGATGCGCAGTCAGTGCGATATCCGAGGTGCTCATGGCCCAGACGTGGAGGTCATGCACCCCCTCGACCCCGGGCTGAGACATCAGGCAAGCCTCCACTGCCGTGAGATCCACCGAATCAGGTACGCCGTCAAACATCAGGTGCAGGGATTGCCTGAACAACCCCCACGTGCCGATGACGATCACCACCGCGATGGCGATACTGGCGACAGGATCAAGCCATTCCCATCCCTTCCATAAATAAAGCACGCCCGCCGCGACGACTCCCAGCGATACCAGTGCATCTGCCGCCATATGCAGAAACGCACCGCGAATGTTGAGGTCTGTTGACTTGCCATACATGAAGAGGGCTGCGGTAATGCTGTTAATGACCACGCCGACAGCCGCGACTGCGATGATGGTGATGCCTTCAGTTGGGGCCGGTTCCTGCAAACGCGCAATGGCTTCCCAGGCCAGCGAACCCATCGCAACCAGCAGCAGGATGGCATTGGCGAAAGCCGCCATGATGGACGCCCGCCGCCAGCCGTAGGTATGTCTTTCATCCGGCTTGAAGCGCCCCGCCAGCGCAGCCACCCAGGCCAGCACCAGCCCGGCCACGTCGCTGAGGTTGTGCCCGGCGTCGGCGAGTAGCGCGAGAGAATCCACACGCCAGCCGTAATAAGCCTCGATAGCCACAAAACCGGCATTCAGCGCGATGCCGATCGCGAACGCACGATTAAAGTCGGCGGGGCCGTGCGCGTGGTCATGGTTACTCAAGTCCGCCCCCGTTTGAGGCCATGCTGAAATTCCCAGGATGCCGGTAATCCTGCGCACCGGCAAAGTCGGACTTCATGGCGCCTTCTGCAGCGTGCCGGCCAGTCGGGTGCCGGGCGCAACTGTATTGAAAACCGTGCCGTATTTCTTCACGTTCTCGTGCAGCAGTTCAAGCCGCCGCCCTGATTCGTCGGTATCGACCAGGATTTCGTAATCAATGGATTCGATGCGGGGCGGCACATCCTGGCGGACGGCGTGCAATGTGACGCTGACCCCACGCAGGTTGAATTTGAGCATGGGAACCACCCGCTCGATACCTTTGAGCATGCACGCACCGAGCGCCGCGAGCAGCAACTCCGCCGGATTAAAAGCATCGCGGCGTCCGGCCAGATCGGTGTCCAGGCTGACCGAAGCATCCTTGCACAAGGCAAGGCTGCCGTGCGCGTCAATGCGGCGCGCGCTGACATGGAATTCCATTTTCACAGCTTGGGCGCTCATCAAGACAGCTCGCTCAGAACCAGCCTTCGACCTTGCTGCGGGCCGGCACACCGCCGGCATGCACGACCTTGCCGTCGATTACCACGCCCGGCGTCGACATCACGCCATAAGTCATGATGTCCTGGATCTGCTCGATCTTCTCGAGCTGAACCTCGACACCTTTCGCCTTCGTGACTTCGTCGATCAGCCTGATCGTGCTCTTGCAATTGGCACAGCCGGTGCCGAGTACTTTGACGTTTTTCATTACGATCTCCTTGAAAGTTCAGCCCCGGTTCAACAGCAAGATACGCCCTTGGCCGTCGGCGTACAGCAGGCTGCCCCTGTTGTTGCAGCAACCACGGGCATTGCCACCTCCACTGCCGGTTTTACGGCCGCACTGGCGGCATCGAATCCGGCATCCAGCATCTGCCCGGCCTCCTCGCGGATATGTCGTGCGATATCCACCACAACATCAATCTGCTCTTCGGCAACTCCGTAGCTGCGCAGACGCTCCAGTTGGCACAGCCCATTTTTCGGATGGTTGGCGGCGATGTTAGCCGCCAGCGACACCAGGGCAACAATCGATGGATGCAGCGTAGATGAACTCATGGCCCATTACTCCTTACAGGACTGCGTTGAATACATAACCCACCATCAGAATTCCCATAGCGACCACCCCGGCAAAAGTCGCGATCAACGGCACCTTGAGCACCTTGCGCAGAATGATCATTTCCGGCAACGACAAGGCGATGACGCTCATCATGAATGCCAGCACGGTACCCAGCGCAGCGCCTTTGCCGATCAATGCCTCGACCACCGGGATGATGCCGGCCGCGTTGGTATACATCGGCACGCCGATCAATACGGCAGCCGGTACGGACCACCACGGTGCGTCTTTGCCCATGATGCTGACCATGAAATCCTCGGGCACGTAACCGTGTATGCCCGCGCCCAGGGCGATCCCGGCGAGGATGTACGGCCACACTTTGCCGACGATTTCTTTGATATGGCTGACCCCGGCGTCGATGCGCTCTGCCCACGACAGTTGCTCGTTGGCCACTTCGGCTGCATTGCCAGCCTGGAGTGCTCGCACCCAGTCTTCCAGATAACGCTCCATGCCCAGTTTGCCGATGACCAGCCCGGCCACGATGGCCACCGTAAGACCCATCACCAGATAAAGCCCTGCGACCTTCCAGCCGAACATCCCGAACAGCAGCGCCAGCGCAACCTCGTTCACCATCGGTGCCGCAATCAAAAACGAAAACGTCACGCCCATCGGCACGCCAGCAGACAAAAATCCGATAAACAGCGGCACCGCGGAACACGAACAGAATGGCGTAACGATCCCGAGGCTGGCTGCAATTACGTTACCGGCACCTAAACGTCTGCCGGAGAGGAAAGCCCTGGTACGTTCGGGAGAAACAAAGGTATGCACGATACCCATGATGAACACGATGCCGGTGAGCAACAGCAGTACCTTGGGCGTGTCATAAACAAAAAAATGCACCGCTTCGCCGAAATGAGTCCCGCGGGCGAGGCCCAGCGCACTGACCACGGCATCCGCAAACGGAATGAGGTTCGCATAGGCAACCACCCAGAGCAGCGCGCCGAGCAGCACCCAGCCCCAGGGCGCTCGACGCAATTGAATATCGACCAAAGTCGTTATGTCGTTCCCCTAAGATTATTTGGCATTGAGAACCGATGGATGATCGATACAACTGCCCTCGCGACATCGCTACCGGCCTGACCATATCCACAGTGAACTGGATCGGCGATCCGCGATAAATCCGAGATCATTCTGTCATCATGAAATGATTGACATCTTGATCTATATCATCCGGCTGGTATAGCCAGACATAAATCACTTAATTCAATTAAATCAATTCGATATGAACAATAAACGGTGTCAGCAACCGATCTGCGGCAACCGGGGCAACATCACAACCGCCTCCAACCCGCCCTCCTCGCGGTTGCGCAACATAATCCGCCCGCCATGCAGTTCCACCACATTCTTCGCAATCGCCAGACCGAGCCCGGTGCCGCCGGTATCACGGTTGCGTGAACCTTCGACGCGGTAAAACGGCTCGAACACTTTTTCGAGTTGTTCCGGCGGCAGGCCCGGGCCTTCATCGAAGATGCTGATCTGCAACCGCGTAGTGTTGTCATCAACTGCGACCTGCGCACTCTTGCCGTACTTGACCGCGTTTTCCAGTAAATTCGCCAGGCAGCGTTTCAGCGCCTGCGGCCGCGCCGGATACGGGGCCGTGGCCGATCCGCTGATGGTCACTACGCCACCGGTTTCACGCAGGTCCCCCTGCAGGCTCTGCAGCAGCGCATTGATGTCCACCGGCTGCACCAACTCACCGTTGTCCATGCCGCGCAGAAAATCCAGCGCGGACAGCACCATGGTTTCCATTTCCTGCAGGTCACTGCCGAATCTGGCGCGCAGCTGCGCGTCCTCCAGCAGTTCGGCGCGCAGCCGCAGTCGCGTGATTGGCGTTTTCAGGTCATGCGACATCGCCGCCAGCACCTGGGTGCGTTCACGCAGATACGTGACGAGCCGCGACTGCATGGTGTTGAAAGCGCGTGCAGCACGCATCACTTCGGTCGGGCCGGTCTCCGCCAGCGGCGGCCGGTTGATGTTTTGACCCAACTCGTCGGCGGCATCAGCCAGCGTCTTCAGCGGCTTTGTCGCCCAACGCACCGCCACCAGAGACACCGCGATCACCGCAGCCAGCAGCAGCGCGATGCTCAGCAGAACGCGATATGGCCAGTTCTCCGTCGCCTGCAGCTGGCGCGCATCGAAGGTCGCCAGCGTGCCGTCCTGCAGCTTCACCTGCGCAACAAACGCCGGGCCACCGCCGGCCATGGCATTGTGGCGCATCATCGGCGGCATCCACACATGTCCCTCATCGTCATCCACGCGCCGCCGGTCGTGCGCCTCTCCCGGCCGGTACGGTGTGCTCTCGGCCATGCCGACCACGACCGGCCGCTGATCGCCGAGAAACTGCCGCAGCAGCGTGGTGAAGATCATCGCCCGTGCGCCGGCATCGGCTCCAGCGCCCGGGGCGACCAGCGGACCGCGATCCAGCGCCACGGTCAGCGGCGGTGC
Source organism: Bordetella parapertussis (assembly GCA_945885345.1). GTDB lineage: Bacteria > Pseudomonadota > Gammaproteobacteria > Burkholderiales > SG8-41. The sequence continues at coordinate 96,518 of CAMCYP010000006.1, read as the reverse complement.
GCTGATCACCTTGACGATGCGCACGCGCTCCGCCGGCGTCAGCGTATCGAGCAGGCGCACGATGTCGGCGATGCGCTGCGCCGACTGCATGCCGCTGGCCTGCGCCAGCAGTTCACCGCGGTCGTGCATGTGGATCGCAAAACTCAGCAGCTGCGCGGTCAGCAGGCCGCCCAGCAGCACCAGCACCAGGCGACTGAACAGCGAACGCGGCAGCAGGCTCATCGCGCACCCGCCTCGACATGCGCGGCAAACACATAACCCTGGCCGCGCACAGTCTTGATGATCGCCGGTTCCTTCGCATCTTCGCCGAAGCGCTGGCGCAGCCGGCTGACCTGGATGTCGATCGCACGGTCGTACGGTCCGGCCTCGCGCGCCAGCATCAGATCGATCAGCTGGTCGCGGGTCAGCACGCGGTTGGGATGGTCGACGAAAATTTTCAGCAGACGAAAATCGGTGCCGCTCAGCGCCACCACCACGCCTTCGGGCGAGGTCAGATTGCGGGTCGCTGCATCCAGCGTCCAGCCGGCAAAACGGAACAAGCCGGCTTCTTCGTGCTTTAGGTTTTCCGGCAATGCCCGTGCGCGGCGCAGCACACTTTTGATCCGAGCCAGCAGTTCACGCGGACTGAAGGGTTTGGCGATGTAATCATCGGCGCCCAATTCGAGGCCGACGATGCGATCGGTTTCTTCGCCACGTGCCGTGAGCATGATGATCGGCATGGTTGAGCGTGCGCGCAGGTCACGGCACAGGGTCAGGCCGTCCTCACCGGGCAGCATCAGGTCGAGGATGACCAGGTCGGGATGAGAGTTCTCGACCGCCGCGCGCAGCCCCTTGCCGTCGGCGACCGCGGTCACACGATAGCCCTGCTGCTGCAGGTATTCGCGCAGCAGGTTGCGGATCTCCGTGTCGTCATCCACCACCAGGATGTGGTCAGGGGCAGTCATGCGGTGTTTATACCGGAGGGGCGACCCGCCGACCGGAAAAATTGTAACGCAGTGTATCAATGCGCTCCGGACTGCAAAGCTGCGATACCAAAAGCCCCTTGCCGGTAACAGTTGATTTACAGGCTAATGCGTTAATCAGGGCGTCAGGAAGGCCCGGAGCCGCCGCAAGCGGACGACAACGGGCAATCCGGCATAACTCCACAACCACTCAAGGAAGAGATCATGAAAAACCTCAACAAAACCGCAATCGGAATCGCCATCGCACTGACCCTCGGCGTTACCGCCGCCTACGCCCAACCGGACCAGATGCGCGGCAATATGGAACGCGGCGCACAAGGCAGCCAGCACCAGGGCATGCAGCACGATATGAAAGACCGCATGCACAAAGGCATGAACCACGACGGCGACAAACACGCCAAACGCGGCGAAGCCAAAGGCCACGGCGAACACGGCTCCAAAGCAGCGCAGTCACTGGCCACTCCGGAAGAACGCAGCGCCATGCAGGAAAAAATGCGCGCCGCGAAAACACCGGAAGAGCGTCAGCAGATCGCGATGGCCAACCATGCCGAGATGCAGAAACGCGCCACGGAAAAGGGCATCACGCTGCCCGAGCACCGCGGTCCGCAGGGTCGCGGCATGGGTCCGAATGCTGCGCACACGCACTAAGCCGCATCGGGAGGGGCAGCAGCGTCTGCCCCTCCCGCTTACTCTACATTGAGGAGAAACAGCATGAAACACGTCAGCCAGATCGCCATCGCGGTCGCCGCCACGCTGGTTTTTGCAGTCACCGCAGTATCCGCCCAGTCCGCCGGCCATGGCCCGATGATGGGGCAAGGCATGGGATCTGGAATGGGTGCAATGGGTGCCGGCATGGGTGGCGGCCCCGTCGGTATGCTGACCACGCAGGACGCCAACTCGGCCGCCGACATGGCCGTGGCGATGAACCTGGTCCACGAAAACACGAAGATCAGGCGCAACGTCACCAAGCTGCCGGACGGCATCAAAACCGTCACCGAATCCGACGACCCGAAAATCGCGCAGGATATCAAGGCGCATGTAGCCAGCATGTCGGGCCGGCTGAAGGATGGCAAGGAATTCAACATTTTCAGCACCACGCTGCCGGTGATCTTCGACAACGCGAAGAACATCAAGTCCGCGGTCGAATTCACCGCCAAGGGTGCCATCGTCACCCGCACCTCCACCGATGCCAAGGTGGTCTCCGCCTTGCAGGGGCATGCCGGTGAAGTGACCGAACTCGTGCAGGAAGGTCCGACAGCGTTTCACCGCGGCATGAGCTCGCGCATGGCCATGGGGCCCGGTGGTCCGCGCGGCGCGACGGGCACAGTCGCCCAACCCGGCAATCCGGCACAAGCGCAGCAGCATACGCACTGACGAGTCCTCCGGCGAAGCTGAAGCCTGCATCGCCACGTTCGTTTTCAGCCATCATTGCGGACATTTCGATCCACGGATAACCCATGAAGAAATCGCATATCGCACTGTTTTCTCTCCTGCTCACAACCGCGGCTTCCTATGCCGCGGAACCATTCGGCATCCGGGCTTACGGCAGCTTCAAGCAGATGTCGCACACCGGAATAACCGATGGCGTGGTCAAGCTGTCGGCACTGGGCGATGCCAAAGGTACCTACGGCATCGGCGCGCTGGCCGGCATGCGCGGCGAGTTGCTGCTGTGGGATGGCAAAATGCTGGTTTCCCGCGGCCACTTGCCCAAGGGCGAGACCGGTCCGGCGACGGCAAACGACGAAGCTGTGCTGTTCGTTCAGTCCAAGGTGCAGGCCTGGCAGGAGATGTCGGTCACCACGGACATGGGGCAGGCGCAGTTCGAGGCCTTCGTTATCGCGTCGGCAAAAAAAGCCGGGATCGATGGTGACCAGGCGTTTCCGTTTATGGTGCGCGGCAACCCGATGAACGTCGTGTGGCATGTGGTCACCGGCGCCGCGCCTTCATCCGGCCACCACGGCAGCGGCACGCACGACCAGGGCCACGCCCAAGCCAAGACCTTTCATGAAACGGGGGCCGGCGGCACCTTGCTCGGCTTCCATACCGGCGCCGCGCTGGAAGGCATTGCCTCCCACCCGGGTGAACGCTTCCACGCACATTACGCCAATGCGGAACTGTCCGTCTCAGGCCATGTCGATGAGTATCGTGTGCCGAAAGGCGCCGTACTGATGTTGCCAAAACCGTAAATTCGGAAAACAAGGAACAATCATCATGAACAAACGCAATCCCGCCCGATCTTTGCTGATCGCCCTGCTCTGCGCACTCCCGGCCCTGCCAGCGGTGGCGCAGTCGCCGCATACCCACGATCACAGTTTCAGCGGCGCCGCCCAGTGGGCGAAAGTGTTCGATGACCCCCAACGCGATGCCTGGCAGAAACCGCACGAAGTCATCCAGGCGCTGAAACTGAAACCGGATGCGGTGATTGCCGACATCGGTTCGGGCACGGGGTATTTCTCGGCCCGGTTCGCGCACATGGTGCCGCAGGGCCGTGTCTACGGACTCGACACCGAACCGGACATGGTCAAGTATCTGGCCGACCGCGCCAAACGCGAGGGCCTGAAAAACGTCCATGCGGTGCAGGCGAAACCCGGCGATCCGCAACTGCCGGAAAAGGCCGATGTGGTAATCCTCGTCGACGTCTATCACCACGTCGAAAACCGCGAACAGTATTTCCGCCAACTACGGCAATCGCTGCAACCGGGCGGACGCCTGGCCATCATCGATTTCCGCATGGAGTCCCCTGATGGTCCGCCAAAAGCCGCGCGCATCGCGCCGGAACAGGTGAAAGCTGAACTGCAGCGCGCCGGTTATGCGTTGAGTGAAGAACATGGGTTCCTGCCCAACCAGTATTTCCTCATTTTCCAGAGCGGAAAACCCTGAAATCTCCCAGGTAGCGTCATGCGGGCACACGAAAGCCTTCAGTTTTCGTGTCGCCCGGGCCGCACGCTGCTCCTTAATGGCTGCCTATTGACCCATATCAATATGCAACAGGGCATGGTCAATAAACTGATGTCTCCAAAATACCCAATGGATGCATCAACCCATGAGCCTGATTCGTGCTGAAGGACTCACCAAGACCTACAGAATCGGCGACGTTGATGTGCCGGCCGTGCGCGGCATTGATTTCACCATAGAGCCGGCATCATTCGTGGCTTTTGTCGGACCATCCGGCAGCGGCAAAAGCACGGTGCTCAACATGATCGGCTGCCTGGACCATCCTTCCAGCGGCGGCATCACCGTGCTCGGTGAGGATGTTGCAAAGCTCGACCGCCGTGCCAGTGCCGCGTTCCGCGGCAACAACATCGGCTTCATTTTCCAGGACTTCAACCTGATCCCGGTGTTAACGGCCTACGAGAACATCGAATACCCGCTGATCATGGTGCAGAACTGGCCGCCCGAGAAACGGCACGCGCAGGTAATGTCATTGCTCGATGCCGTGGGTATGGCGGGTCAGGCCCACAAACGTCCCGACCAGCTGTCGGGCGGGCAGAAGCAGCGTGTCGCCGTCGCGCGGGCGCTGGTCGCCAATTCCAAGCTGGTACTGGCCGACGAACCCACCGCCAATCTCGACCACGATACCGCCCGCCGCATCATCGAACTGATGAAAAGCATGCGCGATCGACTGGGCACCACTTTCGTTTTCTCGACCCATGACCCCAAGATCATGCGCGAGGCCGAGGTGACATTCACCCTCGAAGACGGAAGGCTGGCCACAAATCCGGAGGCGATCCATGCTTAAACTCATCCAGCTCGCCGCGCGCAACCTGCTTCGTTACCAGCGCCGCACCCTGCTGACCTCGCTATTGATCGTCATCGGTGTCGCCGCCGTGCTGCTGTTCATGGCCGTCAGTGGTTCGTTCAAGCAGCTGATGATCGGCCAGATCACCGATTCGATGCTCGGCCACCTGCAGGTCCATCGTCGCGGCTATGTCGCATCAATCGAAAGCCTGCCGCTGAACATGAACATGGCGCCGCAGATGGTATCGCGCATAAACGAGCTGCTGGACGGTGAAACAGCCGTTGCCGCCGTCTCACCGCGCATCAAGTTCGGCGCGATGTTCAGCAACTTCGCCGAAACCACCAGCCTGCGCATCAATGGCGTTGAACCGGGTGCCGAAGCCGCAGTACTGCCGTTGCTCGCCGGCCGCCAGCTCGACGGAATCCGCAACGGCCCGCTGCTGGTACGCGGCGAAATACTGATCCCGGTACTGGTGGCGCGCGGACTGAAGGTCAACCCAGGCGACACCGTAGTGCTGATCGCCACCAACCGTGATGGATCGGTCAATGGCAAAACATTCAAGGTGCGCGGCACGCTGGAAAGCGCCACCGGGCCAGGCGGTCGCGACGGCTACATTCACATAGAAGACGCGCGCGAACTGCTGCGCATGACGGAATCCGAAGTCAGCGAAATCGCCATCCGCCTGAAGGATCCGCAACGCATGCAGCAGGTCGGTGACAAGCTGCAAACTGCGCTGGAAGAGATCAAGAACAAGGCGGGCCAGAGAGCGCTGGAGATTCACACCTGGGAGCGCCTCAGCCCATTCGCCAACATCGCCAAAATGATCGATGTGCTGACGCTGGCAATAAAGATCATGCTGATTTCCATCGTGCTGGTTTCGGTAATGAATGTGATGGTCATGGCGGTATACGAGCGCATCCGCGAAATCGGCACCATCGCCGCCATCGGCACGCCGCCAAACCGCATCCTCGGCATGTTCCTCGCCGAAGGACTGATGCTGGGCACGGCCGGCACGCTCATCGGCATCGCCATCAGCCTGGCGGCGGTCTACGCGCTGAATATCTGGAAAATCACCTACGACTTCGGTCAACAGCAGGGCCTGCTGCTGTCGCCCTCGCTGGGCGCCGCCGATGTCATCATCACCGCAGCCATCGTGATTGTGGTGGCCGGTCTCGCCAGCCTGCAACCGGCATGGAAAGCCTCGCGCATGGACCCCATCTCAGCGCTGCGCCACGTCTGACAATAACCGGAACGACAGCCATGACCATCAAACGCATATTGCTCGCACTGGCACTGCTGGTTGCACTGCCGGTAATGGCCGCCGTCGACGGCAACGAAATTCTCAAGAAAGTCGACCGCAACCTCGAACCCGAGTCCTATGAGATGTACCGCAAGCTGATCAACATCGAGCCCGGCGGAGACAAGAAGGAATTCGTGCTGTACTCGGTGAAAAAAGGCCGCGACAAGGTAGTGGCGCTGTTCCTCGCCCCACCCAGCGACAAGGGGCGCGCCACGCTGCGGCAGGCGGACAACATGTGGCTGTACATCCCCAGCGTCGGCAAGCCGGTACGCATCACCAGTCTGCAGTCGATCATTGGCGGTGTGTTCAACAATGCCGACATCCTGCGCGTCGATTACGCCGTCGAGTACGCCGCCGAAGGCGTCGAGGAGCAAAAGGACTCCTACATTCTTGCCCTCAAGGCACGCAGCAACGAAGTTGCGTATGACAAACTGAAAATGTGGGTCGATCGCAAGGTGCTGCTGCCGACTAAAATAGAAGCCTATGCCGCCAGTGGCCTGTTGATCAAGACACTTTATTTCAAAGATATCAAGGATTTCGGCGGTGGCATCAAGCGTCCGGCGACGATCGAAACCGACAGCCCGCTCTACAAGGGGCACAAGTCGGTAATGCTGTATTCCCAGCTGAAAAAACGCGATTTCCCGGATGAGGTGTTCACGCTGAATTACCTGTCGCGCGTCGAAGACCTGCGCAAGTAAGATCCTGATGCTGCCCCGCGCCATCGTTGCCGGCATCGCGCTTGCCCTGGCAACCGGCGCGACATGGGCGCAGGATTTCACCTTTGACGCCTCCGAGTTTGAAAAGAAGCCCTTCGAATTCAGCGGCTACATCGAACTCAAGCAGCAGAACTTCAAGCTCAACCAGGACAGCACGCTGTACAAGCTGGGTTTCTACAACCAGCCCCGGGACAGTATCGACCAGACCACGCTGACGCTGAAACCGGAAGGCCGGCTGCGTTCCGGCGCACTATCGTTGAACGCCCGCGCCCACCTCGAAGGTGACTGGGTGGCGCAACAGTTCGACCGCGAATTGCGTTTCGACGAATTCTACGGCTCTTACAAACCGGATCCCGGATTCACGCTCGATGCCGGCAAGGTCGCGTTGAAATGGGGCAAGGGTTATGCCTGGACCACGGTCGGCTTTGTCGAACGCCAGAAGGATCCCAACGATCCGGAACTGGCGCGCCAGGGTTTCACCATGCTCACTGCGGACTACATCCGCAATTTCGATGGCGCCCTGCGCACCGTCGCATTCACGCCAGTGCTGCTGCCGGTGAGTTCGGACGTCAACCACGACTTCGGCAGTCCCGGCCATCTCAATGCCGCTGCCAAACTCTACCTGCTCTATAACAACACCGACATCGACCTGATGATTCTCAGCAACGGCAGCCGCAGCCGTCGCATCGGCATGGATTTCTCGCGCAACTTCGGCAGCAACCTGGAAATCCATGGCGAATGGGCGCGCATCCATGACACCCAGCGCCCGGTCATCGATGCCAGCGGCAAAGTTACCCTCCTGCAGCAGAAAGCGGTTTCAAGCTTTCTGCTCGGCACGCGCTACCTGACCGAGCGCGACACCACGTACATTTTCGAGTATTACCGCAATGGTTCCGGCTACCACGAAAGCGAATTGCAGGCGTTCTACGGTTACGTCGACAGCGCCTATGCGCGATTTCTCGCCACCGGCAATGATGCCCAGTTGCAGCCCGCAGCCAATGTCAGCCGCTCAGGCGTGTCGCGGCCGAATCCCGGACGTGATTACCTGTACCTGCGTGTCAGCCAGAAGGAACCGTTCGACATTCTCTATTTCACGCCGTCGATCACGCTGATCGCGAACGCCGGTGACCGCAGCTACTCCGTTGCGCCGGAGGTGCTTTATACCGGCATCAACAATCTTGAATTGCGGGCGCGGGCGTTTTTCCTGCAAGGTGATCAATACACCGAGTTCGGTGAACGGGTGAACCGTCGCCGACTGGAATTGCAGGCACGGCTTTATTTCTAAAATATGTTTTAAAACAAATACTTATGATTATTCGCACCCTGCTCGCCGCTGCCTGCCTGGTCAGCAGCCTTGCCGCCCAGGCCTTCGACACCGTGCGTGTCGCAGACAACATTTACGCACTGGTCGGCGACCTCGGCCAGCGCTCACCGGCCAACCTCGGCCATAACATGACCTCCGGTTTCATCGTCACCAACGAAGGCGTGATCGTCATCGACACCGGTGGCAGCCGCGCCAACGCCGAACAAATCCATGCCGCGATCCGCAAGGTCACCGACCGTAAAATCATTTACGCCATCAACACCGGCGGACAGGACCATCGCTGGTTCGGCAACGATTACTTCAAAAAACAAGGTGCAAAGATCATCGCTGCGGAGGGCACCGCGCGCGACATGCGCGCGCGGGGCGCCGAGCAAATCGAGCGCATCAAGCCACTGCTCGGCGACAAGTTTTCCGGCACGCAACTCGTCTATCCGGACACCACGTTTGCAAAGCGCATGACGCTGCCGGTCAAGGGCATCACCATTGAATTGATCCACACCGGCGGCGCACATACCCCCGGCGACCTGCTGGTGTGGCTGCCGCAATCCTCCGTGGTCTACGCCGGCGATACGGTGTTTGCCGAACGCATGCTCGGCATCCTGCCGGACAGCGCCGGCCACTGGATCAGGAGCCTGGAATACCTGCGCGATACGCTGAAGCCGCGCATCGTCGTGCCCGGCCACGGAGCAGTCACCAACATCAACCGCGCCATGCGCGACAGTTACGACTACCTGGTGTTTTTGCGCGATGCCGTCAAAAAGCGTTTTGCCGACGGCGCCTTCGATCCGGTCGAAGCCAGCCAGAATCTTGACCAGTCGCGGTTCTCATACCTGCAGAACTATGAGGATCTCGGGCTGCGCAGCCGCAATGCCCTGGCGGTAGCCGAGGAAGTGTTCAAGTCACCGCAAAAATAGACTGCTGGCCGCTGTAAAATTACGTTTAAAAATTTATTACAACTCCGTGCAGCATCACTTATACAACGCTTCCCGTACCTTGCCGCGAAACACGCGGTAGGAAAACACCGTGTAGCCGGCAATGCAAGGCAGCACGATGGCCGCGCCCCACAGCATGAATTCCAGCGCACTGTGATGGGACGCCGCATCCCAGATGGTCATGCGGTCAACCACCACGTAGGGAAAGATGCTGTAAGCGAGGCCGAGGAAGGCCAGCACGTAAATCGTCACCGCAGCGGCAAAGGGTTTCCAGTCCGCGACTTCGGGACGCAGGCTGCGCCATAACCACACCCCGGCAGCGACACTGCCGAGCGGCAGAATCATCAGCCACGCAGTGCGCGGAAAATCAAACCACTTGTCATACACGGTCGCACTGGCCAGCGGTGTCGCAATCGACACCAGCGCCACACCCAGTGCCACCCACAACAAGCCCCATTTCGCCCATGCATAGGCCTTTTTCTGCAGTTCGCCCTCGGTGCGCAGCACCAGCCAGGTCGCGCCGAGCAGCACGTAACCACCGCACACGCTGCCGCCGACCAGCAGTGCAAACAGCCAGTACCCGGCGCCCGGCTCGAAACCGGTGATGTAACGGCCGAGCATGAAACCCTGCGCAAGGCTGGCCACGAACGAGCCGAACCAGAACAGCCAGTTCCACAATTCCGCATGCCAGCCCAGCGCCTTCATGCGGAACTCAAACGCCACGCCACGGAACATCAGGCCGATCAGCATCACTGCCACCGGCAGATACAACTCGCCAAGTACCACGCCGTGCGCTTTGGGAAACGCCACCAGCAACAGACCGATGCCCAGCACCAGCCAGGTTTCGTTGGCATCCCAGAACGGCCCGATCGACGCCACCATCAGGTTTTGCTCACCGGGTGTCGCCGCCGGCATCAGCATGCCGACGCCGAGGTCATAACCGTCGAGCACAACATAGGCGAGTATGGCGATGCCCATCAGCACGGCAAAAATAACCGGCAGGTCGATGTTCATTTCAGTGCCTCCTGCTGCTCCGCACCCTTGCCCGCCATGTGCGTGATCACCACGAAGTACGCCAGCAGCATCAGGCTGTAGGTCAGCACATAACCGGTCAGACTGGCGCCGAGCTGCGCGCCGGAGATATGGCCGACCGCATCGGCAGTACGCAAAACGCCGGTCACCAGCCACGGCTGGCGGCCGACCTCGGTGACGATCCAGCCAGCCAGCGTCGCAATCCAGCCCGAGAACGTGAATGCGGCAAAGGTCCATAACAAGACTCGCGGCAGCGGTCCCGTGCGGCGCAAGCGCCACGCCCCGAACCACGCCAGCGCCAGCATGCCGACACCGATGCCGACCATCAGGCGGAAACCGAAAAACAGCGGCGCCACCGGCGGTCGGTCCGGCTCAAATTCATTGAGCCCTTTTAACTCGGCATCGGCATCGTGCTTCAGAATCAGCGCCGCGCCCTTCGGCACCTCAATGGCGTAATCGTTGCGCCGCTCCTGTTCATTGGGCACCGCGAACAGCACCAGCGGCGCGCCCTTTTCCGTTTCCCAGATCGCCTCGATCGCGGCAATCTTCGCCGGCTGGTGTTCCAGTGTGTTGATGCCGTGCAGATCACCGACAAAAATCTGCACCGGCGCCAGCACCGCGGCGACCAATACCGCGGCGCGCAGCGTTTTCATCGCTGAATCATCCTGCGGCGCATGCAGCAGCCGCCACGCCGACAAACCACAGATCACAAACGACGCCGTCAGGCCCGAGGCCAGCAGCATGTGCGTGAAGCGGTACGGGAATGAAGGATTGAAGATCACCTGCAGCCAGTCGCCGGCGATCAGCACGCCATCCACCGTGATATGGCCGGCGGGTGTCTGCATCCAGGAATTGAGTGCAAGAATCCAGAACGCCGACAACGAGGTGCCGACGGCGACCACAATGGTGGACAAAACATGCAGCCAGCCCGGCACACGATTCATGCCGAACAGCATCACGCCGAGGAAAGTCGCTTCGAGAAAAAACGCGGTCAGCACTTCGTAGGCCAGCAAGGGGCCCGCGATGTTGCCGACCTTGTTCATGTAGCCGGGCCAGTTGGTGCCGAACTGAAAACTCATCACGATGCCGGAGACCACGCCCATCGCAAAACTCAGCGCGAACACCTTGACCCACAGCTTGTAGGTAGCCAGCCAGGCCGGATCGCGGCTGCGTTCGTAACGCACACGGAAATACACCAGGAACCAGCCCAGTGCGATGGTCAGGCTGGGAAACAGGATATGAAAGGCAATATTCAACCCGAACTGGGCGCGCGCCAGCAACAGGGCTTCTGCAGCGTCCATCTAGTGCTCCTTATGCAAGGGCTTCGAATTTCCGCCGGTAAGCCACATAGTACAACACTGGGATCACCACCAGCGTCAGTAGCGTCGACACCAGGATGCCGAAAATCAGCGCGATCGCCAGGCCGTTGAAAATCGGGTCGTCGAGGATGAACATCGCGCCGAGCATCGCCGCCATTCCGGTCAGCGCGATGGGCTTGGCGCGCGCCGCCGCGGACTGCATCACCGCCTCGCGGAACGGCACGCCTTCGCCGACTTTCAGGTTGATGAAATCGACCAGCAGGATGGAATTTCGCACGATGATGCCGGCCAGCGCGATCATGCCGATCATCGAGGTCGCGGTGAAATTGGCGCCGAACAGGGCGTGCCCCGGCATCACGCCGATCACCGTCAGCGGGATCGGCGCCATGATGATCAGCGGTGCCAGGTACGAACGGAACTGCGCCACCACCAGCAGGTAGATCAGGATCAGGCCCACGGCATAGGCGATTCCCATGTCGCGGAAGGTTTCGTAGGTAATCTTCCATTCGCCGTCCCACTTGATCGAATATTCGCGGTACGGGTCGGGAGGCTGGGTGATGAAGTACTCGCCGAGCACGCCGCCTTCGTCGAGCGGCTTGCCAGCGACCTTGCCGCGCGCGGCGAACATGCCGTAAAGCGGGCTGTCAACGCGACCAGCCTGGTCACCTATCACGTAGACCACGGGTAGCAGATCCTTGTGGTAAATCGCGCGGTCGCGCTCGTTGCGGGTCACCGTCACCAGTTCCGACAACGGCACCAGCGACCCGGCCGGGCTGCGCACCGTCAGCTTGAGGAATTCCTCCAGTTCGCCCTTGCGCGAATCCGCCATCGACAGCCGCACCGGGACTTCGTACTTCGAATGCCCGTCGCGCAGCACCGTCACGTCGGCACCGGCCAGACCGATGCGCATGGTCTCGACGACGTCGCGGCGGCTGACCCCCGCCAGAGCCGCTTTGGCCTGGTCGACCTTGAGCACGATGCGCGGCGCCGGATCTTCGACCGAATCGTCGATGCCGACGATGTCCGCTGTCGCGGCGAAGGCCTCGCGTACTTTTTTCGCCACGCGGATGCGCCCCGCCTCGTCGGGCCCGTAGACCTCAGCAACTAGCGGCGACAGCACCGGCGGGCCCGGTGGCACTTCAACGACCTTGACCTTGGCATCCCACTTCGCAGCAATGGCTTCCAGCTTCGGCCGCACCGCCGACGCGATCTCGTGGCTCTGGCGGTCACGCGCGCTTTTGTCGACTAGGTTGACCTGGATGTCGCCCTGCTCGGACAGTGCGCGCAGGTAGTACTGGCGCACCAGGCCGTTGAAATTGATCGGCGCCGCGGTGCCGGCATAGACCTGGTAATCGGTGACCTCGGGCACAGTCGCGATGTGCGCGCCCATGTCGCGCAGCACCGCAGCAGTGATCTCCACGGGCGTGCCGGCCGGCAGATCGACGACCACCTGGAACTCCGATTTGTTGTCGAAGGGCAGCATTTTCAGGATCACCAGCTTCACTGCAGCGAGTCCGGCCGAGGCGAATATCAGCACCAGCACCGCGATCAGCAGTCGACGCCGGTTGCGCACCGCATCCGCGGCCACGATGAAAGGGCCGAGCAAGCGCTGGAACAGGCGCTCGAGCCAGCCGCCGGACTCATCGTGGTGCGCCGTTGTACTCATCATCTTCAGCGCCAGCCACGGCGTCAGCACGAAGGCGATCGCCAGCGAAATCAGCATGCCCATGCTGGCGTTGATCGGGATTGGGCTCATGTACGGCCCCATCAGCCCGGTGACGAAGGCCATCGGCAGCAGCGCCGCGATCACCGTGAAGGTGGCAAGGATGGTCGGGCCGCCGACCTCGTCCACCGCCTCGGGGATCACTTCGCGCAGCGGCTTGCGGTCGAGCACGCTGCGGCGGTGGATGTTCTCGACCACCACGATGGCGTCGTCGACAAGGATGCCGATCGAGAAAATCAATGCGAACAGCGACACCCGGTTCAGCGTGAAACCCCAGGCCCAGGACGCAAACAGCGTCGCCGCAAGCGTCAGCATAACCGCGACGCCGACGATCAGCGCCTCGCGCCGTCCCAGCGTCAGGAATACCAGGACCACAACCGACAGCGTCGCGAAAATCAGCTTCTGGATCAGCTTCATCGCCTTGTCGTTGGCGGTGGCGCCGTAGTCGCGCGTCACCGTCACCTGCACGTCGTCCGGGATCACAGTGCCGCGCAGCGCCTGCGCGCGCTGCATCACGCGCGCCGCGACATCGACTGCGTTCTCGCCAGGCTTCTTGGTGACCTGCAGCGTCACCGCCGGCTGTTCGCCCTGCGCGGTGATGCCCTTCTGCGCGCCGGCAGGGCCGCTGCCCGTCCAGACGTAGCGCGCCGGCTGATCGGGACCGTCGCTGACATCCGCGATGTCAGAGAGGTACACCGGCCTGCCCTCGACCGTGCCGACGACCACGTTCCTGACATCGGCTGCGGATGCAAAAAACTCGCCGGTCTCGACCACGATGTCGCGGTTGTCGCGGGTCAGCTTGCCTGTGGGCATGGCCAGGTTCGATGCCTGCAGCACGTTGCGCAGATCCAGCGCCGACAGTCCGTACGAGGCCAAACGGTCGGCGTCGAGGCGCACCAGCACCGCACGCCCGGGCCCGCCCAGCGTCTGCACTTCACGGGTGCCAGGGACGCGTTTCAGTTCGACTTCTGCGGCATGCGCCACGCGTTCCAGTTCGTAAGCGCCTTGTGCGCCGTCCCTGCTCCACAAGGTCAGCGTCATCATCGGCACATCGTCAATGCCCTTGGGCTTGATGATGACCTCGCCGATGCCGAGGTTCGGCGACACCCAGTCGCGGTTGGACTGGATGGTGTCATGCAGTCGCACCAGCGCGTCGATGCGCGGCACACCGACCTTGAACTGCACGGTGATGATGGCCATGCCGCTGCGCGACACCGAGTAAACATGGTCGACACCGGTCATCTGCGCCAGTACCTGCTCGGCCGGCGTGGCAACCAGGGTCTCGACGTCCTTCGCCGCAGCGCCCGGGAACGGGATCAGCACATTGGCCATGGTGACGTCGATCTGCGGCTCTTCCTCGCGCGGCGTCACCACCACCGCAAACACGCCGAGCAGCAGCGCCACCAGCGCCAGCAGCGGCGTGAGTTGCGAATCCTGGAAATAACGGGCGATCCGCCCGGAGATGCCCATTAATGTAAATCCGGCAAATGGTTGATCAACCATTTGCCGCAAAAATCTCCCGGCGCCCTCTGGGACAAGGGGGCACTTGGAGTGGCGCAGAGGGCCCGGGGGCGAGGGACATAAGCGACTTTCATTTCCCGGGTATCTGCGGAATTTGCGCGATGCCGGCCTTCACCGGCTCGAGCGCCACGCGTTCGCCCGGCCTGAGTCCGGACAGCACTTCGACGCCCTGCGCGTCACCCGCCGCGCCCAGCCTTACCTGGCGCAGCCGCGGCTGGCCCTGTTCGTCAATGACGTAGACCGCGGTGACTTCGCTGCGCTGGAATACCGCGGCGCGCGGCACCAGCAGCCGCGTCGCGCGGCCGGTGGAAAAATGGGCGCGGGCAAACACGCCGGGATAAATGCCGCTGACATCCACCGGCAGGTCGAGGCGCACCCGCGTGGTATGGGTGCGCGGATCGGCTGAAGGCACCACGGTGATCTGTTTCGCGTCGATGCGTTTGCCCAGCGCGGGAATCTCCACCCACGCCTTGCCGGCAGCCTGGATCAAGGCCATCTGCGCCTGCGGCAGGTTGGCCACCACGCGCAGCGACGACGGATCGAAGCCGGTCATCAACGGTTTGCCCGGCGTGGCCATTTCGCCGACCTCAACATGGCGCACCGACACCACGCCGTCGTACGGCGCGACGATGGTTGCGAAACTGCGCTCGGTACTGGCCTGTCCGGCACCGGCGACAATCGACGACACCCGGGCCTGCGCGGCCTTGTAATCCGTTTCTGCCTTCTCCAGTCCGGCGGGGCTGATGAATTTCTGCGCAGCCAGCTGTTTGGAGCGTTCGTATTGGGCGCGGGCATTGGCCAGTGTCGCCTGCGCCTCCTGCACCTGCGCCGCACTGGCGGCAACAGCCTGGGTGGCAGCGCGCTCGTCGATGCGCACGATGACCTCGCCTTTTTTCACCACGTCGCCGACATCGAAGCGCACCTCGACCACGCGGCCGGCGATCTGCGCAGACACCGTCGACTGACGTACCGCCTCGACCACCGCTTCTGCAGAATAATCGAGGTCGACTTCGCGGATCTCTACCACCGCGCCTGCCAGCTGCACTACGGGCGGCGCCGGCGCAGCCGATTCATTGCCGCAGGCGGCCAGCAGCAACGCCAGTACGGCAGCGCCTGTCCGCAACGTGATCATGTCAGGCATGCTCCTTGAACCAGTTCACCAGACCGCGCACGTCCATCGCGCCGGAAGTGCGCGCGATCTCGCGGCCATCGCGGAACAGCACCAGCGTCGGGATCGCGCGGATGCCGGCGCGCGCCGCAACCGCCTGCGCTTCCTCGGTATTGACCTTGGCCAGCAGGGCACGGGTATGCAATTCGCGCGCCGCCACCTCGAACTGCGGTGCCATCATCTTGCACGGCCCGCACCACGGCGCCCAGAAATCAACCAGCACCGGCAGGCCGGTGCGCGCGATCACCGTGTCATAGGTCGCGTCGTTCAACTCAACCGGCGCCGGTGGCAACAAGGACTCGCCGCACTTGCCGCACTTGGGCGTATCGCCCAGCCGCCCGGTAGCGACCCGGTTTTCGGTGGCGCAGTGCGCGCAGCCGATATGTACGTATTCGGTATTCACTTGTGCCTGCATGATGTCCTCCGCTGCTTACTTTACGCCGGGTCAGGCGCAGGAGCCGCCGGATTTGACGCCCAGCCGGCGCAGGATGGCTTCCAGCGGGCACAGCCGCGTGAAACCGCTCTGGAACAGGTTGGCGCCGACGAAGGCAGTGAACCACAGGAAATTCTCGCTTATAAACAAGGGGCTGCCTTTGACGCCCAGTGCCAGGGACAGCAGCACGAAGAGGCCAGCAACAATGCGCACGATGCGTTCGGTGGTCATCTCGATTCTCCAGTCACAGTCAGGTTCCGCCGGCGGCGGGTTTAACGTCTTTCAGTATACTATGGGGAGTATAGTATTTCAAGGGGCTTGCCTGATGGATGCTATACCCGGTAGAGTATATAAAATCAATTATGCATTACCCCTCATGACCACCCGGAGCCCGACATGGCCGTCATCGAAGACCAGAAACACCGCCGCGATCTGATCCTGCGCCTGAAACGCATCGAGGGGCAGGTGCGCGGCATTCAGGGCATGATCAACAGCGGCGTGGAATGCGAAAAAGTCACCCAGCAACTGTCGGCGGCCAGGCGCGCCCTCGACAAGGCTTTTTTCAGCGTGCTTGCCTGCGCGATCCAGACCACCCCGGAAAAAGCGGGCGGTGCCAAGGCCACGAAAGAACGCGTCAAACACGCAGCCACGCTGCTGGCAAAGTTCGGCTAGGAACCAATGGCCCAGTCAGCGGCCTTATGAAGATATTGTCGGCACCCGGAAATCCCCCTAAACTTCCATCCCATGAAATTCGCGCGACTGATTGCCTGGCTGCTGATGCTGGCCCTGCCTTTGCAAGGCATTGCTGCCTATGCGCCGCTGGCGCTGTGCGGTGATGATCACGCTGCCGCCATGCAGCAGGCGTACGAAGGTCATGCTGACCATCACGCTATGACTGAAACGACCGGCCACAACCATCCGGCACCGGCTGGCCATCAAAACCATGACGACGGACAGGCTGAAGATCAGGCCGGCGGCCACTCCTGCTGCCATCATGTATTTTCAGGCGTACCTTCGGCGGCAATCCCCGGCATGCCGGCGCCTCCGGGTGCCGTGACACCGCGCGTGCTGTTGCTCGCCACGCTCTTCATCCCCGAACTGCCCCAGCGCCCGCCCCGGGCCTGATTCCCATCGCTTGATAGCGGCATCACCGCGCATTGTGCGGTCATGCCTCGTCGGACGTTCGCTCGTCCGTTACATCATCGGGAATCATCATGCATTCAAAACAAATTGTTTTGTCTTGCGCCTGCGCAGCCTTGTGGTTGCAGCCGGCCATTGCGCAAACTCCGGTACAAACCAAACCGGCCGATCCGCGTACTGAAGTTTCGGCGCCGGGCTATCAGTCCGCGTTCGCCGGCTATCAGCCTTTTCGCGACGAAAAACTCGCGCCCTGGCGCGAAGTCAATGATGAGGTCGGCCGCGTCGGCGGTCAGGCCGGCGTCTTTGGCGGAGCCGGACATGCCGGACATGGTGCCGGAAAAACCGCGACCAACACCCTCGCGCCTGCAGCGGCAAAACCACAAACGCCGCCACCCGCCCATGGCCCGCACCATCAAGGAATGAAGCAATGAATCCATTAAATCCATCAGCCAGGCATCCAAGGCGAGCCATCGCAGCAATGCTGGCGCTCACGGTTCTGGGCGGCTGCGCAACGTTCTCCAAAGACAACGGTTTGGAAGCCGTGCAAAGCACGACCAAAGCGCGCGGCCTCGAACAGGACGTGCAGTGGATCAAGACCGGACAGGACGCGGAAAACGCCCGCGCTGCGGTCAAAAAACTGCTGGCGGCATCGCTGACGCCCGACACCGCAGTGCAGATCGCGCTGCTCAACAACCGCGGATTGCAGGCCACCTATGCCGAACTCGGCATCGCCGAAGCGGATGTGGTGCAGACCGGACGACTGGTCAATCCCGGCTTCACTTTCGAACGCCTGCAGCGCGGCGACGATATTTCCATTGACCGCACCTTCCTCTTCAACATCCTCGGCCTGATCACGATGCCGGTGCGCACCGACATCGAGAAGCGCCGATTTGCCCTGACCCAGGGGCGCGTCGCCGCAGAAACATTGCAGACCGCGGCCGATACGCGTCGCGCCTGGCATTCTGCTGTCGCCGCACAGGAAGCAGTGAAATACATGGAGCAGGTGCGGATGGCTGCGGAAACCAGTGCCGAACTGGCGCGCCGCATGGCGGCCGTCGGCAATTTCAGCAAGCTGGATCAGGCGCGCGAGCAGGCGTTTTATGCGGAAGCCACGGCCCAGCTGGCCCGCGTCAGACAGCAGGCGCTGGCTGAGCGTGAGCGGCTCACGCGATTGCTGGGCCTCTGGGGCGAGGATATTCAATTCAAATTGCCCGAGCGCCTGCCGGATCTGCCCAAGGCCCCGAAAGAGATTACCGATCTGGAATCCATCGCCCTCCGGCAGCGCCTCGATGTGCAAAGCGCCATGCAGGAAGCAGAAAACATCGCGGCCACGATGGGCCTGACCAAGGCGACCGGATACCTCAACGTATTGGAAGTCGGCTACCGGCGCAACAGCGAAACCGGCCAGCCGCGCCAGACCGGCTATGAAATCGAATTGCGGCTGCCGATCTTCGACTGGGGCAGCGCCCGCGTCGCGCGCGCCGAATACACCTATATGCAGGCGGTGAATCGCGCGGCGGATACGGCGGTCCGGGCCCGTTCCGAAGTGCGTGAAGCTTACGCCGCCTACCGCACCGCGTACGACCTGGCGAAACATTACCGCGACGAAATAGTACCGCTGCAGAAACGCATCTCGGAAGAAAACCTGCTGCGCTACAACGGCATGCTGATCAGCGTGTTCGAACTGCTGAGCGATGCGCGGCGGCAGATCGGCAGTGTCAATGCCTATATCGAAACCCTGCGCGATTACTGGCTCAGCGAAACCAGCCTCAATCTCGCACTGAACGGCAAATCGCCGGGCGCCTTGAGCCTCGGTCGCGCAAGCCTGCAGGCGACCTCCGACAACACTCCCGCTCATTAATCATTCTGGAACTCCAATGACCACACGTCGAAATTTTCTCCGCGCCGGCGGCGCCCTGCTCGGTGCCGCAACCGTCAGCCGTGCCGCGCAGGGCGCGGTACCCGAGGCGCCGATGCAGACCAACGCCGAGATGCAGCAGCCGCTGCTGCCGCCCAATGGCCGGCCTTATCAACCGGTGGCGACGCTGAACGGCTGGACGCTGCCCTGGCGCATGAACAAGGGCTGGAAGGAATTCCACCTCGTCGCCGAACCGGTACGGCGGCAGATGGCGCCGGGTATGACCGCCCACCTCTGGGGCTACAACGGGCAATCGCCGGGCCCGACCATCGAATGTGTCGAAGGCGACAAGGTACGCATTTTCGTCACCAACAAATTGCCCGAGCACACCACCGTTCACTGGCACGGCATCCTGCTGCCCAACGGCATGGACGGTGTCGGCGGCCTGACGCAGCCGCAGATTCCGGTCGGCAAGACCTTCGTCTATGAATTCGAAATGAAAAAGTCGGGCACTTTCATGTATCACCCGCATGCCGACGAAATGGTGCAAATGGCAATGGGCATGATGGGGTTTTTCGTGGTGCATCCCAAAAACCCGAGTTTCATGAAAGTCGATCGCGACTTTGTGTTTCTGATCAATTCTTATGACATTGCCCCCGGCGCCTACACGCCGAAAATCGCCACCATGACCGAATTCAACCTGTGGTCCTGGAACAGCCGCGTCTTTCCCGGCATAGATCCGTTTGTTGTACGCAAAGGCGACCGCGTACGCGTACGCTTCGGCAACCTGACCATGACCAACCATCCGATCCACATGCACGGCTACGATTTCGAAGTGACCTGCACCGATGGCGGCTGGGTACCGAAAAGCGCGCGCTGGCCGGAAGTCACCGTGGATGTGGCGGTGGGACAGATGCGTGCCTTCGAGTTCGTCGCCGACGTACCCGGCGATTGGGCCATCCACTGCCACAAATCACATCACACCATGAACGCCATGGGCCACAACGTGCCGACGATGATCGGCGTCGATCACCGCGACGTGGCGCAGAAAATCACCAACCTGGTACCCGACTATATGGTGATGGGCGAGCGCGGCATGGCCGACATGGGCGAGATGCAGATGCCGATACCGGACAACACGCTGCCAATGATGACCGGCACCGGCCCCTTCGGCGCCATCGAAATGGGCGGCATGTTCAGCGTGGTCAAGGTGCGCGAGGGTCTGGCGCGCAACGATTACAAGGACCCGGGTTGGTACCAGCATCCGCCGGGCAGCGTCGCCCGGGAATGGACTGGCCCCGCCCCCGCTACGGAACGCCCGAAATCTGCAGCGCCAGCTACAGCCAAGTCAGCGCCGCCCGAACTTGAAGTCCAGGTGCGCAAACCAGCCGGCGCTCACCCAGATCATTAATTAATTATTAAAATCAAGGAGATATGAATGACTCGCCTCCCGACTTTCGCAGCGATCCTGATCTTTGCCACAGCCCCCGCAGTCTGGGCACATGGCGAGGCCACACACCCGGCTAGCGCCAAAAAAACCCTCTCCGCCGAGGAAAAAGCTTTCGGCCGCGAAGGCGACCCGAAAAAGGCCGTGCGCACCATCGCCGTCGACATGAGCGACCGCATGCGTTTCACACCGGCCGCACTGACCGTGAAACAGGGCGATACGGTGAAATTCATCATCAGGAATTCCGGCAAGGCCCAGCACGAATTCGTGCTCGGCACGATGGCGGAATTAAAAAAGCACTCCGAGCTGATGAAACAGCATCCCGGCATGGAACACGACGAACCGTACATGGCTCATGTCGCGCCCGGCAAAACGCAAACCATCGTCTGGCAGTTCACCCGACCCGGTGAATTCAATTTCGGCTGCCTGCTGCCGGGGCATTTCGAAGCCGGCATGGTCGGCAATATCAGCGTCACTGCGGGTAAATGACATGACCAACCGCCACTCATTCATGCTCATGCCGACACTGGCCGTCGCTGCAGTTGCAGTGTTTACCTTCGCCGGCGGCCAGGCCGTCGCCAGCAATCTCCAACCGGTCTCCAGCACCGCAGACGCCGTCGCGATGACTGAGGGCGAAGTGCGCAAGGTTGACCGGGAGACGAAAAAAATCACGCTGCGACACGGGCCGATTCTGAATCTCGGCATGCCGGCGATGGCCATGGTGTTCCAGGTCAGTGATCCGGCAATGCTGGAGCAGGTAAAAGCCGGAGACCAAGTCATGTTCACGGCCGAAAAAACCGGCGGCGTCTATGTCGTCACCCACATCCGGAAAAAAAATATTAATGGCGTGCCGCCCACGACAGCCTCTCCACCACCATAGCCCTATGTCCGGCAGGAACAATGCCAGTCACGGGCTGAAGACAGGCGTCATGCTCTTTGCATACGAAGTGCTGCTCCGGCGACATGGCCCGGCGCGAATATAAAAACCAGCGGACATATTTCCCGCGAGGAGCGTTCCCGCCCCATTCCGCAGCCTGCAAATCCCGGAATGCACCACAATAGCGCAGTTTTACCTTACCCTATCGGCACTGCCCCCGCATCTGCGCGGGAATCTGGAGACGGGCCGTGTCGATAAGTGATCTGCCCATGCATTACACCCCGCCATTCCGGCTGCCGGCGGTATCTGCATGGGCCGCGGTTGCGATGGCTGACCGCGCTATATATCTCATGCCGGCACGGTGGAGCGCCCGTACATGCTGAACGAACGCATCCGCCTGCGCGTGCTGATTGTCGAGGACCAGGCCTTGGACGCAGAGCTGGTTCAGAAAGAGTTGCAACATTCAGGCTTTGAACCGGCCTTTACACGGGTTGAAACCGAAGCGGCCTTCCGCAGCGCCCTGGCCGCCGGCCCGGACATCGTACTCTCGGATTACCACCTGCCCCGGTTCAGCGGCCTGCGCGCCCTCGCCATCCTGCGCGAATCAAAAGCCGAGATTCCGTTTATCCTGATTTCCGGCGGCATCAACGAAGAACAGGCCGTCGAAGTCATGCGCCTCGGCGCTGACGATTTCCTGCTGAAAGACCGGTTGGGCCGGCTCGCCACCGCGGTCGCCGGTGCCATCGAACGGCAGCAACTGCGGGTAAAGGCGCGCCAAACCGAACAGCGTCACCGCACGACCTTCGAACATGCACCCATCGGCATTACACATACCAGCCTGGACGGCCGCTTCATCGAAATCAATCTGCAGGCTTGTGAAATTCTCGGTTATCCGCGCGACGAACTTCTGTCCCGCACATTCCTCGACGTTACCCATCCGGCTGATCGTGACACATCGAGTGCGTTCCGCAAAAAACTGATCGAAGGCGACGGCAGCGGTGATCCGTCGCGGGAAAAGCGCTACATCCGCAGGGATCAATCGGTCGTCTGGGTCTCCGTGTCGGTTGCTCTGGTACGCAAGCCGGATGGCGCACCCGACTATTTCGTCACGATGTTCCAGGATATTTCCGGGCGAAAATCTGCGGAAGAGCGTTTCCGTACCACATTCGAGCAGGCGAACGTCGGCATCATTCATTCATCACTGGACGACCGCTACCTGCTGGTCAATCAGAAGTTCTGCGACATGCTCGGCTACAGCCGCGAAGAACTTCTCGGCATGCACATACGGAATGTCGTGCACCCCGATGACCGGTATACCGACCGCAAACGGCGCGGACAGCTGCTGGCCAACGCCATCACCAGTTTTTCCGGGGAAAAACGCTACATCCGCAAGGACGGTTCGGTGTTCTGGGTCAACCGCACCGTATCGGCCGCGCGTGACGAGGACGGAAAACCGCTGTACCTGATCCGCGTCATCGAGGACATCACGCAGCGCAAAGTAGAAGAAGAACGGTTCCGCGCAGCCTTTGACCAGGCGGCGGTCGGCATCGCACTGATCTTGCCGTCGGGCGATTACATGTCGGTCAACGACCGTTTTTGCGAATTGCTCGGCTACACGCGCGAGGAAATGCTGCGCAAGAATGCGCTCGATGACGTGACTCACCCCGATGACCGGCAATCCAGCAGGGAGCGGACCCAGGAATTGCTGCGCGGCGAGAAGCGGCAGGTTTACTCCGAAAAACGTTACCTGCGCAATGACGGGACGATCATCTGGTGCGACGTATCGATATCCGCAGTACACGGTGCGGACGGAAAACCATCGCATGTCATCGCCGTGATGCAGGACATCACCGCCCGCAAACAGGCGGAAGCATTGCTGGAGCAGACCTTCGAGCAGGCTGCCGTCGGCATCGTGCGCACCGACCTGGACCGCAGAATAATTTCCACCAACAGGAAATTCTGCGAAATGACCGGTTACGCCAAGGAAGAGTTGCTGGGCATAAAACTGCGGCAAATCAGCCATCCTGATGATCAGGGCAAGGATACCGAGTTACGCCAGCAGCTGGTCGCCGGAAAAATCGATCACCTGCAATCCGAGAGGCGCTATATGCGCAAGGATGGCAGTTTCATCTGGGTCAGGCGCACCACTTCGCTGGCACGGGACGTAACCAACGATACACCGCATTATATTTTTGTGGTGCAGGACATCACCGCCCGCCGGACTGCCGAGGACAGCTACCGCGCAACTTTTGACAATGCGCCGATCGGTATCATGCACAGCACTGCAGAGCGGAAAATCCTGCATGTCAATCCAAAGGCCTGCGAAATCCTCGGCTACACCCGGGAAGAACTGCTGTCCATGAAGACTTCGGATTTTCTGTCGCCGGATTCCCGAAAATCCGATCGCTCGCAGTATCTGGAACCAATGCTGAAGGGCGAGCTGCAAAGTTTCTCCTCTGAACGCCCCTTCATCCGCAAGGACGGCGGCATGGTGTGGGCCAATCGCACGGTCTCCCTGGTCCGGGACAGCGCCGGGCAACCGCTCTATTTCCTGCGCACCATCGAAGACATCTCCGAGCGCAAGCGCGCAGAGGACGCGCTGGCGCAGGAACGGCTATTGCTGCGCACCGTCGTCGATGCAATTCCCGACCGTATTTATGTAAAGGATATTGAAGGGCGCTTTATCCTGCAGAACGCCGCCAACCTGCAGGTACGCGGCGTCGATCAGCACGAAGACATCGTCGGAAAAACGGTGTTCGATATTTTTCCGCAGCAGCAGGCCCAGCGCATCCACGAAGAAGACCAGGCCATCATCAATTCCGGTGAGCCGTTGATTGACCGCGAGGGCCGCACCCACTTTGGCGCCATCGGGGATACGGACAGCGAGGTACGCTGGCACCTGACGTCGAAAGTCCCGCTGCGGGATTCTGCCGGGAGAATTTACGGACTGGTGGGCGTCAACCGCGACATCACCGAACGCAAACAGGCCAACGAACATCTGGCACATCTGGCCCATTACGACAGCGTGACCGGACTGCCCAACCGCGTCATGCTGCATGACCGTCTCGGCCAGGCTATCGCCCAGGCACGCAGGAACAGCTGGTTCGTCGGCGTGCTGTTCCTCGACCTCGACCGCTTCAAACTGGTCAACGACACGCTGGGCCACGCCGCTGGCGACCTGCTGCTGAAACAGGTCTCAACACGACTGACCCAGGCACTGCGTCCCAGCGATACCGTCGGCCGGCTGAGTGGCGATGAATTCGCGGTGATCCTCTCTGAACTTGCAGCACCGCAGAACGCAGCCATCGTCGCGCAGAAACTGATCGACATGCTGAAGATGCCCTTCGACCTCGATGGCAACGAGGTGTTTGTGACAGGCAGCATCGGCATCACCCTCTATCCCACGGACAGCGACAACATAGAAACCCTGATCCGCGACGCCGATGCGGCGATGTACGGCGCCAAATCCGCAGGCCGCAACAACTACCAGTTTTACACCGCGGAAATGAATCAGCGTGCGACCGAAAAACTGCGGCTCGAAACCAAGCTGCGCCATGCCATCGAACGAGAAGAGTTCGTGCTGCATTACCAGCCCAAGGTCGATATCGCCACCGGAAAAATCACCGGCCTTGAAGCCCTGCTGCGCTGGCAATCGCCTGATGACGGCCTGGTGGGACCGAACCAGTTCATCCCCCTGCTGGAAGAAACCGGGCTCATCGTGCAGGTCGGCGACTGGGTTGCCCGCAAGGCTTGCGCCCAGATCCATGCCTGGCGCGAAGCCGGCGTCACGCCGGTGCCAGTGGCGGTGAATCTCTCCGCGCGGCAACTGCGGCAAGCCGGTTTTGGCGCAACACTGGGACGCGCACTGGCCGATTACGGCATCCCGGCGGAACTGATTGAAATCGAAATCACTGAAAGCTCGCTGATGGAAAACCCGGAGCAGGCCATCGTTGTGCTCACGGAAATCGCCAGCCTCGGGGTTCGCCTTTCCGCAGATGATTTCGGCACCGGATACTCCAGCCTCAGTTACCTGAAACGATTGCCGCTGGATGCCCTGAAAATCGACCGCTCCTTCGTCCGCGACATCACCACCGACCCGGACGATGCCGCCATTACCAGAACCGTGATCACGCTCGCGCACGGTCTTGATCTCAAGGTGATTGCCGAAGGCGTGGAAACCGAGGAACAATTGGCATTCCTCGGACAGAATCAATGCGACGAGGCGCAGGGCTATCTGTTTTCACGGCCGCTGCCCGTCGAGGCCTGCACCGCACTGCTCGCACAGGGTAGCACCCTGCACCCGGCGCGCAGCACGAAAAACACAGACTACCCGGCCGTTTTACTGGTCGATGATGACCGTGACCACCTGCTGCTTACCCGCCTGCTGCTGCAGCGCGATGGACACCGGGTACTGGACACCACCAGCACGCGCGATGCCTTTGAACTGCTGGCGACCAACCGGGTGGGCGTCATTATTTCCGATGAAAACATGCCGGGTATGAGTGGTGTCGAGTTTCTGCGGCGCGTCAAATCGATGTATCCCGATGCCATGCGCATCATGTTCAGTGGCGCCGGTGATTTCGGCACTGCAACAGCCGCCATCAATGAAGGTGAAGTCCACAAATTTTTTATTAAAGGCCGCGACGAAGAATTGCTGAGCCGGGAAATCAGCAAAAAATTCCGCCAGGACCACCCCCAACAGCGGGAACGCCCGGCCTGATCGCAACAGCATGCGCATGAATCCCGACGACATGGCAACAGACCCCACCGACAATGCCGGCGGGCGCGTGGCCTGCGGCGTGATTCAGTAATCGTTCCAGCCGCCGGGATTTTTACTGTCTGACATTCCGGGAAAAATTCGCGGGAAAATTCGGGAAAAAGATCCCGGCGGATCAACGCAACAGCGCAGCCAGTCCGGGGGCCATCCGGCACAACAGGCTGTCAGACTGCAACGCAGCAGGTTGCAGTGCATGCAGCATGCCGTAGACGCCAATGGCAGCAATCAGCAGGCTGCCGGCATAGCGCACACCGCGCCTCCGCATCCAGTTCCGCGCGCGTCCCGCGGCGGCGCCGATCAGCAGCAGGTTGGGTAATGTGCCGAGACCGAACGCGGCAAGTATCAGCGCACCCTCGCCGGCATTGCCGGAAGCCAGCGCCGTCAGCAGCATCGCATACACCATGCCGCAGGGCAGCCACCCCCACAGCGCGCCCAGGCCCAGTGCCTGCCACGGCGATCGCACCGGCAGAAAATGACTGGAAAAAGGCCGTACCTGCCGCCACAAGAATCCCCCCGCAGCTTCGATGCCGCGCATCACCGGCCCGACGCCGGCAACATTAAGCGCAAGCACCAGCAGTGTGGCGCCCATCAGGAACATCAGCAGGTGCTGTGCCAGTGCTCCACCGCGCAGCACCATGCCCGCCTGCCCCAAAGCACCGGCCAATGCGCCGGCCACGACGTAACTCGCGACGCGCCCACCGTTATAAGCCAGCGGAAACCAGGCGCGATTTGCGACCACACCCGGGCCGGCGCAGGTCAGGCTGACAATGCCGCCGCACATGGCGGCGCAATGCGCGCCGCCCAGCAGCCCCGCCATCAACGCCGTCAGCAGCATCGCCTGCAACCAGCCATCCATCTAGATCATCCTTGCCTAGATCACCCTTGAATAACGCGCGGTTTCGCGTTCGCGCCGCAGGTATTTGTCGAACACCATGCAGATGTTGCGAATCAGCATGCGACCGCGCGCAGTCACTGTAATCCACTCGGCATCCAGCTGCACCAGTCCGTCATCCACCATGTCGCGCAAGTCGGCGAGTTCCGCGGAAAAATAGCGGTCAAAGTCGATGAGATAGGCGATTTCGACGGAAGTTTTTGCCAGACGGAACTGGCAGGCCAGCGCCTGGATCACGGCGCGGCGCAACAGATCGTCGGCCGACAGCTCGATGCCCCGCGCCACCGGCAGTACGCCGCGCTCAACGGCATCGTAATAACCGTCCAGCTCACGATGATTCTGGCTGTAGGTCGGGCCGATGGCGCCGATCGCCGAAACCCCCAGCCCGAGCAGATCGCAGTCGGCGTGCGTCGAATAGCCCTGGAAATTGCGGTGCAAATGGCCGTTGCGCTGGGCCAGAGCCAGCGCATCTTCAGGTTTCGCAAAATGATCCATGCCGATGTAGACATAACCGGCTTCCGTCAGGCGCTGCGCGGCAAGCCCCAGTAATTTGAGTTTGACATCCGGCGACGGCAGATCCACATCAACAATGCGGCGCTGCGGCTTGAACCGCGCCGGCAGGTGCGCATAGTTGTAAATCGCAATCCGGTCTGGTGCCGCGGCAATCACGCGTCCCAGCGTACGGTTGAAACCAAGAAGATTCTGCTTCGGCAGTCCGTAGATCAGATCGATATTAATTGACGAAAACCCGGCAGTGCGCGCGGCAACCATCACTTCCAGCGTCTGCGCCTCACTCTGGATACGATTGACCGCGCGCTGCACGTCGGGATCAAAATCCTGCACGCCGAGGCTGACGCGGTTGAAACCCATGTCGCGCAGCGCCTGCATCCCGGCGGCATCCACGCTGCGCGGGTCGATCTCGATCGAATATTCACCATCAGGTGCAAAGGTGAAATGCCGCTGCAACTGCTCACAAAGAGAAGCCAGCTGCTGCATGCTGTAGAAGGTCGGCGTACCACCGCCCCAATGCATCTGCTCGACATGCCGGTCATCGCCGAATAACGGTGCCTGCAGTTCGATCTCGCGGAACAGGCTGTCGAGGTATTTCCTGCCCTTTCCCTTGTCGCGCGTGACCACCTTGTTGCAGGCGCAATAAAAGCAGATCGTGCTGCAGAACGGCAAATGTACGTAAATGGACAATGCGCGGCGAATGCCGCCGATATTGCGGCGCCCGATCCAGGAACGGTAAGTCTCCGGGCCAAAAGCATCAACAAACCGATCCGCCGTTGGATACGAGGTATATCGCGGTCCGTTGCGATCCATGCGCCGGATCAGGTCCAGGTCAACCTCCAGCGGCAGGTGATCAGTGTTTACCGGGGCAGTATTCATCGCAGCATCAGTTATGTTGAGATTGCATTGTGGCGGGCAGTTACCATAAACAGCTTGACCCAGATCAAAATGGGGGGGTAAGCTCAAAAAATTGACCTCTCCCTGACATGGTCTCTCCACTGATATGGCCACGCCTCTGCAGATCGTCCCAATCGACAAACTCCAGGCCGCCTGTTCGACCTGCAGCCTGCACGAGTTATGCCTGCCCGCCGGCCTGAACCCCAGCGAACTGAAGTCCATGGACCGGATGATTGACCGCCGGCGTACCGTCAAACGCAGTGAACAGTTGTTCCGGTCAGGTACATCGCTGCATTCGCTGTACGCGATCCGCTCCGGCTTCATGAAAAGCTCCGTGCTGCATGATGATGGCCGTGAACAGGTCGCCGGTTTCCACATGATGGGGGAGTTGATGGGCATGGATGCCATCGGTACCGGCAAACATCTGTGTGACGCCGTCGCACTGGAAGACAGCGAAGTCTGCGAAATTCCGCTGCAGGATCTGGAAAAACTGTCGCGGGAGATTCCGTCGTTGCACCAGCACTTCAACCGCGTAATGAGCCGCGAAATCACCCGCGACTACGGCGTCATGCTGCTGCTCGGCAGCATGCGTGCTGAAGAACGGCTCGCCACATTCCTGCTCAACCTGTCGCAGCGTTTCGCCGCACGCGGCTATTCAGCCACCGAATTTCACCTGCGCATGACTCGCGAAGAAATCGGCAGCTACCTCGGCCTCAAGCTGGAGACTGTCAGCCGCGCACTGTCGCACTTCCAGGCGCAGGGACTGGTCACCGTGCAGAATAAGCACCTGCGCATCCTGAAGATTGACAGCCTCCGCGAACTGGTTGGCCAGCACAGCTGCCGGGCCTGACACTTACCCATGCACTCAGCCCTGCTGATTGACGTCAGTCGCGCTGCGCTGCAAAAAACAGGTAAATGCACTCGAGGCTGCGGCGACCAGCCAGAACAGGAAAAATCCGACTGAATAAACCGCAGTCGGAGACCAGTGCACTGGCTCCCCCAGCAGGTAAAGTTCCTGCGGATCGATCAGCGTGAAAAACACCGCCTCCGCCACACCGCCGACGATAAACGACGGCCACAGTATCCACATCAGACGCTGGCCCATGACTGCGATCCCCGGGCTCAGCCCCGGGACTCCCCGGTTTCATCTTCTTCCGCCATCTTCCTGCGAAAGAAAAAATACAGGTAAACGGCGATCGCGATGACGATCAGGATGGTGATCAGGCTCATCAGACCGACGTCCGAACCAAACAAGAGTTTCCAGGCCATGCCGTTCCTCCTATTGCGGTTGTTCCGGGAGCAGTGTGAAAGCGGTTTGTGCGGGCATCGTCATCGTGCCGCCCAGCCGCCAGTTGGATTGCAGATCTTCCAGCAGCAGTGTCCAGTGCCCGGCGGTCAGCGCCGGCATTACACCTTCATACAGACCGGAGCTGCGCTGCCGCAGCAGTACCAGGCCATCATGACCGGCGCGCGTGGGATGCGCGATGTGCAGTTGCAGCGTTTCCGGCAACGGGACTGTCGCAGTTGTCGCCAGCCGCACTGAAATGCCGCGCCCCGCGCCCTGTATCACTGCCTCTGCGCGGTATCCCCGCGCTGCCGCCAGCGCGCTGCGCTCCAGTGTCCGGTTGATCGCCAGTCCCGCCTTGTAATAGTCATCAACGACCAGTCCGTCACTGCTGGTCACGGCGATCCAGAGGGTTGCGATGCCGGCCACAATCACCGTCACCGGCCCCGCCATCAGCAGCCAGGGCCAGGGTTCACGGTACCAGGGGCCAACATCTTTTCCTGCAATTTCCATTCGCATCTCCTCAGCGGACGAAAAATATGGACTTTTCATCAGTCCTGACTTCCGCACGATCAATCTCGTTGATGTGGAACACGATGGGGTGCGCCCCGGACGTCAGCCCTGTCGGATCAACATGCACCGCGACCGGGAACGTTTTGGTCGTCGCCGGCGGCACTTCGATCGGTTGCCGCACCACCAGCTCGAGCCCCGACAAGCCACTGACCGACAACTGATAGCGGTGGACTTGCTCATCAGTATTGATGAACTGCAGCCTGTACACATTCTCGATCTGTCCGCCTGCAGCATCGCGCACCATGGCGCCACGATCACGCATTACGTCGACTTTGAGCGGACTGCGCAAGAACAGCCCGCCAAAAAATGTGAGGACGATGATACCGAGCAGCACACTGTAAACCAGCACCCGCGGCCGCAGCACGTGGCGGCGGATCTCGGCGTCGGTGTATTTGCCTGATACCGCATTTTCAGTCGAATAGCGGATCAACCCGCGCGGGTAACCCATCTTGTCCATGACCTGGTTGCAGCCATCGATGCAGGCGGCGCAACCGATGCACTCGTACTGCAGCCCCTTGCGGATGTCGATGCCGGTCGGACAAACCTGCACACAGATGTTGCAATCCACGCAATCGCCCAGCTCCAGTTTCTCCGGATCGGCAGACTTGCTGCGCGAACCGCGCGGGTCACCGCGCTGTGCGTCATAGGTGATGATGAGGGTGTCCGGGTCGAACATCACACTCTGGAAACGGGCGTAAGGACACATGTATTTGCACACCTGCTCGCGCATCCAGCCGGCGTTGCCGTAGGTGGCAAAGCCGTAGAACAGGATCCAGAACGTCTCCCAGGGACCCAGCGTCCAGGTCGTCACCTCGCCGGCCAACAGCTTGATCGGCGTGAAGTATCCGACAAAGGTGAAACCGGTCCATAACGCGACCGCGATCCACGTGCCGTGTTTCAGGGTTTTCAGGCCCAGCTTGCGCGCATTGAACGGTGACTGATCAAGGCGCATGCGCTGGAGCCGGTCACCTTCGATATGGCGCTCGATCCACATGAACATTTCCGTGTACACCGTCTGCGGACAGGCGTAACCGCACCACAGCCGGCCGGCGATGGTCGTGAACAGGAACAGCGAGTACGCCGAGATGATCAGCAGCGCAGTCAGGAAAATGAAATCCTGCGGCCACAGCACCAGCCCGAAGATGTAGAACTTGCGCGAAACAAGATCAAACAGCACCGCCTGGCGGTCATTCCAGGTCAGCCACGGCACACCGTAGAACACCAGTTGCGTGGCAACCACCAGCGCCACCCGCCAGCGCGCAAACCAGCCGCTGACGGCGCGCGGATAAATCCGCTGGCGAACCTCGTAGAGCGAGGTTTCGACTTCGTCAGCGCCCGGCTGCACCGCCACTGATGGATCAGGCACCGGCATCTAGGGCTTGCCCTGCCCGGAAATGCCCAGCACGTAGGCGGTCAGCAGGTGAATCTTGCCTTCGTCGAGAAAATCCTTGTGCGCCGGCATCTGGCTCATGCGACCCTTGACGATGGTTTCAGTGATCGCCGCTTCAGTGCCGCCATGCAGCCAGATGTCATCCGTCAGATTGGCGGAACCGATCTGCTGGTTGCCCTTGCCGTCCGCACCGTGGCAGGCCGCGCAGGTCGTCGCAAATTTGGCCTTGCCGCGCTGCGCACGCAAACCATCATGGGTGCGCCCGGCCAGTTCCAGCACATGGTGCACGACATCGCGTACATCTTCACTGCCGCCAAGCGCAGCCCCCATCGGCGGCATCACGCCATTGCGCCCGCCGCTGATGGTTGTACGAATGGCATCGGGTGTGCCGCCATAAAGCCAGTCCCCGTCACGCAGGTTGGGGTAACCGCGCGAGCCGCCGGCATCCGAACCGTGGCACTGCGCGCAGTAATTCAGGAACAGGCGCTGGCCGATCTCGCGCGCCTCGGGATTGGCGGCGACGGCAACCACATCCTGCTTCAGAAAACGGTCGATGACCGGACCGAACACCGCCGCTGCCTGCTGCTGTTCGTCCTTGTACTGGCCCTGAGAACTCCAGCCGAAATAACCGGCATAGGAACCCAGACCCGGATACAGGATCAGGTAAATAAAGGAAAACACGATGGTGATGTAGAACAGCCACATCCACCACCGCGGCAGCGGGTTGTTCAATTCCTGCAGATCGTCCCAGCTGTGTCCGGTCGTTGCCGCCTGCTCGCCCTTGGCCAGCTTCTGTGTCGACAATGCCTTGAGAAATACGCCACAGGCAATCAGGCTCACCACGGTGATGATGGCGATGTAGAAACTCCAGCCGTCATGTACGAAATCGCTCATTGCTGCACTCTCCCGTTGCGGGCCATTTGCTGCTCGGCCAGGTCGTCATCCAGCGGCAGCCGGGCCGCGGCTTCGAAATCAGCGCGGCGTCCCTTGCCCCAGGCCCACAGCACGATGCCGATGAACACCACAAACAGCACGGCGGTTATTACGGAACGCATCAGATTGATATCCATGGCTTACCTCACATTGCGCAAAACGGTGCCGAGGTTTTGCAGATAGGCGATCAGCGCGTCCATATCGGTCTTGCCCTTGACGCTTTCTGCGGCCTTTGCAATGTCCTCATCGGTGTACGGCACGCCGACCGTGCGCAGCGCGCGCATCTTCGCCGGCAGTGCCGCCGCATCGACCGGCGACTCAAGCAGCCATTTGTAGGCCGGCATGTTGGACTCCGGCACCAGGTCACGCGGATTGCTCAGGTGCACGCGATGCCAGTCGTCGGAATAACGGCCGCCGACGCGCGCGAGGTCGGGGCCGGTGCGTTTGCTGCCCCACAGGAACGGATGGTCGTAGACAAATTCACCGGCCACCGAGTAATGGCCGTAACGTTCGGTCTCGGCGCGGAACGGCCGGATCATCTGCGAGTGGCAGTTGTTGCAGCCCTCGCGGATGTACACGTCACGCCCCGACAATTGCAGCGCGTTATAGGGTTGCAGCCCGCTGACCGCTTGCGTGGTTGATTTCTGGAAAAACAGCGGCACGATCTCGACCAGTCCGCCGACGCTGATGGCAACAATCACCAACACCATCAGCAGACCGACGTTTTTCTCGATAATCGCATGGCCTGAATTGTCCATGTAAGCTCCGGATGACTAAAATATGTTTAAAATCAAATACTTATTATTATTTACGATTTCAGGCGTGGGCGACGGCAATGACCGGCATATCCACCGCCTTTTGTCCGGCCACGGTCTTGAACACGTTCCAGGCCATGATCAGCATCCCGGAGAAATAGAGCAGCCCGCCGAGCAGGCGCACCGCGTAGTACGGATAGGTGGCTTTCACCGATTCAACGAACGCATAAGTCAGCGTGCCGTCGGCATTCACCGCACGCCACATCAGGCCCTGCATCACGCCGGCAATCCACATCGCCGCGATGTAGAGCACGATGCCGATGGTCGCCACCCAGAAATGCAGCGTCACCAGTTTCACGCTGTGCATTTCGGTGCGTCCGTAGAGTCGCGGGATCATGTAATAGAGGCTGCCGAACGTGACCATGCCGACCCAGCCCAGCGCGCCGCTGTGCACATGGCCGATGGTCCAGTCGGTGTAATGCGACAGCGCGTTGACGGTCTTGATCGCCATCATCGGGCCTTCGAAGGTCGACATGCCGTAGAACGACAGTGATACGACGAGGAATTTGAGGATGGGATCAGTGCGCAGTTTGTGCCAGGCGCCCGACAGCGTCATGATGCCGTTGATCATTCCACCCCAGGACGGCGCCAGCAGCACCAGCGAAAACAGCATGCCGATGGATTGCGCCCAGTCCGGCAATGCGGTGTAGTGCAGGTGATGGGGCCCCGCCCACATGTAGGTAAAAATCAGCGCCCAGAAATGCACCACTGAAAGCCGGTACGAATACACCGGACGACCGGCCTGCTTCGGAATGAAGTAATACATCATGCCGAGGAAACCCGCTGTCAGGAAAAATCCGACTGCGTTGTGGCCGTACCACCATTGCACCATGGCGTCCTGCACACCGGCATAGGCGGAATACGATTTGGTGAGCGACACCGGGATGGCGGCGCTGTTGACGATATGCAGCACCGCAACGGTGAGGATGAACGCACCGAAAAACCAGTTGGCAACATAGATATGCGGGGTTTTGCGCTTGATGATCGTGCCGAAAAACACCACGGCATAGGCCACCCACACCAGCGCAATCAGGATGTCGATCGGCCACTCGAGCTCCGCATATTCCTTGGAGCTGGTGTAACCCATCGGCAGTGTCACTGCAGCCAGCACGATGACTGCCTGCCAGCCCCAGAAGGTGAACGCGGCCAGGCGATCGCAGAACAGCCGGGCATGGCAAGTTCGCTGCACCACGTAATACGACGTCGCAAACAGCGCGGATCCGCCAAAGGCAAAAACCACGGCATTGGTATGCAGCGGACGCAGCCGCCCATAGGATAGCCACGGCGCCAGATTGAGCTCCGGCCAGATCAGTTGCGAGGCAATAAACAGGCCGACCAGCATGCCGACGATGCCCCAGACGACGGTCATGATCGCGAACTGCCGAACCACGCTGTAGTTATAAGTGGATTGGGTGGATTGTGCCTGCATGGATGTCCCCTGCCCGATTGGTGATGCCGTGCAGCATAACGGGAGCCTGTCCACCGGGTTTTGATCTACATCAACCCCTCTCCCGGAACGGCAGACTACCTTGTCCTTGCAAAACCATTCAAAGGAGACCTTCCATGTTCCGCAATATCCTGGTTCCCACCGACGGCTCGGCACTGTCGCGCAAAGCCATCAAAAAAGCCGTGGCACTGGCCAAAAAAACCGGCGCGCGCGTCACCGGATTCCACGTAGCTCCCGCTTACAAGTTCAACGTCTATGCGGATTACATACCGCCCGACTTCCTCGTCCCCAGGGAATACGAGGCACGGCAGAAAAAAGTGGCGGCGCGCCACCTGGAAGTGATCAAGAAAGAATGCGGGGCAGCCAGCGTACGCTGCGCTACCGGATTCGCCTGCAGCGATTTCCCGGCCGATGCCATCGTCAAGGCCGTGAAAAAATACAAGTGCGATCTGATCGCCATGGCCTCGCACGGCCGCAGCGGATTTTCCAAGCTGCTGATCGGCAGCGAAACGCAGAAAGTGCTGGCCGGCACCAACGTCGCGGTGCTGGTGCTGCGCTAGAAAACCGGCGGTTGCGGGATTGCATCCGCCCCTCGGGCGACCGGCAATGCGAATAGCCGTCGTCCGCCTCAGAATGGGCTCATCCCGCTCACCATTCCCGTCTGAGCGGCCAACCATTCCCGAAATCCATGACCATTCCACTACCAGCCTGGAAGCTCCGTAACCGCTCATTGCTGCCCATCGTCCAGGGCGGCATGGGTATCGGCGTGTCCGCGCACCGGCTGGCCGGCAATGTCGCCGCGCTCGGCGGGCTCGGCACAATTTCGAGCGTTGACCTGCGCCACCATCACCCCGACCTTCTGGAACAGGCCAGCGGATGCCGGGACCGTGATGAGCTGGATCAACTCAATCTCGTCGCGCTGGACCGCGAAATCCGCATGGCTCTGGACATCGCCTCCGGCCGCGGTGCGATTGCCGTCAACATCATGAAAGCCGTCTCTGCCCATGCCGCCTACGTGCACCAGTCCTGCGCGAGCGGCGCCCACGCGATCGTCATGGGCGCCGGCCTGCCGATCGACCTGCCTGACCTGACAGGCGACTTTCCCGATGTCGCCCTGATCCCGATACTTTCGGACGCGCGCGGCGTGAACATCGTGCTGAAAAAATGGATGCGCAGGAAAAAACTGCCGGATGCCCTCATCATCGAGCATCCGCGGCATGCTGGCGGCCACCTGGGAGCGACCCGCATCGATGACATTGGCAATCCACGGTTCGACTTCGCCGTGGTGCTGGAGGAAATTCACGGACTGTTTCGCGAATTGGGCATCGAAAACGAACGCATACCGCTGATTCCCGCCGGAGGAATCAACAGCCACCAGCAGGCGCGAACCCTGCTGCAACAGGGCGCCGCCGCGGTTCAGGTCGGCACACCGTTTGCCGTTACCGTCGAAGGCGATGCCCATCCCGAATTCAAGCGTGTGCTGGCGGAAGCCAGGCCTGAAGACATCGTCACCTTCATGAGCGTTGCCGGCCTGCCGGCGCGCGCCGTACTGACCCCGTGGCTGCAAAACTACCTGCGGCGCGAGAAAACCCTGCAATCACACGCCAAAGCCGATCCGCGCCGCTGCGTGCAGGGACTCAATTGCCTGACCATGTGCGGATTGCGCGACGGTATCGCCAGCGCAGGACAGTTCTGCATCGACACGCGGCTCGCCTACGCGCTCAAGGGCGATGTCCGCAAAGGCCTGTTTTTCCGGGGAGCAGAAAGCCTGCCGTTCGGCACTGCCATCCGGCCGGTGGCCGATTTGCTGGAATACCTGATGACCGGCGCCATCCCGGCCACCCAATGAAAGCCCTGTTGCGGATGGTCCGTCATCGGCTGCGACCCATTCACGCTCCTGCAATCCACGGCAGCGGATTGCGGGTGACCGCAACCGCAACGATGTAGAAAAAAACCGCCTGCGCAGCCAGCCAGGCGGCCAGCCGCATCCCGCGTGTGCGGGCGAAGCGCAAGGCCACCATGCCGAGAACGATGTAGCAGATCAGCGCCAGCAGCTTCGCAGTAAGCCAGTCCGCGGAAAATGGATACTGGCGAACGGCAACGGCCATCGCAATGGCACTGGCAAGCAAGCCGGTATCAATCAGGTGTGGCACGATCCTGATCCACCGCTTGCTCAGCAATGGTGACTCCATGAACATCCAGACACCACGCACGAAGAACAGCGAATAACTCGCTGCCACGCAGGTCACGTGGATCATTTTCAGGATCAGGTAGTCGATCGGCATGCTCCCCTGACAGGCCGCCTTCAGGGCAGCTGGTTGACCCCGGCAAGCGGATCGTTTGCCCTGGCCGCATCGAGTGCGGCATCGAAGGATTCGAACAAACCGCTCTCGACATTGAGCACCAGCACCTTGCCCTCCTCAATCAGGTAATGCCAGCCGCGCAAATACAGGTCGCCGGCCTCGACACGCCGCGGGAATCGGAACAGCCGATGAACAGCACGGTCGGATGCTGCCCCTGGTCCACCAGATTCCTGAACTGTTTTCTCAGCCGCGGAAAGTAGCAGGTGTGGAAGCGTCGCAGGCGACTGATGATGTGATCGAGCATGTCACGTTACCCTCGTTCCGTTCAGCCTGGTTTGCCGTCGAGCCGCGGCCGCGACAGCACCGGCCAGTAGCGGACGGCGTAGATGCCGAAAGCGGCCGCCCACAGCACGCCTGAAAGCTGAATGCCGGGCAGATACAGCGCCGATGACACCATCCCGCTGAAAACGCGCATCACCGCAGCCGCCTGTATCAGCAGAAAGCAGGTCAATTCAAAACCATCTGCCACCAGCGGCCGCGCCGTATGGCCGCGGGCCGTGCGGGTCATCATGCCGAGGGTCAGCCCGCCGATTGCGCCCGTGGTCAGCGCGTGGATGGCATACGATCCGGCGAACCACCCCAGTCCGGACAGTCCGCGCAATACCAGATGTACAACGATCCAGGCATAGGCGGCATGCAATATCCACACCAGCGGTGCCGCGAGGGTGCGCCAGGGCCGCCAGCAATACAGGCGCAGGCCATGCGCAAACGCAGCGCCCAGCGCGACGACTGCCATGACCAGGGAAGGCAGCTGCAGAAGATCGGCGATGAACAGCAGCAGTACCGAGCCCAGGGCCATTTTTTCAAGCAGCGCATGGCGCGTAGCACCCGCGCCATGCACGCCGTTGTTGGTAAACATCGGAATTGCCCGACCGCCCATCACCGCCATGATGAACAGCATCACATCCAGCCCCAGCAGCAGACCCAGTCGCGGCGGAATCTCAAAAGCACCCTGCAACCCAAGATGCAGAGCGGCAATCAGCGCGCCCATCAGCACGAGCAGGCCGACAAAGAAATAATTGCGGACGTTCCCGGCGCGCAGCAGCGGAACGGCAATCGCCACGGCAAGGGCTACGGGAAACGCCGCGTTCACGATTGCGGCCGGCAGGCCCAGGGGTGTCAGCACCAGCACACGCCCCGCCACCCACAGCGCCGCCAGCGCCATCAGCGGTACGCCGACGGGCGTCGGCTGCCCGGTCCAGGCGCGCACCGCAGTCAGCAGAAAACCGGCCACCACTGCCATCGTGAATCCGAACAGCATTTCATGGCCATGCCAGAGCGGCCCCTGCAGGTAGGCAAAAGGCAGCCAACCCGAGTACTGGGCCATCCACAGCAGTACGCTGATGACACTGAAAATGCTCGCCAGCAGGTAAAACGGGCGAAACCCCAGATTCCACAACGAAAAGTCGGTCGTTACAGGCGGGGGATTGAGTTGCTGTGGTCGGTCAAGCGGCAATTCGTTCATGTCAATTCCTGGCTGGCGTCATGCATTGCAACGCGGTGCGTTGATTCCGGCAACACCCCGTCCCTGCCTCGCACAGACAGCGCCGGCACTATCAAACAAACAACAGGTATCCGTGGCTGCCGGCCACCGCGCCCGCAACAGCAATCAGGCTCAAGCCGAGCAATATCCAGTGCATGCGCGTCACCATTGAAAATGTTGCATCTGGGTCATGCCGTGCGCGCTCAAGCAAGCGACGGTGAAGAAACAACGGCTCAAGCACGAACAGCATCAGCGTAAACAGCGCCCACACCAGAACCATCGCGTGCATCCACCAATATTCGACATGCAGGAAGCGTTGCCACAGATTCAGTTCATGAACAAGATACAGCCCGCTCAAACCGGTTACAAGCGTGGTGATGCGTGCCTGCAGCCCGAATCCGCGCTCAATGGTTTCAAAAAAAATGACGCGTTCCGCAGGTGTCTTCAGCTGTTTCACCGCCGGCAGCAGGACCGTGGTCACCATCGCCACCCCGCCGATCCACAATACAACGCCGAGCACATGCAGCACGCGTGCCAGTGTCATTTCCGCCACGGCTTTCCTTTCAGTGCAGGACAGGACTCAGGCTGATCCGGGCTGTTCGTCACTGTTGAACACTCTGAGCGCCCGTTGCGCACGCACCTGCAGCGCGAGGTAGGTTCGTTCGAATTCGCCGCAGTGCGGCGTCGTGCAGGCAATCTGACGCACCACGCCAGCCAGTTCCTCTGCCCGCCCGCGCATCTCGTCGTAATCAGCAGCATGGACAAAATTCGCCCTGCGATCCTGACAAATGCCGACGCACGGCTGCGCGCCCTCAATCCTTCCGCATCCGATGCATTGCCAGGCCGGGATGCGTTCAACCATCGCGCCCCGGCTCCTGGCCAAAGCGCGCTCCCGCGGATGGCCGCCATGGATGTCTTGCCAATAACACGTGAGAAATCAACGTGGATTCAGTCAAAAAGCAGGGGCTGGCCCTGCCGGTCGAATGGCATGAACGAGCCGAAGGAACCTGACTTGATGGCTTCGATCATGCGCTGCAGTGACTGGTCGGCCTCCACATCCGTAGGTGCGCATCCGCCGCGCCCGGCAAGGGCCGCGACAAACACGACGGCCCAGTCGCGCCCGAACTGGCGCGATTCCTCCACCAATGCGGAAAACGTGCTCATGTCAGCGGGTTTCTTGTCCACGGACATTAATGGCACCAGCGCACCACCATCCCCCGCCTGAAAACGGGCACGCTGTTCAGCCGTGCTGTCATCAGGCAGTTCGACGTCAGCAAAAACGAACAGCAATCGTTGCGGCTCGGACTGCTGCCTCGCAGCCTGGAGCAAATCTTCGAAGTTTGAAATGCTCATGATCACTGCACCAGCGGCGTGTCGGCGGCGTCGAGTTCAACACCTTCCACCACGGCCCGGCCGGCCAGCAACTGCAGGTATTGCTTCAATGCCGTGACAAAAGCCTGCTGGCGCAGCGCATTCGCAACCGCACCACGCACCGATTCAAACGTCTGCGCCACGCCCGCTTCGCGTTCCAGCACTTCGACGACATGCAGACCAAAGCGGCTGTGCACCAGGCGCGACAGCACGCCGACTTCGATGCGCCCGAACAGCTCGCGGGCGAACTCGGGCGCGCAATCTGTCGTGCTCAGCCAGCCCAGATCGCCGCCGTCGGCGCCGCTCGGGCAGTTGGACCACTGGCGCGCGGCGTCGGAAAACCGGTCGGCGCCTTGGCCGTCGTGGCAGCGCACGTCAAGGAATACCGGTTCCGCCTGCTTGCGCAGTGCAACCACATCCACGCCCGGGGTAACCGCGAACAGGATGTGGCGCACCCGCACGCGTTCACCGCTGCGGTAACCGCCCTGATGGGCAGCGTAATGGCGCCGGCAATCCGCATCTGACGGCTCGGGCACGGCCAGGGTTTGTTCCAGCAGAGCCTCAATGGCGCCTGAGGCCGCGTCGCTGGTCACGCCATCCTTTGTTGCGAAATCGCTCGCCGCAAGCAGCCCGGCGGCCTGCGCCGCCTGGCGCAGCAGCTCGGTGCAGGCGCGCTGACGCAGTTCGTCGGGCGACAGCATTTCTTCCTGTCCATGCAAATCCACGCCGTTGATGCGGGCGACGGTAGCGACAATTGTGGCAGCAGCAGTCATGTTGCGTTTCTCCTGAAAACTCAAGCGCCCGCACCGGGCTGGCGCGGCTGGTTATGACCGGGCGGCAGGTTGAGCCGGCGGCTGCGCACCACCTGCTGCGGTCGGAACAGGTAAGCCACCGTGGCGAAGCCGCTCCACACGTGCACCAGCCGGCTGAACGGGAACAGCAGAAAAATGGTCATACCCAGCACCATGTGCACCTTGTACGGCCACGCCAGCCCGATCAACTCCTCGGCGCCGCCAACGCGGAAGGTGAATACCCGCTGCGCCCAGTCGGCCAGCACCAGCATGACACTGCCGTCGGAATGGGAGAACGAATACGGCAGCGTGATCAGGCCGAGTGTCAGTTGCACCCACAAAATGATCAGGATGGCGAGGTCGGTACGGTGGCTCGTCAGGCGAATACGCGGGTCGAACATGCGGCGGTGAATCAGCAGCGTGAGGCCGATGAAGCAGATGAATCCTGCAACCCCGCCCGCGTAAATGGCAAGCAATTGCTTGTTGGCCGGAGAAATAAAGGGCTCATACAGCCAGTGCGGCGTCAGCAGTCCGATGAAGTGGCCGAAGAACAGGAACAGGATGCCGACATGGAACAAATTGCTGCCCCAGCGCAAAGTGCCGGCGCGCAGCATCTGCGAAGAATCACTCTTCCAGGTGTATTGGTCCCGGTCGAAACGGGCCAGGCTCCCCACCAGAAATACCACCATGCAGATGTAGGGGTAGGCACTGAAAAAGAAACTGTGCAGATAGGACTGGAAGGCGCTCATGCGATCACTCCGGTTTTGGCATTCCTGCGGACCAGGTGGATGGGTTGCGGCTGGCCGGGCCGGGACTGGCCCTTGGACGAACAGCCGTCGAACACAGGCGGCTCGATCCAGCTTTCATCCAGCGGCGGCTCGGCAACGAGCTTCACGGCCTGCGCCTGCTCGCCGGCCAGTTCCAGCAATGCGCCGAGCACGCTGGCGTACGGGCTGGCGCGCTCCTGCAACGCGCAGAATAAGGCATTGAATATATGGGACATTTCCCCCAGAAAATCATGTGCCTCGCGTGGCGGCTGGGAGGAAACGAATTCCAGCACGACAGGCAAATAGTCCGGCAATTCACCCGGCGCCAGGTACAGGCCCGCTTTTTCGTAGGTCTGCGCCAGATCGATCATAGCCGGGCCGCGGTCGCGTGAATCCCCGTGCACATGCTCGAACAGATGCAGTGAAGTGGCACGGCCACGGTCAAACAGTTCCACGTAGCCGGCCTCAACGTCCAGCGGTTCTGCGTTCACCAGCAAATCGATCAGCACGCCGATTTCGGTCTGGCGCGCCGCGGACAGCACGCCCTCGCGGCGCAGGATTTCAGCCATCTCGGGCAGGTGGCTGCGCATACCCGCATCCGGATAACCGAGCAGAGCCGCCAGCACGCGCAGGCTGCCGGAAGCGGACACAGGTTTTGAGAATCCCAGCATGATCAAACCTCCAGCTTGATGGGTATGGTGCGTTTTTTCTCGCTGCCGAACAGGCTGGTCTCGCCGGTGCCTTCCGAGCAACCGTTGCCGAACGAGAAACCACAGCCGCCACGCACGTTGAATGTGTTCTCCGCGTACTCGCGGTGGGTACTGGGAATCACGAAGCGATCTTCGTAATTGGCGATTGCCATGATGCGGTACATCTCCTCCACCTCGGCCTGGGTGATGCCGACCTGCTGCAGCACTGCGGTGTTGATACGCTGGTCGACATGCTTGCTGCGCTGGTAGGCGCGCATCGCCAGCATGCGCTCGAGTGCACGCACCACGGGCACCGTGTCACCTGCTGTCAGCAGATTGGCCAGGTACTTGACGGGGATGCGCAGCTGGTTGACGTCCGGGATCTGGCCGTTGGTGCCGACATGGCCGGCATTGGCGGCGGCGCTGATCGGCGACAGCGGCGGCACGTACCAGACCATCGGCAGCGTGCGGTATTCCGGATGCAGCGGCAATGCCACTTTCCATTCCACCGCCATCTTGTACACCGGGCTGTTGCGTGCTGCCTCCATCCACTTGTCCGGTATGCCGTCGACGGCGGCCTGGGCAATCACCTGCGGGTCATTCGGATCAAGGAAAATATCGAGTTGGACATGGTATAGATCGCGATCATGCTCGACACTGGCCGCTTCCTGGATGCGGTCGGCGTCGTACAGCAGCACGCCGAGGTAACGGATGCGCCCGACGCAGGTTTCCGAACACACGGTGGGTTGCCCCGCCTCGATGCGCGGATAGCAGAAAATGCACTTCTCTGCCTTGCCGCTTTTCCAGTTGTAGTAAATCTTTTTGTACGGGCAGCCGCTCACGCACATGCGCCAGCCACGGCACTTGTCCTGGTCGATCAGCACAATGCCGTCTTCCTCACGCTTGTAGATCGAGCCCGAGGGACAGCTCGCCACGCACGCCGGATTCAGGCAGTGCTCGCACAGCCGCGGCAGGTACATCATGAAGGTGTTCTCGAACTGGCCGTAGATGTCCTTCTGGATGTCATCGAAGTTCTTGTCGGCACTGCGCTTGCTGAACTCGCCCCCCAGGATTTCCTCCCAGTTCG
This sequence comes from Bordetella parapertussis, assembly GCA_945885345.1. Taxonomy (GTDB): domain Bacteria; phylum Pseudomonadota; class Gammaproteobacteria; order Burkholderiales; family SG8-41. The sequence continues at coordinate 52,957 of CAMCYP010000006.1, read as the reverse complement.
GGCCCCACACGATCTTGTCCATCTGCTTGCCGGTGATCAGACTGCGCGGCCGAGCGGTCGGTGTGGCTTTCATTTCCGGCGCGCTCTGCAGGTGGCCGTAGTCAAATGTGAACGGCTCATAGTAGTCGTCGATCTCCGGCAGGTTGGGGTTGGCGAAAATGCGCATCAGCAACTTCCACTTGGCGCCCTGCCGCGGCCGGATCGAGCCGTCGCTGTTGCGCACCCAGCCGCCGTGCCACTTGTCCTGGTTCTCCCATTCCTTGGGGTAACCGATGCCGGGCTTGGTTTCGACGTTGTTGAACCAGGCGTATTCCATGCCTGGCCGGCTGGTCCAGACGTTCTTGCAGGTTACCGAACAGGTGTGGCAGCCGATGCACTTGTCCAGGTTCAGTACCATGCCGATCTGGGCTCTTATTTTCATGCGACTTCTCCATGGGCTTGCACAGGCCGGATCAGTTCATCCGCGACCGGCGTATCCAGCCAGTCGATCTTGTCCATCTTGCGCACCACCACGAACTCGTCGCGATTGGTGCCGACGGTGCCGTAATAGTTGAAGCCGTAGCTCAACTGGGCGTAACCGCCGATCATGTGCGTGGGTTTCAGCACGATGCGCGTTACCGAGTTGTGGATGCCGCCGCGCGCGCCGGTGATTTCCGACCCCGGGGTATTCACGATCTTTTCCTGCGCGTGGTACATCATCACCATGCCGGGGTTGACACGCTGGCTGACCACCGCCCGCGCCGCAATGGCGCCGTTGATGTTGAACAGCTCGATCCAGTCGTTGTCGACGATGCCGGCGCGCTTCGCATCGTCTTCGCTCAGCCAGACGCAGGGCCCGCCGCGGCTCAGCGTCAGCATCAGCAGGTTGTCGGTATAGGTCGAGTGGATGCCCCACTTCTGGTGCGGCGTGATGAAGTTGAGCAGGATCTCCGGATTGCCATTGCTTTTCACGCCATGGATGCCGGCAGTGGTCTTCAGATCCACCGGCGGACGATAGCTGACGCAGCCCTCGCCGAACGCCCGCATCCACGGATGATCCTGGTAAAACTGCTGGCGGCCGGTCAGCGTGCGCCACGGGATCAGCTCGTGCACGTTGGTATAGCCGGCGTTGTAGGAGACGGTTTCGCTTTCGATGCCGCTCCAGGTCGGCGACGAGATGATCTTCCTCGGCTGCGCCTGGATGTCGCGAAAACGGATTTTCTCGTCTTCTCGATGAATGGCCAGGTGGGTATGGTCGCGACCGGTCTGCTTGCCCAGCGCCTGCCAGGCCTTGACGGCGACATGGCCGTTCGTTTCCGGGGCCAACATCATCACCACCTCGCAGGCGTCGATGTCAGTCTCGATTTTCGGCATGCCTTGAGTCTCGCCCTCGGCCGTATTGAATCCGTTCAATTCACCGAGCTGCCGGACTTCGTCCTGCGTATTCCACGCGATGCCCTTGCCACCATTGCCGACCTTGCCCATCAAGGGGCCGAGTGCGGTGAACCGCTTGTAGACATTCGGGTAGTCACGCTCGACCACCGCCATTTGCGGTGCGGTCTTGCCCGGAATCAGGTCGACTTCCCCCTTCTTCCATTCCTTCACATCAAACGGTTGAGCCAGTTCGCCGGGCGTGTCGTGCATCAACGGCGTCAATACCAGTTCTTTCTCCACGCCGAGGTGACCGGCACAGACTTCACTGAACTTCCGGGCAAAACCCTTGTAAATATCCCAATCGCTCCTCGACTGCCACGCCGGATCTACTGCTGTCGACAGCGGATGAATGAACGGGTGCATGTCGCTGGTGTTGAGATCGTTTTTCTCGTACCAGGTGGCCGTGGGCAGCACAATGTCGGAGTACAGGCAGGTGGTGCTCATGCGGAAGTCCAGCGTCACCAGCAGGTCGAGTTTGCCCTCCGGGGCCTGGTCATGCCACACCACCTCCTGCGGCTTGGCGTCGTCGATGCCGAGATCCTTGCCCTGCACGCCGTGGCTGGTGCCAAGCAGATGCTTGAGGAAGTACTCATGCCCCTTGCCGCTGGAGCCCAGCAAATTGGAACGCCAGATGAACATGTTGCGCGGCCAGTTGGCCGGATGGTCAGGGTCTTCGCAGCTCATTTTCAGCGAACCATCTTTCAGCCCCCTGACTGCGTATTCCTTCGGATCCACTCCGGTGGCCTGCGCGTCACGCACCACCTGCAGCGGGTTGGTCTGCAGCTGCGGCGCCGAAGGCAGCCAGCCCATGCGTTCGGCACGCACGTTGTAGTCGATCATGCTGCCACCAAACAGCTTCCTGTCGGCCAACGGCGAGAGCACTTCGTCGACACCCAGTTTTTCGTAGCGCCACTGGTCGGTATGCGCGTAAAAAAAACTGGTGCTGTTCTGCTGCCGCGGCGGACGTATCCAGTCGAGGGCGAAAGCCAGCGCGGTCCAGCCAGTCTGCGGCCGCAGCTTTTCCTGGCCCACATAGTGCGCCCATCCGCCACCGCTTTTGCCGATGCAACCGCACATCATCAGCATGTTGATGATGCCGCGGTAGTTCATGTCACTGTGATACCAGTGGTTCATCGCTGCGCCGATGATCACCATCGACTTGCCCTGCGTTTTGTCGGCGTTGTCGGCAAACTGGCGCGCAACGCTGATTACCTGCTCGCGAGGCGCCCCGGTAATGCGCTCCTGCCACGCCGGCGTGTACGGTGTGTCGTCGTCGTAGCTGGTGGCAGCCAGTTCACCGGGCAAACCGCGGGCCACGCCGTAGTTGGCCGCCTGCAGGTCGAACACAGTGGCTACCAGTACATCGCGCTGGTCACCCGCCTTGCCGATGGCGATACGCTGAACCGGCACCGTGCGCACCAGTACGTCGCCGTTCTCGCCCTTCAGCACGTTATTCGGAAAATGCTCACTGACAATGCCGCCAAAATACGGGAAGCCGACTTTCGCGGTATCAGAGCCCGTCTGTTCGCCCTCCAGCAGCGACAGTTTGAGTTTGACGTCGCCGCCGTGATGCGCCTCCTTCGCTTCGAGGTTCCATTGACCCTGGTCGGCCCGGCCGTCAGCCCCCCAGCGGAAACCGATGGCGCCATTGGGCAGCACCACCTTGCCGCTCGCATCGAAAGCGACAGTTTTCCAGTCCGGATTGTTTTCCTGACCCAGCTTGTCGCTGAAATCGGAAGCACGGACGTAACGGTCGGGTACCAGGATCTTGTCGCCGTTCAGCAGAATGTGCTCCTTCAGCATTACCAGCATCGGCAGGTCGGTGTAGCGGCGCGCGTAGTCATCAAAATACGCACTGCGTTTGTCAAAATAGAATTCCTTGAGGATCACGTGTCCCATGGCCATTGCCACCGCTGCATCGGTACCCTGCTTGGGATGCATCCAGATGTCGGCGAGCTTGGCGACTTCCGAATAATCAGGAGTCACCGCCACGGTTTTGGCGCCCTTGTAGCGCACCTCGGTGAAAAAGTGTGCATCGGGGGTGCGCGTCTGCGGCACGTTGGAACCCCAGGCGATGATGAAGCTGGAGTTGTACCAGTCGGCCGACTCGGGCACGTCCGTCTGCTCACCCCAGGTTTGCGGACTGGACGGCGGCAGATCGCAGTACCAGTCGTAGAAGCTCATGCATACGCCGCCGATCAGGCTTAGATAACGGCTACCGGCCGCGTAACTGACCATCGACATCGCGGGTATCGGCGAAAAACCGATGATCCGGTCGGGGCCGTGCTTTTTGATGGTGTAGACATTGGCGGCCGCAACGATTTCATTGACTTCATCCCAACCCGAGCGCACGAAGCCGCCCATGCCGCGCACGCTTTGGTAGTCACGCCGCCTGGCGTCGGATTCGACGATGGAAGCCCACGCATCCACTGGCGCCTTCGTCAGTCGTGCTTCGCGCCAGCTTTTCAACAGACGGCCGCGCACCAGCGGGTATTTCACGCGGTTGGCGCTGTACAGATACCAGCTGTAGCTGGCACCGCGCGCACACCCCCGAGGTTCGTGGTTGGGCATGTCCCAGCGGGTGCGCGGGTAATCGGTCTGCTGGGTCTCCCAGGTGACAATGCCGCCCTTGACATAGATTTTCCACGAACACGATCCCGTGCAGTTCACACCGTGGGTGGAACGCACGATCTTGTCGTGCGCCCAGCGGTTGCGGTAGGCATCCTCCCAGGTACGGTCTTCCCCCGTAACCACGCCGTGCCCATCCGAAAAAGATTCGCGTGGTTGCGAGAAATAGGTCAGACGGTCGAGAAAATGGCTCATGGAAAATCTCCGGAAAGTCGTGAGTCAGGGATTCTTCACGTACGCATTGGCGCGCAGGTAGAACCACCAGTTGAGAATCAGGCACAAGGCGTAGAAAGCCGCGAAGCCGTACATCGCGAACTGCGGCGTGCCGGCCTTGATCTGATCGCCGATCACGATCGGCGCAACGAAGGCGCCGTAGGCGGCGATAGCCGAGGTCCAGCCCAGCACCGGGCCGGCCTGCTGTCGATCAAAAATGACGCCGATGGTGCGGAAGGTCGAGCCGTTGCCAATGCCCGTGGCAAAGAACAGCAGCATGAACAGGCCCAGGAACATCGGGAAATGAGCCTCGGGCGTAGCCGAACCGTAGGCCTGCATCATCACGTAGCCCACCGCGACCGAGGCGACCACCATCACTGCCGAGATGATCTGCGTGACAATGGAGCCGCCGACCTTGTCTGAAATCCAGCCGCCCAGCGGCCGCACCGCCGCGCCTACGAACGGACCGATCCAGGCATAGGCAAGCACGCTCGGCGCATTCGGGTTATTCAAGGTGTGCTGCATCACGCCATTCGCGTCGGGCACATGACTGACACCGAAGATCACCTTCATCGACAGCGGCAACGCCATCGAGAAGCCGATGAACGAGCCGAAGGTCACGATGTACAGCGCCGTCATCGACCAGGTGTGCTTGTTGCTGAAAATCTGGAACTGCTTGCTGACGCCCTCCTTCATCGGGCCGAAGGCTGCGAGCTTCATCACCAGCAGCGCGCTGACGATGTCGAGCGGGATCGCCACCCACATGCTGATGAGGCCGAGGCCGGTCGGCTTCGGCAGATACAGGTAGAGGCCGAGGATGGACGGCACGAAGGCCAGCGTGTAGAGGTAGGTGATCTTGGCGAACGCGACGAGTGGATGACCGGTGTCCGGCGAGACCGTCTTCAGGTTGTTCATGCCGAACCAGCACAGGATGGACAGCGGCACCAGTGACAGCAGCCAGGCGAAGCCGGCATTCTGAATCCAGGTAGGCGTGCCGGCTGCGATCTTGCCGAAGATCCAGCCGCTGTCCTTCAGCAGTGTCATCGGCTCGCCACCGAAGCTGCCGAATATCCCCACAGTCATCACCAGCGGAATCACGATCTGCATCGTCGTTACGCCAAAGTTGCCCAGACCGGCGTTGAGGCCCAGCGCCGTACCCTGCAGCCTCTTCGGAAAGAAAGTGCTGATGTTGGACATCGAACTGGCGAAATTGCCGCCACCCACGCCACACCATAGCGCCATCAACTGGAATGCCCAGAGTGGCCAGTCCTTGTGCTGCAGCACGATTCCGGTGCCCAGCGCCGGGGCCAGCAGCATTACAGTGGTCAGGAAGATGGTGTTGCGCCCGCCTGCAAGGCGTATCAGAAACGAGGCCGGGATGCGCATTGTCGCGCCGGAAATGCCGGCGATTGCGGTCAGCGTGAACAGTTCCGCCTGAGTGAACGGAAACCCGAGGTTGAGCATCTGCACGGTGATGATGCCCCACATGCCCCACACGGCGAAGCCGCACAACAACGCAGGCACCGATATCCACAGGTTACGGTAAGCAATACGCTTGCCGTCCGCTTCCCAGAACGCTTCGTCCTCGGGACGCCAATCGGCGATATCAGGGCTGCCTGCTTTTACTGGTGCGCTCATCATGATTCCAGTCCGTGTCAGGAGAAGTGCGCGGGCTCAGGATGCTTCCTGCCTTCCGCCAGTCCCAGCGGACGCACCTCGGTGAAATACATCCACATCAGCGATACCCAGACGATGCCGAACATCAGCATGAATGCCGATGACCTCACGCCGGTCAAATCAACCAGCGCACCGAACATGATCGGCAGGATGAAGCCCCCCAGTCCGCCGGCGAGTCCCACCACACCGGACACCACCCCGATGTTGTGGGGATAGTCGTCGGAGATGTATTTGAATACCGAAGCTTTGCCGATCGCAAAGGCAATGCCCATTGTGAACATGATGACGGTGAAGATCGCGGGATTCAGGCCGACATGAAACTGCTTCGGCCCGGCCACCGTGTGTATCGTAAAGTCCGTCTGCGGGTAAGACAGGAAGAACAGGCACACGAGGCCGACCCACAATACCCACCAGGTAACCGTATGCGCGCCATACTTGTCCGAGAACCAGCCACCGATCGCGCGCAAAAGGCCACCGGGTATGCTGAAACCGGCAGCCAGCAGAGCCGCCATCTTGATATCAAATCCGTATTCTGAAATGTAGTACTTGGTCATCCACAGCGACAGCGCGACGTAACCCCCGAACACGATCGAGTAATACTGGCTGTAGCGCCACACCGTCGGATCTTTCAAGGCCATCAACTGCTCTTTGACCGTCACCTGCGCTGCCGCAGCAGTGTGCTCCTTGTTCGTAAAGGTAAAAAACCAGAACAACACTGCAGTGATCAGCATCAGCACCGCGTATACCTTCGGCACCATTGCCCAGCCGTATGCCACGACTATGGTCGGCGCCACCAGCTTGGTCACTGCGGCCCCGGTATTGCCAACGCCGAATATCCCCATGGCAAATCCCTGGCGGTTCCTCGGAAACCAGCGCGCGCAGTAGGCAATGCCCACGGTGAACGAACCGCCCGCGACACCGACAAACAGTCCGGTCACAAGGAAGTGCCAGTATTCGGTAGCCCGGGAAATCATCCAGATGGGGATCACCGTGGACAGCATCAGGATAAAAAACACGATGCGCCCGCCAAAACGGTCGGTCCACATGCCCAGCGGCAGGCGAATCAGCGATCCCGTCAGTACCGGCATCGCGATCAGAATGCCGAATTGGGTTTCATTGAGGCCGAGCGACTGCTTGATGGGGATGCCGATGACGGCAAACATCATCCACACCATGAAGCAGACCGTGAATGCGATCGTGCTCGATACCACAACCGACCATCGCTGGTAATTCTCCGTTGCCATCGCCTGCCCCTGTGCCAAATGTCCGGAGAACAAGTTAAGGGGGCAGGACATGCCCGGGTTTGATCTAAATCAACAAAAGATGTATTTCAAATCCATCTTTATAAAATCGCTTTAAAATCAAATACAATTCATGACCAATGAATACTGAGAGCCGCCCTGCAACACTGGGGCAGGAACTGCAATGCGCCTGACGATTTTTACCGACTACACCCTGCGCGTGCTCATTTATCTGGGCGTACATCAGCATGAAGATCGCCTGACGACGATCAGCGACGTCGCGACCGCCTACGGAATTTCGGAAAACCACCTGACGAAAATCGTCCACCACCTGGCAAAACAGGGTTACGTGGAAACCACGCGGGGGAAAGGCGGCGGCATGCGGCTGGCCCGCGCGCCGGAACAGGTCAATCTGGGTGATGTCGTGCGCGGCGCTGAAGAAGACCTGGCGATTGTCGAGTGTTTCCAAAAAGACAACACGGCATGCCCCATCAGCTCCTCATGCGCACTGGCAGAGATTCTGGCGCAGGCCTTGCGCGCATTTTTCGACAAACTCGACAGTCACACACTGGCTGACCTGCTGGTGCGGCGGGAAAAACTGGCCGGCGACTTTCGCATCCGCAGCACATAGGCATGGCGGCAACCGGTGCCAGACCGTTACGGTTTGCGCGTAAGGTCGTGGTCGTCATCCATCAATATCCGGTGCGCCGGCCCTTCAAGATCCTCAAACTGGCCATTGCGCAGCGCCCACCAGAAAATGCCGCCGATCAGGAACACCAGCAACAGCGACAGCGGTATCAACAGGTAGAGGATGTCCATCCGTCAGTGCTCCGCACGCGACAGCCGCAGCGCATTGGCCACCACGATCAATGAACTCGCCGACATGCCGAGTGCCGCCACCAGCGGCGTAACCATCCCGGCCATCGCCAGCGGCAAGGCCACCGCGTTGTAGGCCACGGCCCAGCCCAGGTTCTGGCGTATCACACGCAGCGTACGCCGCGCGCTACCGGCGATTTCTGCCAGCGCACCGAGGCGGTCAGTCATAAGAATAATGTCAGCACCGACCTGGGCGAGTTCAGTACCACTCCCCGGCGCAATCGACACCTGCGCCTGCGCCAGAACGGGCGCATCGTTGACCCCGTCACCGACCATGGCCACGATGGCGCCCTGCGCCTGCAGTTCGCGTACATAGGCAAGCTTGGCAGCCGGCGTCGCACTGCTGCGATACTCCACAATGCCAAGTTCGGCTGCGGTGTGCCTGACTCGCTGCGGTCTGTCGCCCGACAACAAAACAATTTTTGCCCCACCGGCGGTCAGCGTCCGGATCATCGCCTGGGCGTCGTGGCGCACTACGTCATCAAGCAAGAACAGCGCAATCCACCCCAGTGTGTCACCCAGGGCCACGACACTCATTTCGTCGGGCACCGTCCCCTGATCCAGTTCATCCGGCAATGCCTTGCCGTGCAGGGCAGCGACAAATTGCGGCTTGCCGATGCGGAACCGGCGCCCGGCAATTCTGCCTTCCACGCCGTCGCCGGTAACTGTGCGCACATCGTCGGCCACCGGATGTACGCCGCTTGCAGCAGCCACCAGCGCACGTCCGACGGGATGTTCGGACCACGATTCCAGCGCCGCTGCCCAGGCCAGACACTGCTCGCGGGTATCGTTGGACAGCAGCGTCACCCCCGCGAGCGACATCCGCCCTGTGGTCAGCGTACCGGTCTTGTCAAAAACAAAATGGGTGGCACGCGCCAGCGTCTCCAGCGCAACACCCCGCGTAATCAACACACCGGAACGGTACGCCGCCCCGGTCGCCGCAGTCAGTGCAAGCGGTGTTGCCAGCGACAGCGCGCAGGGACAGGTCACCACCAGCAGCGACACCGCCACCCACAGCGCGCGCGACGCATCAATCTGCCACCACACCGCGAAAGTCACGGCAGTCAACGCCAGCAGTGCCGCAATGAACCACTGCGCAACCCGGTCAGCCGCTTGCGCGATGCCGGGTTTTTCCGACTGCGCACGATCCATCAGACGCACGATGCCTGCGAGCACGGTGTTCTCGCCGGTGCGGGTCACGCGCATCGTGATCACGCCATCGAGGTTCACTGCGCCGCCGATCAGCACGTCACCGGGCCGTTTCGTCACCGGTCGTGATTCTCCCGTCAGCAGGGATTCATCGGCGGCACTGGTGCCGCTCACGACCACACCATCCACCGGAATCGCGGCACCCGGGCGCACCCGCACCAGGTCACCGGGCAGCAATACCGCAGCAGCCACCAGTTCGGTTTTACCGCTGACGACAACCCGTTCAGCAGTCGCCGGCACCATGCGCACCAGTTGCTCCTGCGTACGCACCGCCTTCGCGCGCACCTCCATCTCGAGGAAACGCGCTCCCAACAGGAGAAAGACGAACATGGCCACCGAGTCAAAATAAACTGCACCCGATGCCGTCACGGTCGCAGCAACACTCGCCACAAACGCAATGACGATACCCAGTGCCACCGGCACATCCATGCCGACGCGGCCGCGGCGCAGTTCGCGCCAGGCACCTGCGTAAAACGGCATGGCTGACCAAAAAGCCACGGGCAGCGTCAGGATCAGGCTGGTAATGCGCATCAGCTGCTCGATGTCAGATGTCATGTCGCCGCCGGCGATATACACCGGGATCGCATACATCATGACCTGCATCATGCTGAAACCGGCAATGAACAGCCGCCACAGCAACACGCCACGTTCACGCCGCAGCCCCTCCTCGGCACGGCCGCTGTCGTAAGGATGCGCCGTATAACCCAGGTCCGCGACGGCGCGCAGCACCGCGCTCAGTGCGGTTACCCGTGTATCCCAGCGTACCCGCGCACGGCGCGTCGCATAGTTCAGTAATACCGCGGCCACGCCGGGCAGCCGGGCCAGGCGCTGCTCGATCAGCCAGACACAGGCAGCGCAGGTCACACCGTCAATCAGCAGCGAGGCTTCTTTTTCGTGTGCGCCGGTGGGTACATCGCGGACAAAACCCCGTTGCACCTCAGGCAGGTCATACGCGCTCAGTTCCGCCGGCATGTCCGCATTACGGGCCGTCGGTGACAACGCGGTACGATTGCGATAGTAGGCGCCGAGACCGTTGTCGATGATGGTCTGTGCAACGGCCTGGCAGCCGCGGCAACAGGTGCCGAGCATGACACCATCCACCATGACCGGATAAACGCTTGCGTCCAGCGGCAGGCCGCAATGGAAACACCCCGTTGCGGATTCCGCAGCGGGGTGTTTGTCCGGAAACGGCGTTGCCACCGTCATCGCAGGTCCATCAGAACTTCATCCCGACACCGATGCCGAAAATCACCGGATTGATCTTCAGGTTGGCCGCGGTCACACCGGTCGCTGCTACTTTCACATCGGTATCAATCCAGATTTTTTTCACGTCCAGATTCAGGAAAAAAGTCTTGTTCAGCGGAATGTCGACGCCGGCCTGCAAGGCGCCGCCCCAACTGCTGCTGTCCACGGTCAGTGTGCCGCCGCCCAGATTGACATCATAAAACCGCGTGTAATTGATGCCGGCACCGACATAGGGCCTGAATCCGCTGTCCGGCGCAAAGTGATATTGCAGCATCAGGGTCGGTGGCAAATGTTTGACGGTACCGACCGGAACGCCACCCGCTGTCACTTCATGTTTTTGGGTTGCCAGTATCAGTTCCAGCGCCAGGTTGTTGGTCAGAAAACGGGTGAAATCCAGCTCCAGCGTCGTCCGCGTATCAACATCCAGATTCAGCGCCGAAGAACTCGCATCCGGATTGATATTGATGACCCGCGCGCGCCCCAGCCAATCCCCCTGCGCCGCATGCGCCGTTCCTGCTGCAAGACCAGCCACCAATAGTGCTGCCGCCCATAACTGCCGTTTCATGAACTTCTCCTTGTCATTGAATGTGCAGTTTCATGCTAGGCGCAAAGGCAACGGCTGGTGTTGACCCATGTCAAATACCCTGTGCACGGCAGGGTAAGATGGCGCCATGATTCCCTGGCTGGAAAGCAGCGATCCTTTTCCTGCACTGGAACGGGCATTGACGGAACCCGACGGCCTGCTTGCTGCAGGTGCGGATCTGTCTGTGGCACGGCTGCTTGCCGCCTATCGCAGCGGGATTTTCCCCTGGTACAGCGCCGGGCAACCGGTATTGTGGTGGAGTCCCGACCCGCGCATGGTGCTGTTTCCCGCCGAGTTCCGCATGCCACGATCACTGCTGAAACGGCTGCGCCGGCGTGATTACGAGATCCGTGTCGATACTGCGTTTGAAGCCGTGATGCGAGCCTGTGCCGCACCGCGTGATGATGCTGCCGGTACCTGGATCACAGCCGACATGATCGCGGCGTATTGCGAGCTGCACCGCCTCGGCCATGCCCATTCGGTGGAAACCTGGATCGGCGGCGAACTGGCCGGCGGCCTCTACGGCATCGCACTGGGCCGCGCGTTCTACGGCGAATCGATGTTCGCCCGGGTTGCCGACGCTTCGAAAATCGCACTGGCGCACCTGGTGCGCCGGCTGCAAAGCCGGCAATTCGGCATCATCGACTGCCAGATGAACACTGCACACCTCGCCCGCTTTGGCGCGCGCGAGATTCCGCGCCGCGTTTTTTCGCAGCATCTGGCGAAATTGGTAAACTACCCCCAGACTCCGGACGTCTGGTGTTTTGACGGCGAACCGGTGACCTGGTGAATTGACGAATCGATACACAGGATTCGATGAACAAGAGCACGCAGCAGTGACCTATCTTTCCGAGTTCCCGCTCTCGGTACTGCAGTTCTACGCGACTGCACCGTATCCCTGCAGTTATCTGCCGGAACGCATGGCACGCTCGCAGGTCGCCACTCCCAGCCACCTGATCGACGGTCCCGTTTACAGCGAACTGGTGCGGGCCGGTTTCCGCCGCAGCGGCGCATTTACCTACCGGCCGCACTGCGACCATTGCCGCGCCTGCGTACCGGTGCGTCTGGTCACCGAGGATTTCCGCGCCAACCGTACCCAGCGCCGTACATGGAAACGGCATGCCGCGCTCGAATCGCGGACGCTGGAACTCAAATATCATCCCGAACATTACGCGCTGTACCTGCGTTACCAGGCCCACCGGCACGCCGGCGGCGGCATGGATCAGGACAGCCGCGAGCAATACCGGCACTTCCTGCTGCAGAGCAATGTCGATTCCCGGCTGGTCGAGTTTCGCGAAGACGGCGCGCTGCGCATGGTGAGCATCGTCGACCAGTTGCAGGATGGCGTGTCGTCGGTCTACACATTTTTCGACCCTGAAATTCCGGGCGCCAGTTTCGGCACCTACAACATCCTGTGGCAGGTCAACCTCTGCCGGCAACTCGACCTGCCCTACCTCTATCTCGGCTACTGGATCGCACAGAGCCGGAAAATGGCCTACAAAATCCATTTTCAGCCGATGGAGGGCCTGGTCGATGGCCGCTGGCAAGTGCTCGCGGGCTAGTGCCCGTTAACGGGCACCAGCCCCGCTCCCCATGCGCATCCTGATCATCGAAGACGACGCGACCATCGCGGCGAACCTCTACGATTTCCTCGCCGCACTCGGCCACGATGTCGACGCTGCCGCCGACGGCATCACCGGCCTGCACCTCGCGGTAACGCAGGATTTCGATGTGATCGTGCTTGACCTCGGCCTGCCCGGCATGGACGGCCTGACCCTGACGCGCAAACTGCGCGACGACGCACACTGTGCAACGCCGATCCTGATGCTGACCGCGCGCGATACGCTGAATGACAAACTGGAAGGTTTTTCCCGTGGTGCCGACGACTATCTGGTAAAACCGTTTTTACTGAAGGAAGTCGAAGCCCGCCTGAACGCCCTGCACAAGCGCAGCAGCGGCCGCGTCACTACCCGGGTGCTGGAGGCCGGTTCGCTGATCCTGGATCCCAAAACCATGAGTGTGCGTTTCGACGGCAACGACGTAAAACTGCCACCCAAATGCCTGCGTATCCTGGAACTGCTGATGCGCGACCCCGGTCGCGTAGTCAGCCGCGATGAAATCGAACGCATGGTGTGGGGCGAATCACAGGAAACCAGCGACACGCTGCGCAGCCACCTGAGCACGCTGCGCCGCGCGCTGACCGCGGCTGGCGGCCGTGACCCCATCGAAACGCTGCACGGCGTCGGCTATCGCATACAGGAAACAGGTCGTTGAAAACCCTTGATCTGCGCACACGAGTAGCCGCCACTGTCGCCATCGCCTGCATTGCGGTGGTCGCCGCATTGGCGATTACGCTGAACTCCGCCTCGGAAGATCTTGAGGAAGGCCTCGTTGATCAGATTGTCAGCGAGGAAATGGATTTTCTGGTGCGTCATTACCGCGAATTTCCATCATTGGCCCGCGATTCCGGCCCCAACCTGCAGTACTACGTGATCCGTGGCCCGGAGGATCTGGCAAATGTTCCAGAAAAGCTGCGTAAACTGCCGGCCGGCATGTATGAAGTCGGCCACGACGTCGAGGAACAGCATGTCGCCGTGCGTATCGTTGACGGCATCCGGTTCATCGTCGCCTACGATGCCGGCCCCCACGAGTTGCGCGAACAGCAGTTCCAGCGACTGGTGCTGTTCGCGCTGGCTATCATCATGGTGGTGGCCGCGGCATTGGGTTACTGGACCGCCGGCCTGCTGACGCGCCAGATCACCAGCCTGGCCGCCCGCGTGGCGGCACTCGACCCCGGTGTGCCGCGCGCGCCACTGGCGCAGCAGGGACAAGATGCAGAAGTTGCGGCACTGGCCCACGCCTTCGATCAGCACGAAGCCCGCATCCGCGAGTTGATGGAACGCGAGCAGGAATTCACCAGCAACGCAAGCCATGAACTGCGTACTCCGCTGACCGCCATCCGCACCAGTTGCGAACTGCTGGTGGGCGACCCCGGACTGCAGGACAAGGCACGCACCCGCATCACGGCCATTGCCACCGCTGCAGAACGCATGACTGGACAGATTGAGTTGCTGCTCTTCCTCGCGCGCGCCGAACCGATGGCAGCGCGCGAAATCATCAGACTCGCTGACTGCGTCAACACCGCAGTCGAACCCTGGCTTGCGGAAATCAGCCGCAAGGCATTGCACTTCAGTAACGACATCGCAGCCGATACGACAATAACGGCGAACCGGCAGGCGCTCAATCTGGTGCTCGCCAACCTGCTGCGCAATGCCGTGCAATACACCATGGCCGGCGGCATTCGTGTAGCGTGGGCAACACCGATCCTGACCATCTCCGATACCGGCCCCGGTGTTCCCCCGGAAAAACGCTCTCTGTTGTTCGAACGGTATTACCGCGGCGCCAGCAGCGATGGCTTCGGCCTCGGCCTTGCCATCGTCAAACGCGCCTGTGATCACTGCCACTGGCGCATCGAAGTTGCCACCTCTCCCGAGGGTGGCACCGCCTTCCTGCTCACGCTCGCCTGAGCACGCGCCCACGGCGGGTGCCACAGTGGTCTTCACACCGGCTTCACACCGTCAGCACGCGGCCTTCACAGTGCAATAGCTACAGTAACCGCCACCCCCGTTGAGACGCCGCCGAAATCAATAAATAAACAATGGCTTATAACGCAATCCGGCGCACATCCGCCGCTACCGTACCTGTTGATGCCGACGTTGCCGCTGCAACCATTCCCTGGCACTGGCTGCTGATTCCGCTCGCACTGCTGGCGGGGCTGCTCGCGATGGAAAACACCAGCATCGACCTCATGATCAGCCACTGGTTTTATGACAGTGCGGCGCATGCCTTTCCGTTGCGGAACACCTTTTTTTTCGACACGGTATTGCATCACTGGACCAAGTATCTGGTGATCCTCGCCACCTGCATGGTCGTTGCGGGGCTGCTGCTGACCTGGGTCATACCGGCTCTGGCGCGGTGGCGCGGCATGCTGCTGTTCCTCGCACTTGCCATGGCGCTGGCGCCACTGACTGTCAGCCTGCTCAAGCTGGTAACCGACCGCCCCTGCCCCTGGGATTTCGTCGAATTCGGCGGGCTTGAACCGTATACCCATTTGTTCCAGTTCCGCGGCATCGTACACGCCCGCGGCCAGTGTTTTCCCGCCGGACATGCAGCCACCGGTTTTGCGCTGATGGCGTTTTTTTTCGTCTTCCACCATGAACATCGCCACGCGCTCGCCCGCTTCGCATTGCTGGCCGGCATCCTCGGCGGCGTACTGCTGGGCATCGCTCGCATTGCACAAGGTGCGCATTTCCTGTCACATGTGCTGTGGTCGGGGCTGGTGTGCTGGCTGGTGATGGTCGGCCTCTACGCCGCGTTGTTCACACCCCGCTCCAGCGACGGCAGCTCACTCGCGACGAGAATATAAGTAATTGTTTTTAAACGATAATATTATCTGCATTGGCGTTGCATGATGGGCCGGTACAATACCGTCCCATGTATACCCTGCTCCGCCCCCTGCTGTTCACGCTGGACGCCGAGTCCGCGCATCACCTGACCCTGGAATCGCTGCAGCTCGCCGCGCGCACCGGCATCATCGGCGCCTGCGCACCTCGGGCGACTGCAGCACCGCGCACGGTGATGGGCATTTCTTTCCCGAATCCGGTGGGACTTGCCGCCGGGCTCGACAAAAACGGCGATTACATCGACGCGCTGGCAGCACTCGGTTTCGGTTTTCTCGAAATCGGCACCATCACGCCACGCCCGCAACCGGGCAACCCGAGGCCGCGCATGTTCCGGCTTCCGGCCGCACACGCCGTCATCAATCGCATGGGTTTCAACAACCACGGCGTCGATGCGCTGGTCGCCAACGTGCAACGCGCGCGTTTCCGTGGCGTACTCGGCATCAATATCGGCAAAAATTTCGACACACCCATTGAACGCGCTGCCGACGATTACCTGATCTGCCTGCGCAAGGTGTATGACCACGCCAGCTATGTCACGGTGAACATTTCCTCGCCGAACACGAAAAACCTCAGGCAACTTCAGCAGACAGATGAACTCGGCCAGCTGCTGGCTGCATTGCAAAATGAACGCGAACGCCTCGCTGACCAGCACGGCCGGCGGGTACCGCTGGCTCTGAAAATCGCACCCGATCTCGACCCCTCCCAGATCTCGGCAATTGCCGGACTGCTGGTCACGCATCAGATCGACGCGGTGATTGCCACCAACACCACCATTGCCCGCGACACAGTCGCGCAATTGCCATACGGCGCCGAAACCGGCGGCCTCAGTGGCGCGCCGCTGACTGCGCAGGCACAGTCGGTCACCGCGCAGCTCGCTGCCGCGCTGGCCGGGGCTGTGCCCGTCATCGGTGTCGGCGGCATCATGACCGGCGCTGATGGCGCAGCGCGCATGCAGGCCGGCGCCAGCCTGATCCAGCTCTACACTGGCCTGGTCTATGCGGGACCGGCGCTGATCGGTGCCTGCATCAAGGCCTGCGCCAAACCGGCGCTCTGATCAAAAATGATGATCGCGGCCCGTGTTGATGCCATTGACGCACTGCTGCCGCAAACCCAGTGCGGCCAGTGCGATTACACCGGCTGCCGGCCTTATGCCGAAGCCATCGCAGCCGGCAAAGTGCCGATCAATCAGTGCCCGCCGGGTGGTGATGAAGTCATCGCCGAACTGGCGGTATTGCTGAAAATGCCCGTACTGCCACTGAGCGCGGCACACGGTGTTGCCGCAGCACCGGCAACGGCCGTCATCGATGAATCCGCCTGCATCGGCTGCGCCTTGTGCCTGCCCGCCTGCCCCGTCGACGCCATTGTCGGCGCGCGAAAATTGATGCACACGGTGATTGCTGCGGAATGCACAGGTTGTGGCTTGTGCCTGCCGCCCTGTCCGGTGGATTGCATCAACATCGTGACTACCGGCATGCCGCGCGATCACACATTGCAACGCGCTGCATCCGGACGTTTGCGGGAACGCTATCTGGGACACCAGCAGCGGCTGGCAGTGCGCGCTGCCGGACACCACAGCAGCACCGTCACATCAACCGTCACGGATGCCGAAAAGCGCAAACGCGCGGCGCTGGACCGTGCAATGGCCAGGGCACGCGCGCGACTGGGGAAAACGGCTGGTTAAAAACAGCCGGTTTAAACCACGGTGTCAGCGGCCGAACAGGCCGCGCAGCAACTGTGCCGGATCAATGCCGATGCCGGCCCCGCCGCCCTTGGGTTGCTCCTGCTGAGCACCGGGCTGCGCATTTGACTGAGAGGTCAGGCCACGCGCGCCCTCCGCCGGCAGCGGTTGCGACGCTCGCACCGGACCGGCGCCGGCAGAGATGCGCCGGATGTCCAGTTCGCGCCCGACTGGCAATTGCGCCACGCGCGGCGTCAGCACCTCACCCAATTGCTCCAGCCGGTCGCCGGGTGCCGGATGGGTCTTGAATAACAACGCCAGCGAACCGTCGTCGGCACTGCGCGCCTCCAGCTTGTGCAGCACATCGACCAGTCCGAAGGGGTTGTAACCGGCACGGGCTGCCAGCACCACGCCCATTGCATCGGCTTCATGTTCCGCACTCTTGTCGAGACCGCGCGCAAACACTTCCGCCCCGTTGCCGATCATGTTGTTGAGCAGGGCCGAGCGGTTGTCGCGCTGCGCGAGCTGGGCGCCTGCCGACAGGGCGGCGCTTTTCTGCATCACGGTCACATGATGGCGGCGTACGATATGGGCGATTTCATGCGCCAGCACACCAGCGAGCTGGGCTTCATTGTCGAGAATCTCGTACAGTCCGCGGGTCAGCAGCACATAACCGCCGGGCGCGGCAAAAGCGTTGATTGATGCAGTATCGATCACCGCGAAACGCCACGGCAGATCCGGGCGCTCGCTCTGCGTCGCCACCCAGCGCCCGACGCGATTGACGTAACTTTGCAGCGCGGCATCGTTGACCAGGGGGGCGGCACCGAGCATGCGGCCGGCGACTTCACGGCCGATTTTCAGTTCTTCCGGTTCGCTGACGCCGGACACCGCGGTAACAGCATCACGGCCAATGCTGAAAATGCGGTTGAGATCGATATTCTGTGCCTGCGCCGTGCCGCAAATGCCCACCGTCGCGGCCAGCGCACCAATCCACATGGCATGCATGCGCTTCATCATTGACTACCCCCGCTGGCCGAGTCGAAATACTCGACCTTGACAGCACTCAACCCGGATTCCCCGGCCTGCGCCGCCGCCTGCTCCCGACTGGCGGCGTAACCATCAAGCTGTCGCATCTGACTTTCGTCGAAATGCGCCTGCTTGAGATCCTCTTCATCAAGGCCGCGGATGCCGATGGTGGCGGTGACATTGACCTGCTGGCGCGGGCCGAATACACGACCCAGCGCCGATCCGCCGCCCCCGCCGCTGCTGCCAGCGGTACCCATCGCGCCAAACCGGACATTGAAGGAATAAAGCCAGCCGGTCGCCGTGCCGGACTTGACCTGCACCCAGGCGCCCTGCCGCGCCACCGCATCACCGGTCGCGCCCTTGGCAAGATTGCCGGCAACGCCGGCATCGATGCGCGGCTCGGCACGCAATACGCTGTCACGCTCCACCGTCACCGGCTCGGCAACTGCCGCAGTGACAACCATCGCGAACACGACAGTCAACAAACAACGGTTGAGCAACTGTGCCGCTGAACGTCGCATCAGGAACTCCGTGGGATCAATGTGCCCATTATAATCACCTGGCCATTTCCACAACACGCCCGAAAAATACCGTGAATCCCGCAAAACGACTGGCCATTTTCGAACGTTTCCGCAACGCCAATCCCGAACCGCGCGGAGAGCTGGAATACGCATCGTCGTTCGAACTGCTGGTCGCCGTCATCCTGTCCGCGCAGGCCACCGACAGAAGTGTCAACCGCGCAACCGGGCCGCTGTACCGCAAAGTGAACACGCCACAGGCAATGCTGAAACTGGGCGTGTCCGGGCTGGAGCAATACATCAAGAGCATAGGCCTCTACCGCACCAAGGCAAAAAACATTATCGCCACCTGCGCCATCCTGCTTGAAAAACACGGTGGTGCCGTGCCGCGCGACCGCGCTGCGCTGGAAGAATTACCGGGGGTCGGACGCAAGACGGCCAATGTCGTGCTGAATATCGCTTTTGGTGAACCGACGATCGCTGTTGATACGCACATCTTTCGCATCAGCAATCGCACCGGTCTGGCACCGGGCAAGGACGTACTGGCCGTCGAACAGAAACTGCTGAAGGTGACACCGGAGAAATTCAAGCTGCACGCCCACCACTGGCTGATCCTGCACGGCCGTTATATCTGCGTCGCGCGCAAACCGCACTGCGGCGAGTGCCTGATCAATGACCTGTGCGAGTTTCGCCAGAAAACGAAATAAAAAACGCGCCGGGAAGCGGCGCGTTTTTTGATGCGGCGGAAACTCAGTATTTGACCACGAGCCCGTGCTGGCGCGAGAAATAGGCGGCCAGATCTTCGATGTCACGTTGCGACAGGTTGGCGGCCTGCGGTGCCATGATCACGTTTTTGCGTTCGCCCGCCTTGTAATCCGACAGGGCCTTGACCAGGTAATCAAAGTTCTGGCCGGCCAGCCGCGGAAAATCCGGGGCGGCACTGTTGCCGTCCGCCCCATGACAGGCGGCGCAGGTTTTGGCTTTTTCCTGACCCGCGACAGGATTTGCAGCCAGTGCCGGGCCGCTGGCCAGCAGCGCCGCGCAAGCGGCGATCCACAACAGTTTGTTCATCGCTATCCCCTGAAGCCGTTATTTCGATGCCGAATGCGTCGGCGAAGAGGCGTAATACGCCGCGACATCGGCCATGTCCTGATCCGTCAGACCCGCCGCAATCGCACGCATCGACGGATGCATGCGGTCGCCACCCTTGTACTCCTGCAGCGCCTTGACGATGTAGGCGGCATGCTGCCCGCCCAGTTTCGGTACGCTGTAAGTCACGGGAAACGCGGTTTTATAACCCTCGATGCCGTGGCAGCCGGCACACATCGCGGTCTTGCCCTTGCCCGCCACCGGATCGCCATCAGCCGCCTGGGAGATGCCCGGGGCCAGTACCATACCGAGACCGAGGCAGATTGCAGTTAACCGTATCATGAAGGCGCTCTTTCCTTTTTTGAACGACGCAGGGCGCAGATTATAGCCCAAAAAATTCGCTGATTGCCGGGCAAATTTAGCTGATTGGCATGCACTGCCATGATGTCCCATAATGAAAACCATTGCTCCGGGAAAGCCCTTGAAGTTTTTAATCCGCTCCCGCCCCGAACTGCTGCAGTTCGCTGGCCGCTTACTGCCGTTCCTGAACTGGTGGCCGATGGTCGGCCGCGAGACGCTGCGCGCCGACGCTTTGGCGGGCATCACCGGTGCCATCGTGGTACTGCCGCAGGGCGTGGCTTTCGCCACCATCGCCGGCCTGCCACCGGAATACGGACTCTATGCCGCGATGATCCCTGCGGTCATTGCCGCGCTATTCGGCTCCAGCTGGCACCTGGTCTCGGGGCCAACCACCGCCATTTCCATTGTGATCTATTCGACGATGAGCGGTGTCGCCGCGCCCGGCACCCCGGAATACATCCGGCTGGTGCTGATGATGACTTTCCTGACCGGCGTGTTCCAGCTTGCAATGGGCCTCGCCCGCATGGGCGCGCTGGTCAACTTCATTTCGCACACCGTGGTCCTCGGCTTCACCGCCGGCGCCGGACTGCTGATCATCAGCACCCAACTGCCCCATTTCCTCGGCATTCCGATGCCGCGCGGCATTTCCTTCGCCGAAACCCTGCGCCAGACCCTGTACGGACTGGACGACATCAACTGGTATGTCGCCTCGGTCGGCATGATCACGCTGCTGGTCGGGATTTTCGTAAAACGCCGCTACCGCAGGCTGCCGTACATGATCGTCGCAATGATTGCCGGTACGCTGTACACGCTGGCGCTGGGCCTGATCCCGCAACTGGACGCGCGAAACCAGATCGAAACCGTGAAGGCGCTGTCCGGCATATTTCCGCGGTTTGAAGCACCTGACTTTTCGCTGGAAGCACTGCGCAAAACGGCGTCCATCGCCGTGGCGGTGACCATGCTCGGCCTGACCGAGGCAGTGTCCATTGCCCGCGCCATTGCGGTACGCTCGGAACAGCGCATCGACGGCAACCAGGAGTTCATCGACCAGGGCCTGTCCAACCTTGCCGGCAGTTTCTTCTCGGCTTATGCGTCCAGCGGTTCCTTCAACCGCAGCGGCGTCAACTATGAAGCCGGTGCGCGCACCCCCCTCGCCTCCATCCTGTCCGCGGTATTCCTGCTGCTGATCGTGCTGCTGGTAGCGCCCCTGGTGCATTTCCTGCCAGTGCCGACCATGGCGGGCATCCTGTTCATGGTGGCCTGGGGATTGATCGACATCCCGCAGATCCGCAATATCATCCGTACCAGCCTGTCAGAAAGCGTGGTGCTTGCCGTCACACTGCTGGCGACGCTGTTCGTACAACTGGAATTCGCGATTTACACCGGCATCCTGCTGTCGCTGATGCTGTACCTGAAACGCACATCACACCCGGTGATCCTTGACGTCAAACCGGATCCCGAAGAAAACAGTTATCACTATTCTGCGGATACCGGCCTGCCGGACTGCCCGCAGGTGAAATGCCTGCGCGTCAACGGTTCGATTTTTTTCGGCGCTGTCGACCACATGCAGCAGATGCTGCACCGGATCGGCGAGCACAACATGCAAAAACATGTACTGGTGGTCGCCAGCGGCATCAACTTCGTCGATGTAGCCGGTGCCGAACTCCTGGCGCATGAAGCCAAGCGCCGGCAAAGGCTCGGCGGGGGATTGTATTTCTACCGACTGAAGGATGAAGTGGTCGGTCTGCTGCGCCGGGGCGGCTACCTGAACGATATCGGCAACGACAACATGTTCCCGGTCAAACGCAACGCCATCGCGGCGATCTACCGCAAGCTTGATCCGGCGGTCTGCCGTGACTGCAAGCTGCAGATTTTCCGCGAATGCCGCGCCAGCCTGCCCAACGGCGATGCCCGGCCGGCCAGCGCAGCGGCGCCGTCAAATCCAAATAAGCAATTGTTTTAATTTAACTTTATCTGACGACGATAACCGGGCGGGTGCAGCGGGTCAGCACTTCCATGGTTTCGCTGCCTAGCAGTACCGCAGTCAGCCCCTTGCGTCCGCGCGACGGCATCACGATGGCATCGCAATTGCGTGTGCGCGCCGTGGCAATGATTTCCTTGTACGGCCGGTCGGCACTGGCCATCCGCGTAGCGCAGGCGACATTGGATTTGCCCGCCAGCACTTCGGCCCGCGCCAGATAGGCTTTGGCATTGTCACGCGACGTGCTTTCGTAATTGTCCATCCAGTCCGGCTCCGGCACATAGCCCTCGGCGAAAATCATCGGATCCAGCCGCGGCAGGACATATAAAAAAGTTACTTTGCCGGCAGACATTTTCGCCAGCTTGATGCCGGTCACCAGCGCCTTGCGCGACAGCTTGGAGCCATCGGTGTAAATCAGGATGTTCTTGAACATGCGGGGCCTCCTCCAGCCTGTCGATTATTGAGCATTACCAAAAACATGACAGCCTCGTCAGAGGCATGTTTTTGTCATGATTCAGGCAACTTTCAATAAAACTCGCACCGGTTTCTTGTCTGCAGCACCGGTTGCACTGAAGGCAGATTATCACGGCGTGCCGCGCACTGCATCGCGGCGCCTATAATGCATGACCTTCAAGTGACCGAAATCATGGCAAACCGGCTATCCAAAATCGTGACCCGCACCGGCGACGACGGCAGCACCGGGCTCGCTTCCGGCGCCCGCATCGCCAAGGATCAGACGCGCGTCGCGGCACTCGGTGATGTCGACGAACTGAACAGCGCCATCGGCGTGTTGCTGACCGAGGAGGCATTGCCTGCCGGCATCCGCGACGCACTGCTCGGCGTGCAGCACGACTTGTTCGATCTCGGCGGCGAACTGAGCCTGCCGGGACATGCACTGATCAGCAACGCGCACCTGGCGCGTATGGAAGAACTGGTCACCCGGTTTAACACCGGTCTGCCGGCGTTGAAGGAATTCGTGTTGCCCGGCGGCACGCGCCCTGCCGCACTCGCGCACATGGCGCGCACCATCTGCCGCCGCGCCGAACGCACGCTGGTGGCTTTGGCACGGGAAGAGAAATTGCCGCCACTGCAAGTGCAATACCTGAACCGGCTGTCCGACCTGCTGTTTGTGCTGGCTCGCACGCTCAATCAATCCGGCGGTAACGGCGACGTGCTGTGGCAACAGGGCCGCAACCGCGGCTGAAACCGGGCAACTCGCTCAGCGCCGCGCCGCGCGCACTGCGTCGAGATGCGCGCAAACCAGGCGCGCACCCTCCAGCAAACGCGGTGTCGGCCGCTGGATCAGATCGGGGGCGATGTAATGCACGGGAATCGCGCCCAGCGGTGGTGGCAACCCCGCCCAGCGCGCGGCAAACACGGCTGCCGTCTCTGCAGAACTGCCGCCCAGCGCGACTTCGGGCCGCGCAGCCAGCAGCGCCTCGCGCGACACTTCCGGAGTCAATGGCCGCAACGCACCGAAAATATTCACGCCGCCGCACAGTGCAAGCACATCACTGATGATATGCGTGCCGTTGACAGTCATCAGCGGCTGCGGCCAGATCTCGTAAAACACGCGCACCGGTGCGCCGCTGTAACGTCGCGTGCGCAAGGCCCGCAGCCCGGCGTTGTAGGCGTCACGGGAACGCAATCCCGCCGGCAGGGTGCCGGCCAGCGTCGCGATGGCTTCGATGCCGCGCGCGACATCCTCCAGTCGGGTGAATTCCGCAACAAATACCGTCAAGCCGAGGTTTTCCAGCCGCGCCACGACGGCCGCAGGGGTTCCGTTTTTCCACGCCAGCACCAGGTCCGGTTTCAATGCCAGCAGCAACTCGGGGTCAAACTGTCCGGCGTCACTGACCACTGGCAACCGGCGGGCCGCCTCGGGATAATTGCTGAACCGCGCCACGCCGGCGAGATGTGCGCCGGCGCCGGCGGCAAAAACAAGCTCGGTAAGATGCGGCGTCAGCGTGATGATGCGCTGCGCGGGCTGCGCCCGCCGGATGGTCACGCCGCGGCCGTCAACGACCTGTACCTCCTGCGCCGCAGCGGCGCTGGCACTCAGCAGAAAGCCCAGACCTATCGCACAGCACAATGCGCGCATGCCGGTGTGCTGCAATGACGTCATCGGAAAAATCATGGGCAGCAACCGGCGCGCTTGAGGCGCGGATTCGGCACGGGCAGAATTTACTGGCGGCTGTCTTCCATCACCCGCAGCAAGCGCGCGCTGGTCTGGCGCAGCCGCAGCGACAGCATGGTGACCATTTTCACCAGGATCTTCGAACCGAGGCCCGGGTGATCCAGGATAATTTTGGCCATGTTATCGCGGGTCAGTACGGCAAAGGTGGTGGGTTGTGACGCCATACAGGAGGCGAATCGCGGCTCGCCGTCAATCATCGACATCTCGCCCAGTGTCATGCCGGGGCCGGCACTGGTCATGTGCTGCTGCTCGGCGCGATAACTGGTTTTCAGGATATCGACTTCCCCCTCGACAATCAGCACCATGAAATCACCGGCGTCGCCTTCGCGAATGAGGATCTCGCCGGGCTGCGCGCGATAGACCGCCATGTAGCCGGCGAGAATGGAAATGTCTTCCTGCGAAAATTCGGTGAAAAACTGCGACTTGCCGACCAGCCCGAAGATTTCCCCGGCAATGGCGGTGCCGGCCCCCACGCGTTCGAGCTTGGCGAGGTTGTTCTGGTCAGTTACCGCGCTGAGGTCGTCTTGGGCCATAAGGGTTCAGGGGTGATGCAGCCGCCAGTGTAGCCGCATCCCGCACCCCCCGCTAATTGGCAGCGACGGCTTTGAGCCGGCGCTTGCGCACACCGTCCGCCAGCGTCTCCAGCAGCGTCCGGCTTTCTTCCCAGCCGATGCAGCCATCGGTGATGCTGACACCATAGGTCAGCGGCTTGCCCGGCAGCAGGTCTTGCCGCCCCGCCTTCAGATGGCTTTCCACCATGACGCCGAAAATGCGGTCGTCGCCGCCAGCCACCTGGCCGGCCACGTTCTGCCCGACGTCGACCTGCTTCTCCGGCTTCTTGCTGCTATTGCTATGGCTGAAGTCGATCATGATCCGCGCCGGAATGCCGGCATCCGCCAGGCCACGCCCCGCGGCATCGACACTCGGCGCGTCGTAATTCGGTTCCTTGCCGCCGCGCAGGATCAGATGACAATCCTCGTTGCCGGTGGTCGACACAATGGCCGAATGCCCGGCCTTGGTCACCGACAGGAAATGATGCGGCGCCTGCGCCGCGCGAATGGCGTCAATGGCGATCTTGATATTGCCGTCGGTGCCGTTCTTGAAACCGACCGGGCAGGACAGCCCGGATGCGAGTTCACGATGGATCTGCGACTCGGTGGTCCGCGCACCGATGGCGCCCCAGGACACCAGGTCGGCGATGTACTGCGGCGTGATCATGTCGAGGAATTCGCAGCCCACCGGCATGCCGCTTTCGTTCAGTTCAAGCAGCAGTTCGCGGGCAATCTTCAGGCCTTCGTTGATGCGGAAACTGCCGTCGAGGTTGGGATCGTTGATCAACCCCTTCCAGCCCACGGTGGTGCGCGGCTTCTCGAAATAGACGCGCATCACGATCAGCAGATCGGCGGCAAGTTTTTTCTTCGCATCAAGCAGCTTGCCGGCGTATTCCTTGGCGGCCTTGACGTCGTGCACCGAACACGGCCCCATGATCACCAGCAGACGGTCATCGGCGCCGTGCAGGATGCGATGAATGTCCTGACGCGCTTCAAACGTCGTGTTGGCGGCTTTTTCGCTGAGTGCGAGTTCGCGCAGCAAGTGCGCGGGGGGCGCCAGTTCCTTGATTTCCTTGATCCGCAGATCGTCAGTACGGTGCAGCATTTTGCGCAGAGCCTTCCTTAACTTTCCATATAATCAATGCATTATAAACGATTCGGGCTCCGCCGAATCTCGTCCTGCTTAGACCGTGCCGCCGACGGTCAGCCCGTCGATGCGCAGCGTCGGCTGGCCGACGCCCACCGGCACGCTCTGGCCTTCCTTGCCGCAGGTGCCGACGCCGGAGTCGAGTTTCATGTCATTGCCAATCATCGACACCCGTGTCAGCGCATCCGGACCGTTGCCGATCAGCGTCGCGCCCTTCACCGGCCAGGTCAGCTTGCCGTTTTCGATCATGTACGCCTCCGACGCCGAAAACACGAACTTGCCGCTGGTGATATCGACCTGGCCACCGCCGAAATTCACCGCATACAGCCCGCGGTCCACCGAGGCGATGATTTCCGCCGGATCACGGTCACCGTTCAACATGTAGGTATTGGTCATGCGCGGCATCGGTACATGCGCATACGATTCGCGCCGCCCGTTGCCGGTAGGCGCAACCCCCATCAGCCGCGCGTTCAGCGCATCCTGCAGGTAACCGCGCAACACGCCGTCCTCGATCAGCACATTGCGCTGCGTGGCATTGCCTTCGTCGTCGACGTTCAGCGAACCGCGGCGCTGCGCGATGGTGCCGTCGTCGACGACGGTAACTCCCGGGGCTGCGACGCGTTCGCCGATGCGGCCGCTGAATGCCGAAGTGCCCTTGCGGTTGAAATCGCCTTCCAGACCGTGGCCGATCGCCTCGTGCAGCAATATCCCCGGCCAGCCCGAACCCAGCACCACGGTCATGGTACCTGCCGGTGCGGGCCGCGCCTCGAGATTGAGCAAGGCCTGCTGCACCGCCTTTTGCGCATAATCATTCAGCACGGCATCGGTGAAATAAGCATAGTCAAAGCGCCCGCCGCCGCCTGCCCCGCCCTGTTCGCGCCGGCCATCGGCCTCGACGATCACCTGCAGCGACAGGCGCACCAGCGGCCGCACATCCGCCGCCTGCACGCCGTCGCTGCGAGCCACCATCACCACTTCATATTCACCGGCCAGCGAGGCCATAACCTGCGTCACCCGCGGATCGAGACTGCGCGCGATGCGCTCCAGACGTTCGAGCAGCGCCACTTTCTCCGGTGCGCCGAGACTCGCCAATGGATCCTGCGGTGCATACAGTGCGCGCAGTTCGCCGCGGCGTGCAATCGCGGTACTGCCGGCACCGCCCTGACGACCGATCGCCCGCGTTGCCTGCGCTGCAGCCTGCAGCGCATTGAAGGTAATGTCGTCGGAATAGGCGAAGGCGGTTTTTTCGCCGCTGACGGCGCGCACGCCGACGCCCTGATCGATGTTGAAACTGCCCGATTTGACGATGCCTTCTTCCAGGCTCCACGACTCGCTGCGCGAATACTGGAAATAGAGGTCAGCATAATCGACGTGGTGCGCCATGATCTGGCCGAACACCGACTGCAGGCGCCCTTCGTCCAGCGCATGCGGGGCCAGCAGCATCGCGCTGGCCGTCTCAAAAATATTCGCGGCTTGCATGGTTCAGGTTTACCTAAAAATATACAATAAAATCAAATTGTTATAAAAAATCCGGGGTTGATTAACGTCCCAGCGTACGATGCTGCAGCGCCGGCAAACTCTGGCGCAGACGTTGTATATGGGTACGGTTCATGCTGGCCACAACCACGCCGGAACCGCGCGGCAGACGATCGAGAACCACACCCCAGGGATCGACGATCATCGAGTCGCCGTGGGTCTCGCGGCCATTCACATGATACCCGCCCTGCGCGGGCGCCAGTACATAGGCCAGGTTTTCGATGGCGCGGGCGCGGATCAGCGTCTCCCAGTGCGCCTTGCCGGTGGTTTCGGTGAACGCCGACGGCACCAGGATCAGGTCGACTTCACCCATCGCGCGGTAGAGTTCCGGGAAACGCAAGTCGTAACAGATAGACAACCCGATGCGCGCGAATGGCGTGTCGACCACCACCACCTGCTTGCCGTGCTCAATGGTGCGTTCTTCCGAATATTTTTCCTTGCCCATCTCAAAACCGAACAGGTGGATCTTGTCGTAACGCGCAACACATTTGCCCTTGTCGTCATAGACCAGGCTGGTGTTGAGCACCTTGTCTTTGACGGAAGCCGCCAGCGGCACCGACCCGCCGACAATCCAGATACCGTGTTTGCGCGCCGTTGCTGCGAGAAATTCCTGGATCGGCCCACCGCCGTATTCCTCGCGCACCGCGACCTTGTCGGTGTCCTTCAATCCCATGATGCCGAAATACTCCGGCAAGCCGACCAGCCGCGCGCCCTGCTCGACGGCCATTTCAATCAGCCGCGCCACTTCTTTCAGGTTGGCACCGACATGCGGCCCCGACGCCATCTGCACGGCAGCAATGCGTGTCGCGCCAGCATCGGCCTGGTCCCTGCTTTTTTGGTCCACACTTTTTTTCTGCGCCCGCGTCGATCTCAGTCTGGTACCCATATCCTCACATCCGTTGATTGACCATCTCGCACGGACGATTATTCCGTGACTTCCAATCGCAACACCGCTGCCATTGGGTCAGCGCGCAACTGCAAGCGCGCACTGTCCACCGCCAGCGCCACCAGCCATGCTCGCAGTTCCTCAGCCTGCAACTGCGCCTCCTGCCGCGGACCATGGATAATCACAATACGCGCAGCGCCGTTCGCCTGATAGGCGGCAACCGCCTGCCGTACGGCAGGCTGCGCCATCACCGCCTGCGCCGAGCGCGGACGGTCCCATAACTCCGGTGCCAGATCAGCGGCCTGAGCGGGTAGCGCCAGCAGCGCAATCCACAACCACCGGCGTCCACTCACTGCGGTGTCTCCGCCTGCGGCTCCAGGCGCGCCACCTTGTTCACCTGGGGCTCGGCCCAGGTACCGGTCACGTCGTACTCATACGCAGTAATCTCGCCCAGCGGGTCTTTCAGCAATTTCTGCGCAACGAACGCCGCAACACCCGCCACCGGGCCGCCGATCAGTGCTCCGGCCACAGACAAGGTATCGGAAAACTGCGGATTTATTCTGACCCGCAATTTTTGGGTTTCCCGTGCCAGGTCGACCTGTCCGTTCATGTTGATGCGCGCTGCCGGGCCGGTAATGCGCAGGTTGTCCGTGCTGGCCACACCCTGCGTCACCTTGATGGCACCGACAATTTCATCAAACGCCAGTCCTTCGCTGAAAATGTCACGGAAGTCGAGCGTGATCCGCCGCGGCAGCGATTGCAGGCTGAGGATGCCCAGCAGTTTGCCGATGCCTGGCTCCAGTTTCACGAACTGGCCCTTGCCCGCGTCCAGTACAAAATTGCCGGTCAGCGTCGGATAATCCAGTCGCTGCGGACTGCCAGACCACGCCAGATTACCTTCGACTTTGGCCGTGCCGCGCCGGACACCTTCGGGATACCCGAGCCGCGCCAGCAGGCGGCCGACATCATTGACCATCAGCCGCACATTCACCTGAACCCGCGGCTGCGCCAGCCAGTTCTGCCAGATTCCATCGACGTTGAGCTGGCTCTCCGCTGTAATCAGCGTCAGGCGCTCAATACGCCAGTCACGCTGCTGTGGTGTGGCCTGCAACTCAAGGCGCCCCAGTGAGCGTTCGGCCAGCAGCAGTTCGTCGACCACCACATCCAGTGCCGGCAACTCCGGCGGACGCGCGTCAGCGCCCTGCGTCACCGGGGCGACCGGCACTGCAGACGGTTCCGCCGCCGGCAGATTCAGCCGGCGCAGACGGGCCGTCAGTCGTCCCTTGCCCTGCGCACGCCAGCCCAGCGTACCCTCAATGTCCTTGCCACGCACATTCGCCTGCAGGGTGCCGCCCGGTGAAGTGGCACGAATCGCAATATCGGCAAACCGGCGCTCGAACACTCGCATTTCGGCAATGCGCAGATCCACAGCCGCCAGATTAATGGCGCTGCCACCACTCGATTCACCAGCCAGCGCCAGCCATTCACTGAAGTCCAGATTCTTGATGGCCCCCGATACCGTGATGCCAGCGCGATCAGGTTCAGCCGCAGCACCCTCGCCAAAACGCACAGTGCCGCGTTCTATTCTGGCTTCCTGCTGCTCTCCCCGTCGCAGCAACACCGCGCTGACCAGCCCTTCAGCGTTGACTGCAATACGTTCCTGCTGCGGCCCCGTATAGCGCCGCTCCACCCGCAATGGCAAAGACTCCGCCGCGGTCTTGGTGAATGGCGCCGGCAGATTGACCGCCAGTCCCTGCAGCGTGGAGTCCACCACCAGGTCGACACGCTTGTTGCGCATGGTCAGCGAACCGCGCCAGTCGGTTGCTCCACGCATGTAGCGCAGCCACTCCATGCCACCTGCGCGCCGCGCGGCATCGGCATTGACCCGCCCGCGAAACTGGATGCTGATCGCCGCATCGCGCTGGCTTCCGGCAGTGACGCTCAACGGTCCGCCGAGAAAAGTAGCCGTTGCACCGGGTACGCGCACAGTGGATTCGGTGAATTCCAGCCGGCCATTGACCTGCTCCAGCGGCGGCAACCCTGGAGCCGGAACCAGCTGGTTGTTGACGAACTGGTAGGTGCCGGCCAGTTTGCTTTTATCCAGGGCCTGCAGCGGCAGGGTCAGTTTCAGCGCCAGACGACCCTGTCCCTGCGCACGCATGCCGTCGGTAAAACCATTGATCATCGCGTTCACCGGACTGCGCGCAATGAATTCGAGAAAATCGGTGGTTGCACCCTCAGCATCGCCGTTGATCAGCAACATCGGATTGGCATGCAACAGATCCGGAAGCTGCGCCCGCACCTTGGCTAGCCGCACATTGCCGATCGCAGCCTGGCGCGCATTCATTTCCAGGCGTTTGCCGCGAAAAGTGAAATCACCCTCAATGCCGTTGATCTCGGGCCAGTTGTCGCCGTAATGCAGCGTGCCGCCGTTGACTTTGGCAGCCACCTCGAAAATTCCGCCGTGATCGTCGGCGAACGGAAATTCGCGCAAGTCGCCTCTGACGCGAAAACGGACGTCGTTGGAACTGCCAGCGAGAAATGCCTTGTCCAGCCAGCCGCGCGAAGTTTTCGCCACCGTCAGCGGCAAATAGGCCGTCACGCGCGAAGCCAGTCCCCGGCTCAGCTGACCGGTAATGTCGGCCGTGCCCGGGCCATCGCTGGCCGTGCGATAACTGCCAAACAGCGTGCCGGCAAGGTCGGCATTGGCATAGGAAAAATTGCTGAAGCGAAATTCGGTGCCGCCGGCGACCCGCGACCAGGCCAGCTGCCCGCTCAGCGTGTCTAACAGCAGCCGCTCGCGAAACAGGTTCGGCAGGTCGAGTGCCGCCTTTTGCGTCGCGACGTGCAGGGTGCCGCCTTTTTCCGTGCCGTCGATGTTGCCGCTGAATCCGGAAAATCCAGGCAATTCGTCATGCTGCTTGAACGACAGCTCGTGAAAGCGGCCGCGCACCGAATACGTTTTCAGTTGCGGCCAGCTGCCGTTCCAGTTGAGCGCCAGGTCATAAACACCGCCGGTCGGCGCCAGCGCCAACAGTGATTTGCGCAAATCGCTGGCCAGCGGCAAGCGATCTGCCAGCTGCACCAGCGGCGCCAGTTCCAGCGCATTGGCCTGAAACGCCCCCCGCTGATAACCGGCGTCAGTCGCCCCGCTTAACTTCAGCAGCATATCGACCGGCGGTAACGTCAGCTTGTCACCGGTGGTAAACGTCAGCTTGTTCGTCGCCACCTCGAAACCATCGGCAACCCGTTTCCATGAAAAACGCCCGCCGAGTTCGCGCATGTCCAGCTCCGGCAGGCTGGCGCCCAGCTGTGTTTTGACGTTCTGCAACTGCGTGTCGGCAATGACGCCCGTCAGTTCGTTGCGGCTGAAAGTGAGCCAGGCGCGCAACGCACCGGTGCCATGGGGAAAATGCACCGGAAAATCGATCCACTGCCGCCACGCCGCGATATCGACATAGTCAAACTGCACGAACAACTGACCGGTCAGCGCCTCCGCCAGCGACTGAAAATTCTCGCCGGTCAGATCGCCACGCACATCAAGCGGTGAAGCCAGCGCGGCGGGCGGTACCGCGCGCAAACCCACCCGGTGGCGGTCGCCGTTGTTGAGTATGCGCAAGTGGAGTTGATTGAGCTCGAGTGCCGGCGCCGCACGCATCTCGTCATTCCACACCAGTCGCGCGTCATGAATTTCAATATCGCGCTGGCTGAGCAGCCAGCGCGAAAAACCACCAGCATCCTGCTGCTCCATGTTCAGCACAATACCGGCCACGGTCAGGCCTCCGCGGCCATCGCGGCGCACGGTCAACACCGGCCGGTAAATATCCAGCGCATGGAAATTTACCTGCAGCAGTGCTGCCGAACGCCAGGACAAAGTGGCATCGACGCGCGGCAGCTCCAGCGCCGGGCGCCCTTCAGCATCATGTACAACGACCTGCGACAACGCGAGTTGCGGGCGCAGTCCGTCCCAGTTCGCGCTGATGCTGCCGATGGTGACGCGCTGTTGCACACTTCGGCTCAGCGTCTGGGCAATATCCTCGCGATAGGCCGCAATGTCCGGCAGTATCCAGTAGCGCAGCACCAGTATCGCCGCGGCGAACAGGAAACCGCAGAGCAGGATGCCCCAGGTCAGCACGCGATAGCCCCACAACGAACAGCTCTGGAACCATTTACGCGCTGCGGCTAAGGGCATCATTTGCCTGAAGAATGTAAAATAAAAATTGTAAAATGCAGAAATGAAACAACGGCTTAGCTATTCTAACGCGACTGGCGCGAACCGGCCATGCCATCCCCATGTCATCCCATAACGCCGCGCAGATCATGAACGCCGACCGCGCCATCACTCACGCCACTCGTTACAGCCGTTATCTGCAGCGCCTGCTGTCGGCGCGACCGGGGGTACTAATGACAGCGGAAGTGGCGCAGCCGTTCACCGCCGCGGACATGCAGGCGGAACTGGCCGCCGCCGCAATCGACGATGACGTCAGTCTTGGCCGCGCACTGCGCCGCCTGCGGCAGCGGGTCATGGCGCGACTGATCGTGCGCGACCTGGGCGGTTACGCCAGTCTCGACGAGGTGGTCGGCACCGTGACACAGCTGGCCGAAATCGCCATCCGCACGGCCGTCGCCCGGCTGCACGGTGACCTTGCGGCCGCGCACGGCGAGCCACGCGGTGCGAACAGCGGCACACTGCAGCAATTGCACGTGGTGGGCATGGGCAAACTCGGCGGCGCCGAACTCAACGCCTCCTCCGACATCGACCTGGTGCTGGTTTATCCCGAGGAAGGCGACACCGATGGCGCGCGCACCCTCAGCAACCACGAGTTCTTCACGCGGCTGACACGGCGGCTGATCGGCGCACTCAACGAATGGACCGAAGACGGTTTTGTGTTCCGCGTCGATACGCGGCTGCGGCCGTACGGTGACAGCGGCCCGCTGGTCGTCAGTTTCGACATGTTCGAAAACTACCTGATCACCCAGGGCCGCGCCTGGGAGCGGTATGCCTGGATCAAGGGCCGCGTGCTGACGGGCGACCAGCCCGAGGCCTTGCTGGCGCTAGTGCGACCGTTCGTATTCCGCCGCCATCTCGATTACGGCGCTTTCGCCGCGATGCGCAGCCTGCACAGCCAGGTGCGGCATGAAGTCAATCGCCGCGACCGCCTTGATGACATCAAGCTCGGCCCCGGCGGCATCCGCGAAATCGAATTCATCGTGCAGGTCTTTCAGTTGATTCGCGGTGGGCACGAACGCTCACTGCAGCAGCAGCCAACACTGACGGTGCTGCAGGCGCTGGGCGAACGACAGTTTATTGCCCCCGCTGCAGTCGCAGAATTACGCGCGGCCTACATCTTCCTGCGCAACCTGGAACACCGCCTGCAATACCGCGACGACCAGCAGACGCAGGCACTGCCAACGGACCCTGAAGCCCATGCACTGCTTGCGGAATACATGGGATTCGCTGACGAGGCCGGATTCACCACCACCCTCACACAGCATCGTGCCGCGGTGTCACGGCATTTTGATGCCATTTTCGGCGAAACCGAAACCGCCGGGCACCCGCTCTCCACGTTGTGGCAGGAGCAACCCGCGGACAATGACGGAAAAAGTGACGGCGACAGTGCTGCGCTGGAGCAACTTGTGAGACTCGGATTTACTCAGGCGCCAGAGCTGTGCAGGCGCCTGGCGTTGTTTCGCAACGGCAGTCGTTACCGGCAAATGCCGGCAGCCAGCCAGCGCCGGCTCGACCGCCTGGTACCGGCAGCCATCGCCACCGCAGCCTCGCGCCGCAATCCTGATGCCACCGCGGAACGCCTGCTCGCGCTGTTCGAAAGCATCAGCCGGCGCGAAGCCTATCTTGCACTGCTGCATGAATATCCGCACGCGCTGGAGCGCGTCGCCGACTTGATGAGTGCAAGTCCCTGGGTGGCCCAGTACATCACCCAGCACCCGATCCTGCTCGACGGGCTGCTCGATGCGCGCACCCTGCTCGCGGCGCCGGACTGGACTGCATTACGCGCAGAATTGCGCGCCAGCCTTGACTCCGCCGAAGGCGACATTGAGCGGCAAATGGATCTGCTGCGCCACTTCAAAAACACCCAGACGCTGCATTGCATCGCCCAGGATCTTGCCGGTACGCTGCCGCTGGAAACACTGAGCGACCAGTTGTCCGACCTCGCTTGTGTGATCCTGGAAGAAGTGTTGCGACTGTGCTGGCAGGGCTTGCGCCAGCGTCATCGTGAAGTACCGCTGTTCACCATCGTCGGTTACGGCAAACTCGGCGGCAAGGAGCTGGGGTACGCCTCGGACCTCGACATCGTGTTTGTTTATGACGATGCTGCTCCCGAAGCCGCCGAAAACTATGCGCGACTGGCCCAGCGCATCAACCACTGGCTGACCAGCATCACCGCGGCCGGCGTGCTCTACGAAACCGACCTGCGGTTGCGCCCGGACGGCGCCAGTGGCCTGCTGGTGACGCCGCTGGACAGCATGCGTCAGTATCAACTGCAACAGGCCTGGCTGTGGGAACATCAGGCGCTGACGCGGGCACGCAGCGTGGCCGGCGATGCCGCCATCAGCGGTGCATTCGAAGAATTGCGCATTACGGTGCTGCGCAAACCGCGCGCACTCACCCCGCTGTGCAGGGAAATCGCCGGCATGCGCAGGAAAATGCTTGCCGCGCACCCCAACACCAGTCAATTGTTTGACATCAAACATGACCCGGGCGGCATCATCGACGTGGAATTCATTGTGCAGTACCTGGTGTTAGGCCAGGCGCAAAACCACGCCGCGCTGACCGCCAATGCCGGCAATCTTGCACTGCTCAAAACTGCCGCTGGCCTGGGATTGATCAGCGATGCCGACGCGACGGCGGTGCGCGGCGCTTACCGCCAGTTCCGGGAATTACAGCACCAGTTGCGCCTCGCCGGCGAACGTTATGCACGCGTGGAACCGCACAAAGTGGCGGTTTCGGTGAAAGCAGTCAGTGCCTTGTGGAAAACGCTGTTCGGAGACGTCGAAGCGGCGGCGGATGACACGCCGGTTAAACCGTGACGTCCCGCAGGTGGGGCGCCAGATTGATCAAACGGTAGACCTCGATGTTGCCTTTGCCTTTGCCGACGACGTTGATCGGCCCCTCGAATTCGAATTGAGTTTTCGAACGCCTGTAGGTCATTGCATCGACGAGAATGATGCCGGAACGCGCCTCGTCGGTGATGCGACTGGCGGTGTTGACTGTGTCGCCCCACAAGTCATAGATGAACTTGCGGGTGCCGATGACACCCGCGACCACCGGCCCCGAGCAGACGCCGACGTGAATCGACAGGTCCATACCGCGTTCCTTGGCCAGGCGATCAGTGTATTTACGCATGTCCAGTCCAAGGTGCAAGATCGCGGCCGTGTAGTCGCGCGCGTCGACCGCAAAATTGACACCGTCGTGCTCCAGCAGCCCGCCCGCGACAAGGTAGGCGTCGCCGACGGTCTTGATCTTTTCCAGGCCGTGCTGTTCGGCCAGCGCATCGAAGCACGAAAACAGATCGTTCAGCAGCTCGACCAAGGCCTTTGGCGGCAGTTCCTCGGAAAGACGTGTGAAATTGACGATGTCGGCGAACATCACCGTAACATCGGCAAAACCGTCGGCGATGATGCCCTGCTGGTCCTTCAGTCGCCGCGCGATCGGCGCCGGCAGAATGTTGAGCAGCAGCGATTCAGATTTTCCCTGCTCAATGCGCAGCAGGCTGTTCTGCTCGCTGACGTCGGCCGCCAGTTTGTCGCGCTGGCGCACAAAAAAACTGATCAGCAGGTACATGATCGTCGACATCGCCGCAAAGTTCAGCGTGAAAAACACCGCGATGCTCTGCATGGTGACGCCGGACTCGACACCAAATGTCAGCCAGTAATCGAAAAAGCCCGAAATCGCGGTCAGGATGATATAGGCAACGAACCATGGCAGGGACTGGCGCGCGCCCTGGAAAATCATTACTCCCACCGGTGCCAGCAAGGCCCACAGCGCAACCCCGGAGGAACTGACGTAGCTGCCGATACTCCATTGCATGATGAACGGCATGAACAGAAACAGGCTGACCTGAAGTGTGCGGAATACCGCAAAATTCAGCGTATAGACGTAGTACGCAAGGGATACCGCCGAAATGGCGATGTAACTCAGGGGCACGGTCGAGGAAAACTTGATGCCCATGGCCCAATACAGCGCGAGCCACAGCACGGAACCAAAACCCATCAGGCCGCAGGAAAAAATCAGCAGCGTCTTGTTGAGCTTTTCCTGCTCGCTGTCCTGCTCATTGATGATGCGCTCGCTCAAACCATTGAGCCACGCACGCAGGCGTCCCAGCATTTTTTCTCCTGATCGGTTGCGCCGGATGCCGGCCCGAACCGCCCCTTTTTATCAATGGCATATTGTAGCCGGTAAACCGGAATTTCCTGGCCATGGTTGCGGACAGCCTGCAAATTTCCGCCCCGGCATCGGCAGCGCCGGGCAAATCAGCTAAAATGTTCTGTCGCAGCACGGAAAAGCGTCCGGCGCAGCCGCAATACCGGGCCGCCAGACGCATCCGTCCTGCATAAGCAACCCATACAACCATTCCGCACCATTGAACGCGGCATCAAAAAACCAATCTGGAGAACTTCGGTATGTCCATGGCTGATCGCGACGGGCAAATCTGGCATGACGGAAAACTGGTGCCGTGGCGCGAGGCAACGACGCATGTCCTGACCCATTCCCTGCATTACGGGCTTGCGGTGTTCGAAGGCGTCAGGGCCTACAACACCGACATCGGCACCGCCATTTTCCGGTTGAAGGAACATACCGAGCGGCTGTTCAACTCAGCGCACATCTACATGATGAAAATCCCGTACTCGCGGGAAGTGCTGATGGAAGCGCAGAAGGAAGTCGTGCGCGCCAACAAGCTTGAATCCTGCTACATCCGGCCGATCGCCTTCTACGGCTCGGAAAAAATGGGCGTGTCACCGAAGGGCGCCAGCGTCCATGTCGCCATTGCCGCCTGGCCCTGGGGCGCCTACCTCGGCGCCGAGGCGCTGGAAAAAGGCATCCGCGTCAAGACATCGTCGCACGCCCGCCACCATGTCAACGTGTCGATGTGCCGCGCCAAATATTCCGGCACCTACGCCAACTCCATCCTCGCCAACCTCGAAGCCACCGAACACGGCTACGACGAGGGCCTGCTGCTGGATGTCGACGGTTTTGTCGCCGAAGGTTCGGGCGAAAACCTGTTCATGGTCAAAAACGGAAAAATCTATGAACCGGAACTGACCAGTGCGCTGATCGGCATCACCCGCGACTCGATCATCACGCTGGCCCAGGAAATGGGTTATACCGTGGCGGCAAAACGCATCACCCGCGACGACCTCTATATCGCCGACGAGGCCTTTTTCACCGGCACCGCCGCCGAAGTCACGCCCATCCGCGAAGTGGACGGCCGGATGATCGGCGACGGCAAACGCGGACCGATCACGGCGCGCCTGCAGAAAAAATTCTTCGAATGTGTCAATGGCAAGGCTCCCGAGCACCACGGCTGGCTGTCACCTGTCGCCAACTGAGGCTGCCATGAGCACACCCACTGACAACAAATCGCGACTGATCGAAGTCACCGCCGCCGACCTGCCGCTGCATTGCCCGACGCCGGCAATGCTGCTGTGGAACGCCCACCCGCGGGTGTTCCTGCCGGTCGAAAACACCGGCGAAGCGCTGTGCCCGTATTGCGGCACCCGCTACATGCTGAAAGGCGGCGCGGGCGCGGGCCACCACTGATGTACGGCGCGCGGACAGCATCCCGCGCGCAGCGCCGCTGATGGCCCTCCATCCGCAACAAATTCTCATCGTCGGCCCGTCCTGGGTCGGCGATACCGTGATCTCCCAATCGTTGCTGATGCTGCTGAAACAGCAGCATCCCGCCGCGCAGATCGACTACCTCGCCCCGCCTTGGACGCTGCCACTGCTCGCGCGCATGCCCGAAGTGCGGCACGGCATCAGCAATCCCTTCGGCCACGGCGCGCTCCGCTTCGGCGAACGCCGTGCACTCGGGCTTTCCCTGCGGAGCAAGACTTACGATAAGGCGCTTGTGCTACCCAATTCGTGGAAATCAGCGCTGATCCCGTGGGTCGCCGAAATCCCGCTGCGTACCGGCTTCCGTGGCGAAGCGCGCTGGGGTCTGCTCAATGATGTGCGACGACTCGATACCGTCGCGCTGCCGCAGATGGTGCAGCGCTTTGCTGCGCTGGCGCTGCCTGCCGGGGCTACGCTGCCCTCGTCACTGCCGCAACCGGCACTGCAATCGACCGACACACAGCAAAAGACGCTGCTGGCACGGCTCGGACTCGCCACCGATAAACCGGTAGTCGCCTTTTGCCCGGGCGCGGAATACGGGCCCGCCAAACGCTGGCCCGAAATGCATTTCGCCGCGCTGGCGCGACTGTTTGCACAGCGCGGCTGTGCGGTCTGGCTGGTCGGTTCGCCCAAAGACCATGCCGTAGCTGAAACCATTGCACAAGGCAGCAACGGCGCCTGCATCAACCTTTGCGGCAAAACCGACATCGCGGAAGCCACTGACCTGCTCGCCGCATCGCGGCTGGTGGTGACCAATGATTCGGGCCTGATGCATGTTGCGGCCGCGGTCGGCCGTCCGGTGATTGCGCTCTATGGCTCCAGCTCGCCGCAGTTCACGCCGCCGCTGAGTGCCGACGCGCGCATCCTCACACTGGATATTGAGTGCAGCCCCTGCTTCCAGCGCGAGTGCCCGCTGGGCCATTTCAAATGCCTCAACGACCTGTCACCGGAACGCGTTTTCAGCGCAATCGATTTTGCTAGAATCGGCGTGTAATCCGCGCAGGGGGACTGCCGTGAAAAAAACACTGTTCGCGACGCCACAGGACGCCGAAGCGGCGTTTTATGACGCCTTCGTCAAACGCGACCTCGACGCGATGATGGAGGTGTGGTCGGACGACGATGACAGTTACTGCGTGCATCCCGGCGCCGCGCGTATTTCGGGCATCGACCGCATTCGTGAGTCGTGGCGGCAAATTTTCGCCAGCGGCCAGGATCTGCGCTTCAGCCTGCGCGAGCAGCAGCTGATCCACACCATGATGCTCGCCGTACACAGCGTCTATGAACATGTCTTCATCGCCGGACAGTCGCGCGCGCGGCAACCGATGATCGCCACCAACGTCTATCAGCGCACCGAACACGGCTGGCGCATGGTGGCGCATCACGCGGCAGCCGCACCGGCAACACTCAGATCCGAGCCCGACACCGAGCCCGCAACAAAAACCCTGCACTGAATCTTCTGTGCGGCCATGGCGCAACGTGCGGCATCGTTGCACTAGCAATCGCTGTCCGTATAGCGGATTTCACGGCGTCATGGCGGGATGCATCATCTATAATCAAGTAGTCCGTTTAGTGGACGAAACAGCAATTTACTTTTTGCTGCGCACTCTCAATCACCGCATCCATCCACTTAATACCGTTCAACATCGAATTAAAACCATGGCTGATCTCAAAACCGTTCCCGAACTTGCCCTGCCACAGCGCAGCCCCAAGCCGCGTCGTCGCGGCATCACCTCGATGATCGACTTCGGTCCCGACACCTTCGGCTGGTCCGGCGGCGAACGCGGCATCGCTGATCTGCTCGACGTTGCGTCAAACTACATCGACTACGCCAAGATCTACGCGATGAACGCGCTGCTGATTCCCGGTGAAGTAGTGAAACGCACCACAAAGTTATATCTCGATGCCGGCGTGATGCCCTTTGCCGGCGGCATCCTGTTTGAATACGCCTGGCATCGCAACGAAATCGACGGACTGATCGCGCTGCTCAAACGCCTCGCCATCCCGGGCCTGGAGATTTCCGAGAACTATGTGACGCTGTCGGAAGAGGAACGCAGCCGCATGATCAACCACTTCCAGAAAGCGGGCATCAAGATCGTCTATGAATTCGGCCGCAAGAATCCCGAAGACCCGCTGAGCCTGGATTACCTCGAAGGCATCGTGCGTTCGGTTGCGGCACAGGGCATTCATCATGTCACCGTCGAGCAATGCGAGATGGATCTGCTCGCCAAGGATGCGCCGGAAAGCCTGAAGGCACTGTGCGCACAGGACTGGTTTGACCACGTCGTCATCGAAGCCGATCCCTATCGCTTCCCGCAGCAGCATGTGCAGATGCTGCGCGACTTCGGCCGTGACGTGAATCTCGCCAACATCGCGCCGGGGCAGGTATTGCGGCTCGAAGGTTTTCGCCAGGGCGTGGGCCGCGCGGTCAACTATTCACTGTTGTCCGGTGACGATTCACGCCCCGCCGGCATCGACCGTTGATTTCATAATTAATTGTTTTTATTGATATTTTCAGAGAATCTTCATGATGAGCAAAGACCTGTTTGGAAATCCTGATGTGGTGGTAGTCGGCGCCGGCAATGCCGCGGCCTGCGCAGCGCTCGCCGCGCGCGAATCCGGCGGCAAGGTGATCATGCTGGAAGCAGCACCCATTGAAGAATGCGGCGGCAACAGCCGCTACACCGCGGGTGCGATGCGCGTGCAGTTCAACGGCGCCGACGATCTCAAGCAGATTGTTCCGGACCTGACCGACGATGAAATCAAAAACACCGACTTCGGCACCTATACCGCCGATCAGTTCTACGACGACATGGGTCGCGTCACCCAATACCGCACCGATCCCGACCTTTGTGAAATCCTCGTTTCGCGCAGTCTCGAAACGCTGACGTGGATGCGCAAAAAGGGCGTCAGGTTCCAGGCCAGCTTCGGCCGCCAGGCGATGAAAGTCGACGGCAAATTCAAATTCTTCGGCGGCCTCGCCGCGGAAACCTGGGGTGGTGGCCCCGGCCTGGTCGACAACGAACACAAGGCCTGCGAGCGCGAAGGCATCAAAATTTATTACGAAACCCCGGCGACCGGGCTGATCACCGATGACAGCGGCAAGATCATCGGCATCAAGGCGCGGCATCAAGGCAAGAACGTCGAAATCCCGTGCAAGGCCGTGGTGCTGGCCTGCGGCGGTTTCGAATCCAACGCCGAAATGCGTACGCGCTATCTCGGCGCAGGCTGGGATCTGGCCAAGGTGCGCGGCACCCGTTTCAACACCGGCGCCGGCATCCGCATGGCACTGGAAGCGGGCGCACTGCCCTATGGCCACTGGTCGGGCTGCCACGCCGTGGGCTGGGACATGAATGCCCCGGCCTTCGGAGACCTCGCGGTCGGCGACAACTTCCAGAAACACAGCTATCCGATCGGCATCATGATCAACGCCAACGGCGAACGTTTCGTCGATGAAGGCGCCGACATCCGCAACTACACCTACGCAAAATACGGCGCCGTGGTGCTGAACCAGCCGGGCATGTTCGCGTGGCAGGTCTTCGATGCGCAATCGATTCCGCTGCTGCGCGACGAGTACCGCATCAAGCAGGTCACCAAGGTACGCGCCGACACACTGGAGGAGCTGGTAAAAAAACTGGAAGGCGTGAATGCCGATGCCTGCCTGCGCGAAATCAAGGCCTACAACAAGGCCGTGCGCACCGAGGTGCCGTTCAACCTGACGGTGAAAGATGGTCGACGCACCGAAGGTCTGAAGGTCAACAAATCGAACTGGGCGCTGACCATTGACCAGGCACCGTTTGAAGCTTATGCAGTGACCTGCGGCGTTACGTTCACCTTTGGCGGCGTCAAGGTCAACAATGAGGGCAATGTGGAGGACACCGCCGGCAAAGCGATCCCGGGACTGTACGCCGCGGGCGAAATGGTCGGCGGGCTGTTTTATCACAACTACCCGGGCGGTACCGGGCTGACCTCCGGTGCGGTGTTCGGCAAGCTCGCCGGCGGCAGCGCCGGTATCTACGCCAAGGCCTGAAAATACAACTCGCTCCCAATACACATGTTCCAGACTGTGAGACAACACCCTTGCGCCCGGCAGGTCCGGGCGTAGAATCCAGCGCACGATCCCCAAAGGAGTCCGCCATGAACGCACCCGCCATCAAAGTCAACAAACCGGTACGCGAACAGGTCAGCAAGGAAGAATGGGAAGCCCGCGT
Organism: Bordetella parapertussis; assembly: GCA_945885345.1. Classification (GTDB taxonomy): domain Bacteria; phylum Pseudomonadota; class Gammaproteobacteria; order Burkholderiales; family SG8-41. The sequence goes on along the minus strand of CAMCYP010000006.1, from coordinate 10,376 downwards.
CAATCTCGCCGCCTGCTATCGCCTGATGGCGGAATTCGGCATGGTGGAAATGGTCGCCAACCACATTTCCGTGCGTGTGCCCGGCACCCACAATGAATTCCTGATCAACCCCTACGGCATGCTCTACGAGGAAATGACCGCCTCGTCGATGCTGAAAATCGACCTCGAAGGTAATGTGCTGTTTAACGCCACCGAATACGGCGTCAACCAGGCCGGCTTTGTGATCCACAGTGCCGTGCATGCCGCACGCCATGATGTGGATTGCATCATTCATACCCATACCCTCGCCGGCATGGCGGTATCCGCGATGAAATGCGGCATCATGCCGATCGCGCAATCGTCGATGCGTTTCCTCGACATCGCTTATCACGACTACGAAGGCGTTGCACTGCGCCTCGAAGAACGTGAACGTTTGGTCGAAAACCTCGGCAACCGCGAAGCAATGGTATTGCGCAACCACGGCCTGCTCACCACCGGTGCCACCATCGCCGAATGCTTCAACAACATGTACCGCCTTGAGCGCGCCTGCCAACTGCAGGTGATGGCCCTGTCCTGCAATACCGAGCTGCAGTTGCCGCCGCAGGAAGTCACCCAGTACACCAACAACCTGATGCTGCCCGGTGTGCGCCGCCGTTTCGGCCTGCTCGAATGGCCGGCGATGCTGCGCAAACTTGACCGCACAGACACCTCGTACCGCAATTGAACTGCAGCGACTGAGCCGGCAACGGCAATAAAAAAGGGCCCCGCGGGGCCCTTTTTTACGACTGCGTTCTTTATTTCAACAGCCGGATCGCAATCGGATATTTGTAGTGCTCACCCTTGGATACTGCGACCGCCGCGATGATGCAGAACACCAGGTTGGCCACCAGCAGCACCGGCATCAGCAAGGCGCCGATCAGGATGACAGTCAGTACTCCAGCAATCACAAATCCGATCAGTATGGTGATCTGGAAATTCAGCGCCTCCTTGCCCTGCTCGTCGATAAAGGCCGACTGGTCTTTCTTGATCAGCCAGATGATCAGCGCGCCAATAAAACCGGACACGATGCCCAGCAGGTGGGCCAGCATCGCCAGATTACGGTCGTCGTTGCTTGTGCCTTGCGCCACGGGATCACTCATGGTCTTGTCTCCCTTTATGGTTATTGGTGCTGTTGCGGGTGAATCTGTCCGGGATTGTGGCATGCCCGCATACCCGTCGCAAACCAGTCACCCAAACCGCCTATCATTCGCCCATGGCCTCATCACAACCCGCATACCGGGCTCCGTTCTGGCTGCCTGGCGGCAACCTGCAGACACTGTACCCGGCGCTGCTGGCACGCCGTCCTGCTGTCGACTATCGCCGTGAGCGCTGGGATACGCCGGACGATGACTTCATTGATCTCGACTGGACTGAAGGCCAGGATTCAGGATTGCGGATTGAGGGGTGCGGTGAAGAGCGGCCGCTGCTGGTGCTGTTTCACGGCCTCGAAGGCAGTTCACGCAGTCACTATGCGCGTGCGCTGATGCATGCTGCCGTCGCCCGCGGCTGGCGCGGTGTTGTAGTGCATTTCCGCGGCTGCAGCGGCGAACTGAACCGCCTGCCGCGCGCCTACCATTCCGGCGACAGCGCTGAAATCGACTGGATCCTGCGCCGCCTGCAACAGCAACATGGCGCACCGCTGCATGCTGCAGGCGTTTCTCTCGGCGGCAATGCGCTGCTGAAATGGCTGGGTGAACAGCAGGGGGATGCACACGCAGTTGTGCAGCGCGCCGCGGCAATTTCCGCGCCGGTGGATCTGCATGCGGCCGGTGATGCACTGGAACAGGGCTTCAACATCGTTTACACCAACAACTTCCTGGCCACGATGAAACGAAAATCGCTGGCCAAGCTGCGCCGCCATCCCGGACTGTTTGACGAAGCCGGCCTGCGCACCGCGCGCACCTTGCGTGAATTCGACGACCGGGTCACCTCGCGGCTGCATGGTTTCAAAGACGTCGATGACTACTACACCCGCGCCAGCAGCAAGCCGCATCTTGCGCACATCGTGGTACCGACGCTGCTGCTCAATGCGCGCAATGACCCCTTTCTGCCCGCAGCCGCGCTGCCGGACCCCCGGAAGCTGCCTGCAGCGGTGACCGCGGTGTTTCCCGACGAAGGCGGCCACGTCGGATTTCCCGACGACAGCGGCGCGCTTACCTGGCTGCCAGAGACCGTGCTCGAATTCCTGAGCACACCATGATAGAATACGTAACTAATTGTTTTTATTGATATTTTTATGACCGCTTCGAATACCCCACCGGCCGCAATTTTCAAGGCCTACGACATCCGCGGCATCGTCGGGAAAACATTAACTGTCGAAGGTACCGAAGCCATCGGTCGCGCCATCGGAGCCGAAGCGCTGGCTCGGGGTCGCAGCCGTGTCGTCATCGGCCGCGACGGCCGCCTCTCCGGTCCGGCACTCGCGGCGGCACTGGCGCGCGGCCTGCAGGCCAGCGGCGTTGATGTCATTGATGTCGGCCAGGTCGCCACGCCGATGCTGTATTTCGCCGCGCACGTACTCGACACGCTGTCCGGCGTGATGGTCACCGGCTCGCACAATCCGCCGCAATACAACGGCCTGAAAATGATGCTCGCCGGCGACACGCTCGCCGGCGATGCAATACAGGCCCTGCGCCAGCGGCTGCTCGACAACGACCTCAGCAGCGGCGCCGGCAGCTACCGCACTCATGACATCCGCGCCGCCTACCTCGAACGCATCACCGGTTCGCGTATCACCGACTCGCGCATCACAGACTCGATCAAGCTCGCGCGACCGATGCGCATCGCCGTCGATTGCGGCAACGGCGTCGCCGGCGCCACCGCGCCGGAGCTCTACCGCCGGCTGGGCTGCACGGTGGAGGAACTTTACTGTGAAGTCGACGGCAACTTCCCGAATCATCACCCCGATCCGTCGCAGCCGAAAAACCTGCAGGACCTGATTACGGCATTGCGTGCCGGTGATGCCGAACTCGGGCTGGCCTTCGACGGCGATGGCGACCGGCTGGGTGTGGTCACCAAATCGGGAAAAATCATCTATCCCGACCGCCAGCTGATGCTGTTTGCCGCCGACGTGCTGTCACGCGAGCCCGGCGCCGAAATCATTTTCGACGTCAAATGCACCCGTCACCTGTTCGCCTGGATCCGCAAGCACGGCGGCAAACCGCTGCTGTGGAAAACCGGGCATTCCTTCATCAAGAAAAAATTGAAGGAAAGCGGCGCGCCGCTGGCCGGCGAAATGAGCGGGCATATTTTTTTCAAGGAGCGCTGGTACGGCTTTGACGACGGCATGTACGCCGGCGCGCGCCTGCTGGAAATCCTCAGCCGCAGCGTCAATCCCGGTGCAGTGCTGGAAGCCCTGCCCGATGCGATCAACACGCCGGAGCTGCAATGGCCGTTGAATGAAGGCGAAAACTACACGCTGATGGATGAATTGCAGAAAACCGCGAAGTTCACCGGTGCGCAGGAAATCATCACCATTGACGGCCTGCGCGTGGAATATGCCGACGGCTTCGGCCTGGCGCGGCCGTCCAATACCACGCCGATCATCGTGCTGCGCTTCGAGGCCGACAACGAGGCAGCCTTGCGCCGCATCCAGGAAGATTTCCGCCGCGCCCTGCTCGCCGTCAAGCCGGACGCCGCCCTGCCTTTCTGAAGGCGCCTACTGGCCGCGCCCGTCGCGCTTGAACACACTGCCCGGCGGCAGTTCATTCAGCACCGCCCAGAATGCGCCGACCTGCTTCACCGCCTCGACGAATTCCTGGAATTTCACCGGCTTGACGACATAGGCATTGATGCTGAGGTCGTAACAATTGTTCAGGTCCTGGTCTTCGCGCGAGGATGTCATTATCACCACCGGAATTTTTTTCAGTTCCGGATCCCCCTTCAACTGGCGCAGCACCTCAATGCCGTCGACGCGGGGCATCTTCAGGTCCAGCAGCACCACTGCGGGGTTACCAACAGGCCGTCCGGAAAATTCACCGCGCCGGTACAGGTAATCCAGGGCCTCGGCGCCGTCCCACAGATGCAGCACCTCATTGGCCATGCTGGACAGCGCCTTCAGCGTCAGTTCGGCGTCGTGGGGATTGTCTTCAACGAGCAGGATGCGGGCCAGCGTATTGATGTTGTTCTCCTCAATCACATGCGCGGTCGGTCATGCCGCGCGCAGCGTGAAATAAAATGCCGCACCCCGGTCCAGCGTGGCCTCGGCCCAGACCCGGCCGCCGTGCCGGGTAATGATGCGCAGGACATTAGCCAGCCCGATGCCGGTGCCCTCGAACTGGTCCGCGCGATGCATGCGCTGGAACACGCCAAACAGTTTATCCGCGTATTTCATTTCAAATCCGACTCCGTTGTCGCGTACAAACAGGATCAGCCGGCCTTCCTCCTCGCCCAGGCAGCCCACCTCAATCTGCGCCGGATCGCGGGGACGGGTATATTTCACCGCATTGCCGAGCAGGTTGGCAAATACCTGTTTGAGCATGGCCGCATCACCGCGGACCAGCGGCAGCGGCGGGACAGTCCAGACGATGTTGCGCTGCCGGGTGTCGGACTCCAGGGCATGAATGGTTTCCCGCACCAGCGCGTCGAGCGCCACATCGCCCTCAACAATCTCGGTGCGCCCCATGCGCGAAAACGCCAGCAGGTCATCAATGAGCTGGCCCATTTTTCGGCTGGCATCGGTCACCACTTGCAGATAGCGCTGCGCCTCCGCGGTCAACCTGCCCTTGGTCTCGCCGGTCAGCAATTCAATGTACCCGTCGATATGGCGCAAGGGCATGCGCAGATCGTGGGACACCGAATACGAAAACGATTCCAGCTCCTGGTTGATCGCTTCCAGCTGCGCAGTGCGCTCCGTCACCCGCTGCTCAAGGTCGACATTCATGCGCTCGATCACATTGCGCTGCTCCTGCATCAGGCCGAATTCATGGTCGAGGGCCGCCATCAATCCGCCGATTTCACCGCGCGGGTAGGGTTTGCCGATGCGCGCACTGAAGTCCCCCCCGCTGAAGCGGGTGACCGCCGCGTTAATGCGCGCAATCTGGCGGCGAATGCCCAGTTCGGACAGCGTCCAGGCCCCGACAACCACCAGTAACAGCACAATCATCAGGGCCGTCAGTGCCTGTTTCAGGTTGCGGTTTGCCGCCGTGAGCAGATCCGTGCGGGCTACACCGACCAGGACTCGCAGCCCGGCTTCCGGAAATTCCGGCAAATCGCTTACGGCCCAGATTCGGGACACACCGCCAACAGTGATGTTGTCCTGCACATCCTTGCCGCGGCTGTTCAGCGCAAAGCGGGCCAGCGGCGTATCGGCGATGGATGTGCCGGGCAATTTCCCGCCATCAGGGTTCCACGACAGGATCATCCCCTTGCTGTCCATCAATGCGATCACCGCGCCATCGAAGGGCAGGGTTTTTGCACGCGTCCGCATGAAATCCTCGAGATTCAGCGAGGCCAGCAGCACGAACCGCGGCTCGCCCTTCTCACGCCGCACGGCATAGGCCACCTGCAGCACCGCAATGCCGGTCAGACGTCCGAATACCGGTTCAACGGCAAGCGGAGGAGCGCCCGGTTTCATCACCGCCTGGAAATAACCGCGATCGGTAAGATCCAGCTTGCGCCCGGTGCGCAGCGAATCGCAGTACAGTTTGCCGTCCGGCAGGATGGTGAGTATTCCCGTGTACTGCGGATGTTCCTTCAGCACATCATTCAGGAACAGGGAGCATGCCGCCTTGTCCGGCTTGTCGAAATCGCGCGCACGCGACAGGCCGTAATGCAGCTGCGCGGTACCGCGGACCATTTCCCTCAGCTCCAGCGCCACACGTCCAGCCTCGGTGGACAGCCGGCGTGATGCCTCGGCAACTTCAGCATCGCGGCGCTCGACAAAATGAAACACGCTCACCAGCGCCGGGGTCAGCGTGGCAAACAGGATCAGCAGCAATAGTCGGGCACGGATACTCACACACCCAGCCTACTGGAAAAAACGGAAACGGGAAAAGAAAAACGCCGTATCAGTCACGCAAACATGCCAGAAACATCAACATGCGGACACAACCCCGCCGGATGCCGTGAAAACGACCGAAAGCGCTGTTCAGCGCTTGGCGGGATTCAGCGTGCCGCGGTTGTAATCCTTGTCACCGGGCATGATGCAGCGGCCGATACCGAACATGCAGCCCTGAGCCGCCTGCGGGCGCAACTGATTCTCCGGATACTGGTCAGCGACCACCTTCGCCGCCGCAGCTTTCTGCGCATCCACGTATTCCCAGCGGCCGTTCGGATGCAGGCGCACTTTTTCGCCGGATGTGGTCGTCGCATCTATCATCGCACCGTCAGCGGCAAACCCTGTCTGTGATATCAGCACCAGAGCAGCAGCCACCCAGGCGGCTGATAACCAGCGACCGGTAATCACAGGCGCTGCTCCACCCAGGCACGCACGGACTGCAGGGCTTCCGGCAATTTTGCGGGATCAGTACCGCCAGCCTGCGCCATGTCAGCCCGTCCGCCGCCCTTGCCGCCGACCTGCTGTGCAACATGGTTCACCAGTTCGCCGGCCTTCACCTTCGCCGTGAGATCAGCCGTTACGCCGGCAATCAGTGTCACCTTGCCGCCATCGACAGCCGCCAGTACGATGGCCGCACTTTTCAGCTTGTCCTTCAGCTTGTCCATGGACTCACGCAGCGCTTTGGAATCGGCACCGTCCATTGCAGCGGCCAAAACCCGAATCACAGTCCCATCCTTGCCTTTGATGTCCACGGCCTGCGTGGCCAGATCATCGCCTTGACTGGAAGCCAGTTTTGATTTCAGACGCGCCAGTTCCTTCTCCAGATTGCGCACGTTGTCGATGATCTGGGTGATTTTCTGCCCGACTTCCTGCGGCGAAGTACGCAGCGCCGCTGCAGCACCAGCCAATTTCTGTTCCTGCGCCTGCACATAAGCCAGCGCGCGGTCACCGGTGGTGGCTTCGATGCGGCGGATGCCGGCAGCGACGCCGCCTTCGGACACCACCTTGAAAAAGCCGATGTCACCGGTGCGCTTGACATGGGTGCCGCCGCAGAGCTCGCGCGAAGTGCCGATGTCGAGCACCCGCACTTCATCACCGTATTTTTCGCCGAACAGCGCCATCGCACCGTGTTTCACTGCGTCATCGAATTTCATGATGCGTGCCGCCGTCGCGGCATTGGCGAGGATTTCGGCATTGACCATACCCTCGACCTGCCGCAACTGGGCTTCGGTCATCGGCTCGTTATGCGAAAAATCGAAACGCGTTTTGTCGGCGTCGACCAGCGAACCCTTCTGCTGCACATGCGGGCCCAGCACTTCGCGCAGTGCCTTGTGCATCAGGTGAGTTGCCGAGTGGTTGCGCATGGTGCGTGCACGGCGCACCGCATCCACCCGTGCCGCGACCTTGTCGCCAACGGCCAGCGCACCGGTTTCGAGTTTGCCGTGATGACCGAATACATCGGACTGGATTTTCAGCGTGTCGGCAACCGCAAACGTACCGCCATCCGCCACCAGTTCACCAGCATCACCCGCCTGGCCACCGGATTCGGCGTAAAACGGCGTGCGGTCGAGCACCACCACTGCGGCTTCGCCGGCGGCAATCGACGGCACTGCGCTGCCGTCGCGGTAAATCGCGATGACTTCGGCATCATCCAGCGCCAGCGTGTCGTAACCGTGGAATTCGGTCTTGGCACCCTGATAGTCGACTGAAGCGCCCATCTGGAACTTGGACGCGGCGCGCGCGCGTTCGCGCTGCTGATCCATCGCCGCCTCAAAACCGGCGTAATCCATGCGCACATTGCGTTCGCGCGCGATGTCAGCGGTCAGGTCAACCGGGAAACCATAAGTGTCGTAAAGCTGGAACACGGTTTCGCCGTCGAGCATCTTGTCTTCACGGGTCAGCGCGCCTTCGAGCACCTTCATGCCGTTTTCGAGAGTCTCGGCAAAACGTTCCTCTTCCTGCTTCAGCACCTGCATCACCCGGTCCTGCACCTTGACCAGTTCGGGATAGGCCGCGCCCATCACTTTCGCCAGATCGGCGACGACTTTGTGGAAAAACGGTTTGGTCTGACCCAGCTTGTAACCATGGCGGATGGCGCGACGGATAATCCGGCGCAGTACATAGCCGCGGCCTTCGTTGCCGGGAATCACGCCGTCAACGATCAGGAAGGCACAGGCGCGGATATGGTCGGCAATGACCTTCAGCGAATTGTTGTCGAGATCCTTGGCGCCAGTTTCGCGCGCGGCAGCCTTGATCAGCACCTGGAACAGGTCGATGTCGTAGTTGGAATGCACACCCTGCAGCACCGCGGCGATACGCTCCAGGCCCATGCCGGTATCGACTGAAGGCTTCGGCAGCGGGTTCAGTACATAGTCATCACCGTTTTTCTGCCGGTCGAACTGCATGAACACCAGATTCCAGATTTCGATGTAACGGTCGCCATCAGCGTCTTTCGATCCGGGCGGGCCGCCCTCGACGTCATCGCCGTGGTCGTAAAATATTTCACTGCACGGTCCGCAGGGCCCCGTGTCGGCCATCTGCCAGAAATTGTCGGAGCCGCCGCCCGGCTTGTCGCCGATGCGCACGATGCGCTCCTTCGGCACGCCAATGTCCTTCGTCCAGATTTCATAAGCCTCGTCGTCAGTCTGGTAGACCGTCACCCACAGTTTGTCCTTGGGCAGCTTGTAGACGGAAGTCAGCAGTTCCCAGGCGTAATGGATGGCATCCTTCTTGAAATAATCGCCGAAGGAGAAATTGCCCAGCATCTCGAAAAAGGTGTGGTGGCGGGCGGTATAGCCGACGTTTTCAAGATCGTTATGCTTGCCGCCGGCGCGCAGGCTGCGCTGCGAAGTTGTCGCCCGCTTGTAGTTGCGGGTTTCCTGGCCGAGGAACACATCCTTGAACTGCACCATGCCGGAATTGGTGAACAGCAGCGTCGGATCGTTACCGGGAACCAGCGGGCTGGAAGCCACGATGGTGTGGCCCTTGGATTCGAAATACTGGAGGAACTTGTCGCGGATTTCTGCGGATTTCATGCGATGCGCCGGTGGGTTTACGTAAGGCGCAGATTTTAAACCAGTTTTACTGCTGCATCCGCACTGCAGCAGCTTGCGCCAGAACCGTTAAGGTCCGGCGACCTGGATCGGCACACTCAGCGCGTGCTGAGACGTGCCATGCGCTCCACCCAGCGCTGCTCAGCGGCGTCCTGTGCGTTAGCCGCTTGCGCTGTAGCAGGAGCAGTGATGTGCGCAGGGGCCGCAACCACTTCCTGGATCGCAAAAAAACCGGATGACAGCAGATCGCAGGCGGCAATGGTCATTGCTGTCCAGAATACGATCAAGTCCTTGTTTTTAAACATTTCTCTAACCATCTTTATTCTCCCGATCACTCTTCCGCTTCGTCTTTCGCCAAACCGCGCAACAATTTCGTGATGACTTCAGTGCTGAACCCGCGCCCCAGTAAAAACCGCCCCTGCTTCGCGCGTTCCGCAGCATCCGCCGGCAGCGCCTTGAATCTGCGGCGCCACACCGCACGCGCCGCATCCAGTTCACCATCCTTCAGCGCTGCAACCGTAGTACTGACTACCTCGGCGTCCACACCTTTTGCTTCCAGATCGCGGCGGATGCGCGCCATGCCGTACCGGCTGCGCCGCGCATGCACCATCTGTTCTGCCGCTCGCTGCTCCGACAGCCAGCCGCGCTGCGTAAAGTCATCCAGGACCTGGGCGATTTCTTCGGGTGACTCAGCGTGCGGCGCGAGCTTTATCGTCAACTCGTGACGGGTATACTCGCGCCGCGCCAAGTGCCTAAGTGCACGGGCCCTGAGACTGCTGGGTTCTTTACGATCGGATGCCGGCATGTTGCCGCAGCCGGCCCGATGCGACCGGCCTTACTGCCCGGAAGCTTTTTTCCGCGCGACCGGATCCGACTCCACCACTTCCAGCGGCGGTTTCTTGACTTCACCTGTCACCGCCGGACCACCGGCAACGCCGACCGCAGCACGGATCCGCGCTTCGATCTCGTTGGCCATTTTCGGATTTTCCTTCAGGTACTCGCGGGTGTTGTCCTTGCCTTGACCAATACGATCCTTGCCGTAGGAATACCAGGCCCCGGATTTTTCGATGATGTTGTGGATCACGCCGAGTTCGATGATCTCGCCTTCGCGCGAAATGCCTTCGCCGTAGAGAATGTCGAATTCAGCCTGACGGAACGGCGGCGCCACCTTGTTCTTGACGATCTTGGCACGGGTCTCGGAGCCGATAACCTCTTCGCCCCGCTTGATCGAACCGATGCGGCGGATGTCGATACGCACCGAAGCGTAGAACTTCAGCGCATTGCCGCCGGTGGTGGTTTCGGGATTG
>CAMCYP010000005.1 GCA_945885345.1 Bordetella parapertussis | reverse complement strand
CCAGCATACATGCCGTCGATTTCGGCATTGAATTTTTCCATGACCTTGGTGCGTTTCAGCTTCATGGTCGGGGTCAGCAGCCCGTTCTCCACGGTCCATGCATCCAGTGTCACGGTCACCCGCCGCACCTGCGCATAACCCGGAAAATCGGCGATCTGTGCCGCGATGCGACCGAGGATGGCTTTTTCGGCCTGCGCTGAACGCGGTGCGCTGACATCAAGGCCGGACGCCGCGGCCAGTTTCTGCCAGTGATCGGCATTCAACACCGTCATCACCGTAAGGAAGGGTTTACCCTCGCCGAGCAGCATCACCTGTTCGAACAGCGGATCGCGCGCAATTGCCGCTTCCATGTCTCCGGGCGGTACTTTTTCGCCGTTGGACATCACGATCACATCCTTCAGCCGCCCGGTAATGAACAAATGGCCTTGATCACCGATGCGTCCGGTATCGCCGGAATTCAACCAGCCGTCAGGCTGGATCATCGCTTTTGTGGCTTCCTCATTGCCCCAGTACCCCATCATCACGTTGGGGCCCTTGATCATCACCGCATCCTTGTCACCGATTTTGACCTGGACTCCGGGAATTGGCTGGCCGACGCTCGCCGGAATGTTGTTGTCGGGACAATTCGCCGTGGCGATGGGGCTGGCTTCGGTCATGCCATAGCCCTGCAGGATCGGCAGTCCGAGGCCGATGAAAATGCGCGAAATATCCGGCGGCAGCGCGGCGCCGCCCGACAAGGCATAGCGCAGCCGTCCACCAAGCCGCGCCAGCACCTTGGCCGCCACCAGCCTGTTGAGCAGCGGCCACAGCAGGAACGATGCCTGCCACGAGCCGCGGCCCTGCGCATGCTCGAAGCGCGCATAACCGACTTCGGCTGCGAGCAGAAACAGCTTTTTGCGCAGTGGCGGACCTTCATCCAGTTTGGCGCGGATGGTGCCCCAGATACGCTCATAAATGCGCGGCACCGAAATCAGCATCGTCGGCCGGATGGTTTGCAGATCTTCGCCGAGCTGCTGGATCGAGCGCGCATAGGCGGTGATCGAGCCCGCCATCACCGTCAGGTAATAACCGCAGGTGCGCTCAAAGGTATGAGACAGCGGCAGGAAGGACATGAAAATGTCGTCGTGCCCGGTGGCCAGCACACTCAGCGCGGCCTCGGTATTCGACAGGATGTTGGTGTGTGACAGCATCACACCCTTGGGCCGGCCGGTGGTGCCGGAGGTGTAGACGATGGTCGCCAGCGTGTTGCCGTCACGCGCCAGGTGCCGGGTTGCACCGCCGTCTTCCGGCAGCCAGTCGCCGATCCATTTCAGACGCGCATCGCTGCCGGCGGCCGGTAACGCGTTGACGGTCAGGAAACGCACCACGCCGCTCAGTTCACCAACCACATCCTGCAGCGCCTGCCACTGCTCCAGGCCGTCGATCAGCAACACCTTGCATCCGGCATTGTTGATGATGTAAGCCACGTTTTCGCAGCGATCCTGGGTATAGAGCGGCACCACCACCAGACCGAGGCCCAGTGCGGCCTGGTCAAACATCACCCATTCCGGCGAATTGCGCAGCATCACCGCGACGCGGTCACCCGGCTGCAGTCCGTCTTTCTCCAGCGCGGCCTGCCAGCGCGCGATCTGGCGATCGATCTGCGCCCAGGTGTAATCGCGCCAGTTGCCGTGCTGTTCGTTGTAGGCCTTGTAGGCGACGATGTCCGGCGTGCGCTTCACGCGCTCGCGAAACAGGCCGTCCAGGGTGCCCGCTGTCGCCATCGGAATGACATGCGATGTATCGTTGTTTTTATTCATCCTGCATCCTCCTTGCCGAACAGCGCTAGTCGAGAAACAGATCGGGGTAGGGCCTGGCTCCGGGCGTGACCGCGTAGGCATCAAAATCGGCCACCCCCTCCTCGCGCAACACGGCTTCATCCACATAAAAATTGCCGGTGGCCGTACGGCTGTCGCGTCTGAAAATTGCGTACGCCGCGTCAGCCATGATATCCGGTTTGCGGCTGGCCTTTAGGATCGCTTCCGGGAAATTCACCGCAATGGCAGCAGTGGCGATCGTCGTGCGCGGCCACAGCGAATTCACTGCAATGCCTTGTGCGCGGAATTCCTCAGCCATGCCCAGCGTGCACATGCTCATGCCGTATTTGGCCATGGTGTAGGCGACATGATCCTTGAACCATTTGGCTTTCATGTTCAGCGGCGGCGAGAGGGTCAGGATGTGCGGATTTTGGGCCTTGGCCAGAAACGGCGCACAGGCCTGCGAACAGACAAAAGTGCCGCGCACATTGACGCCGAACATCAGGTCGAAGCGTTTGGCGGGAGTTTCCAGCGTCCCGGTCAATTGGATCGCGCTGGCATTATTGACCAGGATGTCGATGCCGCCGAAATGCGCCGCGGCCTGCTGCGCGGCGGCCGCCACTGCGTCTTCATCACGTACATCCAGCTGAATCGCCAGCGCCTTGCCACCTGTGTGAATGACCTCCTCCGCGACTTCGTGGATGGTGCCGGGCAGCCGCGCATGCGGTGTCGCGGTCTTGGCGGTGACCACGATGTTGGCGCCGTCGCGCGCGCAGCGCAACGCGATGGCGCGGCCGATGCCGCGGCTGGCACCGGTGATGAATACAGTCTTGCCCTGCAACGCCGGCATCGTCATTTCCCTTTGTAATTCGGTTTGCGTTTATCCGTGAACGCCGTAACGCCCTCGGCAAAATCTTCCGTCTTTGCACAGCGCGCGAAGGCCAGTGCCTCGGCATCGAGTTGCGCGGCGAGACCGGCATGCATCGCGCGATTGGCCAGCGCCTTGGTTTCGGCATAGGCCTGCACCGGACCCGCGGCCAGGCGGCGCGCCAGTTTTTCGGTAGCTGCCGCCAGTTGATCGGCAGCCAGCACCTGGTTGACTACACCCAGACGCTGCATGGTTTCCGCGTCCGCGGTATCGGCCAGCAACATCAGTTCCATCGCTTTCTGGTATCCGGTCAGGCGCGGCAAAAACCAGGTCGCGCCACCGTCAGGGCTGGTGCCGATACGGCTGTAGGCCAGTGAAAACTGCGTGCCTGCTGCCGCCAGCACCAGATCGCAGGCGAGCATGATGCTGAACCCCGCGCCGGCCACGGCGCCATGCACGGCAGCGATCACCGGTTGCGGCGCGCGGCGCAGCGCGAGAATGCCGCGATGCAGTTCAGCGGCAAGCTCTGGCACCAGCGTAGCCATCTCCGCCACCTTGTCACGGAACATCGCCACATCACCGCCAGCGACAAAGGCCGGACCCGCGCCACGCAGCACGATGACCCGCGCCTCCGGATCGGCGGCGGCGCGCTCAGTGCTGGCGCGGAATGCGCGGATCATGTCCGAGTCCAGCGCATTCATCACCGCCGGGCGGTTGAAAGTGATGGTGGCGACACCATCACTGACCGCGTAGAGCATGCCGCTCATGTTTTTCGCGCCAGCGCTTCGAAGGTGACCGGCTGCGTGGTCTGGTGCAGCTCCGACTTGCCGAAGTCTTTCGGAAAATCATCAACCATGATCACGCGGCGCCGCAGTTCGGTCGCGCGTTTCAGCAAATCCGCTTCTGCCTGCGTGATCACGCCCGCCTTCAATCCCGCTGCGGCGACCTGGTCTGCATGACCACGATTGATGCGCCCCGCCTGCTGCGCCTGGCGCAGTTTCGCTTCCACCGGTTCGGCGGCAATGACAGCGGTCAGCGCCGATTCCAGCGTACGCACCGGATCGTTCTCATTGTCGGAAATGAACACGCCGCGCGTCAGCCGGTCACGCGTCGGCCCCGGCGTCATCATCAGCCCGACCACGGCATGCCCCAGCGGATCGCGTGGCGGCGCGAATTCGCGGCCATAGGGCATCAGCAGCGGAAAGATAAGTACCCGCAACAACCACGACACGACGGGCCACGGCAGATTCTCGAAGATCGAATAAAACGACTCTTCGATGCGGTACAGGCAATCAAGCAGCCCCCAGCGTACGAGGGGCAGGTCGGCCTGCGGCCGGCCATCGTCCTCGTAACGCTTCAGCACCGCTGAAGCGAGGTAGAGCTGGCTCAGCACGTCACCCAACCGGGCCGAAAGACGCTCCCTTCGTTTCAGCGTGCCGCCACAGAGGAACATCGCCATGTCGGCGGTCAGTGCGAATCCGCTCGAAAGTCGCGTCAGCTGCTGGTAATAGTGGCGCAACTCCGGCGCACCGCCGGGCACGGCCGTCAGCCGCGCACCGGTGATACCCATCCACAACACCCGCGCCACATTCGACAGCGTGAAGGCGATATGGCCGAAAAACGCGCGGTCGAAATCGCGCAGCGCCTTTTTGGGATCTTTTTCCCTTGTTGCTTCGATTTCCTTCAGCACAAACGGATGGCCGCGAATCGCGCCCTGGCCGAAAATGATCATGGTCCGCGTCAGGATGTTGGCGCCTTCGACGGTGATCGCAATCGGCGTCTGCATATAGGCGCTGGCAAGGTAATTGTTCGGCCCCATGCAGATGCCCTTGCCGCCGTGTACATCCATCGCATCGTTGATGACCTGGCGGCCGCGTTCGGTGAGGTGGTATTTGACGATGGCCGAGATCACCGAGGGTTTTTCGCCGAGGTCCACCGCGCCGGCGGTCATCACCCGCGCCGCATCCATGACATAAACATTGCCGGCGATGCGCGCCATTGCCTCTTCAACGCCTTCGAACTTGCCGATCGACAACTTGAACTGCTGGCGCACGCGGCCGTAGGCGCCGGTGGTCAGCGTTGACAGCTTGGAAATACCCACACCATTCGCTGGCAGCGAAATCGAACGCCCGGCAGCGAGGCAGTTCATCAGCATTTTCCAGCCTTCGCCCACCTGTGCCACGCCGCCGATGACGTACTCCATCGGGATGAACACATCCTTGCCCCAGTTCGGACCGTTCATGAAGGTCGCCGTCATCGCGCGATGGCGACGCCCGATGTGCACGCCCGGCATGTCGGTGGGCACCAGTGCCAGCGTGATGCCGACATCATCCTGCTGCCCTAGCAGGTGGTCGGGATCGTAGAGTTGGAATGCCAGACCGAGCAGTGTCGCGATCGGGCCCAGCGTGATGTAGCGTTTTTCCCAGGTCAGGCGGATGCCCAGCACATCGGGCTTGCCCTGCCACTCAGCCTTGCAGACGATGCCGAAATCGGGAATGCCGCCGGCATCCGATCCGGCTTCCGGGCTGGTCAGCGCAAAGCACGGCATCTCGATGCCTTTGGCCAGCCGCGGCAGGTAGTAATCCTTCTGCTCTTTGGTGCCGTAATGCAGCAGCAGCTCTGCAGGCCCGAGAGAATTGGGCACCATCACCGATACTGCAGCGGTGCCGCTGCGCGTGGTCAGTTGCATCACCACCTGTGAATGCGCCAGCGCGGAAAAACCCTTGCCGCCATATTCCTTGGGAATGATCATGCCAAGGAAACCGTTGTCCTTGATGAACTGCCAGACCTGCGGCGGCATGTCGCTGGATTCGTAGGTGACTTCCCAGTCGCTCAACATTTCGCACAGTTCGTGCAGCGGACCGGTAATGAAGGCCTGTTCCTCCGCCGTCAGCCGCGGTTTGGGATAGGCGAGCAGTTTGGTCCAGTCCGGGCGACCGCTGAACAGTTCGCCGTCCCACCACACGGTGCCGGCTTCCAGCGCCTCCTGTTCGGTCTTCGACACCGCCGGCAGGATGCGGCGAAACAGTTTCAGCAGCGGCGCACCGGCCACGCTACGGCGCAAGGGTGACGGAATCGCAATCAGGGAAATGACGACCAGCAGCACCCAGACAATGGTCAGCAGGCCTTGCGGCCACAGCTTGCAATAAGCAAGTCCGCCCAGCGCGACGGCATATACCACTGTCCATACCAGCGCCGGTGTCCGGTGATAGGCAAGGAACCAGGCCACCGCGAACACGGCGAGCAGCGTGAACAGGACAAGCATCGTGATACCTCCGCCGGGATAACGCGCGCCGGACACCAGGTCAGCGACGCGCGGGCCGGTTCAAAAAAACCGGCGCCATGTCTTTGAATTCGAGCATACACGCCGGGTTGTCGTGCGACAACCAAGTTAACTATTTGATTTTATTAAATATTTAATGTGGCCGTAGACGCCGCAGCAGCGACCTGTTCAGCGCTTGACCTTGGCAGTGATGGCCAGCAATTCAGCCAGATGTTTTCGCGCCAGCGCGATGTCCTCGGGACTGACCGGCCCCACCGGTTTGCCGTCCACACGTTTCATCGATATCGCGGGCTTACCGGTTTTGTCGAAGGATGCCATCAGCGCCACCGCCGGGCCGGATTTTCCCGGCGACGGATAACGATCCTGCTTGTAATGCAGCAAGGCACCGGCATTGAAGAAAAATTCGTTTTTCTCGATCACCCCCGCGTTTTCATTCATTTCTTCGCGGATCATTTTTAATTCACTGCCCATCCAGTGCGCGCCAAAAGTCGAGGACAGGCTGCCTCCCTTCCATTGATGCTCCGTACGCTCCATCGGCGGTGCAGGTTTGGCGGGCGATTGTGCCGGCGCATTGCCGGCCATGAAACAAAAAAAACCGGCGGCCAGAATGGCGGTCAGCGATTGCAGGCGACTCATCGTGGGGATTTCTCCATGTGGCAAACAGTCATGCAACACCCGCTTGCATGAAGCTGTGACGGTCAATCATGTGGGAAGTTGCAAATGCAGCCGTACCAGTTAACAGACGAAACTGCGGACAGGCAAGGCATTTTTCACGCCCCGCGTCGAATCTGTCGCTAGCGCATCAGCCTGTCACGCAGCCACTGCGCGATCTGCTCGGCAATCACCCGCTCTTTCATGCCGGGCGTACGCCCCATGTGGCCGCCGTCGGGATAGACCCGTGCCGTTTTCGGTATGCCGTGTTCGAGCAGAATATAAACATCGGCGATCGGCGCCTGATCATCCAGTTTGCCATTCACCGCCAGCAATGGCGCGCACGGACCGTCGAGCAGGCCCTGGTCCAGAAGCGAGAGCCGCGGCGCCGTGGCCAGCACTTCCTCCAGCGTGCGCGCACCCAGTACCCAGCTCCGCGCATCGAGCAGGCTCGCCGGCCCGAGAAGATAGGTCGACGCAGTTCGCGTCAGCGCCGGTTCCAGCCACTCGCGCTGAAAACCGTAGTGCGCGTTGCCGCCCTGGGTGACGGCAGCCTTGATCCGCGCGGCCTCAACATGCGCCAGCTTGGCCGCCCAGTAACCACCGAAGCTGCCGCCCCAGACGCCGATCCGCGCGCCATCCACCTCATCGCGCTGCTGCAGGTGATCGATGACCGCGGAAAACGTCCGCTCTGCATCCGGCTCCATGAAGCGCGCCGGATTGTCGCCGGCGCCGGGCATGTCCATGGTGAATGTCGCCAGTCCCTGCGCATGAAGGATGCCGCTGTTGCGTTGCCGGTCCTCCTTCCAGCCATCGACACCACCCCAGTGGATGACCACCGGCGGCCGCGACACAGCGACCGGCACCTGCAGATAGCCGGTCAGCATTTTTCCTTCAAACGGGATTTCGACCACCTGCAGCGGCGGATCAAAATAATGCGCCGCCTTGCGGAAACAGCGCAGGGAATGGCGATGCGCTTCCTGCTTGCCAGATGTGCTGGCCACCGGATAACGACCGGTGCGGCAATTAGCGTAGGCCAGGTAATAGGCATCGTGGATGGCCGTGGCGTCGGCACTCCGCTGCCGCAGCGCATCGCCTTCCGCTTCGTGGCGCAGGCCGATCGCACACCAGACCTCGGCCCAATGATCACGATCGAGACTGGTCAGTGCGGCAACGGCTGCCTGCGCATCGTCTGCACCGATGTGCTCCAGCGGGCTGTTACGGCCGGCGCGCCGGATGATTTCGGTCTTGACCTGCTCCAGCGTACGTTCACCGGACATGCCGCCGCGATCCGCCATACCTTATTCAGCCACCTTCCCCAACAGGGTGGCCACATCGATTTTGTTGTTCACCATCTGCTCCGGAAACACCACGGTAATGGCATTGGTCGGACAGATCGACTGGCACAGCCCGCAATACCAGCATTCGTCCGGATATTTGATCACCGGCAATGTCTCGCGGTTGTCCTCTTCCTTGTAAATCAGGTCACCGGGACAGATCCAGTCGCAGAGGTTGCACTTGACGCAGGTCTCAGGATTAATGCGGATGGGGTTGAACACTTCTTTTTGTATCGTAGCCATGTTTGCTCCTCAAGCCGCCACGGCAGCGTTGTTGCGGCTGAATGCCGCAGACAGCGGCAGGTCCGTGGACAAGGTGCGGGTCACCGGTCCGTCAGCGCCACGCTCGACAATCACGAACTTGCGCCAGTTCGCATCATCCGTCTGCGGATAATCCATGCGGAAGTGCGAAGAGCCGGTGCGGGTTTCCTGGCGCGCCAGTGACGCAGTGGCCATGATCTCGGCATTCATGCGGATGTTTTTGGCTTCGTGCACACGCATCAGGCCGTGCAGGTCATCGGCCTTCAGCGTCGGCTCGCGTTTCGCCAGTGCCAGCAAGGTATCCAGCGCCAGTTTCAGGCCGCGGTCATTGCGGCGCACGCCGACATAATCGCTGACCGTCTGCCGGGTGGTGTCTTCATATTCCTTCCACGGCAAACCGTCTGTTTGCTGCAGATGTGCCACTGACCGCGCGCGCACCTCATCCAGCGTCCTGCGATCGACCTCAGGCAAGGCGCCGGTGGTGGCGCGAATGCGCTGCACCACACCTTCGCCAGCGATGTGTCCCAGCACTGCCGCACCCGAGATGCCGCCGCTGACCGTCGCGCAATCCCCGGCGGCAAACAGGCCTTCGACCGCGGTTTCGCCATTAGTGTCGACGGCGAGGCCGCTGCCGCGGAAATACACGCCGCTGCGCCGGATGCTCAGCTCGGACACCGACACTTCGACCAGTTCTTCACGGAAGTTGACGCCCTTCTGCTGGTAATAGGCCGGCAGTGTGTAACGATCAACCTGCAGCGTGTGCTCCATGCGGTCGAGCATGTCCTGCGGCAGGTGACGGCAGTCAAGATAGATCGGGCCGTTGCCGAGCAGGTATTCGTTGATGACGCCGTCGGCAATCACCGCGCGGCGGGCGTTCTCGCCCTTCTTGTCGTACTTGAACATGAAGCGTTCGCCGGCCTTGTTGACGAAATAGGCGCCGAGGCTGACCAGTGCATTCAGGCCTTGGCAGGAGAAGCCCTTGGGCGTCAGCGTCGCTTCCACCGACTCCATGTTGGCCAGCGCGGCACCGGCGTGATAACCCATCGCCTGCGCGTCACCGGTGTTGTACGGGATATGCCAGGAATCGAAGGCCAGGCCCGAAGCGTTCTGCGAAATGCGGTTGACGTCGCCCGCGGCCAGCACCACCGCTTTGGCGCGGATCACCGTCCACTCGCCCGTGCGGAAATTGAAGGCTATGGCGCCGTAAGCACGGTTGTCCTTGACCAGCAACTGCACGACCATGGTGCGCATCAGTACTGTGGCCTTGCCCTTGCGCACACGTTCACCAAGGTGCTTCTTGAAATCGGTGCCATCGAAATTGATATGGTACGTCCCCGGCAAACCAAAGGAACGCAGACGGTAATAGTCTCCCGTTTTGCTGTCCTTGAAGTCGACGCCCATGGCTTCGATTTTGCGGAAAATGCGCGGCATTTCATGAATCACCCGCCCCGCCACCGCCATGTCGACGATGCCGTCGGTCAGTTCGGGTACGTGCTTCAACAGGAACTCCGGCGTATCCCACTCCGGCCCGGACTCCATGATCGTCAGATAATGATCGACACCGCAGCCGATGCTGCCGCAGTGGTCAAGGATCTTGCCTTTTTCGCAGATCACCACTTTCAATCCGGCTTCCAGCGCCGGGATCGCGGCCATGGTGCCGGCCACACCACCGCCGATGACCAGCACATCGGTTTCCAGCCGGATGAATTCGCTGCTTTTTGCTTCCGTGACTCCGTCCATATTGCTCCCGTCGCGCGTGGTCGCGCATTTTTTGCATGTTTCCACATGCTAAGGGCGCACTCGGGGGAAAACCAGTGACGCGATGGTGTTTTTTGAGGACTTTCCTGTTATCGCGTGGCAGCCTGCGTGCGAAACTGGCGCGGCGCAAGCTTGTATTGCTGGCGAAAACGCCGTGCGAAATACGCCTCGTCTTCAAAGCCCACGGCAGCGGCAATGTCACCGATGCGCTGTGTGGTATGCGCCAGCAGCTCGCAGGCTTTTTCCATACGCCGCTCGGTGACCAGGTCGACAAAGGTTTTGCCGGTTTCTTTTTTGATCAGATGCGCGAGATAGTTGGGCGACAAATCGGCGGCAGCTGCCGCATCCGCCAGCTGCAGGCGCCGGCCGAGGTTTTCGCGCACATGGCGCATCACCCGCGCCAGCGCATCACGCCGGCTGGTGCGCTGCGCCTGCCCTGCCGCCAGCCGCATGATCTCGCGTTCGTGGCTGCGGCACACCGTACCGATCAGCAACAGCAGGTGCCCGCGGATCATCTCCAGCGAACAATAACGGCGTTGCAGATTTTCCGCCTGCATCTGGCGGCAGGCGTCGCGCGCCAGCGCCAGTTCGCTGCCGGTAAGCCGGAAATCCATGTATTCCTGGAACAGGAAAGGCGCCAGTTCGGGCGCGCGCTGCAGCGGCACATCCTCGAGATCCAGCGGATCGACATCGAGTTCCGGGCGCAGGAAGCGCAGGTTGAAACTGATGACATAGAACTTCGAGCGCGGCGGATGCGGTACCCGGTGCACCCGGTACGGCAGTACAAAACTCAGGCCACCGGGTCCCAGCGGGCGCGTGGCAGCAGCAATGTGCTGTTCGGTACGCCCGGCCAGGTTCAGCTGAATCTGGAAATATTCGTGGCGATGCGCATCGGCAATCCGCGTGATGCTGTTTTCGTCGCGAATGCCGAAATCGGGGCCGGCAGCGCGATCCGCGAGCACATAAGTCCTGATCGCGCGCGTCATCGCTGCCGCCATGCCAGCCCCGCCGCGGTTACTGGATATCCTTGACCGCTGCCTTGAGAATCGGCGCCAGACTTGCACTCGACTTGGTCAGTTCGGTCACCGCCTTCTGCTGCACCGCGCCATCCAGCGGCGCCACTGGCCGGTTGCCTTTCTTCGACTCCTCCAGCATGGCCGGATCCTTCATTACCGCGTTCAATGCCGCACGGAAAGCCGCTGTCGCCACCGGATCCATGCTGGGCGGGCCGATGTAGCTGCGATGCGTCTCGAGGATGGTCGCCATGGCACGCACAGTCGCCCGCTTCGCCGGCGGCGCATATTCGGTCGCAATCGGAATGTTCGGGTAATCCGGCGACGGCGCCGAAGTCACCATCAGTATCGGGTGCTTGTCGCCGGCCATGATCGGGCCCCGCGACTCGCTCCAGCCGGTGATGTGGCCGTCACCGTCGCCCTTGATCACCGCCAGCGCGGTGTCGGCATTGCCTTCGTAGCCGGTCACCGCCTTGACCTTGAAGCCCAGCGCGTCACCGAGTACCGCCATCGTATAGAAATCCTCGTCAGTGCCCTGTGACGGATAAACGAAGGGGCGTTTCAGTTTCTGCACGTCCTGGATCGACTTGATCGCCGACTTGCCGCCTACGCACAGCACGCGCGGCTCGCTGGTCGCACGCCCGAGGAAGGTAAATTTGGTGGGATCGAACGTCGCGCCCGCGCTACCGGCAAGTGAAGCGAGGATCAGTGTCGACACGTTGCCGAAAAAAATCTCCAGGCCGCTGGTCTTGGCGCGCCAGATGTGGTTGGCCGCCTTCAGCCCGCCACCGCCCGGCATGTTGGTGACCCGCACTTCGCGCGCCCCCGTGTGCTTCTGCAGGTACGGCGCGAGCAGCCGCGCATAACGGGTATGCCCGCCCGACGGTCCGCCTGCGACGACGATGGTAATCACCTTGTCCTTGTAGTAGCCGTCGGCCTGGGCCGCCGCCAGGTCCGGCAGGCTCATCGCCACCGGCGTCAGGGCGCCAGCAAACACCAACTTTCTGCGCGTCGTTTCCATCGCTCTCTCCTCGGGATATCGACCTTTAGTTGAAATACGGCGCCAGCAGACCATGGTAAGGCTGTATTTCCAGCGCCACTACGAACAACACGTACACTGAAGCGGTCAGTATTGCGGAATAAACCAGGGCACGCCACCACGAACAGTAATGCGTCAGCATGAAATAGGTCGCGGTAAACAAGAACACGGCCGGTATCAAGCCGGTGAGAAAAACCACAGCGACCAGCATACCGACCATGATGTAGGCCGCCACCTCGCGCCGCCACGGGGATTTTTTTTCCGGTGCCGGCGCGTCGCCTGCAGGTGCAACCGGCGTCTGTACCGAAATCATGTCCATATGCAGCTCGTCGGCCGAGCCGAAATTGTGCCAGGCAATCTGGATCAGCGTCAGCACGATCCCGAGTATCGCCAGCGGCAGCGGTATCATGCGCGCACGTGCGCCGAAATCCTGGCACAGCACGATTACGCCGGCGAACACCACCAGCAACAGGATTGAAATCAGGTTTTCCTGGGCGCGGCGGCTCATTGCGGGGACACCCCGGCCACGGCAGCCCGCCGGCGGCGCCAACTCCGGATGAACGGCATGGCGGCCGTGATGCCGACGAACACCAGCATCGCCAGTGCGATCGGCCGCTCCAGCAGGAAGTCATCGCCGTACAGCGTCAGCGATATGTGCAGGTTGCGTTCGATCATCACCGCCAGCACCATGCCGATGACGAAATTCGCGCGCGAGTAACGATACTTGTCCATCATGTACCCGATCATGCCGAACGCCGCCGCAACCACCACGTCCTCGATGCGGCCGCGCGTTGCATAGGCGCCGACGAAACAGACCGAAAGCACCACTGGCACCATCAGGTTGGCGTCCAGCGACGGCAGCCGCGCCAGCCACGGAGTGATGCACAGCCCGATGAGGGTGACCGCGACGTTGGCGATGACGATGATCCACACCATGCTGAACACCAGATCGAGGTTTTTGGTCAGCATGTCCGGGCCCGGCACCACGCCGAGACCGATGAAGGCCACCAGCAGGATCGCCATGCTTTCACCGCCCGGTATGCCGAAGGCCAGCGTCGGCATCAGCCCACCGCCTTCGTTGGCGCCCATGGTCGCGTCAGGCGCGATGACGCCCTCGACTGCGCCCTTGCCGAAGCGCTCCGGGGTTTTCGAAGTCTGCACCGCCTGCGCGTACGCGGCCAGTCCGGCAACGCTGGCACCGACGCCCGGCAACACGCCGATCCACAGCCCGAGCAGGCTGGAGCGTACCACCAGCCACCAGTTGCTGAAGGCGTCCCGGACGCCCTGCCACACGGTGCTCTCCTCCTTCACCAGCGAGCGGTCTACGATGGCGGTGCCCTTGATCGCCAGCTTCATCATTTCCGACACGGCGAACAGGCCGATCATGGCCACCGGAAACGATATCCCGTCCATCAGGAACTCGCTGCCGAAGGTGAACCGCGGCGTCGCCGTGACCACGTCCATGCCGACAAAGGCCACCAGCACGCCGAGCAGGCTGGCCGTCAGCCCCTTCATCAGCGAACCTTCGCTGAAAGTGGCGATCACCGTCAGGCCCCACAGCGCGAGCATCAGGTATTCGCTGGGGCCCAGCGCGAGGATCACCGGGCGGATCAGGGGGATGCACAGCGCAAGGAAAATTGCCCCAATGATGCCGCCCATCAATGCGCCGGTAGCGGAAGCCGCCAGCGCGCGCTTGGCCTGCCCCTGCTGAGTCATCGGATAACCGTCAAAACACAGCGCAAGACCCTTGGCAGAGCCGGGAACGCTGAACAGAATGCTGGTGACCGAATCACCCCAGATGGTCGCGATGTGCGCACCGAGCAGCAACGCCAGCGTCGCAGCAGTTTCAAAACCGTAGGTAAACGGCAGCAGCAGCGCCATTGCCACCACGCCACCGAGACCGGGCAGGATGCCGATGACCAGCCCGTAAACCACACCGATCAGCATGAACAGCAGTGCCTGCGGCGTCAGCAGTGCCGTAAGTCCGGCGATGATGGCTTCAATCATGCATCGCGCCTTTTGCGCCACTGCATGTCATGCACCCGCGATCGACACAGATCAACATCTTGACTCCTCCGAAGTCTGCCGTTGCCGCCCTGCATTTTTTCTGCCGGTTTGCGGAAATGGTGGCGCGACTTTACAACAAGATGCACCGACGCGACTACCGCAACCGTGTCGTCCACGTTCACAAGATGAAAATTTTTTGTTGACGCAGCCGCCGACCCGCTGATTACACGCGATGTGGGTTTGAAAATGCCGACGCTGCTGCAACGGCAATGCCAAAACTCAGCGCATCGGGAAACACGGCTCGGGGGACTCAGTCATTCAGCGCACTGCACCTCATCCGCCATGACCTTATAACTCGTTGTTTTATTTATTATTTCTACAGCAATACCGGGCGATTACCAAGTTCGTCCGGATTGTCACTGCCAGCCGGAAAATGCTGCGTCAGCAACGCCGTGATCTGGCCGATGCCCTCGAGCAGGCCCGCCTCAAAACGGTGCTCGCGAAAAGCCTGTTCCATGACGCGACAAATTTTTTCCCACTGCCGCTGCTCCACCTGCGCGCTGATGCCGCGATCGGCGACGATCTCGATATTGCGATCGGCCCAGTTGATATACAGCAGCACACCGCTGTTGCAGGCGGTATCCCACACGCCGAGCCGCGCAAAAATCTCGCCGGCCCGCTCCCGCGGACTCTGGTTGCGCAGCAAGGGACCGAGATCCAGGCTCGCCTCTACCGCGACGCGCAATTCGCCGCGATGCAGACGCTCGCTTTGCTTTACGGCATCCTCAATACGACGCATCACCGCCGGTGAAAACGCACGGTGCGCAAGCCAGGGCGGCTGCAGCAGGTGACGGAACAGGCGCTTGATGTTCATCTCACCAGCCCCCCGATGCACCACCGCCGCCCGAGCGGCCGCCACCACCACCGAATCCACCGCCGCCTGAAGACCAGGAGCCGCCACTGCCCGTGCCTCCGTAGCCACCACCAAAAGTTGACCGCGCGCCTGCAGCCAGGCTGAAAATAAAGGCAACTACAGCGGCAATCGATGATACGGCGAGACTGCTGATGACCAGCCAGAGGATGAAGCCTGACACGACCGCCATGACACCTGCCGCCCCCAGCCGGCCAAGCACCGCACGCAAACCATGATTGATGACGCTGAACAGCACGAAAGCGGCAATCAGCCATTCCGGGTTGAACGGAAGATTCGCCGGACCGCTGCGCGGTGCCGCCGCCGGTGGCGGCAAGGCTTCACCGCCGACCGCCTCCATGATGCGCGAGACGCCGGCCGCCACGCCACCGGAAAAATCACCACGCTGGAACTGCGGCACGATGACATCACTGATGATGCGTTTCGCCGCGGCATCGGTCAGCGCACCCTCAAGTCCGTAACCGACCTCGATGCGCAGCTTGCGATCATTCTTGGCAATGACCAGCAGCACGCCGTCATCGACGCCCTTGCGCCCCAGCTTCCACTGCTCAAAAGCGCGAACCGCGTACTGCTCGACGGTCTCGGGTTGCACCGTAGGCACCATCAACACGGCGATCTGGGCGCCCTTTTTCGCCTCAAAGGCGGCAAGCTGCCGCTCGAGTTCGGCAATGCGTTCCGCAGACAGCGTGCCGGTGAGGTCGGTGACGCGCGCCTGCAGCGGCGGCACCGCCACATCCGCGGCCGTGCTGAGGACAGAAAAACACAGTAATGCCGCGGCGACCAGTGCACGCGGCCACACCATCAAGGACATGGGTTACTTGGACGCCGGCACCGTGTACTCGTTCGGCGGACTGGCCGGGGCAGCCGGCGCAGGTGCCGCGGCAGGCTTGCCGAAATCGATTTTCGGCGGCTTGCTGATTTCCTTTTCGTTCTCGACCGTGAATTGCGGCTTTTCCTTGTGGCCGAACAGCATCGCCGTCAGATTGGTCGGAAACGAACGCACGACGACGTTGTATTCGCGCACCGCCTGGATATAGCGGTTGCGCGCGACGGTGATGCGGTTTTCAGTGCCCTCCAGCTGCGCCTGCAGATCACGGAAATTGGCATCGGACTTGAGTTGCGGATAATTTTCGGCAACCACCAGCAGACGCGACAGCGATGAAGACAGCTCACCCTGCGCCTGCGCAAAGCGCGCGAACGCCTGGGGATCGTTGACGAGTTCCGGCGTGGCCTGGATGGAGCCCACCTTGGCACGGGCATTGGTCACGCCCAGCAGCACTTCGCGTTCCTGCGCGGCAAATCCCTTCACAGTCTCGACAAGGTTGGGGATCAGGTCGGAGCGGCGCTGGTACTGGTTGACCACCTCCGCCCAGCTCGCCTTGATCTGCTCGTCGGTCGTCTGCAGCGTGTTATAGCCGCAACCGCCCAGCAGCGCGGTCAGCACCAGAGTCATCAGCAACGCAAATCTTTTTGTCATTTCAGCACCTCATTCCAGTCGTCAGTCGTGACCCGCATCATGTTGCGGCGGCTCCGGGCATTTGCAAGCCCGCCATCGTGTTTACCGCGAAACAAAGATCTTCCCACGCTTTCGCCTTGTCGTTCAGCGTGCGCAGCAGGTACGCCGGATGATAAGTGACGATCAACGGCATGCCGCGGTACGCATGCACCTGCCCGCGCAGGCTGGCGATGCTGGCGTCGCGGCCCAGCAGGTTGACCGCGGCCACCTTGCCCAGCGCGATGATCAGTTTCGGCCGGATCAGCTCGATCTGCCGTTGCAGGTAGACACTGCAGGCCTGCGCCTCCTCCGGCTGCGGATTGCGGTTGCCGGGCGGGCGGCATTTGACGATGTTGGCGATATACACATTGGCGCCGCGTTTGAGCGCAATTGCCGCCAGCATGTTGTCGAGCAGCTTGCCGGCCTGCCCGACGAAGGGTTCGCCCTGCGCATCCTCATCCGCGCCGGGGCCTTCGCCGACAAACAGCCAGTCGGCATTTTCATCGCCGACACCGAATACGGTTTTGTTGCGTTTGGCGTGCAGGATACAGGCCGTGCAATCGGAGACACAGGCCTTCAATGCCGGCCAGCCCATGTCGGCAACCGACCCCGAATCACCGCTGCGGGCGACTGCCGGTGCCGTCACCGGCGCCTCGGGTTCGCGCGCCACCAACGCTGCGCTTGGAGCAGGCGCCACAACCCCCGCCTGCGGCGCATTGCGCACCTGCCATATCGGGCTGATGCCGATTTCCTTCAGCAATTCATTACGGCGGGCATTCGCAGAGTCAGTCATACCAGCTTTTTTTCCATGGTGACCGCGTCTTCGCGCACGGCACCCGCCGGATAATAACCCCGCCGCACGCCAATTTCGGCAAAGCCGTGCTGCGCATACAAACCGCGGCCGGCGGCATTCGATTCCCGCACTTCGAGGTAAATGGTTTGCGCGCCATAATCCCGCGCCAGCTTGACGACAAAACGCAGCAATTCGCTGCCCAGCCCCTGGCGCTGCAGCGGCAAGGCGATGCTCAGATTCAGCAGGTGTGCCTCACCCGCCGCAATCATCACCACGCTGTACCCCATCACGCCGCCTGCACGCTCCATGACCCAGCAGTGATACCCCGCCTCCAGCGAATCGCTGAAGTTGCCGATGGTCCACGGATGCGTATAGACGCTGTGCTCGATCGCCTCCACAGCAGCCAGATCTTCCGCCGCCATGCGCCGGAATCGTGGCAGGTCATCGAGTTGCGCGCTCATCGCTCCGCCGTTTTCAGCGCGACCTTGTCGCGGATGTACAGGGGCGTCGCCTCTTCCGCCCGGACACCCTGTCCTGCAGCGAACACCGGCACGGCCAGTCGCGCAATGTCGCGGGCATGCGGATACACATCGTCCGCCACGCTCGCCAGCACGGCGCCATAACGCTGCAGCAGCAGTTCGCGGTACGCCGCAAAGCCGCTGCCACACCCGGTCCATCCGTCATCCGACAGTTGCGGCGCGGCCGCCGGTACACAAACCCGCGGCGCCGATACCTCAATATAAGCATCGCCTTCGCGCATATAGGCCGCGTGGTAAATCTCCTGCATGCGGGCATCCAGGCAACACACTGCTTTTGCCGCGCCGCTGGCCAGCGCCATCGCATGCAGGGTGCCGATGCCGGCCAGTGGGATATCGGCAGGAAACGCCAGGCCTTGCGCCACAGCGCAGGCGATGCGCAAGCCGGTAAAGGAACCCGGTCCCTGGCCGTAAGCGATGCCGTCGAGCATGGCCAGCTTCAGACCACCTTCTACCAGCACGGCATCCACCATGCCGGTCAGCATTTCGGAATGTCCCTGCCCGGCGCGCGCCGCGCGCTCGCGCACGACCCCGTCCCGCCACAGGGCGACGCTGCAATGTTCGGTGGAAGTGTCCAGCGCGAGAATATTCATGTTAGGGCGGCAACTGCTGATAGTGGATTGTAGCCGACACGCCACCATGACCCGCAGGCCGGCGCGCCCCCGCCCCGCGCCGTGGTGCACGGTGTCGCATGCCTGCGTTATACTCGAATCACTGCTTCGATTTCGCTGGCAAATTAACGGGTTACGGGACCTAAACGATGAAAGCCATACTCACCACGCTGGGCGCGTTCCTCGTTGGCGGATTGATACTCCTCGGTATCGGCGGCATCGCCTACCATCTGTTCCGCGAAAACGGCTGGTTTTCGCAGGGCTTGGGCGCACTGTGGCGGGCGCAATATCAGGCGCCGGCGATGACCATCATCCTGATCATCGCCGCGATTTTTGTCTTCAAGGCATTGTACGGTGCGCAGATTGGCGGCAAACGCGACAGCAAGATTCCCGATTTTGTGCTGTTTGCCTTCATCGCCACCGGCATTTTCTTTCTCGGCCGCCTGATCACCACCGGCCAGATCTGAGCCTCTGGCTCCTGCGGCACTCCGCAGGAAACGACCGACGTCCTTTTCCTTCAACACCCGACCCATGGAGCATCAAATCATGAGCGATATCAAACGATTCAACAGCGACAAACGCCTGTCGCGCGCTGTCACCCACGGCAACGTTGCCTACCTCGCCGGCATTACCGCCGATGACCGCAGCAAAGGCATGCGCGAACAGACTGCGGAAATCCTCGCCAAGATCGATGCCATGCTGAAAGCCGCGGGCACTGACAAGTCGAAGCTGCTGTCGGCGGTGATCTGGATCAGCGACATGCGCGCGAAGCCGCAGATGGATGAAGCGTGGGCGGCCTGGGCCGATCAGCAGAACCTCCCGGCGCGCGCCTGCGTCGAGGCGCGGCTCGGCACGCCGGACACGCTGGTGGAAATCATGGTACAGGCAGCAAAGTAGGACGCGGCGAAGAAAGCGTCGCCTGGCCTAAGAACGCGCGACATCAATCGTCGTCCGGCCTCAACAAAAAACAAAGCGGCGCATCAAGCGCCGCTTTGTTATTCAGACTTCAGAAAACGCGCCTCAGGTTTTGGCGGCGCGTGCCTTGGATCTGATTTCGATGCCGGCCCACTTTGCGAGATCGCGGTGGATGCGGGTCACCCGCTCGGTCTGGCCCTTGGCAGGGAAGCGTTCGTAGAAACCGTCACCCTTGAACTGGGCGCGTTGCGCCACCCACGGCGCTAGGCGGTCTTCCCAGCGTTTGATGCGGCCCTGCGCCGGTTCGGCATCGGTGCGCGCAAGGTCGGCGCAGACCCGGATCATCGCTTTCAGCGCCACTGGTTTGGTAATCTGGTAGGCGTCATGCCCCCAGGCATCGCCCCACACTTTCTGCGCCGCCTTGAGGAAATCACGGATGATTTCGTAGAAGCGCTCGCTTTCGCGATAAAGGTTGCTGGTGCGGCTGATCTTGCGCCAGTCACCGCTGATCCAGCGGTGCAATTCATTGAATAACTCAGCCTGCAAGATCCATTTGTCTTTCTGGCTGCGCCCGCCGAGACGGTTGATGCGGTAACGCAGGGGGCTGTCGCCCTCGGTATAGAGGTCTTCCACCATGCGTGCGGCGAAACGTTTGTCCGGATCGGCCCAGGACACGCGTTCATAGAGATCAACCAGATGGCTTTTGTTGATGCGTGTCGGCGTCGAATTGATGATGACGAACATTTCCGCAGCAAAATCCTCGCTGCGGCCGTCGAAAATCACACAAGGCACGTTGATCGAGGCCGCCTCGGCCGGATGTTCCTGCAAATAGAATTTCAGCGCCGCCAGGCGATGCTGGCCGTCGATGATCA
The DNA here is from genome assembly GCA_945885345.1 of Bordetella parapertussis. Classification (GTDB taxonomy): domain Bacteria; phylum Pseudomonadota; class Gammaproteobacteria; order Burkholderiales; family SG8-41. The sequence continues at coordinate 102,929 of CAMCYP010000005.1, read as the reverse complement.
GGTATTTGGAAGTGGGCTCGCCGAGATTGCCGATGGCGTCCTGGCCCGACAAGGCGCTGAAACGCAGTTCATCGGAAGTGAACAACAGTACAGTGCCGGGTATCGGCGGCTGGCTGACCGCCATCTCGTAGAAGTTGCGCAGCTGGCGTACCTTGGATTTCGACATCTGGCGCTGGAACGCTTCATCGGTGCGTTCGACGCGCGAAATGAACTGGGCGATTTCGTCATGCTGCGGCAGACTCTGCGGCGCAATCTCACCTTCGCCATCACCATAAAAGCGACTGATGAAGCGCACGCGCTCCAGCACCTCTTTTGCCGGATAACTCGCAAAATAAAAAACGCTGTCTTTTTGTCTGATGCGCGTTGCCAGCATGGTGCCTGGTCCCCTTTAGACTTGTTGTAAGTACTTGGCGCATCGTGGAAATTCGGGTTTCCACAGGGCGCCGCATGGGTTGCGGCTGTCATTCTAGCGTTCGGCCATGGGGAAAAGCGAGGCTCGGCGGGCTTCGCCGCCAGAAAACGAAAAATAATTCAATAAAATCAATTACTTAAAAAAATAATTGATGCGGCTGTCATACCCCCGCCACCGGCATACCGCGATGCGCGAACGAATCCGACAGGCTGAAACGGCCGCCCGGCGGCGCTCAGGGCCTGGCCTGACCCTTCGCGCCATGACGCGCCTTGTGCGCCGCGTTCAGTTCCTCGCGCGACAGCTGGCCGTCCTTGTTGATATCGATCGCATCGAAATGGCGCGCCAGCCGCGGCATGTTTTTTTCAGCCTCGGTGCGTGACAATGCGCCATTTCCGTCGGCATCAGACTTCCTGAAATACTCGGCAGCACGCGCCTGGCGTTCCTGGCGGCATTTCTCCGGATCGGCCTTGCAGGCTTCACGGCGCTGCTCCTTCTTCGATTTCATTTCCTTGCACTTCTCCGGGTTCTGCGCGCACATTTTCTCGCGCATGGTCATCCGTTCCTGGCGGCATTTGCCCGGATCGGCTTTGCAAGCCTCACGGCGCTGCTCCATCTTCGCCTTCATTTCCCTGCACTTCTCCGGGTTCTGCGTGCACATTTTTTCCCGCTGCGCGGCATGGCTGTCATGGCCAATCGCCGACCCCGGCAAGCCTTCGGCGGCAAATACCGGCAATGCAAACAGCAGCGTTGAAACAAACAGCATCCTGTTGATCTTCATGATGGGTTCCTGTGCATAGGTCCGGTTCAGCGCTCGCGGGGTTTATAGATTTCCCGCCGCGCCTTGTCCAGATCACGGTGCAATTCGCGACGCTCTTCATCGGAGAGACGCTGCGGGCGCTCCTGCCGCTGAAAACGCTCCGGCTGGCCGGAATCCCGCTGACGCTGTGAACCACGGTCGTGACGATCCGCTTGCCCCTGCGCCGCGCGCAGTTCGCGCCACGGTCCGGCGGCCGCCGGACCCGACTGCAGGACCACCGTCGCCAGAAAAATTATCAGCCAGAATTTCATGCTCCGCACTCCGTTGAATGATGTCCGCCACACACACAGCCGAAACGCCGATTGTATATGTGCCGGTCGCCCACGCTCCAAGAGAGCGTTGCAGCCATCATCGGCGCATCCTGTAACCAGACTGTTTCAGGCGACCACCATTGTGTAAGCAGTTGTTGCCGCTGCGCTGATCGCCTGCGATGGAGTCCGCCATGCCGCCACGACCCCATGCTACGCGGGTGCAGGCGTCCGCAACCCGGTCATTTTGTAAGAGATTGTTTCAAAGGCATGGCCAGCCACCCCCGAACTGGGTACGATTACGCCATGACACAACCTGCACAGACCAAAACCCGGATCCTGGTAGTCGATGACGACGCGCGGTTGCGTGATCTGCTCAACCGTTATCTCAACGAGCAGGGTTACACCGTGCGCGTGGTATCCGATGCGGTCGAAATGAACCGCCATCTCGGCCGCGAACGCTACGACCTGATGATCCTCGACCTGATGCTGCCCGGCGAGGATGGCCTGTCGATCTGCCGGCGGCTGCGCGGCGGCGGCGAACTGATGCCGATCATCATGCTCACCGCCAAGGGTGATGATGTGGACCGCATCGTCGGCCTCGAAATCGGCGCCGACGATTACATGCCCAAACCCTTCAACCCGCGGGAACTGGTGGCACGCATCCAGGCTGTGCTGCGCCGCCAGCCGCCGCCGCCACCACCAGGCGCGCCGGGCGCCGCAGCGCAGGTCGTCGAGTTCGGCGAATTCCACTTCAACCTCGGCACCCGCACGCTGAACAAGGCCGGCGCCGAAGTGGCGCTGACCAGCGGCGAGTTCGCGCTGCTCAAGGTGCTGGTCGAGCATCCGCGCACACCGATGTCGCGCGACAAGCTGATGGAAATGGCACGCGGCCGCGAATTCGGCGCTTTCGACCGTTCGATTGACGTGCAGATCTCTCGACTGCGCAAAATCATCGAACCCGATGCCGCAAAACCGGCATTCATCCAGACCGTCTGGGGCTTTGGTTACGTGTTCATCCCTGACGGGAAATCCCAATAATCACAATGCGCCTGTGGCCGCGAACCCTGCTATGGCGCAGCGTGCTGCTGATCGCCGCGCTGCTGGTGGTTGCGCACCTCGCCTGGTTGCAGATTTTCCGCGCCTCTGAAACCGAACCACGCGCGTTGCAGGCCGCACAGCAAATCGTCAGCGTGGTCAATCTGACGCGTGCAGCGCTGGTTACGGCCGAACCGGCACGCCGTTTTGCGCTGCTCGATGAACTGGCGGAGCGTGAAGGCATACAGGTCTATGCCGGCGATCCGGCCGAGGCCGTGCCGGCTCTGCCCGACCGGCCGTTCCTGCGCATCATGGAGGCCCGGCTGCAGCAGGATCTGGGGTCAAAAACCCGCCTCGCCCTCGAACGCGATGGCGTCAAGGGAGTGTGGGTCAGCTTCCGCATCGACAATGAAGAATTCTGGGTATCACTGCCGCGCTCGCGAATCGAACGCAATACATCCCTGCGCTGGATCGGCTGGGGCGCGCTGGTGCTGGCGCTGGCGCTGGTCGGCGCATTCCTCGTCGTCGCGCGCATCAACCGGCCGCTGCGCGAACTGACCCGCGCCGCCGAGCAGCTGGGCCGCGGCAAAACACCGCCGCGCATCACCGAATCCGGCCCGGCGGAAATCCGCACCCTGGCCCAGGCCTTCAACAACATGGCCGCCGACATCCAGCGCCAGGACGAAGAACGCGCGCTGCTGCTCGCCGGCGTATCGCACGACCTGCGCACCCCGCTCGCGCGCATCCGGCTGGCGCTGGAAATGCTCGACGGTGCCTCCGACCTCAAGGCAGGTGTTACCCAGGATATCGGCGACATCGACGCTGCGATTGGCCAGTTCCTCGATTTCGCGCGTCCGATTGATGCGGAATCCGTGGCAAACGAAGGTGATCTCGATGCACTGGTACGAAGTGTCGTTGAACGCTACACGCGCCACGACAGGGATGTGCGTTTCACGCCGGCATCACCCCCGTTGCCGCCAATCCCCCTGCGTGCACAAGCCTTGCAACGGCTGCTGACCAACCTGATCGACAATGCATTGCGGCACGGCGGCAAGACGGTAGAAATCCAGACCGGACTCGAAGGAAAAGTCTCTTATATGGAAGTGCTGGACCGCGGCCCCGGCGTCCCGGAAACCGACGCCCAGCGCATGCTGCAGCCGTTCACACGCATGGACAATGCGCGCTCCACCAGCGGCACCGGTCTGGGGCTTGCCATCGTTGATCGCATCGCACGCCTGCACGGCGGCACCGTGCAACTGCTGCCAAGGGCCGGCGGCGGACTCAGGGTGCGGGTGGAGCTGCCGGCCGCCGCGTGATCAGCGCCACCGCCTCGGCAACTATACCTTCGCCGCGGCCGACCAGACCCAGTTTTTCCGCAGTCTTGGCCTTGACGTTGACGCTGTCCACCGCCACCCCCAGGTCGGCGGCGATGTTTGCGCGCATGGCGGCGATTTGCGGCGCCATTTTCGGCGCCTGCGCGATGATCGTCGAATCGACATTGACCACCGCATAGTGATGTTCGGCCAGCAGCCGTGCCACCGCGCGCAGCAGTTCGCGGCTGTCGATGCCTTTGTAACGTGAATCGGTATCAGGAAAATGTTTGCCGATATCGCCCAGCCCGGCCGCGCCGATCAGAGCATCGCAAATCGCATGCAGCAATACATCCGCATCGGAATGCCCGGCGAGGCCCCGCTCGAAGGGAATGTTCACACCGCCGATGATCAATTTGCGCCCGGCCACCAGCGCGTGTACGTCAAAACCCTGCCCGATACGCATGTTAGTCATCCACGCTCTTTCAATATCAGTTCGGCCAGTGCCAGGTCTTCCGGATAAGTGACCTTGAAATTGCCCGCACTGCCCGGCACCAGTCTCGGTTTGGCGCCGGTCTGCTCGACGGCGCTGGATTCATCGGTCACCGCTGCGATGTCAGCGCGGCGCAAGGCTTCAATCAGCACCCGATAACGAAACATCTGCGGTGTCTGTGCGCGCCACAGATGTTCGCGTGCCTCGGTCTGCAGCACTTCACCGCCGGCGTTCGCACGCTTCAGTGTGTCAGCCACCGGCACTGCCAGTAACCCACCAGTCTCGCTGTCGCCGACTTCCGCGATCAACCGGTCGATGTCTGCTGCCTGCAGGCACGGCCGCGCCGCGTCATGCACCAGCACCCAGTCCGCACCGCCAATCGCATCGTTTGCCGCGAGCAGCCCGTTGAACACGCTGGCTGCGCGGGTTTCTCCGCCGCAGTACAGCGCACTCAGCTTGTTGCCGCAGGCGCTCCAATCCAATGTATTGAAACGCTGATCATCCGGCGACAGCACGATGAACACCTGCTCGATCCGCGGATGCACGCACAGCACATGCACCGCATGCTGCAGCAGGGGCTTGCCCGCCAGCGGTGCATATTGCTTGGGAAGTTCGGTCCGCATGCGGGAACCACTGCCGGCAGCGGGAATGAGTGCAACATAACGCGGCATTACGGGACTCGGGTTGTCGTAAAATCGGACAGGCGGATTGTAGCAGTCGTTAACATGAAACCCTGCGCCGCCCGGAGAAACCACCCGCATGTCTGTCGATCAAGGGCACATCCTGCTGCCACTCGCCCGCGCCGCCATAGCACGCGAACTGGGTATTACAGCACCCGCAACCGCCACCGAAACCGCCTGGCTGCAGCAACCCGGCTCGGCATTCGTCACCTTGACCCGCGATGGCCGGCTGCGCGGCCGCAACGGCACACTGATTCCGGTGCGCCCCTTGCGCGAAGACGTTGCAGCGAATGCAGTTGCTGCCGCCTTTCGCGACCTGCGTTTCAAACCGCTCGCAGCCGCAGAACTGGAAATGACCATTATCGAAGTCAGCGTGCTGTCGGTGCTGGAAAACCTGGCTGCAAGCAGCGAGGCCGCAGTACTAGCTCAATTGCGTGCCGGCATCGATGGCGTGACGTTTCGTTACGGCCACCACCACAGCACCTTTCTCCCGGAAGCATGGTCCCAGTACGCGGATCCCGCGGAATTCATGGCGCAACTCAAATACAAAGCCGGACTGCCGCCGGATTTCTGGGATTCCGCTGTCGAACTGCGCCGTTACACCGTCGATTGCTGGCGTGAATCGGGGTTGTGAAACGGGGCTTATGAACACTCTTGCCGGATCGATAATTTCAAATAAAAACAATGGATTATGATTAAGCCATGATCAGGCTCTGGCACTGGCTGGATCGCAACATCCTCGCCCTCGGCCGCGAAATGCGCTGGTCGTACCTGCCGCCGCTGATGGTCTACATGGCCGCCGGCATCTCCGGCCTGACCGGCATCGTCGGCACTTTTTTCGTCAAGGATTACCTCGGACTGTCAGCCGCCTTCCTTGCCGCGCTCGGTTTCTGGGCGGGCGTGCCGTGGGCACTGAAAATGCCTCTGGGCCACCTCGTCGACCTGATCTGGCGCTGGAAAAGTGCCATGGTGTTTTTCGGTGCCGGCATGATCGCTGCCAGCCTCGGCATCATGGTCGGCCTGCTCACGGATCGTGACGCCATGAGCGCGATACTGGCGCCCGGGGCCTGGTACGTCGCCAGCGTGCTGCTCGCCGCCGTCGGTTATGTAGTGCAGGACGTCGTCGCCGATGCGATGACCGTCGAAGCCGTGCCGCGTGTCGATGAGCTGGGCAAGCCCATCGACCCCGCGCAGCGCAAACTGATGAACACGACCATGCAGACGCTGGGTCGCGTTGCCATCATCGGCGGCAGTGTGCTGGTCGCGCTGATCAACATTTATGTCTTCAGCGGCACGCACGCATTGCCGGAAGAACAGAAAGTCGAACTCTACCGGCGCATCTACCAGATGGCGATGGTGATTCCGGCGATTTCGGTGGCCGGCGTGGTGATTGCGATGTGGACCAGGCGCCGCAGCGCACAGCGCCTGCTCGCCATGGGGCGCAGCGCCGACGAAATCGAAACCCTGCTGAGCGGCCGCACTGAAACAACAGCGCCGAACTGGTGGATCCTCGGCGGCAGCCTGGCATTTGTCGCCTTCACGCTGGGCATGGGCTTCAGTGATGTCCCCTACAACCAGGAAATCATTTTCGCCGGCTCCTTCTGCATCATCGCTTTTCTGCTGCTGCGACTGACGCGCGAACTCGATGCCGACGTGCGCTCAACACTGCTCGGCACCGTCATTGTTATCTTCGTATTCCGCGCCATTCCCGGGCCCGGCGAAGGCGTCACCTGGTGGTTCATCGACGAACTGAAGTTCGACCAGCAGTTCATCTCCGTGCTGTCGCTGATCGGATCCACGCTGACACTGGCCGGCATGTTCCTGTTCCGCCGCTTCATGGCCGACCACTCGATCGCCTATGTCGTCGGCTTCCTGACGCTGCTCGGCGGCCTGCTGTCGCTGCCCTACGTCGGCATGTATTTCGGCCTGCATCAGTGGACCGCAGCCGTCACCGGTGGCGTCGTTGATGCCCGCTTCATTGCTTTGGTCAACACCGCACTGGAGTCGCCACTGGGCCAGATCGCAATGATCCCGATGCTGGCGTGGATCGCCAACTCGGCGCCCGGCCACCTCAAAGCGACCTATTTCGCGGTCATGGCCTCGTTCACCAACCTGGCGCTGTCGGCCTCCGCGCTGGGCACCAAGTACCTCAACGAAATCTATATTGTGTCGCGCGAGGTCAAGGACAAGACCGGGGTCGTTACCGTGCCCGCAGACTACAGCCAGCTCGGTGAACTCCTGATAGTCCAGCTGATCATAGGCATAGGAGTGCCGTTTGCCGCCATCGGACTGATCCGCTTGCTGCGGCTGCGCAGCGCATAATATTGAATCCTCATAAATAACGACACAGGAATCCGTCAGCGAACGTCCCCATATAATCATGGACCTGCGCGAACTGCCCCGCACCGACCCCGGCACCACGGACCTCGTCCTGCGTGCTGTGGCTTTTGCTGCGCACAAACATCGCGACCAGCGGCGCAAGGACAAGGAAGCCTCACCCTACATCAATCACCCGATTGAGCTCGCCCATGTGCTGTGGGACGAAGGCGAAGTGCGCGACCCGCTGGTCATCGCCGCCGCACTGCTGCACGACACGCTGGAAGACACCGAAACCTCGTGGCAGGAACTGCGCGGCGAATTCGGCGAGGAAATCGCCGACATCGTGCTCGAAGTCACCGACACGCAATGGATCAAAAAGGAAGTGCGCAAGCGCCTGCAGGTCGCCAAGGCGAAACATTCCAGCGAACAGGCGCGGCTGGTCAAACTCGCTGACAAGATCTGCAATGTGCGCGACCTCGGCACCCGCGCACCGGAAGGGTGGTCGCTGGAACGCAAGCGCCAGTATTTCGACTGGGCCAAGGAAGTGGTGGACCGGCTGCGCGGAACGCATGTCGAACTGGAGCGCCGCTTCGACGAGGTTTACGCGCTGCGACCCTGACGCGTCCGGCATGTTCCAGATGGTGTACTGCAATAACCGGCCGACGGCTGATTTATGCGATAGTCACGGTTCCTTTCAAACTCCGCATTTAATCGCACAGCCATGAAAATCACCCACGCCAGCACCGTCCTCGTCGCACTGCCCCACGATGAACCACTTGCCGACGGGCCGACCACACCCGGTTCCAAAAACTTCATCGCGCTGAAACTCGGCACTGACCAGGGCATCGAAGGCCTGGGTTTCACCTTTTTCGGCGGCGCGCTCGACAGCGCATTGTTCGCCGCCGTCGAATCCTTCGCCGCACTGACCATCGGCGAAGATCCGCGGCGCATTGAATTCATTATCGGCAAATTGCGTACTGCCGCAGCACCTTGTGGTCCCGGCGGCATCATGACGCTGGCGCTGTCGGCGATCGACATCGCGCTGTGGGACATCAAGGGCAAGGTACACAACCAGCCGGTGGCAAACCTCGCCGGCGGCCACCGCAACCGCATCAACACCTATGCCAGCGGCGCGCTGATGCGCCACTTCCCGCTGGCGCACCTGGAAAAAGCCGCGGCACTGCTGAAAGCCCGCGGCTTCAAACAGATGAAGACCCAGCTGGCCCTCCCCGGCGACACCAACCCGGTGAAGGAAGTTGAACACATCCGCGTGATCCGCGAAGCCGTCGGTTATGAAATCGACCTGATGTGCGACATCAACCAGCGCTGGGATGTGCGCCAGGCCATTTCAATCGGCAAACAGGTCGATCCGTACCGGCTGTTCTGGCTGGAGGATGTCACCACTGCCGACGATTACGACGGCCTCGCGCGCGTTGCCGATGCGCTGGACACCCCTGTCGCCGGCGGCGAATACCTCTACGGCATCGCCCCGTTCCGCCAGATGCTCGAAGCGCGCTCGGTCGACATCGTGATGATCGACGTGCTGCGCGCCGGCGGTATCACGCAGTGGCTGAAAATCGCCGGCATGGCGGAAGCCTTCAACATTCCCGTGGTCAGCCACCTCGCCCCGGAAATCCATGTGCATCTGGTATCCGCCATCCCCAACGGTCTGACCGTGGAATACATGCCATGGTCTTCACGGCTGTTCCGCGATGTACCGCAACCCAAAGACGGAATGCTGACCGTGCCGCAACGCCCGGGCCTTGGCCTGGAGTTCGATCCAAAAATGGTGAAGTTCAAATAACAACCGCGGTACGGCGGCGCGCAGAAATCTTCGTGGACCGCCGCATGAAAACAGGGAGTGGATTTCTCCACTCCCTGTCTGTTTCTTCCCGATCTTTCACGCGGGGGAAACGCCCGTCTTCCCCTCCCGGCTACAGGTTCTTGACCTGCATGCCGCTGCGTTTCACCACGTCAGCCCATTTCTTCATGTCATTGAGCATGAACTGGCGGAACTCCTCGGGCGAATTGGTAACCGGCTCGGAACCGTTGGCCTCGGCGATCTTGCCGAATTCCGGCGATTTCACCAGCCTTGCGATCTCATCGTGTATCTTGGTCAATAGCGGCTTGGGCAGCTTGGCTGGCCCGATCACGCCATACCAGCCAACCACCTCGAAGCCAGGCAACACTTCATTCATCGCCGGGATGTCCGGAGCCGCCGCGAGCCGTTTGGGACCGGTCACGGCAATGGCGCGCAGTTTGCCAGCGCGCACTTGGGTAAAGGCCCCGGTCAGCCCCATGAAGTTGAACTGATATTCACCACTGATCAGCGCAATGGCAGCAGGCCCGGTACCCTTGTACGGGATGTGTTGCCCCTTGGTACCCGTCATCAGTTTGTAGAGCTCGCCGGCAAGATGGCCGCCACTGCCGATGCCGGCAGAGCCGAAATTGATCGGATCCTTGGTGGTCTTGCTCCACTGCACAAAATCCTTCGCCGTTTTTGCCGGGTGTGAAGGATTGACGACCAACAGCAGACCGCCCTGCGTCATCTGGGTGATCGGCGTGAAATCATTGACCGGGTGATACGGCAACTTGGACAGTATCGCGGCGTTTACCGTGTGCTGGTGATACGGAATGAGCAGCGTGTACCCGTCCGGCGCCGATTGCTGGACGATTTCCGCGCCATTGACGCCGGAAGCGCTGCCGCGGTTGTCCACAATCGCCTGCTGATTCCAGGCTTTTGTCAGATGCGCGGCGAGAAGGCGCGCCAGGAAATCCGTGGTGCCGCCGGGTGCCGCGGGCGTAACAATGCGTACCGGACGGCTTGGATAATTGTCTGCAGCTTGCGCGGGCGCCATCGGCAGGGCCAGTCCCAGCGCGATCAGCAGCAACGGCAGCTTTTTAGGGTAACAAGCAACGATTTTCATTGTTTCCTCCTGTCTATTTATATATTGTGTTGCACCCTGAGAATACTGCATTGCAGCTATCATTGCATCCATAACAAGCCACCTTCCGGAGAGAGCCCATGAAAACCAGCGTCATTGCAGCAGCAGTACTGTGCCTGTGCAGCGGCTTTGCCCAGGCCCAGAACTATCCCGCCAAAACCGTGCGCATCATCGTCCCGTTTGCTCCGGGCGGCGGCTCGGACTTCATCGCGCGCGCCATCGCACCTCCCGTAAGCAAAGCCCTGGGCCAGCAATTCGTCGTCGACAACCGGCCGGGCGCCGGCAGCACGCTGGGCAGCGAAATCGCGCTGAAATCTCCCGCCGACGGGTACACGCTGCTGCTGATCTCCGGCAGCTACACCACGTCGCCCAGCCTGTACAAAAACATGAAATACGATGCGCTCAACGATATGACGCCGGTGATTCAGACCGAAAACGGGCCCTATGTGATCACGGTTCATCCTTCGCTGCCAGTAAAGGATATCAAGCAACTGGTAGCCCTCGCAAAATCAAAACCCGGACAGCTCAATTACGCCAGCACCGGCAACGGCGGCATCACCCATCTCGCTTCCGAACTGTTTGCAATGCGCACCGGCATCAAGATCACGCACATCCCGTATAAAGGCACGGGCCCTGGTGTGATCGACACCATCGCCGGCAACACGCAGATGATGGTGGCCGCGGTATCTGCAGTCATCGGACACATGCAGAACGGCCGCCTGCGCGGCCTCGCCGTCTCCTCACCCAAACGCCTTTCTGCGCTGCCCAACACGCCGACTGTGATGGAAGCCGGTTATAAATACCAGGTCAACAACTGGCATGGCGTAATCGCGCCCAAGGGTACACCCAAGGCCGTCATCGACAAATTGAACAGTGAAATCAACAAGGCGATCAAGGATCCGGATTTCGCAAAACGTATCGCACAGGACGGACTCGAACCCGCGGGCGGTACGCCTGAAGCCTTTGGCGAACTGCTCAAACGCGAAGTGGTCGAGTGGGGCGTAGTCGTGAAGGCAGCCAACGTCAGGGCTGAATAACACAGCCCATTGCACTGGCGGCACTAACGGCCCCGCAGGGTAAGTTGCGGGGCCGTGTTGTTTCTGGCTGCACTGTTTTTCTTCGACCCGCGGCACGCGTGAACCGATCGTCGGGGCAGCGTAAAATCGGCATGGCCTGTTCCGGGTACATACCTGCAAACACCGACCATGCACCTGCTCCACCGCACCACACTCCGCTGCCTTTGCGTTGCAGCCCTGCTGCTGCCATTGCCGGCACTGTGCTCAACCGAGGCGCTGATCGCCGCCGCTGAACGCGGCGATACCGCCACGATACGCAAGCTGCTCGATGCCGGCACCCCCGTCAACGGCCGCGATGAGCGCGGACGCAATGCCGTGCTTGCCGCCACCGATGAAGGTCAAGTCGAAGCAGCGCGACTGCTGATCGAACGCGGTGCCGACGTCAACGCCAAGGATGCGATCCATGACAACGCGTTCCTGCTCGCCGGTGCCCGCGGCCACACCGAAATCGTGCGCCTCGCGCTGGCTGCCGGCGCCAACCCCGCCAGCACCAACCGCTACGGCGGCACTGCGCTGATTCCCGCCTGCCATTACGGTCACGTCGACACGGTGCGCCTGCTGGTGAAATCCGGCATCAACCTCAACCACGTCAACAATCTCGGCTGGACTGCGCTGCTCGAGGCCATCATCCTCGGCAACGGCGGCCCTGCGCATGTGGAAATCGTCCGACTGCTGATCGAGTCCGGCGCCAACGTCAACCTTGGCGACCGCGACGGCGTACGTCCGCTGGCCCATGCCACGCAGCGCGGCCAGGATGCCATTGCCCGGCTGCTCGCGCGGGCGGGAGCGCGCTGACGTCACACAAGCCCGGACTGCCCACCATTTGGCCCTCATTTACCCCTATGCACTGAACAGGCTTCGAACGTAATACCATCCGCACTGGACCTCGGCAGCTCTGCCGCCATACGACAATACTTCCTGGAAGAACATCACATGAACACCAGCCATCCCCGCCTCGGCCTGCTCGGTTACGGCGAAGCCGCCAACCGACTCGCCAGGGATTTCAACCAGGCCGGATTCACCAACATCCTCGCCTACAGCCGCAGCGGCGCGAAGGCGCAGCCCGGCGACCCCCTCCACCAGCGTGCGCAGGCCGCCGGTGTAAGCCTGGTCAAGACCGTCGGCACGCTGGCGAAAAAATCCGACATCATCATCGCGATGACACCGGGAAAATCCGCGCTGCCGGCACTGAAAAAAATCCGCAAGTACCTGCGTCCAGACCACCTGTATGTCGATGCCAGCAGCAATTCGGCGAGCAACATGGAAAAGGCCGCCACCCTGATCGGCAACGCCGCAAAATTCGTCGATGCCTCGATCATGGGCCCGGTGGATCTCATGGGCATCAAGGTGCCGTTCGTCGCCAGCGGCCCGAATGCTGCAGCCTTTCGCGACCTGATGGTGCCGCACGGCATGGTGATCAATGTCGTCGGCGCCAACCCGGGTGACGCCAGCGCGATGAAACTGATCCGCAGCGTGCTGATGAAGGGGCTTGCCGGCTTGCTGCTCGAAACCATGGAAGCCGCGCGCCGCCGCAACATCCTCGATGAAGTGATCGAGGATTCCTCGGTCACCTTCAACGACATCCCCTTCCAGAAAATCATCAAGCGTTACGTCGGCGGCACCGCGGTGCATTGCGAGCGGCGCATTCATGAAATGAAGGAATGCCTGGAACTGCTGCACGACATGGGCTCCAGCGACCGCAACACGCGCAATACCATCGCCATGCTGCGCGACATGGTAAAAATCGGCATGCCGGTCAAATTCACTTCCGAACCTGACACCATCCATCCGGTGATCGACACGCTGATCGCCGCGCGCGACCAGGCCTGATCCGCGCAATGCCGTATCCTGCGCCTTCATGAACCATCCGCACCATCACAACCATGATCACGGCCACAGCCATGGCCATCAAGGTCATGACCCGCACGGTCACGACCACGCCATGCCCGGCCAGGGCCGCGCATTCGGCATCGGCATTTTGCTGAACGTCGGCTTTGTCATCATCGAGGCTTATTACGGCTGGATCACTGGTTCGCTGGCACTGCTGGCAGATGCCGCGCACAACCTCGGAGACGTCGGCGGACTGCTGCTGGCCTGGGCCGCGTTCGCCGCGGCACGGCTGCGCCCCGATGACCGCCACACTTACGGCTGGCGCCGTGGTTCCATCCTCGCCAGCTTCATCAACGCGGTGATCCTGCTGGTGGCCATGGGTTCACTGGGCTGGGAAGCCATCCAGCGCTTCCAGGAACCCCACCCAGTAGCCGCGGGTACGGTAATGATCGTTGCAGCGATCGGCGTGCTGATCAACGCAGCAACTGCCGCACTGTTCATGGCCGGGCGCAAGTCGGACCTGAACATCCGCGGCGCTTTCCTGCACATGGCCGCCGATGCGCTGGTCTCTGTCGGCGTGGTCATCGCCGGGGCACTCTACCTTTGGCAGGGCTGGACCTGGATCGATCCACTGACCAGCCTGGTGATTGCATTCGTGGTCATCATTGGCACCTGGTCGCTGTTCAAGCAGTCACTGCACCTGCTGTTCGACGGCGTGCCCGAACACATCAAGCTGCCGGAAGTGCGCGACTGCCTGCAGGCCATTACCGGCGTCGCCTCGGTGCATGATCTGCATGTGTGGGCGATGAGCACTGCGGAGCCCGCCCTCACCGCACACCTCGTCACCCGCGGCGAACGCAGTACCGAAGACATCCTGCGCGAAGCACAACACACACTGCACAAACGTTTTGATATCGCCCATGTCACGCTGCAGCTCGAAGCCGAAGCCTGTGCCGCGGCCTGCGCACCGGGAACCGGACACGACTGATCCATGGTTGATCGCCAGCGGCTGGTTTCCGGTTTGATTGCGCTGGGTTACCTGCAGGCGATGTGGTCACGTGAAGGCTGGTCTGGCGCACTGGCACTATTGATTCCCTTGGCCGTGCCGCTCGGACTGATCTGGTACGCTGGCACCATCAGCCGCAGCAAAGGCTGGGGCTGGGCACGCAGCCGCATCGACAGTCCGACACCGCCACTGGCCATCCGCACGCTGGGCTGGGTCTTCCTGCTCGCGCCACTGCTCATCATCGCCGTGCGCTGGTTACGCAGCGACTAATACTGCGGACGCAGAGACACCATGACCATCGACGTCATGCTGGCGGTGCTGCTCGGCGCATTGTTGCACGCGATCTGGAACGCAATGATCCGCGGATCGAGCAATCGCACCCTGGATACCGTGCTGGTGGTTGCCGGCGCCGGCGCGCTGATGATCGCCATGCTGCCTTTTGCCCCGCTGCCCGCGCCCGCCAGCTGGCCTTACGTCATCGCCTCCGGTGCCATCCATGTCGTTTATTTCCTGCTGGTGGCCATGTCATACCGCCACGGCGAAATGAGTTTTGTCTATCCGATCATGCGCGGCTCGGCACCCGCGGCATCAGCCATCGCCGTGGCACTGCTGCTCGCCGAAGTGCCCACCGCCGGCGGCTGGCTGGGTGTGGCACTGATCTGCGGCGGCGTCATGCTGCTCGCGGGTGATTCCTGGCGCAGCGGCTCATTCAATAATCGCGCTGCGCTGTTTGCAATTGGCACCGCGGGCATCATCGTTGTATACACGCTGGTCGACGGCATCGGCGTACGACTGTCCGACCATGCCGCCAGTTATACCGGCTGGGTATTCCTGCTGACTGCCATACCGCTGCTGACGATTTTCCTGCTGCGCGATCGTATGGTGACCACTGCTTATCTGCGGCAGCACTGGCGGCGCGGACTGGTCGGCGGTGCCTGCACTCTTGCCTCGTATGCGCTGGCACTGTGGGCGATGACCCGGGCGCCGATTGCACTGGTCGCCGCGCTGCGCGAAACCGCAGTGATCTTCGGCGTGCTGATCGCCGCCATCGTGCTGCACGAACGCATCACCCGTATCCGTTATCTGTCGATTTTGATTGTCACGGCGGGTGCCGCAGCCATCAAACTGGCCTGAATACGGTCCGCAGCAAGGGAACCCTTGCGCCGGATCAGACTCAAACTCATGTATGCTGGAGAACGACTGGCCGGTATTACTCATGCAGGAGTCAAGACCATGACCCGCGAACGTGCATTGATGGCACCATCACTGAAATGGCTGCAGATCCTGTTTCTGGGGGTTGCACTGGCCATGGGCGTGCAACAGGCCCGTGCGCAAATGACCGGCAACATTTCGGGCGACATGGCGATCATCAACAGCGCGCTGGCGGCCACCGTCAACGCCACTGGCAAGACCGATGCCGAAGCCTCGCGCCTCGCAATGGAAGAACTCTACCGGCAATGGCGGATATTCCGCGCCAGGGATTTCGAAACCCAGTCTGCGGATCCATCGTTCCTGCCCAATATGGAAAAAGTCGAGGCCTCACTGTTTGCCGCCAGCAAACTGATCGACGGCAATCAACTGACCGAAGCGCGCAGCGAATTGCAGAACGCGCAAAAATTATTGCAGGCGGCACACCCGGTGCCCGCGGCTAAACCCCAGGCCGACGAAACCGGGGATGACGCCGCAAAACGTTACTAACCAATTGTTTTTATTGTTATTTTAATCAATCACAGAGGCGCATGCCCAGCACCGCTGCCTGCCGCTGTTCGTAGGTTTTGCGCGCGTCATCATGTTGCTGGCCGATGATGCCGCCGCGTACCGTGCCCTTGCCAATAGCTTTGTAGAGTACCTTCCAGCTCTCCGGCAGTTGATCACCATCGGGCAGCGCCAGCCACAGCCGGAACAACAAACGTTTCTGCGCCGGATCATCGTGATCGGTGAAATCAGTACGCGAATGCAGCGTGACATGGCTGTTGATGATCTGCAGATCGCCGGGCTGCAACCACATCGAGTGTGCAAGGTCGGCACGGCGCACCAGTGCATCGAAGGCTTCCAGCGCCGCCCAGTGCTGCTTTGACAACTGCGGCACACCTTCAATTTTCTGCGCCGAAGTCACGCGGTTGCGGTTCCATTTGCTGAAGAGTTTGCCGCCGCATTCATCGAAGATCGGATGCGGATAGGACAGAGCCTCATCCGGCGCCTGCTCGCCCTGCCGGCTGAAATGAATGGGTTGGTACAGATAATCCGCCAGTTCCGGATGCTCACGCCGCATCGCGTGCCAGGCCGCCACCGAACTGGTGGTGATGCTCATGCCGCCGGACACCGCCTTGTTGTAACAGCTCAGAACAACCACATCGGTGGAATCGGTATGGAAATCCAGTTCGGCGTTCGAGTTGTAACCGCGGCCGGTACCGGTACGGTAGGCGTTGCCGGCGTCGCGTACCGCGGAAATGTAATGACTCTGCTTGCCCTGCGGCCGGCCGACACCGTGATGCAGGCCGATGCCCCAGGTCAGGATCTCGAAATCTTTTTCATCGAGGCCCTCGCGCGGCAGACCACGAATCAGCGCCACACCGCGTCCATGCTGCATCTCGCGAAACGCCGCGGCAATCACCGGTGCTGCCGAACCGAGATCAAAATCCTCGCGGCGGTAATCGAACAGGGTTTTCCCGGGATCCAGCGCACGGGTCAGCGCAGCAACGAGATCGCAGCGCGCGCGGTCATCCAGGGTGAACAACCAGCGCGGCCGGTCGGCTTCGAATTCAGCCGCAGTCCATGCGGCAGGCGTGTCTTGCAGTGGATGCATGGCCATCCGGAGCGAACTCCGTAAGGGGGATTACTCCACCAGCGCCATCACAAAATCGCTCTTGCTCGCCGAGCAGTCCGGGCAGAACCAGGTTTCCGGCACATCTTCCCAGGGCGTGCCCGGTGCGACGCCGTCGTGCGGCATGCCCTTGGCTTCGTCATACACAAACGCACACAACATGCATTGCCAGGTACGGGTACCGGGTGCACCTTTGGCGACCTGTGGTGTTGCAGCCGCCTGCGCCACATGTTCGCGCGGGAAATTCAGCACCAGCACATCCAGACCTTCAGCACCGGCGACCAGTTCGAATGGCCCTTCCTGCGGTTTCACAAACGCCACCGACAGCGCCTTGTACTCCTTGCCTTCGTAATGCAGGCTGCCGCGTACGATGATCAGGTACTGACCGTTGCTGTGCGCCGGATCGGGCGCCAGGGCTTGCGCGTTCGGCGCCACGCTCATCGAGAAACTGGCGAGGCCGTCCTCGGCATTGATGTCGCTGAAGGTGTGCAATACCGCATCCGGCGTCGTCGGCTCGAATTTCGGCAACTCGGTCGCCTGCCAGGGTTTGCGGTTTTCCAGCCCCATCAGCTTATTGCGGGTTTGCGGATCATCCAGGTACTGTGCGCCGGGATCCTTCCGCGCACGCAAGGTCAAGAAGCCCAGTTGCTGCTCGCCAAACACGATCGGGCCGTACGGCGTGTGTTTGCGCGAAAAATGCACGGCATTGACCTGCAACTCGTGTTTGCCCATCAGTCCACCACCGCTGACAGCGACCTGATACTGGTCATAATCATGGAAGTGGGGCTTGATCACGCGGCCGGCGGTACCTTCAACCAGGAAAGCCTGGGCCGTCACCGGATCGTTCGGATCAGGATCGATAAAAGGGGTGCGCCACGCAGTACCCGTGGGTACCTGGCGCTCCTTGCGCTGGATTTTGACGTCGTCAAACGAGGCGATTTGCGGCATGGTGCTCTCCTGCTGCGGGCTGCTGTTGGCAATGACCGGCATTATAGTGGCCGTTGCAGCGGAAGCGCAGCCCGGAATCAGCATATGGACTGGTTTTGCGGCACGTAATACCGGGCGTTACGCCGTCACGTTGCAGGCCACTCCGAGGCCGCATCATAATGCGCACACCAACAAGCAAACGGGAGAGGATCATGGAACCGGGAGACCAATTGCTGATTGGCGGACTGTTGATGGCGCTTGCGTTGTTCAGCGCGACGCATGCCCATGCCCGCGTCCATCCCGCTGCAGCCCCCGCGGCTCGTGTGATCGTCAGCACACCGAATCCGGCCGCGCGCTGATCCCGCGGCCGTGGTCGGCAACTGACGGGCGGGACGCAGCGTCCCCGGCTACTTGACCAGGCCGAGGTCGGTCAGCAGCACTTTCAGTTCGGCATGCTGGGCGTCCCAGTACTTGCGCGCCGTCGCGGCGTTCATGTATTCGGGGTCGGCCAGATTGCGGTCGACTTCCTTTTTGTATTCGTCGGCCTGCACCATTTTGCTCAGCGCCTGATCCCAATAGGCGACCTGCTCCGGTGTCATGCCCTTGGGCCCGATCACGCTGCGCCAGTTGGCCATCACCGCCGGCGTCCCCTGTTCACCGAATGTCGGCACCTGCGCCAATGCGCCGCCCAGGCGCTGCGGCGCGGTAATGCCGAGCACGCGGATCTTGCCGCCGGCGGCCTGGCGCGCAGCAAGGTTGGCCGGCCCGGCGACGACATCGACATGGCCGCCGAGCAACGCGGTCATGGTCTCGGAACCCGAATTGAAGACCACGATTTTCATCTTTTTCACGTCGGCGCCGGCATTTTTCACGACCAGTCCCGCCGCCAGGTGATTGGCGTTGGCGATCGCACTGGAGAGTGCGATGCTCAGCGAAGCCGGATCCTTTTTCACCCGCTCGACGAAATCCCGGCCGGTTTTCAGCGGCGAATCCGCACGCACCGAAATCGCGATGTAATCCTTGTACAGAATCGCCAGCGGTGTGATGTCGTTATGGCTCACCTTGATCTTGCCGAGAACTTCGTTCACCACCATGGTGATGGTTTCGATCATCAGCTCGTGGCCATCGCCCGGGTGCTGGTTGAGATAGGCGAGCGCGATGCTGTGTCCGCCGCCGGCCTTGTTGATCACGCTGAGAGTCTGGTCGACCAGCTTGCCTTCCTGCAGCAGACGCTGCACCAGGCGCGCGGTGTAATCGTTGGCGCCGCCGGCCGCCGCGGGCGCGATGATCTCGACATTCTGCGACGGCCTCCAGGCGGTCTGGGCATGCGCGGGTGCCGCGCACAGGACAGCACAGGTCAGGGACAGCAATGATGCCGATAATTTTTTCATGTTCCTCCTCCGGATGATGATGGACGCTGCGCGATGCCGCCGGCTCTCGTCCACATGGTAGTCGCCGGCCAGCGTGCATCCGCAACAGCGGAAAGTATCACAATGCGCCGCAGGTCGAACGCAGCGGCCCGCCACAGACACCGCAAACCTTATCAAAGCGTAAACATGGGGCAGCGCATGGCCTGAGCCGGCGCTCAGGCCAGTCGACCACCCAGGCGCTCGGCCAGCCAGTCGGCCACCAGATTGACGCCCACCTGGCGGTTGTCCTCCTGGCAGTGATCGCTGCCGCCGTCGTGCGCAGTGAGGATTTTCAGCGTCTTGTCCTTCGAACCCACCGCCTCGATCAGACGCCGCGCGAATTCCAGCGGCACGATGTTGTCGTTTTCGCCGTGGATGCAATAGAACGGGCAGCGAATTTTTTCCGCAACGCCGGAGAGTCGGTAGTTTTCAAGTTTTTTCATGCACGCGGCCATGTCCGGCATGCCCAGCACCCATGGAAGCTGGAACGATGGCGCCGACACCTTGCTGCCGCCGCTCTCCATGATCTTGCGCCGCCGCACCCAGGCCTCGTGGTAATCGAAATGCCCGCCCCACGCGACACAGGCGGCGAAGCGCGGCTCCAGCGCCGCCGCGCGCGGCGCGTAATAGCCGCCCATGCTGAAACCCATCACGGCAACACGCGCGGCATCGACATCATCGCGACCGTTGAGATAGTCGTACGCTGCCCGCGCCGGCACCTCGTAATCATGGCGGCTGGGGATGCCCTGCAGCCGCAGTGCCTCGCCCTGTCCCGGGCCGTCGATCGCCAGCACATGGATGCCGCGGCGGGTGATTTCCGCGCCGCCGAACAGCACGCTCATCTCCTTGGCATTGTCCAGACCGTCGAACATCACTACCGCCGGCGCTGCACCGGTGACATCTGCTTTGTAGAACCAGGCCGGTAACGTTGTACCCTCGAACGGCACCTCGACGCGCGTGATCGCCGGATAACGCCGCGCGATGCCTTTGGCGAAACAGCGCAGGCAGCTTCGATAGCTGTCCCACTTGCGCTCCGAGGGCGCAATAAAGCGTTCGCCGCAGAAATAATAAATCGCAGCGCGCAGGTAATAACTGCCGGCGGTCAATTGATGGCCGTCGCGCTCAGCGGCGTCGGCAAAACCCTCCACCCGCTGCGCCATTGCCGTCCACTCCTGCCACCACTTCTCGTTGTCACCGACATGGGCCTTCAGTTTCTGTCCGACCTGGTCGATCTCGCCGATCGCCGCCGCGCCCCAAGTCTGCATCTCGATGCCGAACATCATGCCCTGCGACCACATGTGGTTACCGGGGAAATACTCGAACCAGTGGCTCATTGCGATTCACTCCCTGTTTTCATCGACGGATCTCCAAAGACAGCGCAGAAACAGATGCCTTGTGTTCATGATTCAGGGATGACAATGCGTGAATCATCCCGGTTGCCCCACTCACCCCAGGCCGAGACGTAATTGCGGACACGGGGATAACCGAGGGACTTCAGCGCAATGAAGGTGCCGGCCGAGCGGTAACCGCCGTGGCACGAATGCCGTACTCAATATCACATACCTGCAGCCTTCAGGTATTTGGGCCATTTTGCAATGTCATTTTTCAGAAACAAGGCAAACTGGGCAGGCGAACTTCCGACCACTTCAGCACCATCATCTTCAATACTCTTGGATATTCTGGGGGACTTAAGCGCTTTTACTATCTCTACGTGAAGGCGGTCCACGATCGGTGCAGGCATGTTCGCCGGCCCCATCATCCCCCACCACCCTGCAACCTCATATCCCGGGAGCACCTCGGCCATCGCGGGGATTTCCGGCAATGTTTTAGACCTTTTTGTGGTGGTCACCGCAATCGCTCGCAACTGCCCGCTTCGCACAAAAGGCATGGCAGCCATAATGCTCGTAAAAGCATATTGATATTGCTTTCCCACAGTTCCTGCGAGGGCCGGACCAGAACCGGTGTGGTTAATTGATAATGCTTTAACGCCGGTCATTTCAGCGTACATCTCCGCGGCCAGATATCCGCCGCTTCCCGATCCGGGCGTTCCAGCGTTGATATTGCCTTTATAATTTTTGGTCCAATTGACAAAATCACCGAGTGACTTGGGAGGCGAAGACGCGTTTATCGTGAGCAAAGAACCCGACGACGTCAATTGTGTTATAGGCGTAAAGCTTTTAATTGGATCGTAAGGCAGCTTTGAATTCAGCGCAGCGCTTATCGTGTGCGAATGAAAAGTCAAAAGCAGCGTATACCCGTCCGGTGTGGCGCGGGCGACGATATCTGCAGCCACAATGCCGGAGCCGCCCGGCCGCGGATCCACAACGACCTGCTGACCAAGATTCTCCGTAAGCTGCGCGCCAATAAGTCTTGCCAGCATGTTTGTCGCGCCGGTACCGGAGACAATGACAAACCGCAGCGGGCGACTCGGAAATTCGGACGTGCTGGCCGCAAAAGAATTTTTGCAGCAAGTGATCGCCAAAAGCGCAACAGCAAGATACTTCGGGGCACGTCGTGCAAAGCAATGAATATTCATTTCACTTCCTCCAGGAAATTTAGTCGCTTTGGTTGGCGATCTTTGACGCTATAAGGGAAAAAGCAGACGCGCATTTGGACAATGCGACCAGATCAACGGCCTCAGGCCATCGATCAGAAGAGTGATGGAACAGCTCACTGGCACATATCGGCGCCAGGTAACGCACACCACTGTTTTTGAGCACGGAGACTTCGCCGCGCGGAGGTCCATTGTTTCCGGCCAGCGGATTCACCATGGCGCCCTCGCTTTGCAGAATTTCGAGCACGCCCGCCTCCAGTTGCGGGTCAGCACATTGAATTCTGAGCGGCTCCCGTGGCGATCCCAAATTGGCGCCAAAGTGTATCCATGTATGCGCCAGCCCAAGAATTTCAGGGTGCCTCTTGAGGAATTCACGTATGCCGATAAAACCCAGTTCATGACCGCTGAATGCGACAAACAGACAATCACGTTTTGGTCTGTTTCCCGCAAGAACACGCATGACCTCCAGCCAGCACGCCAAACCACCCCCTCTTTCACCGGCACATTGCCACCACCCACTGCGCGGCGTCGAAATAACCAGAGGGCGTAAATGTTTTCTGGTTCCGGAGATTTTCCCGATCACGTTGTACGATCGTGCGGCGGTCCGCCTTGCATTGACAACCAGCGTTGCGGGTGTCTTCGAGCGCACCCGCTCCAATAACCATTCACGCTCGGAACTGGAAACCTGCAGGACAGGTGGGCCGAACGGATCACTGAATCTGGTGGCATTCAGCAGGGACAATCCGGCCCGACGGCCCTCGGTCAGCAAAACAATTCCTTTGCTGCTTCCGGACCGCAACTCCGCAAGCGAAGCAATCTTCGAGCTTGCGGATGAGGTGGCTGCCAGACTCATGCCGGCCGAGGTCAGCACAATCCCTGCACGACCACCAGCCTCACCCAGCGACCCGCTCACCCCGGAACGGGACGTCAGTCCGCCATCAAACAGCGGAACACCTTCAATGCGGCGACCATCGATCCGCAGATAACAATCCTCCGGATCCAGTCTTTTCAGGCTGTAAGGCTCAGACGCCGCCCGCACACCCAGCTTCCGCACTTCTCCAGCCAGCCAGCGGGCTGATGCCTCGTCCACCGCGGTGCCCGTCCTGTGGTTGCCCTGCGCGTCGTAAGCAGAAACAACTTCCCCAAGACGGCGCTCCATCAAGGCAGATGCGCGCGGTTTCCTGATGTGGCCTTTGCTCATATGTATATGAATTTTCTGCTGTTGCGCGCGGCTATTTGGGCGTGAAGCCGGAAAATGAAGCAAATTCTTCGACCGGCACCCTCTCGGTTACCAGCTTGTTTTGCGGCACAGCGTTGTCTGCATAACCGAGCGCCATGCCGCAAATGACTCTTTCCGTTGCCGGAATTTCCAGCTCGCGACATACAACCTCATGCACATCCGCAAAAGACTGCTGCAAACACGAGTCCAGACCGAGACCGCGAACCGCGACAACCAGATGGCCAAGAAAAATTCCGATATCCAGAAAACTCCCGACCTCCATGTCCCGATCCAGGGTAAAAATCATTCCGACCGGTGCGCCAAAAAAATCATAGTTTTTCAGCCTGAAATTCTCGGCTTTTTCCGTATCACCTTTGCCGATCCCCAGCAGACCATAAAGCCCCCAGCCCAACTTCCTTCTCCGGCCAATGTAGGGTTCGCGCCAGTTCACCGGATAGTAATTCCAGTCTGCTTTCGGTTTTTCTTTTCCATCCACGGGCAGCGAATCGAATATTGCTTTGGATAACTGCCTTTTTTTCTCACCGGAAACCACACGAACTTTCCACGGCTGGATATTGCTTCCGGATGGCGATCTACTCGCCAGAGCAAGCAACTCTTTCACCATGCCCAGCGGCACCTCTTTGTCCAAATATCCTCGAACCGCACGGCGACTCGCAATGGCATCTTTGACCGGCGACCAGTCAGTTCTGCCTTCCAGACCAAAAGTCATCATCTACTCCAGTGAAGTATCAAGTCGAAGCCGCGTTGAATAGGTAAAACGATCCGCCGGATAAATACTCAACGCCACCTCGATCAGGCGGCCATCCGCAGCCATGTAGTGCCTGGACACAAACAGGCCGGGCGCGCCCTTCCTTGCTCCAAGCCGCTTAGCCACGTCTCCGGGAAGTGCCATGGCGCTGATCTGCTGGTTGACCTCGTGAACTTTTTCCGAGAATTCATTCTCGATCAGCGCATAGATCGGGCCGGGCGATTTTTGTATCTTGCTGCTGATCGACACATATTCGTAGCGGACAAACACTTCCGTATAACAAACCGGTTCAGCGTGATTCCGGGCTTTGCGCAAGCCGACATATTTCAGCCAACGCTGGCCTTTGTTGCATCCCAGGGTTTTGGCAAGCTTGGCATCGGCGACAACCTCGGTTGCCTCTCCCAGGGTCAGACGAACTTCTTTTGCATACTGGAAAAGATCGGTGATCGAAGCGCAGGACTGGACATAACGCGCTGAAACATTCTCAGCCTTGACGCGCGTTCCAACACCTTTTCTTCTGGTCACCAGCCCTACCTGCTGCAATTGCCGGATGGCCTCGCGGACCGTGTGGCGGCTCAAGCCGAATTGCTGAACCAGCTCGACCTCGGTCGGCAACAAACTCCCGATCGGGTAACGACCGCTTTCAATGTCATGGAGTAGAGACTGCGCCAATGCAGCATATCTGTGCTGGCCGCTCCGGAATTCAATCCTATGATTGTCTGCCATTATTTAATCGCCCAAAAAATCCCGCGCCGTATTTACGCAAGCAATTGACTCATGCAATCCTGTTTATCCAGCAACCATAATTTTTCCAGCAATTTTTCTGCACGACTGCGCCCGATGACCGGAACCGCCAGCTCGAAAAACTTGTCTGCAAGCTCCGAATCGCTCAAGGGACAATCGGGGTCGCCCTTCCTCGTCATCTGGTCATGCGAAATCAAGCGCCCGTCGCGCAGCTCGATCTCCACCCGGGCGCAGCGCTTCCCCGGAAAAACGGCATTGAATTCCTCACTGGCATGCATACGGCTGCTTTTGATGATTCTTTTCACCTGCGGATCCGCCAGCGCGGATTCCGTAAATGCCGCCAGTCGCACGCTGCCGTGAACCAGCGCATAGGCAACCACATAAGGCAGACTGAATCGCGCTTCCGCCGGGGTGCCTGATTGATAGTTCCCCGTGACGTCCAGCGCAGTCTGGTAGGTGTGGATACTGACCGCCTTGATGTCGTCGGGAGCAAACCGGTAATGGTTTCTCAATGTCAAAGCGGCATCGATGGCTGCGAATGTCTGACCACAGCAGCAATGATTCTTCTGGGTCATCCGGGTGATGTTGTAGTCGCGGCCCAAACCCTGGGTGGCCATTTTCCAGTCAGGGGAACCCGCCATGGCGGCGCCGAATCCGGCATCGCCTTCGAGGATATCGGCCGCCCCCGTCAAGCCGTGCCGCGCGCCGAGGGCGCTGGTCACCCCGACTTCGGCGGCATGGCCGGCATGCATCGGTTTTGTCATCGAGTCGGAACGGAAGGCCTGCTGCAAGCCTGCGGAAAACGTCACCGCTGTCGCCATCGCATGAACGGTCTGCTTCGAATCCAGCTTGAGCATTGCAGCAGACGCCGCCGCCGCACCGATGCATCCGACGGTGCCTGTCGTGTGCCACCATTTGTAGTGATGCCGAAGAATGAGGGCGCTGATCCGCGTGGAAATCTCGTAGCCGATGACCACCGCGCGAATAAACGACAAACCATCGCTTTTTTCCGCCTGCGCCAAAGCCAGGGCCGCTGATATCGTCGGACTTCCCGGATGGAAAATCCCCTCACGAAACACGTCATCCACCTCGGCCGCATGCGACCCCAGGCCGTTCAGGAATGCCGCTGCCCGGATTGTGGCCTGACGACCGGAAACCAGCACGGCCTTTCCTGTACCGATCTCGTCTTCCAGCGCGCGCTCCATCGCAAGGACAGGCGCCATTGCATTGCCCGCAAACAGCGCGGCATACCAGTCAATGACCGCCCGCTTCGCATGGTGGAGAACCTCCGGGCGCAGAGCAGATTGCCGCTCCGAGACCGCGTAGAGCGCCATGATTTCAATTGCAGTCGGCATGTCCTGCACGGCGTTCATCAGATCAATAATCGATCTTGTCATCCAATGCATGACCTCGCATTGGTATCAAAAGGGTGCGATCAAACACGATGCAGATCGTGCCATCCCCCTTTTTCCCCGTACTGCGAACGGTGACCACACCCTGATTGGGCCGCGATTTGGAAGCCCTTTTTTCGAGCACTTCCGATTCCGCGTAGATCGTGTCCCCGGCAAACACCGGCGCCAGAAGTTTTACCCGGTCCCACCCGAGGTTCGCAACGGCCTTGGCACTGACATCGGACACGGACAGGCCGGTCACGACTGAAAGGGTGATGCAACTGTCAACAAGGCATTGGCCGAATTCCGATTTTTTCCCGTAAACAGAATCGGAATGCAGGGGATGCTGGTTGTTGGTGAGCAGCGAAAACCAGATATTGTCCGCTTCGGTGATTGTCCTTCCCGGGCGATGTTCATAGACATCACCGACTTCAAAATCCTCGAAGTAGCGGCCATAACTTTCCCGATATCTCTGCTTTCCGACTACCTTCGCGATTGCGACCATATCGTCTCCATTCAGTTATCTGAAATCAAAAGAACTTAGCCACAGAGGACACTGAGAGCACAGAGAACGTCAAAAAACGGGGCCTTGGTTTTCTCTGTGTCCTCTGTGAACTCTGTGGCAAAAGGTTTTTCTTCATTTCTTTCCGCTCTTGCCGCGTTGTGCCAGCGGCACGAACTTGCGGTTTTCCGGGCCGGTGTAGACGGCGGTCGGCCGGATGATCTTGTTGTCGATGCGCTGCTCGATGACATGCGCCCGGTGTTTGACATCAATTTCGACATGGTGATACCTTGAACTGCAATATGTCCGGACATACGGACTTTATCATAAACAAAGTAAATGGCGGGAGCCCCCACATGAAACCCTCATTGCCGCTGGCGGGAATGCGCATCATCGCGGTCGAACAATATGGCGCCGGTCCCTGGGGCACGCTTTACCTGTCGGACCTTGGCGCGGAAGTGATCAAGGTCGAAAATCCGGCGGAAAAGGGGGAAGTCGGCCGTTTCGTCGGCCCGCATTTTTTTGGCGAAGGCGACAGCCAGTTTTACCAAACCTTCAACCGGAACAAGAAAAGCATCGGCCTCGATCTCAAGCAGCCCGAGAGCAAGCGCATCCTTCACGACCTGGTGCGCAGCGCCGACGGACTGTTCGACAACCTGCGCGGAGATCTGCCGAAAAAACTGGGGCTGACCTACGCCGATCTGAAAGATGTAAAAAAATCAATCGTCTGCGCACACCTCTCGGCTTACGGGCGGGAAGGCTCGCGCAAAACCTGGCCGGGATATGACTACCTGATGCAAGCCGAAGCCGGGCATATGTCGGTCACCGGGGAACCTGACGGCCCTCCCGTACGCTACGGATTGTCCGTTGTCGATTTGATGACGGGACTCGCGGCCGTGTTCGGCCTGCTGGCCGGCATCCACAGTGCTCGCAGCACCGGCATCGGGCGCGATGTGGATGTATCTCTGTTTGACCTCGCGCTGCACAACCTGAATTACCCCGGCGTCTGGTATCTCAATGCCGGCGACGTGACAGGACGCGCCCCGCGCGGCAGCCACCCATCGCTCAGTCCGAGCCAGCTGTACCGCACCGCTGACGGCTGGATATTCATCATGTGCAACAAGGAAAAATTCTGGCCCGTCCTCGCCGAGAAAATCGGCAAACCGGAATGGGCGACCCACCCCGATTTCGCCAACTACGCGGCACGCCTGAAAAACCGCGACCGCCTGACCCGGATGCTCGACGAAGCCCTGATGACACGCACTACCGCAGACTGGTTGAGGCACTTTGACGGATCGGTGCCCTCCGCGCCCGTCAACGACATCCGGCAAGCGCTCGAAAATCCCTTTGTCGGCGAACGCCACGGCATTCAGGATTTTATGTATCCAGACGGCCGCGTCGCACGCATGATCGCCAATCCCATCCGGCTGTCCGATGCCGAACTGCCGACCCGGGCCGCGCCGAGCCTGGGCGCCGACACGGCCGCATTGCTGGAACAGCTGGGCTACCCGCCCGGCGACATCCAGCGCCTGAAAGCCAGCAAGACCATCTGCTGACGGCGCACACCGCCCGCAGAAAAAAACAACCAGTACACGGAGGAGAACCATGTCTGAACAGACCATCCGGCTGCGGCCGGTGCACGCCGCTGCCGCACTGGCCGCCGTCGGCGCGCTCGTTTGCAGCCTGCCCGCATCCGGCAATGATTTCCCCAACCGACCGCTGCGACTGGTCGTTCCCTTCACCCCGGGAGGTGGTGCCGACAGAGTCGGGCGCGCACTGGCCGACAAGCTGCCCTCGCAGCTCAAGCAGCAGGTCATCGTCGACAACCGGCCCGGTGCGTCCACGATCATCGGCTCGGAAATCGTGGCCAAGGCGACACCGGATGGATACACCCTGCTGGTTTGCGCCCTGCCCCATGTCACCAACCCGACTCTTCATACGAAGCTGCCTTACGACACCCTCCGCGATTTTTCACCGGTCATCCTCGCAGCAAAAATTCCGCCGGTACTGGTCGTGCACCCCAAAGTGCCAGCGAAATCCGTCAAGGAACTGATCGAACTTTCAAAGGCCAGGCCCTCCGGCCTGAATTACAGCACCGGGGGCAGCGGCACTGCAGCGCACCTGGCCATGGAGCTTTTAAAAATCGCCAGCGGACTCAATGCCACCCATATCGCATACAAAGGCGCGGGCCCGCAGGTGACCGCCCTGGTAGCCGGCGAGGTTGACCTCGCCTTCGCGACGCTGTCCACAGCCAGAGCGCAGATCCAGAGCGGCCGGCTTCGCGCACTCGCAGTGGCAACACTGAACCGCTCGCCTTCGCTTCCGGAAATTCCCGCCATGTCCGAAATCGGCTATCCGGGATTTGAAGCGTACGCCTGGTTTGGATTGCTCGCCCCGGCAAAAACACCGGCACCAGTGATCCAGACCTTAAACCGGGCAGCCAGTGCCGTGCTGAAATTGCGGGAGGTTCAAGCCAGTTTCGACAACGACGGCATAGAAGCCGCCACAGGAACCCCGGAAGAAATGGGCGCGCAGATCAGAAACGAAATAAAAAAATGGGGAGCCGTCATCCGCAAAGCAGGCATCACTAATTAAGTGACCTTTGGCGCCATCTGCTCAGGCCGGATTCGGAATGACGATCCGGGTGTCCTCGCGGTTGCCCCACTCGCCCCAGGCCGAGACGTAGTTGCGGACACGGGGATAACCCAGCGACTTCAGCGCAATGAAGGTGCTGGCCGAGCGGTAACCGCCGTGGCACAGGGGGATCACGGTCTTGTCCGACGTGATCCCCTTCGCTTCATACAGCGCGCGGATTTCATCTGGCCTGCGGAATGCCCCTTTCGCATCCAGATGCTCGCGCCAGAACAGATGCACCGCGCCAGGTATGGTGCCCACGCGTCGCGCACGTTTTTCCGTGCCGCGGTATTCGGACTCGCGGCGCACATCGACGATCACAGAGTTCGGATCGTCGATGGCGCGATTCACATCAAAACGCGTCGCCAGCAGATTGAGGCTCATGATGCCGCGGAACGGTGGTGGTGTCGGCGGCGCTTGCGTCGGATCGACAGCCGGCGGCGCCTCGCTCAGGCGCACCAGCTTTTGTCCCGATGCGATCCAGGCCTGCGTGCCACCATCAAGGATGCGCACATCCGGATGCCCCAGCACCGCCAGCAGCCACACCGCCCGCGCCGCACGCTCGCCGGATTCATGGTCGTAAATGACCACCGGCCGGTCGGCGCTGACGCCGCGCGAACCGAACAACACGCGGAAAATCGCGAGGAAGGAATTCAGCGGCGCCTCGGATGAATCATTGAGGCTGACGCCGTAGATATCGACGTGGGTGCTGCCGGCGATGTGGCCGACGGCGAAGTCTTCGGCCGGGCGCAGGTCGATCAGTGTGACGTCATTCAGGCGCGCGGCAAGTTCTGCCACGCCCACCAGATAGCAGGAGTCGGGAAAATCCGGATTCATCGAGTCAGCCCATCATTCAAATTGCCACGATGCAAAAACAAATACCGCATTGATTATGACACCACCGAAGCAGGCCACGACAACTTTTGCCGTCATTCACAACGCATGAAGAGTTCATCATGACAGCAAGATCCATGCAGGCTGCATGGGAAAGTCACCGTGCTACCATCGGTCGCTCGTGGACTGCATGCCCTGCGCGCCGGATGCCACGGCGGCATGACGGTCCGTCCTGCAAATCTCCAGCGGGAACGCCTGCACCATGCCTTCAGCTCGCAACACTCCAGTCCCCGACCCCGTACTACACCGCGCGGTTGCCGCCTCGGCCATCGGCAACGCAACGGAATGGTTCGATTACGGCATCTACGCCTACGGCGTGGCCTACATTTCAGCGGCACTGTTCCCGGGCTCCACTGCCGAGGCCACGCTGCTCGCACTCGCCACCTTTGCCATCTCCTTCCTCGTGCGGCCACTGGGCGGCCTGTTCTGGGGACTGCTCGGCGACCGTTACGGCCGCAAGTCGGTGCTGGTGTTCACGCTGCTGCTGATGGCCGCCACCACCTTCTGCATCGGCCTCGTACCCTCCTACGCGAGCATCGACTTCTGGGCACCGGTCCTGCTGGTCGTGCTGCGCATGATCCAGGGTTTTTCCACCGGCGGTGAATACAGCGGTGCCGCCACCTTCATGGCGGAATATTCGCCCGACGAGCGCCGGGGCTTTTACGGCAGCTTCCTCGAAGTGGGTACGCTCGCCGGCTTTTCGGGCGGTGCGCTGCTGATGCTCGGATGCACCCTGCTGCTGGGTGAGGCGCGTATGCACGACTGGGGCTGGCGCCTGCCCTTCCTCGTCGCAGCGCCGCTGGGAATGGTCGGCCTCTACCTGCGCTCGCGCATCAGCGAGACACCGGTGTTCCTCGAAGCGGAGGAGGCGGGCCGCAATGAAGGCAGCAGCCTGCGGGACATTAAAACACTGCTCCGCGACCACTGGCAGCCGCTGCTGACACTGGGCGCGCTGGTGGTGTCGCTCAACGTCGTCAACTACACGCTGCTGAGCTACATGCCCACCTACCTGCAACTGCGCCTCGGCCTCAGCAGCTCGCAGGCGCTTTACGTGCCGATCATCGGCATGCTGTCGATGATTGTGTTCCTGCCCTTCGCCGGCGCCCTGTCGGATCGCATTGGACGAAAACCGCTGTGGCGGATCTCGCTCGTCGGGCTGCTCCTGTGCGCCCTGCCGGCCTACCATCTGATGGCCAGTGGACTCTGGGGGGCCATCGCCGGCTTCGCCGTGCTGGGCCTGCTCTACGTGCCCCAGCTCGCGACGATCTCGGCCACCTTCCCGGCGATGTTCCCCACACCAGTGCGCCTCGCCGGGCTGGCCATTGCCTACAACGTATCGACCTCGCTGTTTGGCGGTACCGCGCCGGCCTTCAACTCCTGGCTGATCGGACGCACCGGGGATGTTTTGATGCCGGCCTACGTGATGATGGCGGCCTGCGCGGTCGGGCTGGCGGCGCTGCCGTTTCTGGTGGAGACATCAGGACGGTCGTTGCGCACGGTGGGACAGCCGGAAACTGCCACATCAACAGACCACAACCGTTAGCCGCGTTGAACTCGCATCCAGAAACCCGGGGAGATCCCACAGCGTTTGCGCAACGCGCCACTGAATCGGAAATCAGTCAGAAGACCCTGCTGGCCAATCTGAAACGGCACGGCAAGTTATCAATCGTCTGTACGGTTATTACTGGCGCCCGATTGATTTCGCCTGCCAAGACATCAGTCGACGAAAACGAAATCGACTTCGGTACTTTTTCACGGTGCTTCCGGAGATTGACGGGTATTCAATGCCCCGTATATTTCGAAGGCGGCCGGGTTTTTTCCCGGCGCTGCTGACAGGGCATGCAGCGCTTGGCGCTGGGATAGGCTTTCAGGCGCTCATAAACCACCGGCTCACCACAATCGATGCAGATGCCGTACTGTCCGCCTGCCAAGCGCTGTTCCGCCGCGGCAATGTCGCGCACTTCTCCAATGTCACGCAGGACTTCTGCTTCGGAGATATCCCGCAACAGGCTGGCAACCGCTTCGTCGCCCATGTCGCCCAAAAGTTCCGCGTGCTGGGCTCTGCCGGAACGCGCCAGCACTTCACGGATTTCGTCCAGCAGATGGCTTTTGCGCCTGGCCATCCAGTCCTTCAACGATGCGATCTGTTGTTCAGTCAGCGATTTCATGTTTCATGATGTTGCGGCGCGAATGAACGGAACGTCTTGATCTGCATCAATTTTCAACCGAAAAATCAGAGACCTGCCGGGATCTTGGCCCCCATCATTTTCTTTCGACTTATTTTGCGTCCATCGATTATGAAAGTGCCGTCACCAACCGCATGAATCGTTCTTTTCTCTTTCCTTTTGTCATCGAAGTATGACGCGACGCCCTGGAGAACCACGATGTCGTGTTTCCCGATGATGTCCATGACTTTGCATTCGATATTCGCCAGACACTCCTTGATCAGAGGCGCCTTGACATGCCTCGCCTTGACCGGCGTCAGCATGAATTTCCCGAACTTGTCCGTATCGGCGCCGGAACAGGTCCCCACCCCGATGACCTGATCCAGCAGGTCGACGGTGGGAATTGAAATCACGCACTCCCGGGTTTTTTGAAGCGCGGCAAAGGAATGGTTCCAGGGCCCCGTGGTGATGGCGAATACCGGCGTGAAGTCCATCACCATGGTCCACGAGATCGTCATCACATTGTTCTTCCTGCCGTCGTTTGTCGTCACAAGGACAACCGGCCCGGGTTCGATCAGCGTGAATGCCTTGTTGATCTGCATTTTCTTCATATGCGCATGCTAATCCCTGCTGGCCCGACTCGAAGTGATTGTCATTGCATGACAGAGCAGCGCTCTACACACCCACTGAATTAATTACAGGCATTTGATTTTATTAATTATTTTATAGGTTCCAGCCTCACCACCACCCCATCCCGCCCATCCGTCAGCAAATAGACGAAGCCATCCGGCCCCATCCGCACATCACGAATGCGCCCGATCACGCCCTTGATCATCCGCTCCTCGCGCACCACCTTCTCGCCATCCAGTTCCAGTCGCACCAACATTTCATCCTTGAGTGCACCGACCAGCAGATTGCCTTTCCAGTTGGGAAATTTGTCGCCGGTATAAAACGCCATGCCCGAAGGCGCAATCGACGGCACCCAGACCTTCAGCGGCTGCTCCATGCCGGCCTTGGTATTGCCTTCTCCGATCTTGGTGCCGATGCCGTAATTGACACCATAGGTGATCACCGGCCAGCCGTAGTTGCGCCCCGAGCGCATCACATTCACTTCATCGCCGCCCTGCGGGCCATGTTCATTGGTCCACAACTCGCCGGTCTGCGGATGCAGGGCAGCGCCCTGCATGTTGCGATTGCCCAGTGTGAATTTCTCCGGTTTCGCGCCGGCGCGTTTGACGAAAGGATTATCAGCGGGCACACGGCCGTCGTCGTGCAGGCGGATCACGCCGCCGGCATGGTCGTCGAGTTTCTGTGCGCGCGGCATGTCGCCACGGTCACCCAGCGATAGATACACAAAGTTTTTCCGGTCAAACACGATGCGTCCGCCGAAGTGGTGGCCGGTGCGGGTCTTTGGCACCATGCTGAACAGTATCTGCACGTCCGTCATGCGATAACCACTCAGCTTGCCGCGCGCCATCGCCGTGCCCCAGCCGCCTGCTTTTGCGTCTTTATCGGGTGCGTTGTAGGACCAGTAGATCCGGCCATTGTCGGCGTATTGCGGGTGCAGAACGACATCGAACAATCCGCCCTGCCCGCTGGCAATAATCTCCGGCAGGCCCTCGACCGGTTTCGGATCGAGCTTGAAATCGCGGCCGACGATGCGCAACCGGCCTTCGCGCTCGGTCACCAGCATGCGACCATCGGGCAGGAAAGCAATCGACCAGGGGTTTTCCAGGCCGCGCGTCAGTGTCACCACGCGAAAGGCGTGTTTCTCGGACTGGACGGTCTGCGCCATCACCGGCCACACGACAATCAACGCCGTCATTCCGGCGCAAGCCGGAATCCAGAGGTTATTTAAAACCTTCAATATGAAGCGCAGTAGCAGCCCCTCTCCCCAACCCTGCCTCGCTTCAAGTGTGCCCTTGTCTCCCCGCGACATGCGGGGAGAGGGAGAAAAATAAACTGGATTCCGGCTTTCCCTCCAAGAGGACTTCCTTCGGGGCGCGCCGGAATGACGACTGAAAATGATCATGCGCGTCTTCACCGTATAAACAACTGGTCGTGTTTATAATAGCGCCCTTTCGCAAGACCGCATCTGATGCTTCCCCTCCAGCTGCCCGCACCGGGGCAGCGCGCAAGCACTGCACTGCTGCAGGGTTCGAGTGATGCTCCGGCGCTCGCCGCGCTGGCGGCCCGCGCACGTCCATTGCTGGTGATTACCGAGTCGGCCTGGCAGGCGCAGCGCCTGTTGCAGGAGATTCCGTTCTTCGCGCCGCAGTTGCGCGTGCACCTGCTGCCCGACTGGGAAACCCTGCCCTGGGACCAGTTCTCGCCGCACCATGATCTGGTATCGGAACGGCTGGCGACGCTGTGCGAAATGGTGCGCGGCGATTTCGACATCGCGCTGGTGCCGGTGACCACGGCGCTGTACCGCATGGCGCCGGTGGATTACATCACCGCCAATACCTTTTATTTCCGCCAGGGCGCAAAACTCGGCGCCGATGCGCTGCGCCACCAGCTG
Source organism: Bordetella parapertussis (assembly GCA_945885345.1). GTDB lineage: Bacteria > Pseudomonadota > Gammaproteobacteria > Burkholderiales > SG8-41. The sequence continues at coordinate 68,202 of CAMCYP010000005.1, read as the reverse complement.
GTGCTGGCCGGCTACAACCATGTGACACAGGTCGTCGCCCCCGGCGAATACAGTTTCCGCGGCGGGCTGATCGATCTTTACCCGATGGGCAGCCCGCTGCCCTACCGCATCGATCTGTTCGACGAAGTCATCGACACCATCCGCAGTTTCGACATCGACAGCCAGCGCACGATCATGAAAGTGCCGGAAGTGCGATTGCTGCCGGCACGCGAATTCCCGATGGACGAAGAGGCGCAAAAACAGTTTCGTCAGCGTTTCCGCGAACGTTTCGAAGGCGACCCCTCACGCAGCAAGGTGTACAAGGATGTGTCCAAGGGCATCCCGACTGCGGGCATCGAATATTTCCTGCCGCTGTTTTTTGACAACACGGCACTGGTCACCGATTACCTGCCCAAGGGCACGACGATCTGCCTGCGTCCCGGCGTGGCCGAGGCCATTGATGAATTCTGGGCCGACACCCGTGGCCGGCATGCGATGGTGCGCGGTGACCTCGCCAATCCGGTGCTGCCGCCGCAGGAATTATTCCTGACCGAAGACGCATTCTTCGGTGCGATCAAGCCCTTCCCGCGCATTGATCTCAACGTAGTGGCGCCTGGCTTCCCTGCGGGAACCGATAAAAATAACAATAAAAACAATTACTTAGAAGAAACCCCCTCTCCTACCCTAGGGCGGGAGAGGGTTGGGGTGAGGGTAGGGGTCGGTGGTACCCCCTCACCCCAACCCTCTCCCCGCTCGCGGGGAGAGGGAGAAAACCATGAGCAGGCCGCGACCGCATCGCTGCCACTGCTGAATGTCGAACGCCGCACCGACGATCCGCTGCACCGGCTGCGCGCCTTTATCAATGGCTTCGATGGTCGCGTGCTGGTGCTCGCCGAAAGCCTGGGCCGCCGCGAAACCATGCTCGAGTACTTCGCGGAATACGACCTGAAGCCGGCGCAGGTCGCGGACTACGCGGGCTTCAGGGCCAGCGACGCAAAATTTGTATTGAGCGTGGCCCCGCTGCAGACCGGTTTCATCAATGTCGCTGCGCATCTTGCGATCGTTACCGAAAACGAACTCTATGCCGCGCAGGCGCGCCAGCGCGCTGTGCGCGATGCAAAACGGTCGTCGCCGGAAAACATGCTGCGCGATCTGTCCGAGGTCAAGATCGGCGATCCGGTGGTGCATGAAACCCATGGCATCGGCCGTTATGTCGGCCTGCAGACGCTGGACCTCGGTGAAGGCACGACGGAATTCCTGACACTGGAATACGCCAACAACGACAAGCTGTATGTGCCGGTGTCGAGCCTGCACCTGATCAGCCGTTACAGCGGCGCATCCGCGGATCAGGCGCCCCTGCACCAGCTGGGCAGCGGACAGTGGGACAAGGCAAAGAAAAAAGCCGCAGCGCAGGTGCGCGATACCGCCGCCGAACTGCTGGCGCTGTATGCGCAGCGCGCGGCGCGCGAAGGTTATGCTTTCTCGCTGAAGCCGCATGACTACGAAGCCTTCGCCGAAGGTTTTCCTTTCGAAGAGACGCCGGATCAGGCCGCGGCGATCAACGCCACGCTCGAAGACCTCAAAAGCAGCAAACCGATGGATCGCCTGGTCTGCGGCGATGTCGGCTTCGGCAAAACCGAAGTCGCCCTGCGCGCCGCCTTTGTTGCAGTGGCTGACGGCAAGCAGGTCGCCGTGCTGGTACCGACGACGCTGCTGGCAGAACAGCATTTCAATACCTTCTCCGACCGCTTTGCCGACTGGCCGGTCAAAATCGCCGAACTGTCACGCTTCCGCAGCACTGCTGAAACGACGGACGCGCTCGCCGGCATCACCGCAGGCCGCATCGACATCGCCATCGGCACGCACAAGCTGATCGGCCGCGACATCAAATTCAAGAACCTCGGCCTGGTGATCATCGACGAAGAACACCGCTTCGGCGTGCACCAGAAGGAACGGCTGAAGGCCCTGCGCGCCGAAGTCGACGTGCTGACACTCACGGCGACACCCATCCCGCGCACGCTGGCGATGTCGCTGGAAGGCCTGCGTGACTTTTCGGTGATCGCCACCGCACCGCAGCGCCGCCTCGCGATCAAAACCTTCGTCGCCCGCTACGCCAAATCCCTGATCCGTGAAGCCGTGCTGCGCGAACTGAAACGCGGCGGCCAGGTTTATTTCCTGCACAACGACATCGACACCATCCGCAACATCGAGGAAGAACTGGTACAGCTCCTGCCCGAAGCACGGATCCGTATCGCCCACGGCCAGATGCGTGAACGTGACCTCGAACTCGCGATGCGCGATTTTTATCAGGGCCGTTTCAATGTGCTGTTGTGCACCACCATCATCGAAACCGGCATCGACATTCCCACCGCCAACACCATTATCATCAATCGCGCCGACCGTTTCGGCCTGGCACAGCTGCACCAGTTGCGCGGGCGGGTCGGCCGCTCGCACCACCAGGCCTATGCCTACCTGCTGCTGCCCGATGAAGGCAACATCACCATCGGTGCGAAAAAACGCCTGGAAGCGATCCAGTCCATGGAAGAACTCGGTTCCGGGTTTTTCCTCGCCATGCACGATCTCGAAATCCGCGGCGCCGGCGAAGTGCTGGGCGATTCGCAGTCGGGCGAGATGCAGGAAATCGGCTTCAACCTGTATTGCGCGATGCTCGACACTGCAGTGAAGGCGTTGAAAGCCGGCAAGGAGCCGGACCTCAATGCACCGCTGGGCGTCACCACCGAGATCAACCTGCATACGCCTGCCCTGCTGCCTGATGCCTACTGCAGCGACGTGCACGAACGGCTGGTGATTTACAAACGTCTCGCCAACTGCGGCAGCGACGATCAGTTGCAGCTGCTGCAGGAAGAATTGATCGACCGCTTCGGTGATCTGCCGGATCCGACGCGCGTCTTGATCGACAGCCACCGCCTGCGCATCCACGGCAAACCGCTGGGCATCGCGCGCATCGACGCCAGCGACAATGCGATCCAGCTGCAGTTCGTGCCGAATCCGCCGATCGAACCAATGAAAATCATCAAGCTGATCCAGACCAGACGCAATTACAAACTCGCCGGCCCGGACCGTCTGCGCATCGACATCAAAATCCCTGAACTGAAAGCTCGCGTCGCCGAGATCCGCCGCGTGTTTGCCGAACTGGCGTAGACTGCGCACACCATGGCTACCCGGCTCTGCACACTGCTGTTACTCGCCTTGACGCTGTTCGTCGGCATGCCCGCACTGGCGCAAACCGGCGTCGTAATCATGCACGGCAAAGGCGGCTCACCCGACCGGCTGGTCGGCGGCCTCGCCTCCGGCCTGGCCGGCAAAGGAATCCTGGTCGCCAATCTGGAAATGCCCTGGTCGGGCAAGCGCCATTACGACAAGGACGTGGCTGCTGCGGAACAGGAAGTGACTGCCGCGCTGGCAGAACTGCGCAGCAAGGGTGCAAAAAAACTGTTTGTTGCCGGCCACAGCCAGGGCGCCGTGTTCGCCCTGCACTACGCCAGCAAACATCCGCTGGATGGCCTGATCATCATCGCACCCGGCGGCAATGTCGCCACGAACTTCTATCAACAACAAGTCGGCGCCTCGGTCGCGCGTGCGCGCAGTCTGGTCGCATCCGGCAAAGGCGATGAACGCGGTGAATTTGATGAATACGAAGGCGGCAAGGGAAACTGGACCGTCAACACCACGGCGGCGATTTACCTGGCGTGGTTCGATCCCGATGGCGCAATGAACCAGGAAAAATCTTCGCGGGCACTGCCGCAATCATTGCCCGTTCTGCACGTCGCACCTACCTCGGATTACCCGGCCCTGCTGCGGGTGAAACAGGCAATGTTCGCCGCACTGCCGAAAAATCCGTTGACCCGGCTCTACGAACCGGATGCCGACCATCGTGGCGCCCCGCGCGCATCCATCGATGAAATCCTGCGCTGGACTGCGGAAGTCGCTGCCCGCTGAATTCTGCTGAGTACGCCGCCCAATTGGACGGGAGCTAGTGCACGACCAGCGTAACAATAGCGACTAACACTAGCACCAGAACGATCAGGGTAATCGCGGCAGCGATAATGACTTGAGTGAACGTGACTGTCGCGCCGTCTTTTTGCCAGGTTCCCTTGGCACCGATCGCAAATATTCCACAAAACATCGTCGCGACAACTTGAAAAATTCCGGCCTTTCGCATCAGGGGCAATGGCAGGGATTTTTCTTTCAGGCTTTCAGGCTTTGTCTTCAAAATTCACCTTCATTTCTTGTCGCCGCCATCTTGGCGAAAGTGCCCCTCGCTGGCCTCTATAAATCGGGTGGCAATATCACTGAGTAGGCCATTGCGATGCGCCTCTGCGCTGTTGTCTTCGATTGCCCCATGGATCGCATCGATGAACTTGCCTACATGACAATCTGATGGACCTTCCCCCACCACACCCGCTTTACTTAATTTTGTAAGCACGCGTTCGTTAGCCTCACATAACACGACTTTCACACCGCGCATGCGCAACTTCCCCGTGACCTCTTCCAACATCTGAATGCCGGTAATGTCTATGAAAGGCACCCGCCTTAGTCGAATAATCAGGGTCTTCGGATCGGCATGGGTTTGCAGTAATGCCCGTTCGAAGTTTTCCACCGCCCCGAAGAACATCGGACCGTCAATTTCATAAACTATCGTGCCCGTAGGTAAATGATCGACGCCATGTTGAGCAAGTTCGACCTGCAGCACTTGAGTGTCTACTTGCTGCGTTTCGACAACCTCGGACATGCGGCGAATGAACTGGAGGATGGCAAGAATTACGCCCACATTGACCGCCACTACGAGATCCGCGAACACAGTCAGCAAAAACGTAATAACAAGAATGACGCGATCGGCTGTGGGTGCTTTGCTCAGGATATGAGCAAAGTGCCTCACTTCGCTCATGTTCCATGCCACTACAAATAAAATTGCCGCGAGCGCCGCGAGTGGGATGCTGGAAGCCAAAGGCGCCAGAAACAGCAGCACTCCGACTAACATGGCAGCGTGTACGATCCCGGCAAGCGGACTAGTGGCGCCGTTGCGTATATTGGTTGCGGTTCGCGCGATGGCGCCAGTCGCCGCGAAACCACCAAACAGCGGTGTAACGATATTCGCAATACCCTGGCCTATCAGTTCCTGATTCGAGTTATGCCGCGTCCCTGACATACCGTCTGCGACTACTGCTGAAAGCAGTGATTCGATAGCACCCAACATTGCGATTGTGAAAGCCGGACCTATGAGCAGGAGCAATTGCCCAATCGTGAGATCCGGCAGTGTGAGTGATGGCAAGCCTGTAGGAATGCCGCCGAACTCGCTGCCAATTGTTGCTATACCGGGCGTTTGTATCACAGCCTGTAACATCGTAGCCACAACCATCGCCACCAGTGGCCCTGGCACACGCCTTAATCTTTTGATACGGGGTGCGAACAGAATGAGGCCAATGCTTACGAGTGCCAAGCCAGCGGTTGGCAGGTGAATTTGAGGCAATACTTGTATCAAGTGCCAGAGTTTCTCGTGAAAGTGCTCCCCGACCACTTTAGGCAGACCCAAGAAATCACGCCATTGACCCACGAAGATGATCACGCCAATTCCTGACGTGAAGCCCACGATCACGGGCGCAGGGATGAACTTGATTACACCGCCCATGCGCGCCATCCCCATCAGTAACAGGATGACCCCGGCCATGAGGGTGGCTACCTGCAAGCCAGCGATACCGTACTTTGCGGTGACACCAGCCAGGATGGCGATAAAAGCCCCGGTCGGTCCGGCAATCTGTAATCGGCTACCACCGAAAATGGTCACCAGCCCGCCGCCAATAATCGCTGTGTAGAGACCATGCTCTGGGCGAGCACCACTGGCTATGGCAAATGCCATCGCCAAGGGAAGCGCCACCACAGCAACAATAATCCCGGCCACGATATTGGGTAGCCAATGTGCGCGGGCATAGAGTCCGGCTCTGTGGGCTTCGAGCAAGGCAATCATCTGGCCAACTCCTGATTTTATTATAATAATATGATAATGTTATTCACATATGATTATAATACATAAAAAGGAGGAAAGTCATATGGAACAGAAAACAGCTCGGCTAACAGTGCTTATAGACCCCGACAAGAAAAAGGCGCTTGAGCAACTGTGTGCGCAACAAGACGTCACTCCATCGCAGGTCGTGCGCCAGCTCATCCGCGACTATTTGAAGCAACATGAAGTCGAATGGGCACCAAGCGGCAAGATCGATGACGTTTAGAGCAATCGCCTGATTACAATGGCATGCTTTAAAAAATTTCTGACTTTAAGCAATGGCGGACGTCGAACACATATCATTTCATCTCTGTGGAATCCGCAGGAAGAAAAAACGTGACAGTTAAAATTCGAAAGATCCACTTTTTCAGGCGGCATATCCCCAGCTTTGAATGTATCCCTGGATGCCATGATTGTTGCGGCCCTGTCACGGCTTCGAGCGAAGAAATGTTCGAGCTTCCACACGTCAGAGACGCCGAGCACGAAGCAGCACTCGCTACGCTCAGTTGCCCCCACCTCGGGGATCATGGATGTACTGTCTATCGAGATAGACCGATCATATGCAGACTGTTTGGGACAACAGAACGGCTACCGTGCCCGCACGGCAGAAGACCGGCGCAGATGATTGATCGAATGATAGATCTGCAAATCCAAGACTTCTTTCTCGACTCACGCCAAGTGCTAGTTTAGGCCGTATTTCAACAAGCACGATTCTGGGGCCGGCATTTTGAGCCAACCCCTTGTTCCGAATTGGCGGGAGGTGCGAGATTCGAACTCGCGGCCGGCGGGATATGATGTCCCGCTCATCCGGGCTATGTACCGTTTGTCGTTCAGCTTACGGCGTTGGAGTGAAAAATCAGTCCCGCGTGCTCACGCAACGCATGGAACTTGATTTTCGGCCACTGCTCGGTGGCCACATCAATTTCGATTGAATTGGTCGCAAGAAAGGCCGGCGCACCCACCGCATCGTGCGCCACGCGGTGTGAATTGGCATCGATAAAACGCTGCAGTTCGCGCTCGTCATCACAGGTCACCCAGCGCGCCGCGACATAACGTGCCGGCGCCAGCCGCGCTTCGCAGCCGTATTCGTGTTTCAAGCGGTGCGCCACCACCTCGAACTGCAACTGGCCGACCGCACCGAGCAGCAGCAGGGTACCCGCCACCGGCTTGAACACCTGGATCGCACCCTCCTCGCCCAATTGGGCCAGTCCGGTGCGCAACTGCTTGCTGCGCAACGGATCAGCAACCTCGACGGTCTGGAACAGTTCCGGCGCAAAAAACGGCAGGCCGGTGAACTGCAGGTCTTCGCCTTCGGTCAGCGTGTCGCCGAGTTGCAGCACGCCATGGTTGGGAATGCCGATGATGTCACCGGCGTAGGCATCCTCAACCTGGTCGCGGCGCTGCGACAGGAAGGACACCACGCTGCTCGGGCGGAAAAATTTGTCGGTGCGGCAGTTTTTCAGCCGCATGCTGCGCTCGAAACGGCCGGAGCAGACGCGGATGAAGGCAACGCGGTCGCGATGCCCCGGATCCATATTGGCCTGGATCTTGAACACCACACCGGAGAACTTGGGCTCCACCGGCTCGACCGTGCGCTGCAGGGCCTTGTGGGCACGCGGGGGCGATGCAAAATCGATCACCGCGTCGAGCACTTCCTGCACACCGAAGTTGTTGATCGCCGAACCAAAAAACAGCGGCGTCTGTTTGCCGGCGAGGAAGGTCTCTCGGTCGTAACTCGGCGATACGCCCTGCACCAGTTCGATTTCCTGGCGGGCGTGGGTAAAGGTGTCGCCGTACCGCGCCACACATTCCGGGTTATCGATACCGGAGATGATTTCATCGTCATTGGCGCCGACGCGGTCTTCTCCGGCGGTGAACACGCGCATGCGGTCGTTGCGCAGGTCGAACACACCCTTGAACTGCTTGCCCATGCCGACGGGCCAGGTGCAGGGCACAACCGGCATGCCCAGTGTGCGTTCGATTTCATCAACGAGGTCCGTCGGTTCACGCACTTCACGATCCATCTTGTTGATGAAGGTAATCACCGGCGTGTTCTGCCCGCGGCAAACCTGAAGTAAGCGCAGCGTCTGCGGCTCGATGCCGTTGGCGGCGTCGATCACCATCAGCGCGGCGTCGACGGCGGTCAACACGCGGTAGGTGTCTTCGGAAAAATCGCGATGGCCGGGGGTGTCGAGCAGGTTGATGACGCAATCCCGATACTCCATCTGCATCACCGAACTGGCGACCGAGATGCCGCGCTGCTTCTCGATTTCCATCCAGTCCGAAGTCGCGTAACGCGAGGCCTTGCGCGACTTGACGCTGCCGGCGATGTGGATCGCACCGGCGAACAGCAGCAGCTTTTCGGTCAGCGTGGTCTTGCCCGCGTCGGGATGCGAAATGATGGCGAAGGTGCGTCGCCGCGAGACTTCTTTGTCGATGCTCATCTGATGCCTGGTGCCACGCTGTCGCAGGATGCGGCCAGCGTTTTGAGGGGCGCATTATAATCGATATTATTTACCTTTAAAATCAATAAGATAGCATTTTGGTTCCGGCGCAGCCTGAGCGACGTGCCAGCCAGTGCCCGGACCAGGGACGCGAAGGCCGATGCCAGCGACAATGCCATGTTTTTAAATATAAAAATTGGCTCCTGACACAAGTGCGACCAGGAGCACCTGCCGCGTTGACCTGTATCAATAAACGTCCAAGCCCCCGCTTCTAGTAGCAGGTAGTATCAGGTCTCAGCAAGCCGATTTCCGTTGATATCCAGCGCAATGGGCAAATCCTCATCATTTCCCGACGCCATGGAATCTTTATTCCGAAGGAGTTTTGTTATGGCTGAAACACCCAAAATTGGATGCGCCCGACCGACCGGCGGCCCGGTGGGGCAAGCGGACGCAACGCAGGAAATGCAGACACCGCAATCACCGAAGGAGGTACGTAAAATGATCCAGGTCGGAAAACCAGCCCCTGATTTTGTCGCGCCGGCTTATCACAAGGGCGCGTTCACCTCGGTAAAACTCTCGGATCACCTGGGCAAATGGGTCGTGCTCTGCCTGTATCCGGGTGATTTCACGTTTGTCTGAGCAACGGAGATATCGGCGGTCGCCGATAAATATCCGGAATTTCAGAAACTCGGCGTCGAAGTCCTGTCGATGAGCGTCGACAGCGTTTTCGTGCACAAGATGTGGAATGACCATGAACTGTCGAAAATGGTCAAGGGCGGCGTCCCTTTCGCCATGCTCTCCGACGGAGGCGGCAAGGTCGGAACGGTCTACGGCGCGTACGACGAGGATGCGGGGGTGGAAAACCGCGGGCGGTTCATCATCGATCCCGACGGCATCATCCAGGCTTTCGAAGTGCTGACGCCGCCGGTCGGCAGGAACGTGGGCGAAACCATCAGGCAGATCCAGGCTTTCCAGGTGGTCCGCGACAGCAAAGGCGCCGAGGCCACGCCGTCGGGATGGAAGCCCGGCAAAATGACGCTCAAGCCGGGGCCTGATCTCGTAGGCAGGATTTGGGAAATCTGGAAACCGGAAATGGGGGACTGAGGCCCGGCCGGCATTGAAACGGGGGACGATAGCGGCAGTTCCCGCGGTCGCACCGCTCTCCCATCCGTCCGCCAGCACCGTAATTGGCAATATCTGCCATTGCATCACTGACAGTAACACCGCAGCAAAAAAGACCGCTTTCCATTTCTGGAATAGCCGTCCGATCTTCCGGAGAACGCAATATGAAACGCCTTTATTTCCTTGCCCCGAACATTGCCAGCGCGAAAGCCATCGTTGACGAATTGCTGCTGGCGCGTATCGAAGAACGCAATATGCACGTACTCGCAAAGCGCGGCACGCCGTTGGAAGATTTGCCTGAGGCCTCTTTGTTGCAAAAATCGGATTTCATCCCCGCCACACAGCGCGGACTTGCGATGGGGGGGGCCGCCGGCACCCTGGCCGGTCTGGTGGCGATTTCGCTGCCGGCAGCCAACATCGTCATTGCCGGCGGCATCATCCTTGCGAGCACCTTGGCAGGTGCGGGGGTCGGCGCATGGCTGGGCGGCATGGTGGGCATGAATGTGGGCAATACGCACCTGAAACGCTTCGAGCGTGCCATCAACAAGGGCGAACTTTTGATGATGATCGACGTGCCTGTAGCCCGCATCCAGGAAATCACGCAGATCATCAAGCAACATCACCCTGAAGCCGACGTCAAAGGCGTCGAACCGACCATCCCGGCCTTTCCTTGAGATCAGGTACTGCTTTGATGCCGCGGCAGCGCATCGGCGCATCGACCGACAACGATTGACGCAGGACAATGCTGTAGCAGCGGATCCGAATATGGGCGTACTGACGAAATGGGAGATCACAGCCCCGCCCGCAGACAATGCGTGTTTCATTGGGCCTTGAAGACACTGCTCTGAAACTCGGCCGAAAATCATGAACCTGGATCCGTTGTTGCTGTGGATTGTCGGGAGCGGGCTGATGATGAGCGCAATTGCGCTCGTCGGCAGCATTACATTGGTGCTGAGCGAACAAACGCTGCAGCGCATACTGCTGCCGCTGGTGGCCTTCTCTGCCGGCTCACTGCTGGGCGGAGCCTTTTTTCACATGATCCCGGTGGGACTCGCCTCCGGCTTGGGCGATCTTACCGTCTACACCCTCGTTCTGGCTGGCTTCACGATTTTCTTCGGACTGGAACAGCTCCTGCACTGGCATCACTGCCATCGTGCCGAAACCACATGCAAAAAACCGCTGACTTACTTGATACTGATCGGCGATGGCCTGCACAATTTCCTGGGCGGGCTGGCAGTGGCGGGGACCTTTCTGATTGACATCCGCTTGGGCATCGTGACCTGGCTCGCAGCAGCAGCACACGAGGTGCCGCAAGAACTCGGTGATTTCGGGGTACTAGTGCATGGCGGCTGGGGGCGACGCCAGGCGCTGTTCTACAACGTGCTGTCCGCACTGACCTTCCTGCTGGGAAGCATCATTGCCTACTTCGCATCTTTCCGGCTCGACATATCCTTTCTGGTGCCGTTCGCGGCCGGCAATTTCATTTACATTGGCGCATCAGACCTGATTCCAGAGGTCAAGGCACATACTGACATGAAGGCCAATATCATTCACTTCGCGGCCTTTGTACTGGGCGTCGTAATGATGCTGGTCGTGAAGCTTGTACTGGGATATTGAGTTGTTCGGTGCGTCAACCGGGCCCGGCAACAACATGCTCGTTGCGATGCGCCCCTGCAGGACGCGACGGGCGCATTGCACCGTGCCTCACAAGCGCATTTTTAACCCAAAAAATCAAATTGCTAAAAAATAACCCCGGCATCCGGCACCGCACCACCGCTAGAATCGGCAAAACCACCCTGAAAATCCGACATGTACGAACTAAAAACCGCTGCCCTGTTCATCGCCACGGCCCTCGCCGAAATCGTTGGCTGCTATCTGCCTTATCTGTGGCTGCACAAGGGCGCACCAGTCTGGGTGCTGGGGCCGGCCGCTGTTTCACTGGGATTGTTCGTCTGGCTGCTGACACTGCACCCTGCCGCTGCCGGCCGGGTCTATGCCGCGTACGGCGGCGTCTATGTCGCCGTCGCCATCCTCTGGCTGTGGGCCGTGGACGGCATCCGTCCGACGCTGTGGGATCTGACCGGTGCCGCAGTCGCCGTTACCGGCATGGCGATCATCCTGTTTGCGCCGCGTCCGGCGTGACCATGCGGCAGTCACGCCGGACAGCGGTCCGGAAATAAGCGAAGGCTGCGTTACTCCGCCACGCTGGCGCCGGAGCCCCCCATTTCCTTCGGCATGTCTTTCATCTTAAGCAATCCGTCCCTGATCGGCAGCCTCGACTCCTGGTAATTGACATGGATGCCGGCGTGGAACGGAAATTCCGGAATGACCGCCGCATACACGTCGGTGAGCCCCATGCCGGGATGCTCGGTAAATATATGGCCGCCACAGGTTTTGCACCATTTGCGCGAACTGTGCGGCGTCTTGTTGTAAGTACCGATCTGGTCTGCACCGCGCGCGACCTGCACAGCTTCGGGTTTCCACAAGGTAAAGGCGTTGACCGGGCCCGCCGACCAGCTGCGACAGGATTCGCAATGGCAATAGCCCATGCCGGCCGGTTCACCGCTGACCGTGAACTGGACAGTCCCGCAAAAGCAGCTGCCCTCGTACGTTTTTTCCTTGCTCATGTTGCATATCCCTGTTGGTTGTTGCTGTTCATTTGCGCTCGATCACGACTTCAAGATAATCGCTGGGCAGGACCAGCGTGTCATCGCCCGAGCAGTTGTCATGCGCCATCAGGGCCAGCAGGTCACGGGTGAACGCCGCCTGCTGCGCAGAATCAAGCGCAAGGAAGGTCTTGCTCATCGGGCCGTAGTAAGTGCGGAACACTTCGATCCAGTGCGCCGGCGAGGCGTAGCGGAAGGTGAACGGACGGATGGTGGTGCGGATTTCCCTCGCGTTTTTGCCGAACAGTTCCTCGAGCCGCGCCTTCGTGCCCCACTGCGCCGGTGACTGAACCCCCGGTGCGGGCGGAATGTACTGGCCGATGGTTTTGAATACTTTCCCGATAAAACTTTCCGGCGTCCAGTTCGCCAGGCCGATCCTGCCGCCGGGCTTGCACACACGCAGCAGTTCGCTCGCCGCGCGCCCCTGGTTCGGGGTAAACATCACGCCGAAGGTGGACATCACCACATCAAATGACGCGTCAGGGAACGGCAGATTCTCGGCATCCGCTTCCTGGAAGCGGATGGCATGCCCTTCGGCCTGCGCCCGCCTCCGCCCGGATTCGAGCAGCGCCGCCACATAGTCGGTGGAAGTCACTTCGCACCAGCGACGTGCGGCTGCCAGGGTGGCATTGCCGTTGCCGGCGGCGACGTCGAGCACACGGCTGCCGGCGCGCAGGTCGAGTGCCTCGCACAGGTTTTCGCCGACAATCTGCAGCGTCGTGCCGACGACGGCATAGTTGCCCGTGGACCACGCGGCCTGCTGGCGGGTCTTGACGGCGGCAAGATCGATGCCCGGCTGGGCAGGGGGAACAGTGGAGCGGAGCATTTCGGTGGTCGTCATGCTGTAAATCCTTTCCGGTTGCACATTGAAATCCAGAAACGGCGCAAATTGCCCGGCGCCGCGAGGGTTGCTAGTATCCGTACCCTCCGGCTGTGCGTCTTGGCCGAAACACCGAAGTTCTTGACCGAAACTCCATGGATGCCTTGTCAGACGTACTGAAGTCGGTGCATCTCGAAGGCGCCGTCTACATCAACGCGGAGTTCACCGCGCCGTGGTGCGCGCTGTCGAAATTCGGCCTGACCAGCGTCAAGACACAGCTTTCCGGAGCCGAGCACGTGATGTTCTTCCACTTCCTGACCGAGGGTGGTTGCAAGTTGCGCATGGCCGACGGTGGGGAAACCCTGGATCTGGTCGCCGGGGACCTCGTGCTGTTTCTGAACGATGCCGCTCACCTGCTGGGTAGCGACCTGCGTCTCGCACCCGTGGCAACAGCCAGCCTGATCGATGCGGATGCCGCCACCGACTTCACCCAGATCCGCCATGGCGGCGGCGGAACCGCCACGCGCTTCGTATGCGGCTATCTTGCGTGCAGCCGCAGCGTGTGCCGCCCGCTGCTTGAAGCTCTGCCGCGCGTTTTGCGCATTCCCATTGGCGACGGGCCGGCATCAGCGCTGCTGCGCGAACTGTTGCGCGTGGGCGTGGCCGAATCCTCGAATGCGCGGCCGGGCGCCGAATCCATGCTCGCCAAGCTGGCCGAACTGATGTTCGTCGAAGCCCTGCGGCGATACGTCGAACAGATGCCCCCGGAAGGTCGCGGCTGGCTGGCTGGCGTGCGCGACCCGCAGATCGGGCGCGCACTGGCCTTGATGCATGGCAATCCAGGCCGCGCCTGGACCGTGGACGAACTGGCGCGCGAGGTGGCGCTTTCCCGTTCCGCGCTGGCTGAGCGTTTTGCGGCGCTGGTCGGTGAACCACCCATCCAGTACCTGATGCGCTGGCGCCTGGCGCTCGCGGCGCAGTCGCTGCGTTCGGACGGGGACGCCATCGTGCGTATCGCCGAGCGCAGTGGTTACGAATCGGAGGCCGCCTTCAGCCGGGCCTTCAAGCGCGAGTTCGGCATGCCGCCGGCGACCTGGCGCAGGGCCGGAGCAATCCGGAAAGCTGCTCAGCCATGAACATTCTTCGCATGCAGTCGATGCTGCTGCTGGCCGCCGCATCGGCTGCCCATGCACAATCGCCGCAGGTGGTGGATGTGCCGTCGCGCCCCGGCGTCACGCAGCGCATCCTCGTCATCACCCCGGGAAAACCCAAGGCCGCTGTGATCCTGTTCGCTGGCGGCGACGGCGGCATCCAGATCCAGCCCGATGGCGTCATTACACGCGGTGGCAATTTCCTGATACGCACACGCCAACTATTTGTCGAGCAAGGTTTGACCACCGTAGTCATCGATGCGCCGTCGGACAGGCAATCGCCACCATTTTTGTCCGGTTATCGCCAGACTGACGAGCATGTCAGCGACGTCAAGGCAGTCATCGCCTGGTTGCGGCAACAATCAAAAATTCCGGTATGGCTGATCGGCACCAGCCGCGGCACACAATCCGTGGGGCACATCGCCACTCGCCTGCCGGTCACTGACGGCGGCCCCGACGGCATCGTGCTCACCTCGACGGTGGTCAGCGATCCACGAGGCCGCGCCGTACCGGAGATGGCGCTGGATCGCATCCGCATCCCCGTGCTGGTCGCGCACCACCGCGAGGACAGTTGCCGCGTCTGCCGCTTCAGCGATGTGCCGCAACTGATGGAGCGGCTGACCACGCCGCCGCGCAAGGAACTGCTGGTGTTCGAAGGCGGCATCAGCGTCGGCGATCCCTGCGAAGCCCGCGCCTATCATGGCTTTAACGGCATCGAACGCGAGGTCGTGCAGCGCATCGCGGCCTGGATCAGCTTGCCTTGAAGCGAATCGCCCTAAAGCCTCCGCTATAATCGCGCCTCTTCGACATATTTTCGGCGCCTTAGCCGAACCATCATGCATCTCATCATCCAGGGCGCAGAGGTAGCAACCACCGACCTCAAACAGCTCGCCAAAATCTCCAATGCCAGCGCCATCGATCGCCTGACCGGCACCGCATTCCGCCTGTGCAATGCGCAACCGGCAACCGGCATCGCTGAACTGTGCGCCGGCGCAAAACTCGATCACGGCTTCGTGCCGGAAGGCCGCCGACTCGGCGATTTCAAACTACTGGTGATGGACATGGATTCGACGCTGATCACCATGGAAACCATAGACGAGCTCGCCGACATCGTCGGCATCAAGGCCGAAGTCGCCAAAATCACCGCAAGCGCAATGCGCGGTGAAATCGAATATGACGAAAGTCTGCGGCGGCGGCTGGCCTTGCTGAAAGGCCTGGATGAAAGCGCATTGCAGCGGGTCTACGATGAACGACTGCGCTTCTCGCCGGGTGCGGAAGCCCTGCTCGAAAAAGTCCGCGCCGCCGGCATCAAAACGCTGCTGGTGTCTGGCGGCTTCACCTACATGACGAACCGGCTGAAGCCGCGCATCAGGCTCGACTATACGCACTCGAACGTGCTCGAGATCATTAACGGAAAGCTGACGGGCAATGTCATCGGCGACATCGTCAACGCCGACATGAAGCGCACATCACTGCTGCGCGTGGCGACGGAACTCGGCATTTCACGCACGCAGATTGCCGGGGTCGGCGACGGCGCGAACGATCTGAAATTCATGGCGGAGTGCGGCGTCAGCGTGGCGTATCGTGCGAAACCGGTGGTGCGCGAGAAGACGACCTATGCCTTGAATCACTCGGGGCTGGACGCGATGCTCTGGCTGCTCTCCGCAGAGCTCAATTAATTAAATAAAAACAAATACTTAGATCATAATCCCCAGCACCACCCCGATCCCCTCTACCGCGTGAATTTATAAAAGTCCCGATCCAGGTAAGCCAGCAGATCTTCGATGTCCTGTTTGCTGAATTTGGGATTCATACGGTCGTTCCAGCGCTCGACCTCCTTTTTCAGCGATACCGGTGTGTTGATTTTTGCCCGTGGCGCCACATAAAGCGCGGCACCGTGGCAACCCAGGCAATCAGCATGCAGTTTTTCGCCGCGTTGCGGATCGCCGGCAGCATATCCGGCTACTGGGCCGCACAGCAGAGCCATCAGCAGCAGGCGTGTCATGGCGCGCTTTTGAGGCGCGAATAATCGATCAACTGCAGGCCGCGCAGCTGTGCGCGTTCCTCCATCGCTCTGACATGCTCGGCGCGCAGCCGCTCGCGTTCTTCTGGCGTTCCGGCGCCGCGCAGGCGCAGGCGATAGCGCTCGCGCTCCTGCGTCGTCATCAGTTCAGAACCGGGAATGATTTCGCGCTGAACCGGCGCGGACTCTGCCGCGGCAGCGGGCGGCAACGCGCCGCAGGTCAGCACAAGCGCCGTAACGGCGCAGAACGTCAGCAGGCAGCGGTTTTCCATGGCGCCAGTCTGCCAGTACGGCGCCGCTGCAGGTTGATTTGCGTCAAGCCACGCGCCTCAGCGTCCGGCGGTGCTCAGTGGCAGCTCCTGTTCTGTGGCCTCTTCTTCGTCAGCCGTGTTTTCTTCCGCCGCGGCAACCTGCTGCCTGTACATACTGATCAGGCAGGCGGCGATCAAGAGCGGGATGAACAGCAACAGGGCGGGCCCGATATACCCGGTGAACAGCAACAGCTGGGGCACGATGGCCACCCCGGTGAACAGGAAATCGACAAATCCGGCATTGATCATGGTCTGCATCTCCACAAAGATGGATCAGACCTTCATGCCCCTCCCCATGAAGGCTGCTTCAGGGATTACGACCAAAATCATTAGCAATTTAAGTGCCAATCCGGGAAAGCCGCTTTGCCGGGCCAGACGGTAATTGCTGCAGCGTAAAGGCGCATCGCCCGGGTGCATAGGCCAGCGGGATGCACTGCAAGCGGGCAACGCGTAAAAATCAGTAGACGGGGAAACGCCGCTCGCCGTCGAGGCGGTAAGGCCGCATCGGACCCGCGCCCTCGCTGCACATGCCGTAGATGAAGGGGAACTCCTCACGCCCGGGTGTCAGGAAACGCAGGTCCTTGAACCAGATGCACAGCGATGACGTGTCACTGTCGATGCGGTGCAGCGCCGGGTACGCCGCGAACCAGCGGAAGAAGGCAAACTCCGGATGTTCGAACACCGCGCGCACCACGGCACCCTGCGAGCCGCGGCCGTAATGCACATCGGTGTCCCAGATCGCCTGATCCAGCGGACGGTACACGGCGTCGAGCCGGGCGATGAAGCCCGCATCGTCCGCCGCCTGCCGCACCTCTTTGCGGATCAGGTTGATCTGGCTGTAGTGATAGCCCTTGGCATCCTCGATCACGACCATCCAGTTGAACGGCGACACCGGCCGCGGCATGGCGGTGACCCGCACCTGCTCCATGTGCTCCGATGCTGCATATTGCTCGCCAAAATCGACGGCACGCTGCAGCAGCACGGATTGCATCACGACATAGCCGACCAATACGACCAGTCCCGCCACTGCCGGCAGGCGAGAGCGGCGCCATACCAGCGACAGCAGCAGGCCGGCGATGATGATGCCGGAGAACCACAGGTCGATGATGAAAGTGGTGCCGATGCCGGAGCGGTAATCCGAGAACGGCGCAAAAATCATGGTGCCGAAGGTGGTGATCCAGTCGCCGGCGATATGTGCCGCCAGCGACATCGCCACCACCGGCACATAAGCCTTCCACCCGGGACCGCTGCGCCAGATCAGCGTGAAAATCCACGCCAGCAGCACAGTCCACAGCGGCAGCATCAGCAGCGAATGAGTGACGCCGCGATGATGATAGAGATAGGCCAGCGGCGACAGCCACGATGCAACAAAGTCGATGTCGGGGAAGGCCGCCACCAGTGCACCGATGGCCATGCGGCGGCCGATCGGCAGCGCGGGTTTTTCGAGTCCGGTGGTGGCGCGCGCCAGCAACGCGCCGGACAGCGCGTGGGTCAGGGTATCCATTACAACGTGGTAATTGGTGACTGGTGACTGGTGATTGGTAAAAACAATCGTGTAAGGCACGCCGCCGGTGGCATGACATACACTTTTGATATCGATACTTTCAAATCCACCCACCCTCCCCCATTACCCATCACCATTCACCAGTTACCAGTCACCAGTCACCATTCACCAATTACCAATTACCAGTTACCAGTTACCAGTTACCAGTTACCAGTCACTGCAGCACAATATTCAGCGCCTTGCCCAGCCTGTAATAAGTCTCGTACTGCTCTTTGACATAAGCCGCCGTGGCCTCCGGCGACTTGATGTGCGGCACCGAGCCGACTCTTTCAGTCGCGTTGATCCACTGCGCATCCTTGCCGACTTTCTGCAGTGTATCGCCCCAGACAGCAACAAGCTTCTGGTCCATTTTCGGTGGTCCGTAGAGTGCGCTCCAGCCGATGATGCGCTCCAGGGTCGGATAACCGGCTTCTTTTGCCGTCGGCACGTCCGGAATTTCCTTGAAACGCTCCGGTGTCGTCGTCACCAGCGCGCGCATCTGCTTGTTCTTGATAAAGCCAAGCACGGTGCCGAGGTTGGAACAGCTGAAATCGACATGACGGCCAAGCAGCGCGGTTGCCGCTTCACCGCCACTCTTGTACGGAATCTGGTTTCCGGCATCCTTGCCCAGCTTCTGCGCGTCGAACAATAGCTGCGGTCCCATTTCGTGAATGGTACCGACGCCGGCCGTGCTGTACTTCAGCTTGCCCGGATTCCTGCGGATACCTTCGACCAGATCGCCGAAAGTCTTGTATTGGGAATCCGCAACCACCGCACAGACATAGGGATTGAGTTCAAGAATGCCGAGGAAAGAAAAGTCATTCCACTTGTAGCCGAGGTCGGGCTTCAGCGCCGGCAGCGTAGCCTGCGAACCGACGCGCGCCAGCAACAAGGTGTAACCATCGGGAGCGGCGTTTTTGACGTACTCGGAACCGATTGCGCCGCTGGCGCCGACCTTGTTGAGCACCACCGCATTCTGCTTGAGGTATTTCGGCACTACCGCCGCCAGATTGCGGGCAGCGATATCCGAATCACCGCCTGCGCCAAACGGTGCGACGATCAGCAGTGGCCGCGACGGATATTGCTGGGCGCCCGCCAGTAACGGCAGAACGACAGCCACGGTACAGCAAACACGCGCGACAGCGCGACGAACGGAACTGGATTTCATACTGGTCTCCCCCGGTTGAAATGTCCGACTCACCTGCAGGGGATTGTGACCGCCAACCGCGATTTTGGCAACGCGGCATTACTGGCTAGCAACAGATGCAGCAGTCTCCAGCTCCTTACGCCTCATTCAGCGCCCCGGGGAGTTCGTCACCGCCCCGCTAGTCCCAGCGGTCGTCGCGGACTTCGATGAAGCCGTTCTCGACGCGCAGCGGAAATTTTGCCGTCGGCTCGTAAGCCGGCGCCGACAGCGCCTCGCCAGTGCGCAGACAGAAGCGCGCACCGTGGCGCGGGCAGACGACCTGGTCGCCTTCAATGACGCCGCTCGCCAGTTCGCCGCCATCGTGGGTGCAGACGTCCTCGATTGCAAAATGTTCGCCACCGACATTGAATACCGCAACCGCGGTGCCGTCGATATCGGCCACCTTGCAGGATCCCGGGGCGATCTCGCCGACCGCCGCCACCTTGACCCAGTCCGCCATACTTATTTCGCCACGATCAAACCGCGACCACTTCCATGTCGGGCTCGATCTGGCGCACCAGGCTTTCGATGCCGGCCAGCGTACCCGACAGCGAACTGGGGCAGCTGCCGCAGGCGCCCTGGTAATGGACGGTCAGCTTGTTGCCTTCGAGACCCATGACATAAAGGTCGCCGCCGTCGTTCTGCAGATAGGGACGGATCTGTTCGTCGAGGATGGCGTTGATCTTGTCTAGGCGCTCGCGGTCTTCCGAGCTGAGTTTGGCCGGATCCATCGCCTCGCTGGATTGCTCTGCGAGTTTGTCAGAGTTGGCATCGGCCGAAGGGGCCTCACGGATCGGCACCGCCAGATCGCGCATCAGTTCCTGCCAGTCCGCAGCGCCGTCCTGTGTCACGGTCACCCAGTGGTCGACATAAAACACGTTGGTGACATGTTCAATGTCAAACAGCTTCATGGCCAGCGGATCGCCCACCGCCTGCTCCGGCTTGTCATACGAACGCGTGATGCCCCAGGTCAGCGGCTCGCGCAGAATGAACTTCATCGCGTTCGGATTGGGGGTCGGTTCGATTTCTGCGATTTTCGGCATGGTCGTGATGCAGTGGTGTTATTCGGTGGAAGCAGTATCGGTACCGGCAAAGGCCGCGTGCAGCGTATGCCAGGGCAGGATTGCGCATTTGACGCGGGTCGGCAGGTCGCGCACACCCGCAAACACCGTCAGCCGCCCGAGGTGATGCGGCGCCGCCGGGTCCAGCTTGCCGGTGGTCATGTCGCGGAACTCCTGCACCATCTGCTCGGCGTCGGCGCGGGTCTTGCCCTTGACGATCGCGGTCATCATCGACGCCGAAGCCTTGCAGATCGCACAGGCCTCGCCCTCGAAACCCACGGCCTCGACGGTATCGCCGGCAACCCGCAAAGACAGATGCAGGTGGTCGCCGCACAGCGGATTCAGTCCTTCCGCCTTGTGCGTGGCATCAGCAAGCAGCCCCCAGTTGCGGGGCTTCTTGTTGTGCTCAAGAATCATTTCCTGATAAAGCTCGCGGCTGTCCATATCGTTATTTCGTAACTCGTTTCAGGCGAACAGTTTCTGCACGCGGGCGATCGATGCGGCCAGCGCATCCACTTCGGCCATGGTGTTGTAAAAGGCAAACGACGCACGGCAGGTCGCCGGTACCTTGAAGCGCTGCATCACCGGCTGCGCACAGTGGTGCCCCGTGCGGATCGCCACGCCGTCGTCATTGAGCAGCGAACCGACATCATGCGGATGCACGCCCTCCACTGCGAACGACAGCACTGCGGCTTTTTTCTCGGCAGTGCCGATCAGGCGGATGCCCGGCATGCGATTCAACTGGTCCGTCGCGTAATCGAGCAGATCGGTTTCGTGCGCGGCAATGCGCTCGATGCCGATCGCCGACAGGTAATCAATGGCCGCACCCAGCGTGATCGCTTCGCCGATGGGCGGCGTGCCGGCCTCGAACTTGGCGGGGATCGGCGCGTAAGTCGTTTTTTCAAAGGTCACCGACAGGATCATGTCGCCGCCGCCCTTGAAGGGCTGCATTTTCTCCAGCAACGCGGCCTTGCCGTACAACACACCGACGCCGGTCGGGCCGCAGAGCTTGTGGCTGGAGAACACGTAAAAATCGCAATCGAGGTCCTGCACATCGACCTTCAGATGCGGCGCCGCCTGTGCACCATCGACCAGCACCGGCACGCCGTATTCGTGAGCAATCGCGATCATCTCCTTGACGGGAGTGATCGTGCCCAGCGCGTTCGAGACATGGGTCATCGCAACGAATTTGGTTTTCGCGTTGAACAGCTTGCGGTATTCGTCGACCAGCAACTCGCCGCGGTCGTTGATGGGGGCAACGCGGATTTTCGCGCCCTTCTCTTCGGCAACCATCTGCCAGGGCACGATGTTCGAGTGATGCTCCAGCGTGGTCAGGATGATTTCATCGCCCGCCGCAAAAAATCTGCGGCCGTAACCATGCGCCACCAGATTGATGCCATCGGTGGTGCCGCTGGTGAAAATGCACTCGCGCGCTTCCGCAGCATTGATGAAGGCCTGCACTTTGTGCCGCGCCTTCTCATATTCGGCAGTCGCGGTTTCCGACAGGTAATGCACGGCGCGATGAATGTTGGCGTGCTGTTCCGAGCGGTATTTCACCCAGCGCTCCATGACCTGGCGCGGCATCTGGCTGGACGCTGCATTATCCAGGAAAATCAATGGCTTACCGTTTACCTTCAGGTCGAGGATGGGGAAATCGCGGCGCAGACGTTCAATGTCCAGTGCCGCTGCCGGCATGGTCGCCAGTTTGCCGTGGCCACTCATGATGCCGCCTCCATTACCACCATCCGTACCGAACCGTCATCGCGTCGGCGGCTGGCGGCATTCGCGGACGGTCGCATCCCCGCTCCGCGGGGCCCCTGCTCCCTGCTCATGCCGCCACCTCCGTGCGCGCCATGACGGACTTCTCCAGTTGCGCCACCAGCGACGGCACCGGTATGCGGTCGATGATCTCGGCGCCGAAGGCATAGGTCAGCAGATTGCGCGCCTGCGCTTCGGGCAGGCCACGGCTTTTCAGATAAAACAGGTGATCGGCATCAAGCTGGCCAACCGTCGCACCGTGTGCGCATTTGACGTCGTCGGCAAAAATCTCCAGCTGCGGCTTGGTGTCAACATGCGCCTTGTCCGACAGCAGCAGGTTGCGGCTTTGCTGTGAGGAATCGGTCTGTTGCGCACCTTCGCGTACAAACACCTTACCGTTGAACACTGCATGTCCCGCGCCGCCGACGATGGTCTTGTGCGACTGCACGCAGGTGCCGTGAGGCTGAGTGTGGTCCATCAGCGTATGCGTATCCGCCAGCTGGCGGCCACCGATCAGCGCAATGCCGTCGATCTGCGCATGCGCGCCTTCGCCCTGCTGCGTCACCGTCAGATTGTTACGCGACAGCCGCGCACCGAAAGTCACGGCATGTGCCAGGTAACGGGCATCTTTCGCCAGCGTCACTGCATAAGTGCCGATATGGAAGGCCTGGTCACTTTCACGCTGCAGCTTGATGTGGCGTACCGAGGCATTCGGCGCAACCACGACTTCAGTCACAGCATTGGTCAGATAGGCTTCGCCGCCCAGCGCCACGTAATCTTCGATGGCGCTGATCTCACTGCCCGTGTCGGCGACGATCAGGCAGCGCGGATACGCCGCAGCGCCCTTGCGGGTCGCGACGAACAGCAGATGGATCGGTGCTTTCAGCACTGCGTTTTTCGCGGCATGAATGAATACACCGTGCTGCAGGAAGGCCGTGTTCAGCGCCGCGAACAGATCCTTGTCGTTCTTCACCAGCTGCGCCAGGTGCGGCTCGATCAGCGCACCATGGCTTTTCAACGCATCCGCCAGCAGTTCAACAGTAATGCCCGCGGGCAGCGCATCACGTTGCGACAGCGTCGGCGCATAAATCCCGTCGACGAATACCAAGCGCACAGCGGCTTCAGCTACCGCATAGGCCGCGATGTCAGAGGCGGATACGCTCGCTGCAGCCGCCACTGGCTGGAACTGCAATTTGGTCAGTGGCGTCAGGTCGGTAAAGCGCCATTCCTCGTCACGCGTGGTCGGCACCGCCAGCACATTGGCGCGTTCCAGTGCCGCAGCACGGCGTGCATCCAGCCACGCGGCAGGGCTCTTCGGCACGGCAGTGCTGCCGGTCAGCAGCGAAGCCACGTAGGGATGAGATGCAATAACCGTCACGCTGCCGCCTTTTTCGCATCCAGCAGCCAGTCGTAACCGCGCTCTTCCAGTTCCAGCGCCAGCGCCTTGTCACCGGATTTGATGATGCGGCCGGCCGACATCACGTGCACATAATCCGGCGTGATGTAATTGAGCAGGCGCTGGTAATGCGTCACCAGCACGCAGGCATTGTCAGGGGTCAGCAGTTGATTGACACCACCTGCCACCACGCGCAGCGCGTCGATGTCGAGGCCCGAGTCAGTCTCGTCGAGCAGCGCCAGCACCGGCTCAAGCAGAGCCATTTGCAGAATCTCGTTGCGCTTTTTCTCGCCGCCGGAAAATCCGTCATTGATGCTGCGGCTGAGAAACTCCGGGCTCATTTCCAGCAGTTTCATTTTTTCGCGCACCAGATCGTCAAATTCCAGCGGATCGAGTTCATCCTTGCCGCGACCGCTTTGCACCGTGTTGTAGGCCAGACGCAGAAAGGCACTGTTGGTGACGCCGGGGATTTCCACCGGATACTGGAAGCCGAGGAATATGCCGGCGCGGGCGCGTTCGTCCGAGGCCAGCGCGAACAGATCCTTGCCCTGGAACAGCACTTCACCACCTTTGACGGTGTACGCCGGATGGCCGGCGAGCACCTTGGCAAAGGTGCTTTTGCCGGAACCATTGGGCCCCATGATGGCGTGCACTTCACCGGCACGCACCGTCAGGTTGATGCCTTTGAGGATTTCCACACCCGCCACGGTGGCGGTGAGGTTACGTACTTCGAGTAATGTTTTTGCGTTTGTATTAATCATGCTTAAAACCTGAAAACCTTTTTAGCCACAGAGGACACAGAGTTCACAGAGAAAAACACGGCAACCTCAAGGCATGAGGGATTCGACAACGCGAGGCGCTCTCTGTGTCCTCTGTGATCTCTGTGGCTGCTTTTGATTTTGAATTTGCAAATCATCCGACACTACCTTCAAGTTTCAGGCCGAGGAGTTTGGTCGCCTCGACGGCGAACTCCATCGGCAGTTGCTGGAAAACATCCTTGCAAAAGCCGTTGATGATCATCGACACCGCTTCTTCGGTAGGGATGCCGCGGCTCTGGAAATAAAACAGCTGGTCTTCGCCGATTTTCGACGTGGTCGCTTCGTGCTCGACTTTCGCCGTCGGGTTTTGCACCTGGATATAGGGAAAGGTATTGGCGCCGCACTGCGTGCCGATCAGCATCGAATCGCATTGCGAGAAATTGCGTGCGCCCTCGGCCCGCGGCCCGATTTTCACCAGCCCGCGGTAACTGTTGTTGGACTGTCCGGCCGAGATACCTTTGCTGATGATCGTGCTTTTGGTGTTTTTTCCAATGTGAATCATCTTGGTGCCGGTATCGGCCTGCTGCTTGTGGTTGGTCAGCGCGACCGAGTAAAACTCGCCGATCGAGTTGTCGCCGAGCAGCACGCAGGACGGGTATTTCCAGGTGATCGCCGAACCGGTTTCGACCTGGGTCCAGGAAATCTTCGAGTTGTGACCCTTGCACAGGCCGCGCTTGGTGACAAAGTTGTAAATGCCGCCGACGCCGTTTTCATCACCGGCGTACCAGTTCTGCACCGTCGAATATTTGATGTCGGCATTGTCCAGCGCCACCAATTCGACCACCGCCGCGTGCAATTGATTGGTATCGAACTTCGGCGCAGTGCAGCCTTCGAGGTACGACACCTGCGCACCCTCTTCGGCAATGATCAGCGTACGCTCAAACTGCCCCGAGTCCTGGGTATTGATACGGAAATAGGTCGACAGCTCCATCGGGCATTTGACGCCCTTCGGAATAAAGCAGAACGAACCGTCAGTGAACACCGCGGAATTCAGCGCCGCGTAGTAGTTGTCACCGACCGGCACCACCGAGCCCATGTACTTGCGAACCAGATCCGGATGGTCGCGCACAGCATCGGAAATCGAACCGAAAATGATGCCGACTTCGGCAAGCTTTTCCTTGTACGTGGTGGTCACCGACACCGAGTCGAAAATGACGTCCACCGCCACACCGGCCAGCGCGGCGCGTTCGTGCATCGGCACGCCGAGTTTCTCGAAGGTCCGCAGCAATTCCGGATCAACCTCGTCCATGCTTTTTTTCAGCTTGGGCTTGGGCGCGGCGTAATAGCTGATCGCCTGAAAATCGATCTTCGGATAATGCACATTTGGCCACTGCGGCTCGGTCATCGTCAGCCAGTGACGATAGGCCTGCAGACGGAATTCCAGCAGCCATTCCGGCTCGTTCTTTTTCGCCGAAATCATGCGGATGGTGTCTTCGCTCAAACCCTTGGGCGCCGATTCGGACTCGATGTCCGTGACGAAACCGTGTTTATAGGGCTGACTGACGAGATTGTCTAAAACGGTACTCATAGGCTTTTGGCTTGTATTCCTGTTTCAGGTTTCGGCTTTGACGCTGAAACTCTCGCCGCAGCCGCAGGTGGCGTCGACATTGGGATTGCTGAACTTGAACACCTGTTTCAGCCCGTCCTTGACGAAATCCAGCGTCGAGCCGTCGAGAAATTCCAGGCTTTCGCCATCAACCACCAGCTTCGTGTCGTGCGCCTCGAAGACCTGGTCTTCAGACTTCACCGCATCGGCATAGTCATAGGTGTAAGCCCAGCCCGAGCAGCCGTTTTTCTTCACGCCCACGCGCAGGCCCAGCCCCTTGCCGCGTTTCGCCAGCTGGCTCTTGATCTGCTGTGCCGCGTTTTCAGTCAGTAAAATTGCCATGTCATTGCTCCTTCACATTCACACTGCAACAGCAGTCATCTGCCGCAGGCGCTGCGCAACCGCTGCCAGCGCCGTCAAAAATCCGTCCACCTGTTCTGCGGTGTTTCCCGCTCCCAGCGAAAACCGCACTGCGCCCCGCGCCACTGCCGGCACCACGCCCATCGCCAGCAGGGTTGCCGACGGTTCTGAACTGGTGCTGGAGCAGGCCGCGCCTGCCGCCACCGCGTATCCGGCCTTGTCGAGTTCGATCACCAGCGCTTCACCGTCGATGCCCTGCAATGCGAAATAACTGGTGTTCGGCACGCGCATCGCAGCGGCACCGAAAATAACTGCACCCATGCCCGTCAGGCCGCGCTCCAGACGCTCACGCAGTGCCTGCACATGTTTATTCAAATCACTCATGCGCCCGGCGGCCAGTTCACAGGCCGCGCCGAAACCGACAATCGCCGGCACATTTTCAGTACCCGAGCGCATTCCGCGTTCGTGCCCGCCACCGGACAACAGCGGCCGCAGCTCCAGGCGCTTGTCGACAACCAGCGCACCCGCACCCTTGGGCCCGTAAATCTTGTGCGCCGAGATTGTCATCGCACTGACATTCAGTGCATTGAAGTCCACCGCAATCTTGCCCAGCGCCTGCACCGCATCGGTATGCATGACGGCCTTCGCGCGTCGCGCGCGTTCGCCCACTGCGGCAACGTCCTGGATCACGCCGGTTTCGTTATTGGCCAGCATCACTGAAACAATACCGGTGGGTGTCGTCAGTGCGGCATCAACATCCGCAAGGTCAATCGCACCCTGCCGCGTGACTGCCAGCTTGCGCAGCGTCCAGCCCTGGCGCGTCAGTTCCTGCGCCGGCTTTGCCACGCAGGGATGCTCGATGGCGCTGACAGCGACCTGCGCTGGTTTCAGATACCCGGCGGCGCCCTTGATCAACAAGTTGTTCGCTTCAGTACCGCCGCTGGTGAAAATCACCTGCACCGGCTGCACGCCCACCAGCACCGCGACCTGCTCGCGCGCGTCGTCCACGGCCTTGCGCGCGACCGTGCCGAATTCATGGCGGCTTGACGCATTGCCATGCTGCGCCTGCAGATACGGCAGCATGGCGGCCAGCACGCGCTCATCGAGCGGTGTGGTGGCGTTATGGTCGAAGTAGATGTGGTCCACTGCAGTATCCGTATCCGGTCAGACCGTCGCCGGATCACGCTTGCGCGACACCAGGCGCATGTCATGCATCGGCGTAATGCCCGCTTCCTTGGCGCGCTGGTTTTCCACCAGGTGGCGCAGCGTGACCGAACCGAGGTAATCAAAAATGCGTTCGTTCAAATTGGCCCACAGGTCGTGGGTCAGGCATTTTTCTTCGTCCTTGCAGTTTTCCTTGCCGGCGCATTGCGTGGCATCGATCGGTTCATCCACGGCAAGAATGATTTCAGCGACGGTCAGTTGCGCCATGTCGCGGGCAAGGCAATAACCGCCACCAGGACCGCGCACCGAATCAACGATGCCGCGCCGGCGCAACTTGCCGAACAGCTGCTCCAGGTACGACAGCGAAATTTTCTGCCGCCTGCTGATTTCCGCCAGCGTGACCGGGCCGCTGCCATGGCGCATGCCCAGATCCACAATCGCGGTTACCGCAAACCGGCCTTTGGTCGTCAGTCTCATGTCCCACCTCTAAGCTAAAAAATCATTTAAAAACAATGATTTATGTAAATACATCCAGCGAATTTACAAATCCGTCGATAAACCTTCAAAGTCGCTCAAGTATACCTTACCCGAGTAATTCAATCAACAATCCGGTTCAGCTTCCCGGCGTCGAAGTTTTCGGTATCCGCGCACTCGACTTGCAGCCCCAGCCGTTTCAGCTCGGCAAGGATCTGGGCGATGCGCTTGTCGGTATCAACACTGTGGTCAATCAGCGCATGCATCGCCTTGGCAACAGGGTCATTGGCATCACGCCCCACCGCATAGGCGGCGAAACGACCATCGGTTTCCTGGCTTTCCACCAGTCGCGCCGGAATGCCAATGGCGGTTGCACCGTCCGGCACATCCTTCACCACCACGGCATTGGAGCCGATCTTGGCGTTCACGCCGATGGTGATCGGGCCGAGCACCTTGGCACCGGCGCCGATGACCACGCCGTTTTTCAGCGTCGGGTGGCGCTTACCCTTGTTCCAGGTGGTGCCACCCAGCGTGACACCGTGGTACAGCGTGCAATCGTCACCGATCTCGGCGGTCTCACCGATGACCACGCCCATGCCATGATCGATGAAAAAGCGCCGGCCGATAGTGGCGCCGGGATGAATTTCGATGCCGGTCAGCCAGCGCGCGCCGTACGCAATCCAGCGTCCCAGCCATTTGAAGCCGTAGCCCCACAAGCCGTGCGACAGACGATGCGCCAGCATGGCGTGGAACCCCGGATAACAGGTCACCACTTCCCAGGTGCTGCGCGCCGCGGGGTCGCGATCAAAAACGACGGCGATTTCTTCCTGGATGCGTTCAAACATTTGCGTTGCCTGAGGGATTAGCGGCCATGATGACCCACTATTTTAATCAAGAATAAGGGGGAATTGAATAATTCAATAAAAACAATGGATTATGGTGATCAGTCGTACTTGCGCGGCCCCTTGCGCGTGATCAGGCTGCTGAGGATGCCGCGCAGGATGTTGACCTCCTCCACCTGCAGGCGGGTGCGGGCAAACATGCGGCGCAAGCGATACATCAGCTTGCGCGGGTGCGCGGGATTGAGAAAACCGGTTGCGGTGATGGTGCGCTCAAGGTGAGCGTAAAACGCTTCCACTTCTTCGTGCGTCGCCAGTTCCTGCG
Organism: Bordetella parapertussis; assembly: GCA_945885345.1. Taxonomy (GTDB): domain Bacteria; phylum Pseudomonadota; class Gammaproteobacteria; order Burkholderiales; family SG8-41. The sequence goes on along the minus strand of CAMCYP010000005.1, from coordinate 39,194 downwards.
CCTTGTCCGGCAGCAGTGCCACGCCGCAGGCCATGCGCAGTTCATAACAGAACACCTGCACGGCAGCCGCCACGTTCAGCGATGAAAAATCTGCTGTCACCGGAATGCTCGCCAGCAAACCGCAGGCCCCGACCTCGTCATTGCTGAGCCCGGAAGTCTCGTTGCCGAACACCAGCGCCACCGGACGTTCCTGCGCAATCGCCACTGCCTCCGCCGCTGCGGCGCGCGCATCGACCATCGGCACCGCGACATCGCGCCGCCGCGCCGAACAGGCCACCGCCAATGCCACGCCGGTCAATGCCTCACCAAGACTGCTGCAGATGCGTGCGGCCTCCAGCACGTCGGTGGCACCGGCCGCCATCCACACCGCCTGCGGATCGGGATAGCGCTGCGGATTCACCAGCGCGAGGTCGGTGATGCCCATGGTACGCATTGCACGCGCAGCGGAGCCGATGTTGCCGGGATGCGCCGTGCCGCACAGCACGATGCGAATATTTTTGAGCGGGTCTGTGGTGTTCACGTAAAATACCGTCCGGTCATGCCGGCCCTGGAAAATATTCCTCGATCTGCATCAGACTGCTGTTTATTCCGCTCTTTACTGATCACTGTCCACTTTAAATCGCTGACCATCATGCATCCCATGCTCACTATTGCGGTCAAAGCCGCGCGCCGCGCCGGCGGCATCATCAACCGCGCCGGACGCAACCTGGATGTGATTGCCGTCAGGGAAAAAGCCGCGAATGATTTTGTCTCGGAAGTGGACCGTGAAGCCGAACAGGCGATCATCCGTACGCTACGCGAAGCCTATCCGACGCACTCGATTTTAGCAGAGGAGTCCGGCGCCTCCGGCAACTCCGAATTCCAGTGGATCATCGATCCGCTCGACGGCACCACCAATTTCCTGCACGGCTTTCCGCAATACGCGGTATCGATCGCGCTGGCGCAGAAGGGCATCATCACCCAGTCCGTGGTTTACGACCCGGTGCGCAACGACCTGTTCACGGCAACCCGCGGTCGCGGCGCCTTTCTCAACGAATCGCGGCTGCGCGTCAGCAAACGCGACCACCTGAAACCCTGTCTGATCGGCACCGGTTTCCCGTACCGCCAGCTCGATCATCTCGAGGCCTACCTCGGCATGATGCGCGACGTAATCAAGAATACCGCCGGTATCCGCCGTCCCGGCGCCGCATCACTGGACCTCGCCTACGTGGCAGCAGGACGCCTCGACGCTTTCTGGGAAATCGGTTTGAGCAAGTGGGACATCGCCGCCGGTGCCTTGCTGATTACCGAAGCAGGCGGCCTGGTCGGCGACCTGCAGGGCAACGACCATTATCTTGAGAGTGGCAACATCGTCGCCGGCGCACCGAAAGTGTTTGCGCAACTGCTGCCGCTGCTCGCACCGCATCTGACGCCGGCACTGAAAAAAGCCTGATTGCCGGTCATCTGCTGCTTATTTTCCGCATACGTTCCCGGAGGGGGTGCACGTGACGCAGAATTTAAAAACAGAATTACGCGATGGCATGCGCATCGCCTGGGATGTACCCGTCACCATGGACGACGGCCTGGTGCTGCGCGCCGACGTGTTCCTGCCAGTGACACCGGGCCGTTATCCTGTGCTGCTGTCCTACGGCCCCTACGGCAAAGGTCTCGCCTTCCAGGACGGTTACAAAACTGCCTGGGAGATCATGTGCCGCGACAACCCGGACGCCGTCGCCAACACCAGCAACCGCTACGCCAACTGGGAAGTCGTCGATCCGGAAAAATGGGTGCCCGACGGTTATGTGGTGATCCGCGTCGATTCGCGCGGTGCCGGTCGTTCACCTGGTTTCCTCTGCCACAACAACCAGCGCGAAACGCAGGATATTTACCACTGCATCGAATGGGCCGCAGCGCAACCCTGGTGCAACGGCAAGGTGGGGCTGAACGGCATTTCCTATTACGCTTCCAACCAGTGGCGGGCCGCAGCTGCGCAACCGCCGCACCTCGCCGCGATCTGCGTGTGGGAAGGCTGGTCGGACTCTTACCGCGACGGTAACCGCCACGGCGGCATCGTCTGTGTCTTCCGCAAAAACTGGCAGGATATGCAGGTCAAGACCGTGCAGCACGGCGTCGGCGAACGCGGCGCACGCAATCCCATCACCGGCGAACTGGTCTGCGGCCCGGAAACCCTGGATGAGGCCGAACTCGTCGCCAACCGCGAAAACATGTGGCAGCAAATTTCGGCGCGGGAAATGGAAGACGAGTACTACCGCGAACGCACACCGGACCTGAGCAAAGTCAAAGTGCCGCTGCTGTCAGCCGCCAACTGGGGCGGCCTCGGCCTGCATTCCCGCGGCAATTTCGAGGGTTTCCTGCGCGCCGCATCGCGCGACAAATGGCTGGAAGTGCATGGTGGCTCGCACTGGGCGCCGTTCTACACCGACTACGGCGTCGGTCTGCAGAAAAAATTCTTCGGTCATTTCCTCAAGGGCGAGAAAACCGGCTGGGCGCAACAGCCGCGCGTGCTGCTGCAGCTACGCCATGCGCCACAGAACGGCAAAGAACGCTTTGTCGAACGTCACGAACAGGAATGGCCGCTGGCACGCACACGCTGGACGAACCTGTACCTTGATCCGCGCGACATGACATTGTCGCCAACGCCGGTCACCACCGATCAAACCCTGAGCTACGATGCCATGGGCGAAGGCCTCACTTTCAGCACGCCACCGTTGACCGAAGACACGGAAATCACCGGGCCGTCGGCACTGCGACTGTTTGTTTCTTCTTCAACCGTCGATGCCGACCTGTTTGTGGTGCTGCGGGTATTCGATCCCCAGGACAAGGAAGTCGTATTCCAGGGTGCGCTCGACCCGCACACCCCCGTCAGCCAGGGCTGGCTACGCGCCTCGCACCGCAAACTGGATGTGGCGCGTTCCCTGCCGTACCGACCCTGGCATACCCACGATGAAAAGCAATTGCTGACGCCGGGCACCGCGTATGCACTGGATATCGAGATCTGGCCGACCTGCATCGTCGTACCAAAAGATTATCGTGTCGCACTGACCATCCGCGGCAGGGACTATGTCTGGGATGGCGCGGCAACCACGCTGTCGAACATGAAACATCCGATGCGCGGCTGCGGTCCGTTCGAACACGATGATGAGATGGATCGGCCGTCTGCGATCTTCGGCGGCAAGGTCACACTGCACACCGGACCGGAGCAATCATCCGCCCTGCTGCTGCCGGTGATCCCGCCGCGCTGATCGGATGTTGAAATTCGTCGCGGCAATAACAACCTCGTCATGCCGGCGAAAGCCGGCATCCAGTAAGTTGTTGATTAATGTGAATGTGTTTCCTGGGCCCCGGCTTTCGCCGGGGTGACGAGTCGTTTTTTAATAACCTGCCAACTCGTTACTTTGCTTTCGCCAGCAACGCACGCAGTTCCGTAGCACGCGGCGAATGCAGCCGTTCCAGCTCGCTCAGCGCATCCCGCGCATCCGCAGTACGCCCCAGTTGCAACGACGCACGCCCCATGCCGAACCAGGCATCAACCAGCAGCGGATCCAGCGCCAGCGCGCGGTTATAGGATTCCGCGGCAGGCCGGTAACGCCCCATGTCGCTGTACGCCTCTCCCAGCAATTGATGGGTCAGCGGCGACTCGCGCACCACCAACAGAGCACGCTCCAGCGTGGTCACTGCCCGCTGCGGCTGCCCCGCGGCACGCTGTGTCTCGGCAAGAAAGTGATACCCCGAGGCATCGTCCGGCGCGAGCCGGATCATTTCGCTGAAATACGCCATGGCTCTGGGATAATCGCGCAACTGCAACTGCGCATAACCACCGATCATCCGCCACTCCGGGCTGAAAGGATCAGCGGCAATATTGGTGTCGGCAAAACCGCTGAGTCCGGCCCAGTCCCCCTTCTGCTCCAGGTCGATGACGCGCCGGCGGTTACCGTCCTCGACGGTCTGCAGGTGCGACAACAGCATCGAGGTCGTGCCATCCGGAATCAATGCATTGAGCAGCACCTGCTGCGGGGTGCAGGCACAAAGCGCAGCCATCAGCAACGCCAACAACAGTATGCGCTTATGCAAGAACCGCACCTTACTGGATGACTGCCCCGGGACCGGGCTGCAATTTCACAATATCTTCTGCAGGTGCCGGACGGGCAAAAAGATATCCCTGGCAAAGATGGCAACCGATCGCGGCCAAGGCTGCGCGTTGCTCCTGCGTCTCCACCCCTTCCGCGCTGATATCCAGCTCCAGGCTCTTGCCGAGTCCAACGACGGCGCTGACAATGGCCTCGCTGTCGGCATCGAACATCAAATCGCGTATAAATGACTGATCTATTTTCAGCTTGTCCAGGGGAAGTCGCTTGAGAAAAAGCAGCGATGAATACCCGGTTCCAAAATCGTCCAGAGAAAAACGGACACCACGATCCTTGAGCGCGGACATCTTGGCAATCACATCCTCGAAATTCTGAACCAATTGGCTCTCGGTCAACTCCAGTTCAAGCAACCCCGGATCAGCACCAGTCTCTTCCAATACTGCCAGCACTTCCTTGACGAAATCCGGGTGCTGGAACTGATAGGCACTCACGTTCACCGCAATAAACCATTTTGAAGTTTGAGGCTGGCTGCTCCATGCCACCAGTTGCCTGCAGGCGGTCTCCAATATCCATCTTCCCAAGGGCAGGATCAGACCGCTGTCTTCGGCAACCGGGATGAAGTCTGCCGGCGACTCCATGCCGCGTTGCGGATGCCTCCAGCGCACCAGCGCTTCGCAGCCCACCCACAACCCCTGATCGTCGACCTGCGGCTGGTAATACAACAGGAACTGGCCCTCGCGCAATGCAAGCCTCATATCGGCGTCAAGCGCAGAACGAGCCAGCATCTGTGCCTGCATCAACGGGTCGAAAAACCGGACCGAATTTCGGCCGTCGCTTTTGGCACGCTCCTTCGCCATATCGGCGCGCTGCAGAATTTCCTCGGCTGAGCCGTCACTGCCGGAAAGCATCGCAATACCGATGCTCGCCGTGCAGAGATGCCGGCGCTCCCCCAGTTCATAGGGCTGGCTGAGGTCGGAGAGAATCTGCCGGGCCCGCAACTCGACTTCGCGCGCTGCCGCACGGGGATCCGCATCCAAGCCCGAAACCAGCAATCCAAACTCGTCACTGCCCAATCGGCCCAGAAAATCCGCAATCCGTACATGCTGCAACAGCCGCTTGGCCATCTCCTGAAGCAGCAGGTCCCCCTTGTCGTAACCCAGCGCGTCGTTCACCATCTTGAAGTAATCCAGATTCACCAGCAGCAACGCGCCTTGATTGCGCGGTGCACCTTCGGCAACCGTGGGCTTGCAGGCTTGAAGCGCATCAGACAAGCGCTCGAGAAACTGCCGCCGGTTGGGTAAATGAGTCAGGTGATCATAAAAAGAAAGCTGGTGGATTTCCTCAACGAACCGGCGCTGCTCGGTAATATCCGTAGAGATGCCGCACAGCGCGTAAATCCGGCCGTCCAGCTCACGCAGCGGCAATTTTACAGAGAGTAAGATGCGCTCTGCGCTGCCATCACGGGGTTTATTGACCTCCTCCTCGACTATGCGCTCACCGCCTTCAATGACGCGAAGGTCGTTCTCCCGCAAGCGGGCCGCTGTCGCCTCATCAAAAAAATCACCGTCGATATGGCCCGTGACCTGATCATGCGGTCTTCCGAACAGTTCGCAGACCTTGCGATTGGCGTACTGGTAGCGCAATCCTATGTCCTTGATATAAATATAGGCGTCAACGCTGTTGAGGATAGTCGCCAAACGGTCTTCGCTCGCACGCAGATCGTGTGTCCTGATGTTCACCTGACGGCGCAACAGCGCTGCAGCGGCCATGGCGAGCAACAGCAGGGCCACCACGACAGCACCTCCCCACCAGACTGCGGCAGGCACCCGCACTTGTTGCTGGGGTGCCCCCCAGCGCCGCAACACCTCGAAATAGACCGAACTCGTATCGTCCTGCCAGGATTTTAGGTGCCTGTCGATCACCGCCAGCAGCTCCCCCTCCCTGCCGCTGCCAGTCGCATAGAACAGCCGCGCAGGTTGAAACATGATCGGGGTTTGTACCAAATGGTAGCGCAGCGCATGCAGGTCACCATAGCTGTGGTTCGCAACCACCGCGTCAACGGTGTGGGATCCGGCCTGCGCAAAACCTTCACTCAAATCCCGCACCGGCACCAGCGTGGCACTTACCCCGAACTCGGCCAGCAGTTGCCTCAAATAACTTTCCTGCACCGAACCTTCGAGCACAGCAACCCGCTTGCCCTGCAGTTCAGGCATGGAGGCAATGGATTCCCGGGGATGACGATAAATCTGGGACCAGCTGTACAGGGCGGGCACAGCGTGAAAATCAAAAACCTTGTCGCGATCCTCGGTGTACGCTACATCCGGCATCAAATCGATGGCGCCAGACCGCAGCGCCTCAAGACAGGCCTGCCATTCGCACGGCACCGCTCGCAAGGTCCAGCCTTCGCGGCGCGCAATTTCCTGCAGCAGATCTCCCAATATGCCTGATGGCTGACCATCCTGACCGAGAACTATTTTTGGCTCGTTCTCGTAGACACCAACACGCACCTCTCGGGCAACAGCTGGCTGCGCCAGCATCAGCGCCCCCACCAGCATCAGTACGCGCCAGGCGATGCTGATGACAATCACCGGACCGCGCATATCAGTGTCAACATGGCCACTCATGCCCGAACGAATTAATTCCCAGGGGATAGCATTATTAGCATGCAGCATAACCCATCTGCTCGGCAGGCAAAGTTGACTTTACCAATTGCAGCAAGCCGTGCATCTCGTAAAATAAGGCCCATGAAACCGGAAACGCCCTTCGCTGCACATACTCCAATGATGCAGCAGTACCTGCGCATCAAATCGGAGCACCCGGATCAGCTGGTGTTCTACCGCATGGGCGATTTCTACGAGCTGTTTTTCGACGATGCCGAACGCGCGGCGCGGCTGATGGACATCACGCTGACCTCGCGCGGCGAATCAGCCGGCACGCCGATCAAGATGGCCGGTGTGCCCTTCCATGCACTGGACCAGTATCTGGCCAAGCTGGTGAAGCTCGGCGAATCCGTCGCCATCTGCGAACAGATCGGTGACCCGGCCACCTCCAAGGGCCCTGTCGAACGCAAGGTGATGCGCATCGTCACGCCGGGCACGCTGACCGAATCAGCGCTGCTCGACGAAAAAAGCGAAAACCTGCTGCTCGCCGCGCACCGCAGCGGCAATCTGCTGGGGCTGGCCTGGCTGTCGCTGGCCTCAGGGCGCTTCTGCGTCATGGAAACCGCGCCGACGAACTTTGCCGCCGAGATCGAACGCCTGCGTCCCGCGGAAATCCTGATGGCTGAAGGTGCAACCCTGGATACGGTCGATGACGGCACCGCGGTCCGCCACCTGCCGCCGTGGCGCTTTGACACCGACACCGCACGCCGCACCTTGTGCGCGCAGTTTGATACCCATGATTTAAGTGGCTTCGGCGCGCAGACGATGGATGTCGCCATCGCTGCTGCCGGTGCGCTGCTCGACTATGCCAAATCCACGCAGGGATCGGCCATCGCCCACGTCCGCGCGCTGACCGTGGAAACCGAACGCGCCTATCTGCGTATGGATCCGGCGACAAGACGCAATCTCGAAATCACCGAAACCATCCGCGGCGAACCCGCGCCGACACTGCTGTCGCTGCTCGACACCTGCGCCACCGGCATGGGCAGCCGCCGGCTGCGCCACGCGCTGCACCACCCGCTGACCGACCGTGCGCTGGTGCAGTCGCTGCATCAGGCCGTCGCCGAACTGATAAGCAACGAGCGTTATGTCCCCCTGCTCGGTGCGTTAAAGCATTTTTCCGATGTCGAACGCATCGCGGCCCGCGTCGCACTGGCCACCGCACGACCACGCGATCTGTCCGGCCTGCGCAGTTCACTGCAGAGACTGCCGGAACTGGTGCAAACCCTCAGCGATACCGGCACTACACGCCTGCGTGCGCTGGCCACCGACCTCGCCCCACAGCATGAACTGGCGGCCCTGCTGGCCGCAGCGGTCAAAACGGAACCGTCATCGGTGATCCGCGAAGGTGGCGTGATCGCTGACGGTTACGACGCCGAGCTCGACGAACTGCGCGGCATCCAGGACAACTGCGGCGCCTTCCTCGCTGAGCTCGAAGTGCGTGAACGCACACGTACCGGCATTACCACGCTGAAAGTGGAATTCAACCGCGTGCATGGTTTCTATATCGAAGTCACGCGCGCGCAGTCGGAAAAAGTACCGGATGATTATCGCCGCCGGCAGACGCTGAAAAATGCCGAGCGTTACATCACACCGGAACTGAAGACCTTCGAGGACAAGGCGCTGTCGGCGCAGGATCGCGCGCTGGCACGCGAAAAACTGCTCTACGACCAGCTGCTGGCGAAACTTGCCCCCCATGTGCCGGAGCTGCAGCGCGTTGCGTCAGCACTCGCCGAACTCGACATGCTGGCGACCTTCGCCGAACGCGCAACTGCACTCAACTGGTCGGCGCCGGAATTCACCGACGAAGCGGTGATCGACATCACCGCCGGCCGCCATCCGGTGGTCGAAGCGCAGGCCAGCCCCTTCATTGCCAACGACGCGCGCCTGTCAGCAACGCGCCGCATGCTGCTGATCACCGGCCCGAACATGGGCGGTAAATCCACCTACATGCGGCAGACCGCGCTGATTGCGCTGCTCGCACATTGCGGATCCTTCGTGCCGGCAACACGTGCACGGCTGGGCCCGCTGGACCGTATTTTCACGCGTATCGGCGCTGCGGATGATCTTGCCGGCGGCCGCTCGACCTTCATGGTCGAGATGACCGAGGCCGCCTATATCCTGCACCACGCCACGCCGCAGAGCCTGGTGCTGATGGATGAAATCGGCCGCGGCACTTCGACTTACGACGGCCTCGCGCTGGCCTGGGCCATTGCGCACCACCTGATCGAACGCAATGCCTGTTACACGCTGTTCGCCACGCATTATTTTGAATTGACGCAACTCGCAGTCGAATTCAAACAGGTGGCCAACGTGCATCTCGATGCGGTCGAACATAAAGACCGCATCGTGTTTCTGCACAGCGTCGAGGAAGGCCCGGCGAGCCGCAGTTACGGCTTGCAGGTGGCACAACTCGCCGGCGTACCCGGCGCGGTAATCCGCAGCGCAAAAAAACGCCTGGCCGATCTGGAAGCTGCGGCGGCGGCGCAGGTACCGCAGGGTGATTTGTTCTCGGGTTCCGCTCCGACAAATGAACCCGCGACACCAGAGCCGCATCCTGCCGTCGATGCGCTACGCGACTGCGACCCCGATGCGCTGACGCCGCGCGATGCGCTGGAACTGCTCTACCGGCTGCGTGAATTGACGCAGCCCGGCAATAAATCATAAGTATTTGTTTTTATTGATATTTTTATATATCCGCCGTAGCGCACCTCAGCCCACACTCCTCACTCCCCACCGCACTTAATGATGGTGGCCGTGTGCGCCGTGCACATGCCCGTGCTCCAATTCTTCACCGGTCGCCACGCGCACTTCCGTCACCGTGCAATGGAAGTTCAGCGTCTGCCCGGCCAGCGGATGATTGCCGTCAACCACGACCTTGTCCGCCGCAACATCGGTCACCGTGTACACAACAGTATGGCCGGACTCTTCACCACGGCCTTCAAACTGCATGCCGACGGCGACATCGGGCGGAAATTTGTCGCGCTCTTCAACCTGCACCAGCTTGGCATCGTATTCGCCGAAGGCATCATTCGGCGTAAGGCGAACTTCGCAACTGTCACCGACTTTTTTGCCGTCGAGCGCCTGCTCGACCAACGGGAAAATACCGTGGAACCCGCCATGAATATAGGCAATCGGCGTTTCCGCTTTCTCAATCATGCCGCCCTGCGCGTCCAGCAGTTCAAAAGTCAGGGTCACAACCGTGTTTTTTGCAATTTGCATCTACGTTCCTTGGTCAGTTTCGGCACCGGATTCCGGCGGGCCCGCGCCGCACGGCGCCCGATGCCGGATTTTGTAAACAAAGCGTCTTCCGGTCAAGCGCGGCAGGCGACGGTCAATTTATAATCAGCCATGATGCGTAATCCACTGTTCAATGGCCTGACCCCGGCACAATTCCTGCACCGGCACTGGCAGAAAAAGCCGCTGCTGGCCCGCAGCAGCCTGCCGCAGTTCGCGCCGCTGGTGACGCGCCGCGACCTGCAGGACATGGCCGGGTCCGCGGATACCGAATCGCGGCTGATCGTGCGCAAAGGAGGACGCTGGCAGGTGACCCACGGCCCGTTTACGCAACGTGATTTCGCCAAACTGCCCACGCGCAACTGGACGTTGCTGGTGCAGGGCGTGAACCATGTGTTGCCGGAGGCACAGGCACTGCTGGCGCAGTTTGCCTTCATCCCCTATGCCCGCCTCGACGACCTGATGGTCAGCTACGCGCCGCCCGGTGGCGGCGTCGGCCCGCATTTCGACAGCTACGATGTCTTTCTGTTGCAGGGTGAAGGCCGGCGCCGCTGGCAGATCAGCAGCCAGCGCGGCCTGGCGCTGGTCGCCGATGCGCCGCTGAAAATACTCAGCCGCTTCCGCGCCGCCCGCGAATGGACGCTGGCGGCGGGCGACATGCTCTACCTGCCGCCGCGCTGCGCGCATGATGGTGTTGCGCTCGACGAATGCATTACCTACTCGATCGGTTTTCGCGCACCGTCGGCGCAGGATCTGTGCGGCCGCTTTCTCGAATTTCTGCAGGACCGGCTGGACGCGCCGCAGCTCTACACCGACCCGCAACTCAGACCCACCCGCCATCCCGCACAGATCAACAGCCAGCTGACGCAGGGCCTGCTGTGCCTGCTCGACGGTGCGCGCTGGAGCCGCGACGACCTGCTGCGTTTCCTCGGCGAGGATCTGAGCACACCCAAGAACCATGTGGTCTACGCACAACCACAGCGGGCACTGACCCTGGCCGCATTTGGCAAAGCCGTCAGGAAACAGGGATTGCGCATGGCGCCGCAATCGATACTGCTTTACGACTACGCCGCGTTTTACATCAACGGTGAACGTTGCGTCGTACCCGCGCGCGCGCGGCCGCGTCTGCGCCAGTTCGCCGACCGCCGCATGCTGCCGCCGGTTGCTGTGCCGGTAGCGGGCATGGACGTACTGTATGCCTGGTACCGCGCGGGTTACGTGACGCTCTGAACGGAATTTGGACCCATACGCATGGAACTGACCGGCAATCCGCCCAATGCCGAATATCGGCGCTTCGAAAGCAACCGTGAATACGAAGAGATCATCGACCGGATGATCCCGATGACCCAGACCATCATTCGCGTTTTCGACAAGGCTTTTGACAGGACAACAGGCCGCGCCTGGAACAACACGGCACGCGTCGAACTATTGAGACAGTTCCTGCTGGCCAATCGCGCCAACCGTTTGTTGATCCTGCTCCACGATACCCGGCCGCTCATCACGGAATGCCCGCGCCTGGTCAATCTGGCGCAACACTTCACCCACGCCTGCACCATCCGCGAGACCCTGCGTGCCGCCAAACAAGCCGCTGATCCATTTGTCATTTTTGACGGCAGCCACTATGTGCACCGCTTCCACTACGACCACATGCGGGCAGCCCACGGCACGCATGACGCCGCCGGCGCCCAGCAACTGATTGAACGTTTCAGCGAAATCCAGGACTGCTCCGGCCCGCCGCTGGCGGCAAACGTCACCGGGCTGTGACTATCGGTCGCTGCAGCCTCTCTTTTACCTGCCAAACACTGATAGAATGCGCGCCGGCATGATGGCTGCTGCGGGAGGTCTTCGCGAATTCCGCAGCGTGAACGGTGCCAACCAAATTTGGAATGAACCACTTTACCTTCGAAGGATAGTCATAATCATGAATCGCTCCCTCCTCGTTGTTGCCCTGCTGGCCCTCGGCCTGACCGCCTGCGGCGAAAAACCCGCCCCGGCACCCGCACCTGCTCCGGCCCCCGCTCCGGCCCCGGCTCCGGCTCCGGCACCCGCCCCTGAAGCCCCGAAAGCTGACGCTGCTGCCCCGGCTGCCGACGCCGCCCAAGGCGCCGCTGATGCCGCCAAAGGTGCTGCTGATGCTGCCAAAGGCGCTGCTGACGCCGCCAAAGGCGCTGCTGATGCTGCCAAGGACGCAGTCAAGAAGTAAGTTTTACTGCTGAATAAAAAAGCCGGCCTGCGGGCCGGCTTTTTTATTATCGCTTCAAGTCAGGACAACATGCGCCAGTCGGACCCATCCGCCTGCGACGCCACACCGATCCAGTCCGGCGCACAGTTGAGCGCACCCGCCAGCGCTGCGCAGGCCAGATCGGGACGATTGTTTTTCTGCGACAGATGCGCCGCCACCACGTGCTGCAGTGACTGGCGGTCGATCGCAGCGACGATTTGCGCAGCCTGATTATTGTCAAGGTGTCCGTAGCGGCCGGCAATGCGATTCTTGAGATATTCCGGATAGCTGCTGCCCAGCAGCAGATCGCGGTCGTGGTTGCATTCGATGACCAGCGCATCGAGGCCGGACAGCATGATTTCGATATGCGGCGTGGACGCCCCGGCATCGGTCAGCACCCCGAGCCGCGATGCGCCGTTGCCAAATACAAACTGCGTCGGTTCGCGCGCATCATGCGGCACCGGATAGGGAAAAATCTCGATGTCCCCGACCGCAAATGGGGTATGGCTGTCGATGATTACCACTTCAGGGAATACGCTGCCAGCGGCAGCTGTCGCCGCGTGAGTCCCATACGACAGGTAAACCGGGATATTGAATTTGCGGGCAAACCGTGCCACGCCACCGACATGGTCATCATGCTCATGGGTCACCAGTATGGCGTCCAGCGCATCCGGTTCCAGCCCGAGCCGGGCCAGCCGGCGCACCGTTTCGGCGGCACTGAAACCGCAATCGAGCAGCACGCGCGAAGCGCCGGCCTCCACAACCAGCGCATTGCCCTCGCTGCCGCTGCCTAATGAGGCAAAACGCATTGAGGCGAAACGTATCGCAGGCAAAAAAACGGCAAGAAAAAGGGTGGCGCCGGGGTGGATTTACGCTTCAGCCGGCGCCGCTCACTTCAGCTGTTCATAGAGCAGCGACAGTATGCGATTGGCAGTGTCCGACTGTTCGCGCGCGCCATCCTTGTCAAGCACGCGGACTTCAGCACTGGAACCATCGCCCTGCACCAGAATGCGATACTGCTCCTTGCCCGGCTGGGGTTTTGAACTGCTCCAGAACTTCAGCTTGGACAGCCAGCCTTTTTCCTCGGTGGTTTTCAAATCGGCATCGGGATCGATGTAACGCACGAAGTAAAGGCCCTTCGAGCGATCCCGGTCTTCCACCGTGAAGCCGACGCGATCCAGCGCCAGGCCGACTCGCCGCCAGGCACGGTCAAACTGGTCGTTCAGCGCAAGCATGCTGCCTTCGGCGCCGCCCTTGTTGAGTTTGGCCTGCGGCTCGAGTTTGGCCGCAGCGACCTGGCTTTTGGCGCGTTCGCCATCAACACCAAAGCGCACCATCATCCGGCGCAGCATCTCAGCTTCAAGGTCAGGATCCGGCGGGCGCGGCTGCCAGCGCAACTGGTCTTTGCCCTCGGTGATATACACCTCTTCCATACCGCGATGGCTGACATAGATTTCAGTCGTGCCGGGTTGTGCTCCGTTTTCGATGCGGGTGCGGTATTTGTCGCGCTCCGAAGTTGAATACAGACTGTCGATTGCACGGCCGATCAAACCGCGGATTCCGGATTCCGGAATTTTTGCGCGGTTCTCGTTCCAGTCGGTTTCCATGATCCCGGCTTCAGGCTGCTCGACATTGACCACAAACCCGGTTTGCTGCCAGAACTCCTTGACCGTAGGCCATATTTTCTCGGGCGTACCCGGCACCACCAGCCAGCGTTGCGTGCCGGCACGCTCGATGCGCACGTTTTCAACGTTCGGCAGCACGGCCTGGGCAGAGTTTGGCTGGCGAGCTGCGCGGTCCTTGTTGTAATCGGAATACGTCGCCGTACCCTTGCTGGCAACAGCATCCGGAACCGTAAACCGTTCATCGCTGCCGGGGCGCGCCAGATCCGGAGGGATTTCCAGGGTGGGCAGCTTGGTCGTCGATTTGTAATCGATTTTCTTGGTAGGAATTTCCACCGAACTGCAGGCACCCAGCGCCAATCCGGCGACGACTGCCAAAACCACACCCGCCGGCTTAAGCCACTGCATGACGCTTCCCTCCAGCAATTTTTACAGCGCCAGCCTGCTGCATGGCCTCGCGCACCTGTTCGTGATATTGCGGCGCTAGCGGCGTCAGCGGCAAGCGGATACCACCCTGCATCAGACCCAGTTGCTCCACCGCCCATTTCACCGGTATCGGATTTGCCTCGCAAAACAAATGACGATGCAAACCGAGCAGCCGGTTATTCAGCGCCACCGCCTGGGTGGCATTGCCGCCGAGGGCGGCTGCGCACATCTCGTGCATCAGGCGCGGCGCGACATTGGCCGTCACCGAAATCACGCCGTCACCGCCGAGCAGCATCAGCGCAATACCGGTGGCATCGTCGCCGCTGTAGACGCGGAATGATTTGGGTTTGCGGCGCAGCAGTTCGGTGCCGCGCTCCAGGTTGCCCGTCGCATCCTTGATGCCGACAATGCCCGGCACCTCGGCCAGTCGCAGCGTCGTATCGGTGCCGAGATCGGCAACGGTGCGGCCAGGCACGTTGTAGAGGATCTGCGGAATATCCACCGCTTCGGCAATCGCACGGAAATGGCGGTACAGCCCTTCCTGCGTCGGCTTGTTGTAATACGGCACCACGGTCAGGCTCATGTCTGCGCCGGCCGCCTTGGCATATCCGGAAAGTTCAATCGCTTCGCGCGTCGAGTTGGCGCCGGTGCCGGCGATGACCGGCACGCGTCCTGCAACATGTTTTACCGCGGTCTCGATCAGCAGGCGGTGCTCGTCGAAATCAACGGTCGGTGATTCGCCGGTGGTGCCGACAACGACGATGCCGTCAGTGCCTTCGGCGACATGCCAGTCCAGCAGCTTGCGGAATGCTTCGATATCCAGCGCCCCGTCATCCGCCATCGGCGTGACAATAGCCACCATGCTGCCGCGAACCCCTGTTAAATCATTGATTTTCATCAGAAAATGTCAACCGCGTCGAATAATCGCAGTATTGTACCCGAAGCCCGTGGTACAGCGATACCCGTTCGACCGGCGAGCGCCGGATGAATTCAATGCGGGGCAACGGCAGATTGCGGTGGGCGCTGCCGCCGCAATCTGAATCAGCCGAAACGGCCGGTGATGTAGTCTTCCGTCGCCTTGTTTTTGGGCTTGATGAAAATGCTGTCGGTGGGACCGACTTCGACCAGATCGCCCAGATACATGTAGGCGGTATAGTCGGACACACGCGCCGCCTGCTGCATGTTGTGGGTCACGATGACGATCGTGAAATCCTTCTTCAGCTCGGTGATCAGTTCCTCGATGCGCGCGGTCGAGATCGGATCCAGCGCCGATGTCGGCTCATCAAGCAGTATCACCTCGGGCTTGACCGCAATGCAGCGCGCAATGCACAGCCGCTGCTGCTGGCCGCCAGACAGACTCATGCCGCTCTGGTTCAGTTTGTCCTTGACCTCTTCCCACAACGCACCCTTGCGCAGCGCCCATTCGACGCGCTCCTGCATCAGCCCGCGCGGCAGCCGCTCATGCATGGACACGCCGAAGGCGATATTTTCGTAAATCGACATCGGAAACGGCGTGGGCTTCTGGAACACCATGCCGACGCGCGCACGCAAGTCGATCATGTCCACGTCGCTGTCGAGTATATTCTTGCCGTCCATCATCAGCTGCCCTTCGGCGCGCTGCTCCGGGTACAGCTCGTACATGCGGTTGAATGTGCGCAACAGCGTCGACTTGCCGCAGCCGGAAGGACCGATGAATGCCGTCACCCGGTTTTTGTAAATCTCCAGGTTGATGTTTTTAAGTGCGTGGAACTTGCCGTAATAAAAATTGAAATTCCGCGCCAGGATCTGCACCTCCTCCTGTGCCGGATTCGCCTGCGCGGGCTGCGCATGCTCCCGCGCCGCTGCAAATGACATGGATGTATTCACCGCTTTGTTTCCTCTTTGAACAGGACACGCGCCAGGATGTTCAGGGTCAGCACGCCCATGGTGATCAGGAACACACCTGCCCAGGCCAGGCGCTGCCAGTCTTGGAATGGGCTCATTGCGAACTTGAATATGGTCACCGGCAGATTGGCCATCGGCTCGGTCAGATTCACCGTCCAGAACTGGTTGGAGAGCGCCGTAAACAGCAGCGGCGCAGTTTCACCGGCAATCCGCGCCACCGCAAGCAGCACCCCTGTCAGGATGCCGGCACGGGCGGCGCGGGCCGTGATCAGGCAGATCACCTTCCATTTCTGCGCACCCAGCGCAAAAGCGGCTTCGCGCAGGCTGTTGGGCACCAGGATCAGCATGTTTTCCGTTGTGCGCACGACCACCGGGATCACCAGCAGCGCCAGCGCCACCACACCCGCCATGCCGGAAAATCCGCCCATGTTGACCACCATGACCGCGTAGACGAAGAGTCCGATCACGATCGACGGCGCGGACAGCAGGATGTCATTGATGAAGCGCGTCACCGAACCCAGCCAGCCGCGCTGGCCGTACTCGGCCAGATAAACCCCGGCCATCATGCCGATCGGCGTGCCGATCAGTGTGCCAAGACCGACCATGATCAGGCTACCGACGATGGCGTTGAGCAAGCCGCCATCGGAGCCCGGCGGCGGCGTCATTTTCGTGAACAGGTCCGCAGACAATCCGCCCACGCCCAGCCGCAGCACTTCGATCAGGATCCACATCAGCCAGAACAGGCCGAAGGCCATCGCCAGCAGCGACAATGCCAGCGCCGTACTGTTGACGAGTTTTCGTTTTGCGCGGAGATTCATCGCATCTGCCTCAGGTCTTCGCACCTTCGTGCACTGACAAGCGCATCAGCAGCAGCTTCGATGCGGCAAGCACGATGAACGTGATCAGGAACAGGATCAGCCCGAGCTCGATCAGCGCTGCGGAATGCAGCCCGGAGCTGGCCTCCTGGAATTCATTGGCCAGCGCGGAGGTAATGCTGTTGCCGGGTGAAAACAGCGAAATGTCGTTGAGGAAATTGGTGTTGCCGATGACAAAAGTCACCGCCATCGTCTCACCCAGCGCACGCCCGAGGCCGAGCATGATGCCGCCGACCACGCCAACCTTGGTGTAGGGCAGCACGACATTCCACACCACCTCCCAGGTCGTCGCACCGAGGCCAAACGCCGATTCCTTGAGCAGGGTCGGCGTCACCTCAAACACGTCGCGCATCACCGCCGCGATGAACGGAATGATCATGATCGCCAGGATGATCCCGGCACAGAGCAGGCCGATGCCGATCGGCGGTCCGCTGAACAGCAAACCGATCAGCGGGATATTGCCCAATGTGACTTTCAGCAGCGGCTGCACGTACTGGCCAAACAACGGAGCAAACACCAGCAGCCCCCACATGCCGTAAACAATGCTGGGAATCGCCGCCAGCAACTCGATGGCGGTACCCAGCGGGCGACGCAGCCACAGCGGCGACAGTTCCGTCAGAAACAGCGCGATGCCGAAGCTGACCGGAACGGCGATGATCAGCGCGATCGCCGAGGTCACCATCGTGCCGTATATCGGAATCAGCGCGCCAAAGCGCTCCATCGGCGGATTCCATTCCGACGTCCAGAGGAACGGCAGGCCGAACTTCTGGATCGAGGGCCAGGCACTGACAAACAGGGAAATGATGATGCCGGCCAGCGTGACCAGCGTGAATATTGCAAAAGCGCGCGTCAGATTGAAAAAGAGCACGTCACCGAAACGACCGCTTTTGGCGGCAGTGCCGGGGCCGGGCATTCTGGTTTTTCTGGGTACGGCGTTATCGGTCGTCACGGCAACAGCTGGATTCGCGGCGGTGATGTCCATGATATTCCTTTGGGCGGCCTTAAAAAAGACGGCGCCGATATTTATCTCAGCGCCGCCCCTTGGAAAATACCGCCCGACTGTTACTTGCCGGTCCAGATTGCCTTGCCGGAACCATCCTTCACGTTTGCTGCCCATGCAGCCGAGATCAGTTTGACCACGCTGTCAGGCATCGGCACGTAATCAAGGTCAGAAGCAAGCCGGTCGCCATTTTTATAGGCCCAGTCGAAGAACTTCATCGCCTCGACTGCCTGCGCCGGCTTGTCCTGCACTTTGTGCAGCAGGATGAATGTGGCCCCGGAAATCGGCCATGCGGCCTTGCCCGGCTGGTTGGTCAGGATTTCGTAGAATGCCGATTTATTCCAGTCTGCACCCGCCGCCGCGGCTTTGAACGCATCGTCGCTGGGCTGCACGAATACCTTGTCGGCATTCTGCAACTGCGTGTGCAGCAGTTTATTCTGCTTGGCATAGGCATATTCCACATAACCGATCGAACCGGCCACACGCTGCACGAAGGCCGAAACACCTTCATTGCCCTTGCCACCCAGACCCAGCGGCCACTGCACGGCCGTGCCTTCGCCGACTTTCTGCTTCCACTCGGCACTGACCTTGGACAGGTAATTGGTAAAGATGAATGTCGTGCCGGAACCGTCAGCGCGACGCACCACGGCGATGTCCTGCGCCGGCAGTTTCAGCCCCGGGTTCAGTGCAACCAGTGCCGGGTCATTCCACTTGTTGATTTTGCCGAGGTAAATGTTGGCCAGCACTTCGCCGGTGAGCTTGATTTCACCCGGCTTGATGCCCTGCAGATTCACCACCGGCACCACGCCACCCATCACCGTGGGAAACTGCATCATGCCGTCTTTTTCAAGATCGGCAGGTTTCAGCGGCATGTCGGAGGCGCCAAAGTCCACGGTCTTGGCCTTGATCTGTGTAATACCGCCGCCTGAGCCGATGGACTGGTAATTCAGCTTGTTGCCGGTGGCCTTGTTGTAGGCCTCGGCCCATTTGGCATAAACCGGCGCCGGAAACGTGGCGCCAGCGCCGGTAATTTCAGCGGCACTGGCAGCCCCTGCCAGCGCAAATGCCGTCGCTGCGACTAACATATTGATTTTGCTTGATAATTTCATTCTCATTTCTCCTGTTTTTTCGTAATCACACTAGTGTCTGCTGAGTGATTCACGGATGGTAATCAGGAGCTGTGACAACTTCATGACAGCCGCTCATTCTTCGCCGCGCAGCAGCCAGCCCATCACGACAGCTGCCAGCAAGGCGCCTGCGAGCTGGGCGACAATGAACATCGGGGCATCGGCGAAACGGATTCCGGCAAAGGTATTGCTGGCCGCACGCGCCAGCGTCACTGCCGGATTGGCAAATGAAGTTGATGCCGTAAACCAGTACGCGGCAGTGATATAGGCGCCCACCACATAAGGCAACGCAGCCGCGCTGGAGCGTGCACAAGCAAGGATCACCGTGATCAAGCCAAAAGTGGCGACGACTTCGCTCCACCACTGCGCCAGCCCGGTACGCGCTTTCAGCGATTCGAAAAACAGTGGCTCGCCAAACATCAGGTGCGCGCAGGCAACACCGGCATAGGCTGCAATGATCTGCACTGCAATGAAGGCAGCTGTATCGCGCCGGGAAATTTCACCGCGCAACATCATCACCAGCGTCACCGCGGGATTGAAATGCGCGCCGGATATCGGACCGAAGGCGTGGATCAGGGCCACCAGCGCTGCCCCCGTGGCCACAGCATTGGCGAGCAGCGCAATCGCGACATTGCCGCCGGCGAGGCGTTCGCCCATGATGCCGGAGCCGATGACCGTCGCCAGCAGGAAGGCCGTACCCAGTCCCTCTGCGGCGAGGCGGCGCCGCAGCCTCATTTCTGTACTGCGCCGATATCCTTCAACTGCTGCTGCAGGGTCATTTTGTCCAGACGATCCAGCGGCAGGTTGACGAACAGCGACAGCCGCGTACTGAGCTGGTTGTAGGCGAGGAAAAAAGCCCTGCGCTTGTCGTCATCGCTGCCTTCGGCAGCCGCCGGATCGGGTATGCCCCAGTGTGCGGTCATCGGTCGTCCCGGCCAGATCGGACAGACTTCGCCGGCGGCGTTGTCGCAGACGGTAAACACAAAATCAATCTGCGGCGCGCCGGGACTCGCAAACTCTTCCCAGTTCTTGCTGCGCAATCCTTCGACCGGCAATTGATTTTTGGCGAGCAGCTCCAGAGCAAACGGATTCACCCTGCCCGCGGGATGGCTGCCTGCGCTCCAGGCCCTGAAGCGTCCCTTGCCCATGCTGTTGAGCATGACCTCGGCCATGATGCTGCGTGCAGAATTCCCTGTACACAGGAACAGTACATTGTAGGTTTTGCTGTCGGACATGAAATTTCCCTGATTTTCTGATTGAGTCAGCGCCCGGATTTACCGTGACGGCGCACAACAGGCCGCCTTCAAGTTCATGCCTGGCTGCGTTGCCAGCGCGCCATCACCAAACACCGGAACCGCACCCAGCGTCTCATAGGCTTCCCATGCAATACCCTGCGGATCCTGCACCCAGTACTTGTTTGACTTCGCGTAACAACAATTCGTCGCCTGCTGCTCCAGCATCTGCTGGTCAGCGCGCTCAAGTCGGCTGTGGATATCAGCCAGTTCCACGGGGTTTTCGACCTGGATGCCGACATGATCCAGCCCGGTTTTCGTGCCACGTGCAGAAATTGCAAAATTGACACACGGATCGTCAAGCATCCACTTCGCGTAATCAGGTTTGTGCACGGTCGGTGCTGCACCGAACAACGTGGAATAAAAGCGGACATTTTGTTCAATATCGTCCACCGCAACATGCATGTGAAAGCGTTTCATGGCATTGCTCCTTCAGTAGTAGCTGCAACGGCCGGCGCGCATTCGGGTAGACAGGATTGACCGCCGCAGCAGTTCTCGGTAAGAAAATTGACCAGCTTCAGCGCATTGCCGAAATTCGCCGAATAAATGACGTAACGTCCTTCCTGGCGCGAGATCGCCAGTCCGGCGTTGCTCAATTCTTTCAGATGGAAGGACAGCGTCGGTGGCGGCAAACCGAGCTCGTCGGCAATGGCGCCGGCGGCCATCCCATCCGGGCCAGCCTGTACCAGCAGGCGATAAACACCCAGACGGGATTCCTGCGCCAGGGCGGCCAAGGCTGTAACGGCGTCTTTTGTTTTCATATTTCCAATAATATGGAAATAATAAAAAGCCGTCAATATAAAAATAAACAAATAAAATCAATTATTTATCTTAGCTAGCTAACTAAGTCAGCCTGCAGCCTGAACAGCTTTGGCGATGGCAGCAGCCAGCCGCGTCACATTGGTCTTCGATGATCCTTCGACCATCACGCGGATCAGCGGCTCGGTACCCGACGGCCGCAACAGCACACGCCCTGCGCCATCCAGCGCGCGCTCCGCTGCGGCCACCGCCCTGGTCACTGCCGCAGCCGTCAGCGCAGTACGCGCAGCGCCGTTCGCCACGCGCACATTGACCAGTACCTGCGGATACAAGACAAAATCCACCGCCTTGGCCAGCGTGGTTTTAGCACTGAGCAAAGCCTGCAGTACCTGCAGCGCGGAGACGATGGCGTCCCCCGTGGTGTGCTGGTCGAGACAGATGATGTGGCCGGAATTTTCGCCTCCGAGTTGCCAGCCGCGCGCCTCGAGCATCTCCAGCACATAACGGTCACCGACCTTGGCACGGGCAAACGGAATTTTCAATTTCGCCAGTGCCTGCGCCATCGCCAGATTGGTCATCTGCGTACCGATGACACCACCTTTCAGCGTACGCACGCGCTTGCGGTGCGCAGCGATCACATACAACAGTTCATCGCCGTCATAAATGCGTCCGGCGGCATCCGCCATGATCAATCGGTCGCCGTCGCCGTCGAGTGCGATGCCAAGGTCGGCCCTGGCCTTAAGCACTGCACGGCGCAGCGATTCAGGATTGGTTGCACCAACGCCCTTGTTGATGTTGAAACCGTCGGGCGCAGCACCGACCGTAACTACCTCGGCACCCAGCTCATGGAAAACATGCGGTGCAATGTGATACCCGGCGCCATGCGCGCAATCCACCGCGATGCGCAAACCACGCAGATCGAGGTTGGCCGGGAAAGTGCTTTTACAGAATTCGATATAACGCCCCGCCGCATCCTCAACGCGCCGCGCCTTGCCCAGCCGCGCCGATGAAGCGCACTGCAGCGGTTTATCGAGAGCGGCCTCGATCGCCGCCTCGGTCGCATCAGCGAGCTTGGTGCCGGCCGCAGAGAAAAACTTGATGCCGTTGTCCTGATGCGGATTGTGCGAGGCGCTGATGACGATACCGGCGGACAGGCGCAGCGCCCGCGTCAGATAAGCCACGCCAGGTGTCGGCATCGGGCCCACCAACAATACATCGACGCCGGCCGCCGACAGCCCGGCTTCCAGCGCGGACTCGAGCATGTAACCGGACACCCGGGTATCCTTGCCGATCAGCACCGCAGGACGTTCACTGCCGGCCTTGCGCGCCAGCACCTTGCCGGCGGCATAACCGAGGCGCATCACGAAATCCGGGGTGATCGGTGCCACGCCCACCGTGCCGCGTACACCGTCGGTGCCGAAATATTTTCTGGTCATTGAAAATCAGTGATTAAGTGATTAGGTGATGAAGAGCCTGCTTGTTTGACATGAATGTTACAGCGGTTTTGAGCCCATTAGCCATTACTCGATACCTCACGCTGAATCACATCGCCACCCAATCACTTAATCACCCGCACTGACCGCCTGCCAAACTGCCAACGCATCCCGCGTCGCCGCCACATCGTGTACCCGCACGATGGACGCGCCGCGCTGCACCGCAAACAGCGCTGCCGCAACGCTACCTGCGAGACGATCGCCGGCCTCTCTGCCGGTAAGTTTGCCGATCATCGATTTGCGCGACAGCCCCGCCAGCACCGGCACGGACAAGGCCGAAAACTCTTTCAGACGCCGCAGCAGTTCGAGGTTGTGGTCCAGCGTTTTGCCAAAACCGAAGCCCGGATCGACAACCATGCGGTCGCGGGCAATGCCGGCTTGCTCCGCCGCCGTGATGCGCTGCCGCAGGTAATCGTGTACCTCGGCCACGACATCGGCGTATTGCGGCACCTGCTGCATGGTCTGCGGATCACCTTGCTTGTGCATGATGCAGATCGCGCAATTGCTGCCGGCAACCGTCGCCAGCGCCCCCGGAGCCTGGAAACCGTTGACGTCATTGACCATCGCGGCACCCGCCGCCACCACCTCACGCATCAGTTCCGGTTTCTGGGTATCGACCGACAGTGGCACGCCCGCATCTGCCAGCGCCTCCAGCACCGGCAATACGCGGCGCCGCTCTTCTTCCAGGGTAACCGGTGCGGCGCCGGGCCGCGTCGACTCACCACCGACGTCGAGCAAATCGGCGCCTTCGGCTATCAGTTGCCGTGCATGCGCAACGGCCGCGGCAGCCGAAAAAAAACGTCCGCCGTCGGAAAATGAATCAGGGGTGACGTTGATCACGCCCATGATCAGCGGACGCGCAAGTGACAGCCTGTATTTGCCGCACTGAAGAAACATCGCCGGGCATCACTCAAAAAAAGAGTGGCGGAAAATTCCGCCACCCGGTTTGACCACCTTTATCCGCGGATCACCGCAGATTACACAAACGCGGTTATCAGGCCTCGGCCGCCGGCTTGCTGGTTGCTGTCGCACCAGGGGTGCTGTCGCGCGGCGGTTTCGGCGGCTGTGACGCTACCGGTTTGGGCGCACGTGGCGCGCGCCCCTGCATGATGTCCTCAATCTGCTCGGCATCGATGGTTTCCCATTCAAGCAGCGCCTTCGCCATCGCCTCGACCTTTTCGCGGTCTTCCTCGATCAGCTTGCGCGCCAGCGCGTACTGCTGGTCGATGATGCGGCGGATTTCGGCGTCGACCTGCTGCATGGTCGTCTCCGACACGTTTTTATGCGTGGTAACCGAACGGCCGAGGAATACCTCGCCCTCGTTCTCGCCGTAGACCATCGGACCCAGGCTGTCGCTCATGCCCCAGCGCATCACCATGTTACGCGCCATGTCGGTGGCACGTTCGAAGTCATTGGACGCGCCGGTGGTCATTTGCCCCATGAATACTTCCTCGGCAATGCGGCCACCGAACAGCACCGCGATGTTCTGCAGCAACTGTTCCTTGTCCATGCTGTAGCGGTCTTCCGTCGGCAACTGCATGGTCACGCCCAGCGCGCGACCGCGCGGGATGATGGTGACCTTGTGCACCGGATCGGTACGCGACAGGCGGCGCGCGACCAGTGCGTGGCCGGCTTCGTGGTACGCGGTGTTGCGGCGCTCGTGTTCCGGCATGACCATCGAACGGCGCTCGGCCCCCATGATGATCTTGTCCTTGGCGCGCTCGAAATCTTCCATGTCAACCAGGCGCTTGTTGCCGCGCGCAGCGAACAAGGCCGCCTCGTTGACGAGGTTGGCGAGGTCGGCACCGGAGAATCCCGGCGTGCCACGTCCGATGATGTCAGCCTTGACGTCGGGCGCCACCGGCACTTTGCGCATGTGCACCAGCAGGATCTGTTCGCGGCCGCGGATGTCGGGCAGCGGCACCACGACCTGGCGATCAAAACGGCCCGGGCGCATCAGCGCCGGATCAAGCACGTCGGGACGGTTGGTCGCAGCGATGATGATGACGCCCGAGTTCGCCTCAAAGCCGTCCATTTCCACCAGCAACTGGTTCAGTGTCTGTTCGCGCTCGTCATTGCCGCCGCCGAGACCGGCGCCGCGCTGGCGGCCAACCGCGTCAATTTCGTCGATGAATACGATGCAGGGTGCGTGTTTCTTGGCGTTCTCGAACATGTCGCGCACGCGGGCCGCGCCTACGCCGACAAACATCTCGACAAAATCCGAACCGGAGATCGAGAAAAACGGCACTTTGGCTTCACCCGCAATCGCGCGCGCCAGCAGCGTCTTGCCGGTGCCGGGATTGCCGACCATCAGCACGCCGCGCGGAATGCGACCACCGAGTTTCTGGAATTTCGACGGGTCACGCAGGAACTCGACCAGTTCGGACACTTCTTCCTTGGCTTCTTCGCAGCCGGCAACATCGGCAAAGGTCACCGTATTGTTGTTTTCGTCGAGCAATCGCGCCTTGCTCTTGCCAAAACTGAAGGCACCGCCGCGGCCACCGCCCTGCATCTGGCGCATGAAAAACACCCACACGCCGATCAGCAGCAGCATCGGGAACCACGACACGAAGATGTTCATCAGCAGCGAGGGCTCCTCCTCGGGCTTGGCCTCGACGATGACACCGTTCTTCAGCAGGTCGGTGACCATCCAGATGTCGGAGGGCGCGTAGGTGGTGAATTTCTCGCCGGTCGATTTGACGCCCTTCACCACACGGCCTTCGATGGTGACCTTGGCAATCCGGCCCTGCTTCACCTCGTCGATGAACTGGGAATACTCCATGGCCTTCTGCGTGGTCTGCCGCGCGTTGAATTGGTTGAATACCGTCATCAACACCAGCGCGATCACCAGCCAGATCGCCATGTTCTTCATCAGATTGTTCAAAATCGCTCCTCGTTGCGCGCAGCCCTGGGGGCCGCCGCCGCACTAAAATAAACCTAAGTGATTCAATTCTAGACTCTTTTTTCCCGCACCGCAGCAGCAACCCCGCAGCGGAACCCTCAGCCACGGACCTTCAGGCCCTTGGCCACGACATAGACCTCACTGGAACGACTGCGAGACGCCTCGGGCTTGCGGATCATGACCTGGACAAATTTGCGCCGGATATCCGCCACCAGCGCCTCAAACCCCGATCCTTGGAACACTTTGACCAGAAAATTCCCCTGCGGTTTCAGGTGGTTGACAGCAAAATCCAGCGCCAGCTCGGCCAGCCCCACACTGCGCGCCTGATCTACACTCGATACACCGCTGATATTGGGGGCCATATCCGAAAGCACAAGGTCTACGCCACCGTCACCGATGGCCTGCTTCACTTCCGTCAGCACGGCGTCTTCTCCGAAATCACCCCGGATAAAGGTCACGCCCGCGACCGGGGTCATGTCCAGCAGATCCACCGCCACCACGCGGCCGCTACTTCCGGCTACACGGCCGGCAACCTGCGACCAGCCTCCGGGCGCTGCGCCGAGATCAACCACGGTCATGCCGGGCTTCAGCAGCTTGTCGCGTTCAGCGAGCTGCTCCAGTTTGTAGGCTGCGCGTGAACGCATGCCTTCCGCCTGTGCCTTGCGCACATAGGGATCGTTGACATGCTCCTGCATCCACGCTTTGCTGGTTTTGCTGCGGGCCATTCTTG
The DNA here is from genome assembly GCA_945885345.1 of Bordetella parapertussis. Taxonomy (GTDB): domain Bacteria; phylum Pseudomonadota; class Gammaproteobacteria; order Burkholderiales; family SG8-41. The sequence continues at coordinate 12,881 of CAMCYP010000005.1, read as the reverse complement.
TTCCGCTTCTTCAGTAAATGTCTGTGCAATAGCCTGTTAAACTGCCTGCATGCTTAATCTGAATCCTGCGCAGCGCCGCGCATTAAAAGCCCGGGCGCATCACCTGCAACCGGTGGTCATCGTCGGCGATGCCGGCCTGACGCCGACCGTGCTTCATGAAATCGATGTCAGCCTGAAAAGCCACGAACTGATCAAGATCCGCATATTCGGCGATGACCGTGACGCGCGCGCTGCGATGATCGAGGCCATCTGCACGCCACTCGATGCCGTTGCCGTGCAGCATATCGGAAAAATCCTGGTGATCTTCCGCCCGCGCCCCGACGACGAGCCAGCCTCAAAATCACGCCAGCTTCGTGAAGCAAAATCCGCAACCAAAAAAGACCTCGGGCGTCCGTCCCGGCCGGGACCGCGCAAAGCCAAACCCGGGCCACGACGCACCAAGCGCAGCTTCCAGGGTTCCTGACCGTTAAACCCTATAAGTAATTGTTTTTAAACAATTATTTTCCGCGCCCCAGCAGGATCATCAGCGCCGCACCGAACACGCTCTGGATTACGTAAAGCCCGCTGGCCACGCCGTGCCATGCGGCAAAGCGATCCCGCAGCACCGATTCCATGACCTGCTTGGGCAGCGCCCGCTCCTTCAGCGCTGCCAGCACCGGCTGCACGCCGAACTCCCCCGCAATCGTCAGCACCAGCATCAGCAGCACGATCCAGAACAATCCCTGGCGCAATGCGCCCGCGCCGTCACGCGCCAGTCGGTAAATGATCAGGTAAATCGCGCAGGCAATGCCGATCCATGCGATCAATGAAAAGAGTTTCCCGGCGAGCAGTCCGGCCAGTGCGCGGTCGGGTAATGTGGCGAACAACACCGGCGCCACGATGAAACCGATGGCCCACATCCCGCCCACCCACAGCGTCGCAGCCATCGACTGCAAGGCATCAACGATGCCGCGCATCAGACGTAGCGGATATCGATGATCTCGTATTCGCGCACACCACTGGGGGCATGCACTTCGGCCATGTCACCGGCGTACTTGCCGATCAGGGCGCGGGCAATCGGAGAACTGATGGAGATTTTGCCCAGCTTGATATCAGCTTCGTCGTCACCGACGATCTGGTAGGTCACCGCAGCACCACCGACCTCTTCCAGATCCACCGTCGCGCCGAACACGCAGCGGCCGTCGGTATCCATCATCGACGGATCGATGATCTGCGCATTGGAGACTTTCGACTCCACTTCTGCGATGCGGCCTTCGATGAAACTCTGCCGTTCCTTGGCCGCGGCATATTCGGCGTTTTCCGACAGATCGCCGTGTGAACGCGCCTCGGCAATGGCCGTGATGATGGCGGGACGCTGCACGGTTTTCAGTTCATGCAGCTCGTTGCGCAGCATTTCTGCGCCTTTGACCGTCAATGGGGTTTTCGCCATGGATATGCTCCGGATAACGGGTTATGCGGTTAACCGCTTATGCAGATCCTGCAAGGCGTAAACCTGAAGTTCTCGGGCCTGCGCCATGCCGTTGGCTGCGGCACGTGCGCCGGCCAGCGTCGTATACAGTGTAACGCGCTGCTGCAATGCGGCGCGCCTTATCGAATAAGAGTCGCGGATGGCTGAGCGCTTTTCCTCGACCGTGTTGATGATGAACACAATTTCGCCGTTTTTGATCATATCAACGATATGCGGGCGGCCCTCGGCCACCTTGTTGATGCGCGTCACCGCCAGCCCCGCCGTTTCCAGCGCCTTGGCCGTGCCGTGGGTTGCCACCAGCGTGAAGCCCATGCGGGTCATCACACGTGCGATATCGAGCACCGGCAGCTTGTCTGCGTCGCGCAGACTGATGAACACCTTGCCCGACTTCGGCAGACGTTCTCCGGAACCGAGCTGAGATTTGACGAAGGCCTCGGCGAAGGTTTCGCCAACACCCATCACCTCGCCGGTCGATTTCATTTCCGGGCCGAGAATGGTGTCCGCGCCCGGGAACTTGATGAACGGGAACACCGCTTCCTTGACCGAATAGTACGGCGGCACGATTTCGCGGGTGACACCCTGCGCGGCCAGGGTAATTCCCGCCATGCACCGCGCGGCGATTTTTGCCAGCGGCAGGCCGGTGGCCTTGGACACGAAGGGCACCGTGCGCGACGCACGCGGATTCACTTCCAGCACATAGACCACAGCGCCTTCCGCTCCGTGCTGGATCGCAAACTGCACGTTCATCAGGCCGATGACCTTCAGCGCCTTGGCCATCGCCACGGTCTGCCGGCGTAATTCTTCCTGCAGTTCCTGCGACAGCGAAAACGGCGGCAGCGAACAGGCCGAATCGCCCGAATGCACGCCTGCCTGCTCGATGTGTTCCATCACGCCGCCGATGATCACCTCTTTGCCGTCGCTCACCGCATCGACATCAACCTCGATGGCATCGTTGAGGAAGCGGTCGAGCAGCACCGGCGAATCATTCGACACCTTGATCGCCTCGCGCATGTAGCGCTCGAGTTCGCTCTGCTCGTGGACGATTTCCATGGCACGGCCACCCAGCACATAGGACGGGCGCACCACCAGCGGATAACCGATCTCGCCCGCGGCGGCCAGAGCCTTGGGCGCGCTGCGCGCCGTACGGTTGGGCGGCTGCTTCAGCTTCAGCTTGACCAGCAGTTTCTGGAAACGCTCACGGTCCTCGGCAACGTCGATCGAATCCGGCGAAGTGCCGATGATCGGCACGCCGTTGGCTTCGAGGTCACGCGCCAGTTTCAGCGGTGTCTGGCCGCCAAACTGGACAATGACGCCGACCGGCTTTTCAATGGCAACGATTTCCAGCACATCTTCCAGCGTCAGCGGCTCGAAATACAACCGGTCGGAAGTGTCGTAATCGGTGGATACGGTTTCCGGATTGCAGTTGACCATGATGGTCTCAAACCCGTCCTCGCGCAGTGCCAGCGCAGCGTGGACGCAGCAATAGTCAAATTCAATGCCCTGGCCAATGCGATTCGGACCGCCGCCCAGCACCATGATTTTTTTCTTGTCCGAAGGCTGCGCCTCGCAGTCCTCTTCGTACGTTGAATACATATAGGCAGTGCCGGTAGCGAATTCCGCAGCACAGGTATCCACCCGCTTGTAGACCGGGCGCACTTTCAATGCATGGCGATGCGCACGCACCGCGTGCTGATCGGTCGCCAGCAATTTCGCCAGTCGGCGGTCGGAAAATCCGGCGCGCTTCAGCCGCCGCATTGCCTCAACATCCAGCTCTTCCAGCTTGCGGCTGGCCAATGCCTGTTCCTGACGCACCAGGTCTTCGATCTGCGCAAGGAACCACGGATCGATATGCGAGAAACCGTGCACCTGCTCCTGCGTCATGCCGACACGGAAAGCGTCAGCAACGTAAAAAATCCGTTCCGGACCTGGATCGCCGAGTTCGTTCTCGATGACGTCGGGATCGGTGGTCTTCTCATCGAATCCGTCGACACCGGTTTCCAGTCCGCGCAATGCCTTCTGCATCGATTCCTGGATGGTGCGGCCCATAGCCATCACCTCGCCCACCGATTTCATCTGCGTGGTCAGCCGGTCGTCGGCCTGCGGAAATTTTTCGAAGGCAAAACGCGGGATCTTGGTCACCACGTAATCGATGCTCGGCTCGAACGAGGCCGGTGTCATGCCGCCGGTGATGTCGTTCCGGAGTTCGTCGAGGGTATAACCGATGGCGAGCTTGGCCGCGACCTTGGCAATCGGGAAACCCGTGGCCTTGGACGCCAGCGCCGAGGAGCGCGAAACGCGCGGGTTCATCTCGATGATGACCATGCGCCCGTCTTTGGGATTAATGCCGAACTGCACGTTGGAGCCGCCGGTCTCGACACCAATTTCGCGCAGGCAGGCGATCGAGGCATTGCGCAGGATCTGGTATTCCTTGTCGGTCAGCGTCTGCGCCGGCGCGACGGTAATCGAGTCACCGGTATGCACACCCATCGGATCGAAGTTCTCGATCGAACAGACGATGATGCAGTTGTCGTTGCGGTCGCGCACGACCTCCATCTCGTATTCTTTCCAGCCGATCACCGATTCCTCAACCAGCACTTCCTTGGTCGGGCTGGCATCAAGGCCGCGCTCGATGATGGCGACAAATTCCTCGCGGTTGTAGGCGATGCCGCCGCCGGTGCCGCCCAGCGTAAACGACGGGCGGATGATGGTCGGGAACCCGACCACAGTCTGCACCTGCAGTGCCTCTTCCAGGCTGTGCGCCAGCGCCGAACGCGGACTGTCGAGGCCGATCTTGGCCATCGCCTTCTTGAATTTTTCGCGGTCCTCGGCCTTGTCGATCGCCTCTTTCGACGCGCCGATCATTTCCACGCCGTATTTTTCCAGCACACCGTGCTTGGCCAGATCGAGTGCGCAGTTGAGCGCAGTCTGTCCGCCCATGGTCGGCAACAGCGCATCGGGACGTTCGGCAGCGATGATCTTTTCCACCACCTGCCAGGTTACCGGTTCGATGTAGGTTGCATCCGCCATGCCCGGGTCGGTCATGATCGTCGCCGGGTTGGAGTTGACCAGGATGACGCGATAACCCTCTTCGCGCAGCGCCTTGCAGGCCTGCGCACCGGAATAATCGAACTCACAGGCCTGGCCAATGATGATCGGGCCGGCACCGATGATCAGTACACTCTTGATGTCGGTTCTTTTAGGCATTTTGCACGGGCCGCGCAGTGCGTCCCTCCATCATTTTCACGAAGCGGTCGAACAGGTAATCGACATCGTGTGGTCCCGGGCTCGCTTCCGGATGCCCCTGGAAACAGAATGCCGGTTTGTCGGTCAGCGCAAAGCCCTGCAGGCTGCCGTCGAACAGCGACACGTGGGTCACCTTGGCATTGGCCGGCAGCGTTGCCGCATCCACCGCAAAACCGTGGTTCTGGCTGGTGATCATCACTCGCTTCGATTCCAGGTCCTGCACCGGATGGTTGGCGCCGTGGTGGCCGAATTTCATTTTCAGCGTTTTTGCACCGCAGGCCAGGCCCAGCAACTGGTGGCCGAGGCAGATGCCGAACAGCGGCACACCGGCGTCCAGCAGGTCACGGATGGCGCGGATCGCGTAGTCGCAGGGCTCCGGGTCGCCGGGGCCGTTGGACAGGAACACGCCGTCGGGTTTGAGTTTCAGCACATCTGCAGCCGGCGTCTGCGCCGGCACTACCGTCAGTTTGCAGCCGCGCGTAGCGAGCATGCGCAGAATGTTGCGCTTGACGCCGAAATCGTAGGCAACGACATGGAATCTGGTTTCGGTGTGTTTGCCGTAGCCGGCACCCAACTGCCATACCGTTTCGTCAGCGTCGTACGGTCCCTTGCAGGACACGATCTTGGCCAGATCCATGCCGACCAGTCCGGGAAATTCGCGCGCCGCCTTGAGCGCCGCTTTTTCATCGATCCGGCCGGCCATGATACAGCCATCCTGTGCGCCCTTGTCGCGCAGCAAACGCGTCAGCTTGCGGGTATCGATGTCGGCGATGGCAACGATCTTTTCACGCTTCAGGTAATCACCCAGCGTGACGGTTTCACGGAAATTGGAAGACAGCAGCGGCAGATCGCGGATTACCAGGCCGGCCGCCTGCACCTTGCCGGACTCGACGTCTTCGGCATTGGCGCCGGTATTGCCGATATGCGGATAGGTCAGCGTGACGATCTGCCGGCAGTACGACGGATCGGTAAGGATTTCCTGGTAGCCAGTCATCGCCGTATTGAATACGACTTCCCCGGCCACGATACCTTCGGCCCCAATCGCGGAGCCGCGAAATACCGTGCCATCCTTCAGTACAAGAATGGCGGGCGTACGCGAGGACACGACAAGCTCCTGATTTTATTGGGTTTGATACGACAAGCGGAACGGATGCCCGTTCCGCTGTTTCTGAAGGAAGAATTATACGCGAGCGCGGCCATGAGGACAAACCGCGATGCGGTCCTGCGCGGGAAAACCGGGGCGCCAGGCGGGCTTCGTAGCGCTTTTTCTATTTCAGACCGAGCACATCCCACATGTCGTACAGGCCCTGCGGACGCGACATCAGGAAATGGGCTGCGCGCAGCGCGCCCTGCGCATAAGTCGCGCGACTGCTGGAGCGGTGGGTGATTTCAACGCGTTCGCCGGTGCCGGCAAACAGGACTGTGTGATCACCCACGATGTCGCCGCCGCGGATGGTGGCAAAACCGATGCTGCCCGGCTTGCGTTCACCGGTATGGCCTTCGCGGCTGTACACCGCGCAGTCCGCCAGTTTTTTGCCCATCGCGCCAGCCACCACCTCGCCCATCTTCAGCGCGGTGCCTGAAGGCGCATCGACCTTGTGCTTATGGTGCGCCTCGATGATCTCGATGTCGTGGTCGCTGCCCATGGCCTTGCCCGCCATTTCCAGCAGCTTCAAGGTGACATTGACGCCGACACTCATGTTCGGCGCGAATACGATGCCGATATCGCACGCGGCATCGGCAATTGCTTTTTTGCCGGCTTCGTCAAACCCAGTGGTACCAATCACCATGCGCACCTTCAGCTTGCGACAGATGGCGAGATGCCGCAGGGTTCCTTCGGGCCGCGTGAAATCGATCAGTACATCGCAACCAGCCAGCACTTTTTCCGGGCTGTCGCTGATCAGCACGCCGCGTGGCAAGCCGGTCAACCCTCCGGCATCCCGCCCGACCTGCGGGTTGCCGGACTGCTCCAGCGCCGCCGTCAGCAGCGCGGCGCCGTCCTGGCTTACCGCCTCCAGCAGCATGCAGCCCATGCGGCCGGCGCTGCCGGCCACTGCGATTTTCGTCGGTCTGTTTACAGCACTCATTTCTTTTCCGGAGCGACCGCAGGCACTGCTGGCGCGGCGGGAGCCGCCGGGGCGGCCGGCGCGGGCACCTTGGCCTGGGGCTGCGAAATATTGGCGCCGGCGGCCACGTCGCCTTCGATGTGGTCCAGCACGTCGCCACGGAATACCACGGTCACCGTGCGTTGCTCGGTCAGCACCCCCGCCTTGGCGAAGGTATAGGCGTAATCCCAGCGATCGGTACGGAAGGGATCAACGATCAACGGTGTGCCCAGCGCAAAACGCACCTGGCTGCGCGTCATTCCCGGCTGCAGCTTGGCAACCATTTCCTGAGTGACGTAATTGCCCTGCTGGATATCAATCTTGTACGGCTTCAAAAAAGGCAATATCGGTATATTGCCGCAGCCCTGCAACAGCAGGGTCGCGAACATCGCGGGGATCAGGATTTTTTTCATGTGCGCCAAATGATACCGGGCCTGCCGGCCCGCAACATGCATCTACGATTATTGCTGATATCATAGCCGAGATTGGCCACGCATGAGCAGCTGCACTCGTGCTGGCGCCGACCCTCAGCCACCTCGCCCCCCCTCCGACAGGAAACGCGATGAGCTCACCGCACGACCTGAAAAACATCGGCCTCAAGGCCACGCTGCCCCGGTTGCGTATCCTTGAACTGTTTGAAAAAAGCGACGTCCGCCACCTCGCAGCAGAAGATGTCTACAAAAAACTGGTCGATGAAGGCACTGATACCGGACTCGCCACGGTGTATCGCGTACTGACCCAGTTCGAGCAGGCCGGCCTGCTGGTGCGGCATCATTTCGAATCGGGCAAGGCGGTCTACGAACTCAATCAGGGCAGCCACCACGACCACCTAGTCTGCCTGCAGTGCGGCCATGTTGAAGAGTTCTACGACCCGGAAATCGAAAAGCGCCAGGAAAAAGTCGCCAAGGACCGGGGCTTCACCATCCACGACCATTCGTTGCACATTTACGCCGACTGCACCCGCAGCGCCTGCCCCCGGAAAAACAAAGTTTGACCGTCGGCTCCGGGCACCCGCAACGACATCCCGGAAAACCCGATGACGCCGATTGATGAACAGTCCTGGATCCGGCTGGCTGTCGCACTCGGCATCGGCCTGCTGATCGGCATCGAACGCGAACGCCGCAAAGGCGAAGGCACAACACGCGCTGCCGCCGGCATCCGCACCTTTGCCGTGGTTGCGCTGCTCGGCGCAGTCAGCGTGATACTGGATGACGGCATCCTGCTGGCAGTGGCCTGCGGCGGCGTCGCGCTGTTCGCCGCCATCGGCTATTACCGTTCGCCGCAGGAAGACCCCGGACTGACCACCGAAATCGCGCTGCTGCTGACGCTGTTGCTGGGCGCGCTGGCCATGCGCGAGCCGTTACTCGCGGCGGGCCTCGCCGCCGGCGTCGCCATCCTGCTTGCCGCGCGCAGTCGCATGCACCATTTCGCACGCAAGGTGCTGACCGAGCGCGAATTCAACGACGCCCTGGTGCTCGCGGCAGCAACCCTGGTCGTATTGCCGCTGATCCCCGACCGTCATATCGGGCCGTTCGCGGCGATCAACCTGCATGTTGCCTGGACCATCGTCATCCTGATGATGGCCATCGGCGCAGCCGGCCATATCGCGCTGCGGCTGCTCGGGCCGCGTTACGGACTGGCCATCGCCGGTTTTGCCGCCGGCTTTGTTTCCAGCGCCGCCACCATCAGCAACATGGGAGAACGTGCGCGGCAGACCCCCGCCTTGATGGGGTCGGCGGTGGCCGGCGCGGTGCTGTCGACTGTGGCAACAGTCGCGCAGTTGACCACTCTGCTCGCCGCCACCAGCCTCGAAACGCTGCGGGCGCTGGCCCTGCCGCTGGCCTGCGCCGGCGCTGTCGCCGTGACCTATGGCGCGCTGTTCATGTTGAGAACGCCAAACCTGCCGGCGTCCGAGGATGGCGACCCGGGACGTGCCTTCAGCTTCCGTACCGCGCTGTTGTTTGCAGCGACCGTCACCGGAGTGATGTTCCTCTCCGCCGCCATCGTCGCATGGCTGGGCGCCGCGGGACTGATTGCAGCCGCCGGTGCAGCCGGACTTGCCGATGCGCACTCGATTGCGGTATCCGTCGGCTCGCTGGTTGCCGCGCAGAAAATCAGCGCCACCGAAGCCGTCATCCCCGTGCTGGTCGCGCTCAGCACCAATACGATCACCAAAATTGCCCTGGCCATCATCAACGGTGGCCACCGTTATGCGCTGCAGGTCGTGCCCGGCCTGGTGCTGACCATCGCCGCTTCCTGGCTGGGCTGGCTGCTGACGCGCTGATCTGCGCAACCGCCCGCTTTTCTATTTTTTACCGAGCATCTCGGCAGCGTGCTTGCGCGTGGTATCGGTGATTTTCACCCCGCCCAGCATGCGCGCGATTTCCTCGACGCGCGCCTTTGCATCCAGCGCCACCACGGCGGACGACGGCCTGCCGCCAGCGGTCGCCTTGCGCACCTGCCACTGCTGATCGGCGGCCGCCGCAACCTGCGGCAGATGGGTGATGCACATCACCTGGTGTTTGCCGCCCAGCGACTGCAGCATGCGGCCGACGATTTCGGCGACACGGCCGCCGATACCGACATCGACCTCATCGAAGACCAGCGTCGGCACCCGCGCCACGCGGCTCAATACGGTTTGTATCGCCAGCGACAGTCGCGACAGTTCTCCGCCGGATGCAGTCTTGGCGATCGCCTGCGGCGTCATGCTCTGGTGGGGCGCTACGCGGAATTCAATCTGCTCCAGGCCGTGCGCCGCCGGTGTTTCCAGCGCTTCCAGCGCGACCTCGAACACGCCGCCCTGCATCGCCAGTTCCTGCATGCCGGCAGTCACGGCTTCGGCGAGTTTTTTCGCAGCCTTTTTGCGACCAGCCGTCAGTTTTTTCGCGGCATCGCGATAGGCCGCCTCAGCTTCTGTTTCACGATTACGCAGGGTTTCCGGGTCGCCGCCGGCGCCGAGTTCAGCCAGACGCTGGCGCGTGTGTTCGGCCAGCTCGTGCAGAGCATCGGCGTCAACACGGTATTTGCGCGCAGCGCCATGTAAAGCATCCAGGCGTTGCTCGACTTCACGCAGGCGCTGCGGATCGAGGTCGGTGCGTTCACTGTAACGCCGCAGTGCACCGGCACCTTCCTGCAACTGGATCTGCGCCGGCTCCAGCGCATCAAGGATGTCTTTCAAACGCGCGTCATGCGCCAGCAACGGCTGCAGGCGGGCAATCACGCTGTTCAGCTGTGCCAGCGCTGCGCCTTCACCCTCGTCGAGAATTTCGACGCTGGCCTGCGCCGCCTCGATCAGACTGGCCGCATGCGCCAGCCGCGCGTGTTCAGCGCCGACCTTGGTCCATTCACCGGGTTCCAGCTTCAAGGCGTCAAGTTCCTGCAACTGCCACTCGAGACGTTCGCGCTCGGCGTTGATCGCCGCGGCATTGCCCTCGAAGGCCAGTCGCTCCTCGCGCCGCCGCTGCCAGGTGCGCCAATGATCGGCAACCAGTTCCGCCTGCGCCGCCATGCCGCCATAGGCATCGGTCAGCGCGCGCTGCGTCGCCGGACGACTCAGCGACTGGTGCTGGTGCTGGCCGTGGATGTCCACCAGAAAATCACCGGCACCGCGCAACTGCGCTGCAGTGGCAGGATGACCGTTGATGAAGCCGCGCGAACGGCCCGAGGCCTCGACCACGCGCCGCAACAGGCATGTGCCTTCGTCGCCGGCGAGGTCGTTGTCGGACAACCACGATTGCAGGGCCTTGTTGCCGTCGGTATCAAATTCGGCGGTGACATCGGCACGTGCCGCACCCTGGCGCACCGCGATGGCATCGGCGCGTTCACCCAGCGTCAGCGCCAGCGCGTCGATCAGGATGGATTTGCCGGCACCGGTCTCGCCGGTAAGCACGGTGAAACCCGAACCGAACTCGAGTTCGAGGCGCTCGACGATGACAAAATCCTGAATGGTCAAACGTTGCAGCATGGGGCGATATGAGGCGGTAATTGGTGATTGGTAACTGGTAAGCGGTGAGTAGTGAACGCAGTTCACCAATGACCGTTTACCAGTTACCACTTACCCGATTAGTCCCTGTTCCAGTGCAGTTTTTCACGCAGCATTGCGTAATAGCTGTGGCCCACGGGATGCAGCAGTTTGATCTTGTGCGGATAACGGCGCACGACGACACGGTCGTTTTCGCGCAGGTCGAAATGCGAATGGCTGTCGAAATGCGCGCGCGGATCATCGGCACTGCGTACGACGATTTCAACAGTGCTCTCGCCGCTGATGATGATCGGCCGGTTGGACAGGGTGTGCGGCGCCACCGGCACCAGTGCCATCACACTCAGCGCCGGATGCACAATCGGGCCGCCGGAAGACAGCGCGTAGGCCGTCGAACCCGTGGGCGTCGCCACGATCAGGCCGTCGGAACGCTGGTTGTAGATGAATTGGCCATCGATCTGCACTTCGATTTCAACCAGACCGCCACGGAAGCCCTTGGCCACCACCACGTCGTTGAAAGCCAGCACATCGAACACGCATTCCTGCGGGCTGCCGTTACCGCCGCTCCAGACCTCGGACTGCAACAGCATGCGTTCCTCGGTCACGTACTGGCCATCGAGGATCGAAGTCATGGTTTCGAACATCGTGTCCAGCGAAATGTCGGTGAGGAAACCGAGCCGCCCCTGGTTGACTCCCACCAGCGCCACATCGCAGGGCGCAAAGGTGCGCGCAATGTTGAGCATGGTGCCGTCGCCGCCGATGACGATCGCCAGATCGGCCTCGCGGCCGAGGTCTTCGAGCAGCAGCACTTCATACGGACAATTCTGGATATGCGCCGCGGTCAGACGGTCGAGCAACACCTTGACGCCGCGCTCCTCGAGGAAACGCGCGAGCTTCATCACCGGCGCGGCAATCTCCGGCGTCTTGTATTTACCAATCAGCGCAACAGTGGGAAATGCAATGGGCATGGCCGCATTAAACCATAATTCTTCAGCACCCGGTGTCGCGCAAACCCATTAAAAACAATGCATTGGCGCTCTGACACAGAGAGTGCTGGGACGCCGCGCTTTTTGTGTAAAATCAATTCATGGCGAATGAAACACACGCGCTGAACGAACGCGCACAGTTGCTGCTGAAAACCCTGGTGGAGCGTTACATCGCTGACGGACAGCCGGTGGGTTCGCGCGCGCTGTCCAAATTTTCCGGACTCGACCTGTCGCCGGCGAGCATCCGCAACGTGATGGCGGATCTCGAAGACATGGGTCTCATCGCCAGCCCGCACACCTCCGCCGGCCGCATCCCGACCCCGCGCGGCTACCGCTTTTTTGTCGACACGCTGCTCACCATCAAGCCGCTGGATCGCATAGAGATCAATCAGCTCGAAGGCCAGCTCCAGGTCGAGAGCACGCAAAAACTCGTCGCTTCGGCTTCGCAGGTTCTGTCGGAAATCACCCGTTTCGCCGGCGTCGTGGTCACGCCGCGGCGCAGCGCCGGTTTCCGCCACATCGAATTCCTGCGCCTCGCCGAAAAACGTCTGCTGCTGATCCTGGTCACCGCCGAAGGTGACGTGCAGAACCGCATTATCCAGACCGAGAAGGCGTACTCACCTTCCGAACTGGTCGAGGCCGCCAACATGCTCAACCAGAATTACGCCGGCTGCACCTTCGATGAAATCCGTCGTCGCCTCCAGTCCGAACTGAAACAGCTGCGCGAAGACATGTCGCAGCTGATGGCCGCCGCACTCGCCGCCGGCGACCAGGCGGTCAGCGAGTCCGCCGAGGATGTGGTGATCTCCGGCGGCATGAACCTGCTCGGGATCAACGATCTTTCGTCGAACATGACCAAGCTGCGCGACCTGTTCAACCTGTTTGAGCACCGCACCACATTGCTGCAATTGCTCGACGTATCGAGCCGCGCGCAGGGTGTGCAGATTTTCATCGGCGGCGAAGCGGGACTCACGCCGCTGGATGAGTGCAGTGTCGTCACCGCACCCTACGAAGTCGACGGCAAGATCGTCGGCACCGTCGGCGTCATCGGCCCGACGCGCATGGCCTATGAACGCGTGATCCCCATCGTCGACATCACT
>CAMCYP010000004.1 GCA_945885345.1 Bordetella parapertussis | reverse complement strand
TTCCTCCTCGCCTAATAACCCGCGTTGAGCGTTCCAACGTGAGCGGGTCCAAAATCATGCAATTGTCGGGTGCAGAGATCGTTGTGCGCTGCCTGCAGGAAGAAGGCATAGACCATATCTTCGGATATCCGGGCGGCGCAGTGTTGTTCCTGTATGACGAGCTGTTCAAACAGGACAAAGTCAAACATGTGCTGGTTCGCCACGAGCAGGCGGCGGTGCATGCGGCCGATGCGTACGCACGGTCTACCCACAAGGTCGGCGTCGCGCTGGTGACTTCCGGTCCCGGTGTGACCAATGCGATCACCGGCATCGCCACGGCGTACATGGATTCCATTCCGATGGTGATCCTGACCGGGCAGGTGCCTACGCATGCCATCGGCGAAGATGCCTTTCAGGAATGCGATACCGTCGGCATCACGCGTCCCTGCGTAAAGCACAATTTCCTCGTCAAGGACGTCAAAGACATTGCCCTGACGATCAAGAAGGCGTTTTACATCGCTTCGACCGGACGACCGGGGCCAGTGGTGGTGGACATCCCCAAGGATATTACCGCCCAAAAGGCCGAGTTCGAATATCCGAAGTCGATCACGATGCGTTCGTACAACCCTGTAGTCAAAGGGCATGCCGGTCAGATCAAGAAAGCAGTGAAGCTGCTGCTCGAAGCCAAGCGCCCGATGATTTACGCCGGTGGCGGTGTAATCCTCGGCAACGCCTCGGCGGAACTTACCCAGCTGGTGAAGTTGATCGATTTTCCGTGCACCAACACATTGATGGGCCTCGGCGGGTTCCCGGCGACCGACCGTCACTCTCTCGGCATGCTCGGCATGCACGGCACCTATGAAGCCAACATGGCCATGCAGCATTGCGATGTGCTGCTGGCAGTCGGTGCGCGCTTCGATGACCGCGTGATCGGCAATCCTAAGCATTTCTTCGAGCAGCCGCGCCAGATCATCCATATCGATATCGATCCCGCTTCCATATCCAAGCGTGTGAAGGTCGACGTGCCGGTGGTGGGCAATGTCGGCGAGGTGCTGAAGGAGCTGATTCGTCAGATCGAAGCGGCACGCGGTGGTCCGGACAGGGAAGCATTGAAAGCCTGGTGGGCGCAGATCGAGCAGTGGCGCGGGCGTGACTGCCTCAAGTACGACCGTTCGAGCGCGATCATCAAGCCGCAATTCGTGATCGAGAAGCTCTATCAGGTGACCAAGGGCGACGCATTCATCACTTCCGATGTTGGCCAGCACCAGATGTGGGCCGCGCAGTTCTATAAATTCGACAAACCGCGGCGCTGGATCAATTCCGGCGGCCTGGGCACGATGGGCGTCGGTCTGCCGTACGCGATGGGCGTGCAGATGGCGCATCCCAAGGCGACGGTGGCCTGCGTAACCGGCGAAGCATCCATCCAGATGTGCATTCAGGAGCTGTCGACCTGCAAGCAATATCGCCTGCCGCTGAAACTGGTGAACCTGAACAACCGTTACATGGGCATGGTGCGGCAGTGGCAGGAGTTTTTCCACGGCAACCGCTACTCCGAGTCCTACATGGACGCGTTGCCGGATTTCGTGAAACTGGCCGAGTCCTATGGTCATGTCGGCATGCGCATCGACAAACCGGCGGATGTCGAGCCGGCGCTGAAAGAGGCGTTTTCCCGCAAGAAGGATCTGGTGTTCCTCGATTTCATCACCGATCAGACCGAAAACGTGTTCCCGATGGTGCCGGGCGGCAAAGGCCTGTCGGAAATGATCCTGGTTTGATGCCATGAGACACATCATTTCGGTTTTGCTGGAAAACGAAGCGGGCGCATTGTCCCGGGTCGCCGGACTGTTTTCGGCGCGCGGCTACAACATCGAGTCGCTGACTGTGGCGCCCACCGAGGATGCGACGCTGTCGCGGATGACCATTGTCACCTCGGGATCGGACGACATCATTGAACAGATCAACAAGCAGCTGAACAAGCTCATTGATGTGGTCAAAGTGGTTGATCTTTCCGAGGGTGACCATATCGAGCGCGAACTGATGCTGGTCAAGGTGCGCGCAGTGAGCAAGGATCGTGAGGAGATGAAACGCATGGCTGATATTTTCCGCGGGCGAATCATTGATGTCACCGACAAGGATTACACCATAGAGCTGACCGGACCGGGTTCGAAACTCGACGCGTTCCTCAAGGCCATCGACCAGACCGCGATTCTGGAAACTGTTCGTACCGGCGCTTCCGGCATAGGCCGCGGCGACCGTGTTTTAAAAGTTTGAGGGGGCGGGCAGGGCCTTGTTCCTGCCGGCGCAAATTACCGTTCACGTTTCAAACAGAGGAAGACATGAAGATTTTTTACGACAAAGACGCTGACCTTTCGCTGATCAAGCGCAAGCAGGTCGCCATCATCGGTTACGGTTCACAGGGCCATGCGCATGCCAACAATCTGAAGGATTCCGGCGCCAAGGTCACCGTGGGGTTGCGCAAGGATGGCGCCTCCTGGAACAAAGCCAAGAAAGCCGGTATCGCAGTCAAGGAAGTCGCTGATGCGGTCAAAGGTGCCGATCTGGTGATGATCCTGCTGCCGGACGAACTCCATGCCGATGTCTACCGCAGCGAGATCGAGCCCAACATCAAGAAGGGCGCGACGCTGGCGTTTGCCCATGGCTTCAATATCCATTTTGGTCAGGTCGAGCCGCGTGCCGACCTCGACGTGATCATGATCGCGCCGAAAGGTCCGGGCCACCTGGTGCGTTCGACTTACACCCAGGGTGGCGGTGTGCCGGCGCTGATTGCCGTTCACCAGAATCCCAGCAAGAAGGCGCGTGACATTGCGCTGTCCTATGCGGCGGGCATCGGTGCGGCCCGTGCCGGCGTTATCGAAACCTCGTTCCGTGAAGAATGCGAGACCGATCTGTTCGGCGAGCAGGTCGTCCTCTGCGGTGGCGTGTCGGCGCTGATCCAGGCCGGCTTCGAAACGTTGGTCGATGCCGGTTATGCGCCGGAAATGGCCTACTTCGAATGTCTGCACGAAGTGAAGCTGATTGTTGACCTGATCTATGAAGGCGGCATTGCCAATATGCGTTACTCAGTGTCGAACACTGCCGAGTACGGCGATTTCACACGCGGCCCGCGCATCGTCACTGACGAAACCCGCGCCGAGATGCGCAAGATCCTGACCGAAATCCAGACCGGCCAGTTTGCCAAGGAATTCATCCTGGAAAACAAGGCCGGCGCACCTACGTTGAAAGCCATGCGCCGCATCGGCCAGGCGCACCAGGTTGAAGTGGTCGGCGCGAAGTTGCGCGACATGATGCCCTGGATCAAGAAAAATCGCCTGGTTGACCAGTCGAAAAACTGACGAACACGCGAAATGCGGTTTGAAAGGCGGTTTGCGCCGGGGACCTCGCCTCGAACAGCGAACCCTGCGTAACCCGCCTTTCGCCATTTTCCGATGAGCCACTATCCCCACCCCATCATTGCCCGCGAAGGCTGGCCGTTCATTGCCATCGCACTGGTGGTCACGGTCGGCATCCACGCCTGGGCGGGTTTTGGCTGGGCGGCGTTTCCGTGGTTTATCGTCATCTTCATGGTGCAGTTTTTCCGCGATCCGCCGCGCCAGATTCCCGGCGAAGTCGGTGTGGTGCTGTCACCCGCGGACGGACGCATTGTGTCGGTGGAAAAGGCACGCGATCCCTACCTGGAACGCGATGCGCTGAAGATCAGCGTGTTCATGAACGTGTTCAATGCGCATTCCAACCGCAGTCCGGTGGACGGTGTGGTGGAGAAGACCTGGTATTTCCCCGGCAAGTTTTTCAACGCTGATCTGGCCAAGGCTTCCACGGAAAACGAGCGCGCGGTGATTTATCTGCGTACGCCGGGCGGTCAGGATGTGACCTGCGTGCAGGTTGCAGGACTGATTGCACGGCGCATTCTTTGTTATGCCAAGGAAGGCAGGCAACTGGCTCGCGGTGAGCGTTTCGGTTTTATCCGTTTCGGTTCGCGGGTGGATGTTTACCTGCCGTTGACTGCAACGCCACGGGTTACCGTTGGCGACAAGGTCTACGCAACTGAAACCATACTCGCGGCGCTGCCCTGACGCCGTCCGGGTCTATGGTTTAAGATTGCCCACCATGACCGAATTCAAAGAACACAAGCAATTCATCAAATCCCGCTTTGCGCGGCGCGGGATTTACTGGCTGCCCAACATGTTCACCATCGCTGCCCTGTTCGCCGGGTTCTACTCGGTGGTGCAGGCGGTGAGCGGGCATTTTGAGCATGCGGCCATCGCCATATTCGTTGCGCTGGTGCTCGACGGACTCGACGGCCGCGTGGCGCGCCTGACGCATACCCAGAGCGCTTTCGGTGCTGAACTCGACAGTCTGTCCGATATGGTGTCTTTCGGCGTTGCGCCGGCGCTGGTGGTCTATGTCTGGGCGCTGAAGGATTTTGCCGCGATGAAAACGGTGCCGCTGCTCGGGCCGTGGCTGTCCACCAAGCTGGGCTGGGTTGCGGCCTTCGTCTACTGTGCCTGCGCGGCGTTGCGGCTGGCGCGTTTCAATACCAATATCGATGTCGTCGACAAACGGTTTTTCCAGGGACTGCCCAGCCCCGCGGCGGCGGCGCTGGTGGCCGGCCTGGTGCTGGCGATGACGGAATACCAGATCAAGGGAGTCGACGTGAAATGGCTGGCTTGGGGATTGACGCTGGTTGCGGGTCTGACGATGGTCAGCAATCTGCGCTTTTACAGCGGCAAGGACATCAACCTGCGCAAGAGCGTACCGTTTTCGGTGGTGGTAGCCATCGCACTGGGTTTTGTGATGCTGATTTCATTTGCTAACACGCTGCCCGAGATGTTGTTCACGCTGTTTGGTTTGTATGGTCTTTCGGGATACGCGTTGTGGGTCTACGACCGCTTCCGCCGCAAAGTCCCGCCGCCTTCGACTGCTGATGAGTAGCCGGCTTGCACGGTCGGGAAAAAGCCGATATATTTCATGCGTATGGAACGTATAACGCAGACCCAAGAGCTTCTCTCTACCGCCGCGCTCGCGCTGGCCGGTCTGCTGCTGCGCGGCCGCGCGCGCTAAACCCCCCCCCTCCCATTTTGCAGTGCTTTCAGTCCGGCCCGGAACACGGTGCCGGGAACCCCGATTTCGGGCGCGCAATGATTGCGCCCCGTGTAAAGACTGAGGTTTGAATCATGGCCAAAGAAAAATTGATCATATTTGATACGACGATGCGCGACGGCGAACAGAGCCCCGGCGCGTCGATGAGCAAGGACGACAAACTCCGCATCGCGCGCCAGCTGGAGCGCATGCGGGTCGATGTCATTGAGGCCGGATTCCCGGCGGCCAGTGACGGCGATTTCGAGTCGGTACAGGCGGTCGCGCGTGCGATCAAGGACAGCACGGTCTGCGGACTGGCACGTGCCAACGAAAAGGACATTCGCCGCTGCGGTGAGGCTGTCCAGGTGGCAGCGCAACCGCGCATACACACCTTCATTGCGACATCGCCGATCCACATGGAAAAGAAGCTGCGCATGGAGCCTTCGCAGGTCATTGACCAAGCGGTGCGGGCGATCAAATGGGCTCGGGAATATACCGATAACGTGGAATTTTCTCCTGAAGATGCCGGACGCTCGGACCTCGATTTCCTGTGCCGCATCCTTGAGCAGGTGATCAAGGCCGGGGCAAAAACCATCAACGTGCCGGATACCGTGGGTTATACGCTGCCCGACCAGTTCGGACGACTCATCAAAAACCTGCGCGAGCGGATTCCAAATGCCGATCAGGTGATCTGGTCGGTGCACTGCCACAACGACCTCGGCCTGGCTGTCGCCAATTCATTGGCTGCGGTACAGAACGGTGCGCGCCAGGTGGAATGCACCATCAATGGCCTTGGCGAGCGTGCCGGCAACGCGGCGCTGGAGGAAATCGTCATGGCGGTACGCACGCGCCAGGACCTTTTTTCCTGCGATACCAATATTGATGCCACGCAGATCGTGCCGGCCTCGAAACTCGTCTCCGGCATCACCGGTTACCCGGTGCAGCCGAACAAGGCCATCGTCGGTGCCAACGCATTTGCGCATGAATCCGGTATCCACCAGGACGGGGTGCTGAAGCACCGCGAGACCTACGAAATCATGAGCGCGGAATCGGTGGGCTGGACCACCAACCGTCTGACACTAGGCAAACTGTCCGGGCGCAATGCCTTCAAGACCCGTTTGCACGAAATCGGTGTCGACCTGGAATCGGAAGAAGCACTCAACGCGGCGTTCAAACGCTTCAAGGAACTCGCCGACAAGAAGCGCGAGATTTTCGACGAAGACCTGCACGCACTGATTACCGAAGAAAATCTCGAGCACATCGAGAACGAGCGCTACAACCTGGTCTCGCTGACCGCGCATTCTGAAACCGGCGAGCAACCTTACGCACGCCTCGTCATGTCCGACGAGGGCAAGGAATTGCCGTCCGAAGCCCATGGCAGCGGACCGGTGGATGCCGCGTTCAAGGCGATTGAGGCGCTGGTGGCGAGCAAGGCCGAATTGCTGCTGTATTCGGTCAATGCGATCACCACCGGCACCGACGCACAGGGCGAGGTGACCGTGCGGCTGTCGAAGGATGGGCGCATCGTCAACGGCCAGGGCGCGGACACCGATATCGTGGTGGCTTCGGCCAAGGCGTACATCAATGCGCTGAACAAACTCTGCGCAAAAGCGGAACGGCTGAATCCGCAGCTCTGATCAGGGGAGCAGCGGGTACGAAAGACCGGAACGACGGGCATGCTGAAATGGCTGGTCACGCTGCTCGTCGTCCTGTTTGTGCTGGGCCTGTTGCGGCCGTTGCTGGTGAAGATCGGCCTGGGCCGCCTGCCCGGTGATCTGGAGATGCAGCATCGCGGGCGGAATTTCTATTTTCCGTTGGCCACCAGCGTCATTTTTTCACTGGTGATCATGCTGCTGTTGTGGGTGACTTGAGCGTCCGGCTGCTGCGGATCCAGGCGATGGCCGCGCCGAAGAACACCACCGACAACACGATTTCACCGAGCGCAAGCTTGGCGCTCAAGCCGCCGTCCGACCAGGCCCGCACCACGCCTTCGGTGAAGTAGGCGAGGATCAGCATGGTTGACGCGCGATAGCTGTACATCCTGCTGCGGGTGATGCCCGGCGCGATCCACAGCAGCGGCAGCACCTTCAGCGCCAGCCATGAACCGCCCGGTCGCAGCGGCGCCAGCCACAGTTCCCAGGCGAGGCAGAGCAGCAGCAGCGAGTACAGGCAGGCAAGGGCAGTGATGTGCCAGCTGCGCGCGCCTTGCGCTGTAATCATTTCGCCAGTTTCAGTACGGTTTCAGCGAGCCGCCGGCCCAGCAGGAGGCAGAGTTTTTTCTCGTCTGCGGAAATGGGCAGATCGCTGGCGGCGCCGGCATGGTGGCTGGCGCCGTAGGGTGTGCCGCCGGTTTTGGTGGTCAGCAGTTCCGGCGCCGAATAGGGCAGGCCGACAATCAGCATGCCGTGATGCAGCAGCGGCAGCATCATTGAAATCAGCGTGGTTTCCTGGCCACCGTGCAGGCTGGCGGTGGAGGTGAACACGGCAGCGGGTTTGCCCGCCAGCGTGCCTTTGAGCCACAGGCTCGAAGTCGAATCCCAGAAATATTTCATCGGCGCCGCCATGTTGCCGAATCGCGTGGGCGAACCCAGCGCGAGTCCGGCGCATTCTTCGAGGTCACGCGGTTCGGCATAGGGTGCACCGGCATCGGGTATCGAAGGCTCTGTGGCTTCACTGACGGTCGATACGCGCGGTACCGTGCGCAGCCGCGCCGTGGCACCGGCCTGTTCTATGCCGCGGGTGATCAGCTGCGCCATTTCGCGCGTTGCGCCGTGGTGGCTGTAGTAGAGGACAAGAATTTCTGCCATGAGTCACCGTCGTTTATTTTGTCGGCCTGACGCCGGGTGGTGGCGTGAAATGCCAGTTGCCGTGCCAGGCGCGCAGCACCATATTCGGATATTCCGCCTTGCCGAGGCTGCCGTTGTAACGGCCCAGCGCACGGAACAGATTGCCGTTTTCAATCTGTAGATAGTGGCGGAGGATCGTGCAGCCGTAACGCAGGTTGATGCGCAGGTGAAACAGATTCTGCTCGGAGGTGCCGATCAGTTTCGCCCAGAACGGCATGACCTGCATGTAGCCGCGTGCACCGACGCTGGACACCGCATATTTGCGGAACGCGCTTTCGACCTGGATCAGTCCGAGCACGAGTTGCGGATCAAGTCCCGCGCGCTTGGCTTCGTAATGTACCGTGACCAGGAATTCTTCACGTGCCACGCGGTCGGGCATTTTCTTGGCCAATCGCGAGGACATGGCGGCGAGCCAGGTGCGGGCTTCCTGCTCATCATCAAAAGCGAGGAACGGCACAGCCTGATCGGAAATTTCACGGCTCAGTGAAGCCTGCACGCTGGCCGACAACGGCTCGTATTTTTGCCCGCCGCCATGACTGACCAACGGCACCAGCAGTAAAGCGATACCGCAGAGTGCGGCGCGGATGTTTCGGACTATCCTTCGCATACCATTGATTTTATTGCGTTTTTTGCCTCGCTCTGGGGCAGGTTGCGGGCTTCGGCGTCGCGCCGGCCTTTGTATTCAAACTGACCATCTTTCAGGCCGCGGTCACCGATAACCACGCGGTGCGGCACGCCGATCAATTCCATGTCGGCGAACATCGCGCCGGGGCGTTCGTCACGGTTGTCGAGCAGCACATCGATCCCTTCAGCCTGCAGATCGGCATACAACTGATCGGCGGCGGCTTTGACCGCAGCACTTTTGTGATAACCGATGGGCACGATGGCGACATCGAACGGTGCAATGGCGCGCGGGAACATGATGCCGCGCTCGTCATGGTTTTGCTCAATGGCTGCAGCGACGATGCGCGTGACACCGATGCCGTAACAGCCCATTTCCATGATCTGCGCTTTGCCTGACTCATTGAGGAATTCCAGTTTGAGCGCGGTGGAATATTTGGTGCGCAACTGGAAGATGTGGCCGACTTCGATGCCGCGGCAGAGCTCCAGTGTGCCTTTGCCGTCGGGCGATGCATCGCCATCGACGACGTTGCGGATGTCGGCGACAGCAGGCTCGGCGAAATCGCGGCCGATGTTGGCACCGGCGTAATGATGGTCGTTGGCATTGGCACCGATGACGAAATCCGCCATGGCCATCACGGCACGATCGGCGATTACGGTTCCTTTGAACCCTGCCGGGCCCAGCGAGCCGGGATCGGCGCCGAATGCGGCGCGGATTGCTTCCACCGATGAAAACGTCACCGGCTGCTTGATCTGCGCCAGCTTGCCGGCCTTGATCAGGTTCAGTTCGTGATCACCGCGCACCAGCAGCAGCACCGGTTTGCCGTCAGCACCGTCAACCACTACGGCCTTGACGGTGTGTTGTGCCGGGACTTTGAGGAAGGCGCACAGCTCGGCGATGGTTTTGACGCCGGGCGTATGCACTTTCTGCAGCGGCAAGGTTGCTGCCGCGCGTGTCGCGGCCGGGGCCACGGCTTCGGCCAGTTCGACGTTGGCCGCGTAATCCGATTGCGGGCAGTAAGCGATCGCGTCTTCACCGGAATCGGCGAGCACGTGGAACTCATGCGAGCCGGTGCCGCCGATCGAGCCGGTGTCGGCGGCGACCGCGCGGAACTTTAATCCCAGCCGCGTGAAAATGCGGCTGTAGGTGTCGTGCATGTTGCGGTATTCGCGCACCAGGTCGTCGTAATCGACGTGGAAGGAGTAGGCGTCCTTCATGATGAACTCGCGCCCGCGCATGACGCCGAAACGCGGCCGGATCTCGTCGCGGAACTTGGTCTGGATCTGGTAGAAATTCAGCGGCAGCTGGCGGTAACTCCTGATTTCGCGGCGCACCACGTCGCTGACCACTTCTTCATGCGTCGGGCCGAAACAGAAATCGCGCTGGTGACGGTCCTTGATGCGCAGCAGTTCGGGGCCGTATTGTTCCCAGCGCGTCGACTCATGCCACAGTTCGGCGGGCTGCACGGCGGGCATCAGCAGTTCGATGGCGCCGCCGCGGTTCATTTCCTCGCGGATGATGTTCTCGACCTTGCGCAGCACGCGCAGACCCAGCGGCATCCAGGTGTAAACGCCGCTGGTCAGGCGCTTGATCAGTCCGGCGCGCAGCATGAGCTTGTGGCTGATGACTTCCGCCTCGGAAGGTGCTTCCTTCAGCGTGGAAATGAAAAACTGCGAGACACGCATGCCTGTTCCCGATCCGATAAAACCCTTATTCTACCGAACCTTACGACTAACCTTGCGAACAGAAAACTGTAACAAGCATGAAATTCCTGCCCAAGTGGCGTTTGCGAAAACCGTCGGAAGACGCCAAAACGGTCTATGTCAGCGAGAAGTTCGGTGTGCGTTCCCTGCACATCGGCAGTGACACGGTGCAAAGCGCCATGCGCCTCGCGCGTCCGAACGATCTTGAGCTGTCGTACACGCGGTCGATGATGGCCTGCCTGCTGTTCCAGGCGGAGCCGCGGAACGTGTTGATGATCGGCCTGGGCGGCGGCTCGGTGGCCAAGTATGTGTATCACCAGTTTCCCCAGGCGAAGCTGCGGGTGCTGGAGCTGGATCCGCAGGTGGTGGCGATTGCCCGGCAGTGTTTCCTGGTGCCACCGGATGACGCACGTTTCCAGGTCATCATCGGTGACGGTGCCGAGTACATGGCGCGACGCGACGCGCGGGCTGATCTCATCATGGTCGACGGTTACGACGCGGAATCGCACGTCGAGGAACTGGCGACAAGCGAGTTCTACAACCATTGCCGCGCGCGGCTCGTTGCCGGCGGTGTACTGGTGGTGAACCTGTGGGGCGGTGACCGTCAGTTCAACGAAGTCCTCAAACGCATCGAGGCGGCGTTTCCTGACGGCACCCTTTGTCTGCCGGCGCGCAAGCCGGGGAATGTGATTGCCTTTGGCTTCCGCGCACCGCCGGGCCCGCTGGTCTGGGCGGACCTCGAGCGCCGGGCAGCGGAGCTCGAAGTGCGTCATGGACTGGAGTTTCCGTTGTTTGTGGCCGGGCTGCGCACCATGAACCGCAGCGACGCGGCCCATCTCTACCCCTGAAACCCCTCTGGAATGCGGGCTTTCAATGCCGGGGGATTTGTGAAAAAATCAATTCCATATGATTAACAGATTCGGGGATGACCATGATCGACAGAGATGGCTATCGCCCCAACGTTGGAATCGTTTTGTGCAATTGCAAAAACGAGGTTTTTTGGGGTAAGCGGGTACGCGAACATTCCTGGCAGTTTCCGCAAGGCGGCATTAACGGCGGCGAACGCCCGGAAGCCGCGATGTACCGTGAATTGCATGAAGAAGTCGGCCTGAAACCCGAGCATGTGCAGGTGCTCGGCCGTACCCGCGACTGGCTGCGTTACGAGGTGCCGGAACGCTGGTTGCGGCGCGAGTGGCGCAGTAATTACCGCGGCCAGAAACAGATCTGGTTCCTGCTGCGGCTGGTGGGCCGCGATTGTGACGTCTGCCTGCGCGCTTCTGAAAAACCCGAATTCGACGCCTGGCGCTGGCACGATTACTGGGCCCCGACCCAGGATGTCATCGAGTTCAAACGTGCGGTGTACGAACAGGCGCTGAACGAACTCTCCCGCTATCTTGCGCGCCATTCCGAACAAAAACCGCGTTCGACGCGGATCCGGACACCGCAACTGGCACGCACGGAATAACCTGTGCTGTTTTTCGTTTCTCTGGTCAATGCCGGACGACCGTTGTGCCGGTATGTTCGACGCCGCGCATGTTGACTCGCCTTCATGGTTGGATTTACACTGCATTTACAGGTTAGATTTAGTCTAAATATCTGTAAGGTACGGTTCGTCGCAGTACGCGCTTTCTATTCATGGAATTTAAGTAAATAATTGTTTTTAAAGGAGTTTTTATGCAGCTCAAAAATTCGAAGACTCACGGAAACCTGAAGGCCGCCTTTGCCGGCGAATCCCAAGCCAACCGCCGTTACCTCTATTTCGCAGCCAAAGCCGACGTTGAAGGCCAGAACGATGTGGCCACGGTGTTCCGTTCCACTGCTGAAGGCGAAACCGGCCACGCCCACGGCCACCTCGAATACATGGAAGCCTGCGGCGATCCCGCAACCGATCTGCCGATCGGCCGCACCCGCGAAAACCTGAAGGCCGCGATTGCCGGCGAGACCCACGAGTACACCGACATGTACCCGGGCATGGCGAAAACCGCGCGCGACGAAGGTTTCGGCGAAATCGCTGACTGGTTCGAGACGCTGGCGAAAGCCGAGCGCTCGCACGCCAACCGCTTCCAGAAGGCTCTGGACGGACTGGCTGACTGATCAGATCTGTTGTTGTGATGGAAAGAGGCGCGCGTGCGCCTCTTTCTTTTCCGATACTGTAACTGTTGAGAATTCCACAAATAATGACAAAAACATGCGTCTGCCCAGGCTGTCATGTTTTTGGAAAAAATCGATAAACGGTACTGCACACCATGACTGTACGCGAAGGTAGTCTCGAGGCCCCCACCAGGCACCCGCTGGACTGGCAGTCGGCAGATTTTTACGACGAAGGCAAACTCAACCACGAGCTTGAGCGCGTTTTCGACATCTGCCACGGTTGCCGCCGCTGCGTGAATCTGTGCACGGCCTTTCCCAGGCTGTTCGACCTGGTCGATGAAAGCCCAACGCTTGAAGTCGACGGCATTCCCAAAAAGGATTACTGGGAAGTCATCGACCGCTGTTACCTCTGCGACATGTGTTACATGACCAAGTGTCCGTACGTGCCGCCGCATGAGTGGAACGTGGATTTTCCGCACCTGATGCTGCGCGCCAAGGCCGTCAAATTCCGCAGGGGCGAAACCTCGTTTCGTGACAAGCTGCTGTCGAGCACCGATGCGCTGGGCAAGCTGGCGTCGATTCCGGTGGTGGTGCAGATGGTCAATGCGGCCAACAAATCTGCACCGGTGCGCAAGGTCATGGACAGCGTGCTCGGTATTCATCAGGATCGCGTGCTGCCCGAGTACGACAGCGCGAAATTCCGCTCGACGGCGAAGCCCGATGCTTCATTCCCGGTCAAGGACGGCAAGACCGCGCCGGGCAAGGTCGCGATTTTCGCAACCTGTTATGTGAATTACAACGAACCCGGCATCGGCCACGACCTGGTGAAAATCCTCGCCCATAACGAGATTCCCGCGCTCATCGTTGAAAAGGAAGCCTGCTGCGGCATGCCCAAGCTCGAACTGGGCGACCTCGAAGCCGTGGCGCGCAACAAAGAGCTGAATATCCCCGTGCTGGCGAAACTGGCGCGCGAGGGTTATGCCATCCTGACCGCCGTGCCGTCATGCACGCTGATGTTCAAGCAGGAACTGCCGCTCATGTTCCCGGATGATGCGGATGTACAGGCGGTGGCCGAGGCGATGTTCGATCCCTTCGAGTATCTGGTGCTGCGCCACAAGGACGGCCTGCTGAAAAAGGAATTCAGCCAGCCGCTGGGCAAGGTGTCTTACCACATCCCCTGTCATCTGCGGGTGCAGAACATGGGGCAGAAGACGCGCGAACTGCTGGAAATGATTCCGGATACCAAGGTCACCACGGTAGAGCGCTGTGCCGGCCATGATGGCACCTGGGGTGTCAAAAGCGAGTATTTCGAGCAGTCGATGAAAATCGGCCGCCCGGTGTTCCGCCTGATGAACGATGCCACGCCGGATTACATCAGCTCTGATTGCGCGATTGCCGGCCGTCATATCCAGCAGGGGATTAATGAAAATAAAGCGAATGAAAGTAAGACGGGAGACAGTGAAATGAGCGGCGGCGCAGCGCAGAAACAGCACCCCCTTACCTTGATACGAATCGCTTACGGACTTTGATGATCATGCCGCACATTAACCAAGACAGCCTGATGCCGCTCGAAACCTACGCCAGGGTGCGGCCCGAATTCCGCGCCAAGGTGATTGCGCACAAGAAGGATCGCGCCATCCAGCTGGGCGCAAACGTAACGCTGGTTTTCGAGGATGAGCTGACCATCCGTTATCAGGTGCAGGAAATGCTGCGCGCCGAAAAAATTTTCGAGCAGGCCGGCATCGTCGATGAGCTGGAAGCCTATAACCCGCTGATTCCGGACGGCAGCAACTGGAAAGCGACGATGATGATCGAATATCCCGACGAGGGCGAGCGCCGGGTCAAGCTCGCGCAGTTGATCGGGGTCGAAGACCGCGTCTGGGTGCAGGTTGAGGGATGTGATCGCGTGCATGCGATCGCTGACGAGGATCTGGAGCGCGACAACGGACAGAAAACCTCCGCCGTGCATTTTCTCCGTTTCGAGCTGGCCGCGGCCATGGTTGCCGCATTGCGCGGCGGAGCGGCGCTGGCGATGGGTGTGGATCATCCGCACTATTCCGCGACCGTCGCGCGGGTTCCGGATGCGATGCGCGTATCTTTGCTCGCCGATCTCGCCTGATGGCTGTTCTGGCATCCACTCCGGTGCCGCAGGCGGTACAATTGACGGCGTGAAAACCATACGCATCAAACTTGCATACTGGATCGTTGCTGGCTGGCTGGTTGCCGGCCCGGCGCTGGCCCAGTGGGACGGCTGGGATTACACCTATGACCGTGAAATCACGCCCTGGGCCGAACTGCAGCAGCAGCTGCCTGCCTATCCTGCGGATGAAAACCTGATCCCGCTGGATGTCGGCGCCGCAACGCCCCATCGGTTTTTCATCGACGCCAAGTCGGTGTCGGTGGCCACCGATGGCGTGGTGCGTTATACGCTGGTGATTAAAACCGCCGGCGGCGCCAGCAACGTGTCGTTCGAAGGCATTCGCTGCGAATCGCGCGAGCAGAAATATTATGCCATCGGCCGCAACGACCGGACGTGGGCGCGGGCGCGCAATCCGCAATGGCGACCCATTGAATTCCGGGAAATCAATGCGCAA
Organism: Bordetella parapertussis; assembly: GCA_945885345.1. Taxonomy (GTDB): domain Bacteria; phylum Pseudomonadota; class Gammaproteobacteria; order Burkholderiales; family SG8-41. Next base: position 129,797 of record CAMCYP010000004.1, on the reverse strand, counting down.
CACATCACGCTCTACGGCGAGTTCCTGTGTCGCGGAAAAATCATGGTGGAGTCGGCCGAACAGATTGTGCAGGCCTTGCGTCGAGGCCCGGTCCGCTCCCAGGGCAGCGACTGATAGGGCTAGGGCCTGTTAACAATGACTTCGTGAGATGCGTTGTGGCCAAAATCGTCAGTGGCAAGGCGTTTGCCGCGGCCCATATCAAGTATATGGGCAAGGCAAACAACGCAGCCAGTGGCGATTTTGGCCACAACCCGGAGGGACGGGACGATTTGGCCCCAGGGCGTTGTCGCGCCTTCGCTCATTTGCCACAGGGCAAACCACGCTCGACGCTCCTAGCCCTGAGGCCAAATCGTCGCCGTCGCACTCACGAAGTCATTGTTAACAGGCCCTAGAGCAGCACCAGGTTGTCGCGGTGTATCAGTTCCGGTTCGTCGACATAGCCCAGCCTGGCTTCAATCTGGCTGGACGGTGTGCGCAGGATGCGGCCGGTATCGGTGTGGCTGTAATTGATCAACCCGCGGGCGATTTCCCGGCCTGATTCGTCCAGGCAGCTCACCACTTCGCCGCGCTCGAATTCCCCGGTGGCGCCGCAGACTCCCACTGGCAGCAGACTTTTGCCGTCGACCACCAGGGCTTTTACCGCGCCTGCATCCAGCGTGACCCGGCCGCGCACCTGCAGGTGGTCGGCCAGCCATTGTTTGCGGGCCGCGATCGTCGCCTGTTGCGCGAGCAGCTGTGTACCCAGGCGTTCGCCAGCGGCGAGCCGCAACAGCACATCAGGTTCGCGCCCCCAGGCAATGACGGTGTCCGCGCCGCTGCGCGCCGCGCGTTTTGCGGCGAGGATTTTTGTCAGCATGCCGCCACGCGCGATGGCGCTGCCGGTCGAACCGGCGATGGTTTCCAGATAAGGATCGCCGGCAACGCCGTCGGCGATGGGTTTGGCATCGGGATCCTTGCGCGGATCGGCGCTGTACAGTCCCTTTTGGTCGGTCAAAATCACCAGTGCGTCGGCTTCGATCAGGTTGGCGACCAGCGCAGCCAGGGTATCGTTGTCGCCGAAACGGATTTCGTCGATGGCCACCGTGTCGTTTTCATTGATGACCGGGATCACGCCCAGGTCGAGCAGCGTGCGCAGTGTCGAGCGCGCATTGAGATAGCGCTTGCGGTCGGCGAGATCTTCGTGGGTGAGCAGGATTTGTGACGTCAGCAGGCCGTGGCTGCGGAAGCAGGATTCATAGACCTGCACCATGCCCATCTGCCCGACGGCCGCCGCTGCCTGCAGTTCATGCAGCGCATCCGGCCTGCGCGCCCAGCCCAGGCGCTGCATGCCCTCGGCAATCGCGCCGCTGGAGACCAGCACGATTTGCCGTCCGTCGGTGTGCAGCCGCGCGATCTGCTCGGCCCAGCCGGTCAGCGCGCCGTGATCAAGCCCCTGTCCGGCATTGGTCACCAGCCCGCTGCCAACCTTGACCACCAGCCGCCGGGCTTTTTTGATGACGGATTCCATGGCTTGGGACGTGCTCATGCGGCGTCGGTTGCGGTTTTCCGGTGCGTTGTTGTTTTGCGCGCAGCGGTAGCTTCGACATGTTCCATCACGGCAAAGGTCATCGCCCGGCATCCTTCCCCTGTCAGCGCGGAAATATTAAAGCTTTTGCGTTTGACGCCCAACTGTTTCAGCAGCGATTGCACCAGCTTTTCGCGCTCAGCCTCCGGTATCAGGTCGAGTTTGTTGAATACCAGCCAGCGCGGCTTGCGGTACAGGGCCTCGTCATATTTGCGCAGTTCCCGCACCAGGGCCTTGGCATCGCGCACTACGTCGGCATCCGGGTCGGGCGGCATCACGTCGATGATGTGCAGCAGCAGGCGCGTGCGCGCGAGATGGCGCAGGAACTGGTGGCCCAGTCCCGCGCCTTCGGCGGCACCCTCAATCAGCCCCGGGATGTCGGCCACGACAAAACTGCGGTTGTCGTCGACGCGTACCACGCCGAGGTTGGGCTGCAGGGTCGTGAACGGATAATCGGCAACCTTGGGCCGCGCCGCAGAGATTGCCCGGATCAGCGTCGATTTTCCCGCATTGGGCAGGCCAAGCAGGCCGACGTCGGCGAGCACCTTCAGTTCGAGCTTGAGGTAGCGCGAAACACCGGGGCCGCCGACGGTGAACTGGCGCGGCGCGCGGTTGGTGCTGGATTTAAAGTGCAGATTACCGAGGCCGCCGTTGCCGCCCTGGGCCAGCGTAACTTGCTCGCCGTCCTGCGCCAGGTCAAACAGGATTTCACTGGTCTCGGCATCGCTGACCACGGTGCCCACGGGCATGCGCAACACGATGTCCGCCGCGGCGCGACCGAAGCAGTCCGAGCCCATGCCCTTCTGGCCGTTTTTCGCGCGGTGGATGCGGGCATAGCGATAGTCGATCAGCGTGTTGATGTTGCGGTCGGCCACGGCAAAAATGCTGCCGCCGCGGCCGCCATCGCCGCCGTCGGGGCCGCCGCGCGGCACGAATTTTTCGCGACGGAAGCTGGCGACGCCGTCGCCGCCCTTGCCGGCGTGTACTTCAATTCGTGCTTCATCGATGAATTTCATGGGGTTTCCCAAATAAAAAAGCCCTGTCGTTCAACAGGGCCTTTTCAGCACTACAAACTAATGATCAGGCAGGAACGACGCTCACGGTCTGACGCTGTTGCGGGCCTTTGTGCGCGAACTGCACCCGGCCATCGACTTTGGCGAACAGCGTGTGATCGCGGCCGATGCCGACGTTTTCACCGGGATGCATGCGCGTGCCGCGCTGGCGCACGATGATGCTGCCGGCGGGGATCAGTTCGCCGCCGAAACATTTGACGCCGAGGCGTTTTGCCTGCGAATCGCGACCGTTACGGGAACTGCCGCCTGCTTTTTTATGTGCCATGGTGTGTGCTCCTTAGCCCGCGATGCCGGTGATTTCGAGCTCGGTGAAATTCTGCCGATGGCCCTGAGTTTTGCGATAGTGCTTGCGCCGGCGCATTTTGTAGATGATCACCTTGTCGCCGCGGCCCTGGGACAGCACCTTGGCTTTGACTGCGGCGCCCGACAGCAAGGGGGTGCCGAGCTTGACGCTGCCGTCTTCAGCAATCATCAGGACCTGGTCGAGGGTCACTTCCGACCCGACTTCGGCCGGCAGTTGCTCGACCTTGATTTTGGTGCCAGCGCTCACGCGATACTGTTTGCCGCCGGTCTTGACTACCGCATACATGGAAAACCCCTCAGCTCGAACCACGGAAAGCCGGCGATTATACAAGCCAAGGGGAGGCGAGTCAAAACTTCCGGACGGTGGCCCCTTGGTCAATAACCAATAAAAATCAATGAATTACGGGAGGGCGCCGGATTGTGGCAGTAGCTGGCGGCATGTCTGAGGCTCTGCGATGTTGTTATCATCGCGGTTTTTGCCCTTCCCGTGTTCCTCGAAAACCTCAACAAACTGCTCGCCGCCGACATGCAATCCGTGGATCGGGTGATCCGCGAACGCCTGCATTCGGAAGTGGCGCTGATCCGCCAGGTGGCTGAATACATCATCGGCGGCGGCGGCAAACGGCTGCGTCCTGCGCTGGTGCTGTTGTCTGCGAGGGCGCTGGGCTACCGGGGCACTGCCCACCATACGCTGGCCGCCGTCGTGGAGTTCATCCATACCGCGACACTGCTCCATGATGACGTCGTTGACGAATCGGCACTGCGCCGTGGCCGGCCGACGGCCAACACCCTGTTTGGCAATGCGGCCTCAGTGCTGGTTGGCGATTTTGTCTACTCCCGCGCGTTTCAGATGATGGTTAACGTCGATGACCTGCGCGTGCTGCAGGTGCTTGCCGATGCGACCAATGTCATTGCCGAGGGTGAAGTAATGCAACTGATGAATTGCCGCAACGCCGACATCGACGAGGCCAGCTACCTGCAGGTCATCCGCTACAAAACAGCCAAGCTGTTCGAAGCGGCGAGCCGTCTGGGCGCATTGCTCGCGGGAACCTCGCCGGCAGTGGAGGCGGCAATGGCCGCCTATGGCAGTCATCTCGGCACGGCATTCCAGTTGATTGATGATCTACTGGATTACTCCGGAGAGGCCGGCGTCATCGGCAAAAACGTGGGTGATGACCTGGCCGAAGGCAAGCCGACGCTGCCGCTGATCCGCGTCATCCAGCATGGTAGTCCCGAAGAGGCCTCGCTGGTGCGCAGTGCGCTGGCTTCCGGCGGGCTGGGCGATCTGGACCGTGTGCTGGCGGCGATCCACCGTTCAGGGGCGTTGGATTACACACGCCGGCAGGCCGAGGCCGAGGCGCGTGCGGCAGTTGCTGCGCTGGATTCGATTCCGTCCACGCAGTACCGGGATTTTTTGCTACAATTGGCGCAGTTCGCGGTAACGCGGACGCATTGAACGAAGGGCACGCGCAACGTGCCCTTCTTGTTTGTGCGGCGTATGCAGCTTGTTGTAAATCAGGCTTGTTGCAAAGCCTGTTCTGTTTGTGTCATTCGGGGTGTAGCTCAGCCTGGTAGAGTACTGCGTTCGGGACGCAGGAGTCGGAGGTTCGAATCCTCTCACCCCGACCACCATTTTGGATGCCGACCGGTGCGTTCTGACCGGAGCGGCACGGTTTTCCCGATTCCGCAATTCCGGAGCTTCAGCGATGGCCCGCGTAGCCTATGGCGACGAGAACAGCAGTCCGGCCGTGCGGGCGCTGGCGGATCAGATCCGCAAGGAACGCGACGGGCGCATGCTCAATCTTTACAGCATGCTGCTCAACGCACCGCCGGTGGCCGAAGGCTGGCTCGCGCTGTTTACCGCGATTCGTCAGCAATGCACGCTGCGTGGCGATTACCGCGAACTCGTCATATTGCGCGTGGCGCTGCTGAACGGCGCATCCTATGAATATCAGGTCCATGTGCCGTTTGCGCTGCGCGAAGGCGTGACCCAGGCGCAGCTCGACACGCTGGACCGCTGGCAGGATTCCGCCGTATTGACGCCGGCGCAACGGGCGGTACTGGCTTATACCGATGCGATGACGCGGGACATCCATGTGCCGGATGCCGTTTTCGAGGCCTTGCGCGGGCATTTCAACCAGCGCGAAATCGTCGAACTGACGGCGACCATCGGGGGCTACAATCTGGTGTCGCGTTTCCTGGAGGCACTGGCCGTGGATCCGGAGTCGGCGCAGGCCTGACACTGCGCCATCCGCACCGGATTGTCCGGCGGTCGAAGCATCGATGTCCAAGATTCTGCTTATCGCAATCGCTTTCGCGGCATTGTTCTGGCTGCTGCGCACCCATCGCCGGCGCGCGGACAATGGCGTGCAGCGGCCGGCTGATCCGCAAACCGAAGACATGGTGGATTGTGCGCATTGCGGATTGCATCTGCCGCGTGGCGAGGGCATCGTGTCCGGATCCCGCTATTTCTGCTCCGCGGAACACGAGCAGGAATTTCGCGCAAAACACTGATCGCATCTGATGGCCCCCGCCGACCAAGCGATGCAAGCGGAGTTCCGGGATGCCGAAGGCGTCCACCGGACACCGGATGCGTATTGGCGTTCATTGGAGCTGTTCAACGGCTACCGTACGGCCGCTGCGCTGCTGTTGCTGCTGGCCGGCGGTTTCTGGGGCAACACCCTGCAGTTCGGTTCGCGGGATCTGCGGCTGTTCCTGATTGTCGCCGCCAGTTATGCCGCATTCGGGTTGGCGATGTTCGTGGTCATCCGCACACGCGAACGGTTTACCTGGCAACTGGCGATCCAGGTCGGCGGCGACATCGGGTTTGTAGTGCTGCTGATGTATGCCAGCAGCGGATTGTCGAGTGGATTGGGGCTGCTGTTGCTGACTTCACTGGCTGCCGCAGGGCTGGTCAGCCGTGGTCAGCTGACGCTGTTTTTTGCCGCGATCGCGACCATCGCGGTGCTGCTCGAGCATACCTACGAGGTGCTGCGGTTTTCCGAGAGCGGCGCGCAGTATGCCCAGGCGGGCCTGTTGTCGATTGCCTATTTCGCCATCGCATGGCTTGCGCATACCCTCGCCACGCGTTCGCTGGCGAGCGAACGGCTGGCGGCGCAGCGCGAAATCGATCTTGCCAACATGGCGCAGGTCAACCAGCTGGTGATCCAGGACATGGAGCACGGCGTGATTGTCGTCGACGGCGAAGGCATCGTGCGCCAGGTCAATACTGCAGCGGAACGCATGATCGGTGGCCTGCGCGGCGGCGGCGTGGTGGCACTGAAGGATCGTGCACCCACGCTGCATGCCCGCGTCGAAACCTGGCTGCGTGATCAGCAGGGCCGTGAAACGCCGGATGCGTTCGAACTTGGTTCACACCTGCGGGCAAGACTGGTGCCGGTTGCGGCACGGCGTGGCGCCGGCGCGGTCATTTTTCTCGAAGATCTGGCGCGCATCCAGACCGAGGCGCGGCAGCTTAAACTGGCTGCGCTCGGACGGCTGACGGCGAATATTGCCCACGAAATCCGCAACCCGCTGGGCGCCATCAGCCATGCCGCGGAGCTGCTGCAGGAAGAGCCTGAGGTTTCACCGGGCGCGCGACGTCTGACCACGATCATTCGCGACAATACCCGCCGGCTCGACCGCATGATCAACGATGTGCAGACGCTGAATCGCGGGGAGCGCGCGGTGCGCGAGCGTTTTCACCTCGCGACTTACCTGCGTGCCTTCATTGAGCAGTTTGTGGCCACGGAAAAACTGGTGGCGAACGTGATCGAGCTGAGTCTGGAAACGGATCCCCATGTCATGTTCGATCGCGATCACCTGAACCAGGTGTTGTGGAATTTGTGCCAGAACGCGCTGCGTCATTCGCGTCGCGGTCCCGGCAGCATCAGTCTTGTGGTTGAGCGGGCCAGCCGTGGCAATGCGGTAAGATTGGACGTCGTCGATGACGGCCCCGGACTGCCGCCGGAGTCACGCAGCAAATTGTTCGAGCCGTTTTTCACTACATCGCCGGGTGGTACCGGACTCGGCCTTTATCTGGCGCGGGAAATCTGTGAAGCGAACGGCGCGATGCTCGAATACGTGGATTCAGCCAGGGGCGCGCGGTTTTCGGTAACCTGCGCTGCGGGCTGAAGGGGCCAAGAGGGGGTACAGGGTGGCAATGGGTCAGGTACTGGTTGTCGATGATGAAGCGGACATCCGGGAGCTGCTCGGCATCACGCTGCTTCGCATGGGCCTCGAACCGCACTGTGCGGCGAGTGTGTCAGAAGCTTTAGCGCTGCTCGGGTCCAATTCATTCGAGCTGTGCCTGACCGACATGCGGCTGGCCGACGGCGACGGTTTGTCGATTGTTGAGCACATCACCCGGAATCATCCCAGCCTGCCGGTTGCCGTGATCACCGCGCACGGCAGCGCGGAGAATGCAGTGGCTGCGCTGAAGGCCGGGGCTTTTGATTATCTGGGCAAACCGGTATCTCTCGACCAGTTGCGGGCCCTGGTGCGTTCTGCGCTGAAGTTGCCGCGCCCGGGTGGTGAACGCCAGGATCCGGATGTCGCGCAGCCGGGATCCGGGCCATACCTGATCGGCGAGTCGCCGCTGATGGATCAGGCCCGACAAATGATTGACAAGCTGGCGCGCAGCCAGGCGCCGGTACAGATTCGCGGTGAGTCGGGTTCCGGCAAGGAGCTGGCCGCGCGCCGGATACACCTGAACGGCGCACGCCGCGACAGTCCTTTCGTGGCAGTCAACTGCGGTGCGATCCCGGAGAACCTGATGGAGTCCGAATTTTTCGGGCACAAGAAAGGGGCCTTCACCGGGGCACTGGCGGACCACGACGGTTTTTTTCAGGCGGCCGATGGCGGCACGCTGTTTCTCGATGAGGTCGGTGATTTGCCGTTGTCGATGCAGGTGAAGCTGCTGCGCGCCATCCAGGAAAAGCGCGTGCGCAGGGTCGGTTCGACTGCCGAGGAAGCGGTGGATGTGCGCATCATCAGCGCGACGCACCGCCACCTTGCCGAGGAAGTGAAAAGCGGCGCGTTCCGGCAGGATCTGTATTACCGCCTCAACGTGATTGAATTGCGCATGCCGGCATTGCGTGAATTGCGCGAGGACATTCCACGGCTTGCCGCAGCGATACTGGCACGCCACGCTGGCGACGGTCGCACCCCCCGGCTGTCGCTGCAGGCGGTAGCCGCGCTGCAGGCTTATCACTTCCCGGGTAACGTCCGCGAACTGGAAAACATCCTGGAGCGCGCCGTGGCGCTGGTCAGCGGCGACGAGATCGCGGTGGATGATCTGCAGTTGTCGGACGAGCGCGCTGCCGAGCTGGAGATTGATGTCGAGGGCCTGCCGTTGCCCGAGCGGCTCGAAGCCATCGAGCGCAAGGCGATTCTTGAAGCCCTGGAGCGCGCCCGTTACAACCAGACTGCGGCGGCCAAGCTGCTCGGCATTTCCTTCCGCGCGCTGCGTTACCGTATCCAGCGCCTCGGCATCAAGCAGGAACTGGATACCAGATCCTGAAGGGGCGGTCATGAATATTGATGCTGCCGGGCTGGTGGATGAGGCGCTCTATACAGCTTCGCCGAATTGCGATGAGCGACCGCCGGATACCGCGATCGAATTGCTGGTTATCCACAATATCAGCCTGCCGCCGGGTGTATTTGGCGGTACGGCGGTCAGCGACCTGTTCCTGAACCGGCTGGATCCGGCGGCGCATCCGTATTTCGCCACCATCGCCGGGCTGCAGGTATCCGCGCATTTTTTCATCCGCCGCGATGGCACCTTGCTGCAATTTGTGCCCTGCGCGCTGCGGGCGTGGCACGCCGGACAATCCTTGTGGTGCGGGCGCGAGCGCTGCAATGATTATTCGATCGGCATCGAACTGGAAGGCACGGACGACCTGACGTTCAGCGATGCCCAGTATGACCAGCTGGGGGCGCTCGCCCGCGCCCTGCATGCGCGATATCCCATCGCCGCCAGCGTCGGGCATTCCGACATTGCGCCCGGCCGCAAGACCGATCCCGGGTCGCATTTTGACTGGCAGCGTTACCGCGCAAGCCTGCGTTAACCGGAAAACAGCCCGCCCCCAACCTTGTTGGGTGGTATCTGCAAGCGGTTTTCCGCAATTCCTTGATTTGCATCGCTTGGTGCACCACAGCGTACCGGCCCGGCATTTTGCTGCCCACTTTTTGTGCAATAAATCCGGTGCTTGGCGTTGTTTCCTGCTGTTTCTCAAGAACTTTTAAAAAAACCGTCAAAACCTATTGCGGATTCAAAACACGGCCACTAGAATTGGTCGAAATTAATGAGTCAACCACAACATATAGTGGTTGACGGGCTGGGAGCGTTGCTGTTCCTGGGGGTTAGAAAACCTAAAAAAATCAAGGAGTAACGATATGCAAGTCGCCACAGAGTCCACCCAATCCCGCGTTCTTCCGCAAGCCACCCCTGCCGAGGAGGCCGCACGGGAGGCGTTATATGCCCAGTACAAAATCATCCGCCGCAATGGCTCGGTGGTGGGTTTTGAGCCGGCGAAAATCGCCATCGCACTGACCAAGGCCTTCATCGCGGTCAACGGCGGCCAGGGTGCCGCTTCGGCGCGGGTGCGTGAACAAGTCGCGGCGCTGACGGACAGCGTGGTGGGTGCACTGATGCGCCGCCAGCCCTCCGGCGGCACCTTCCATATCGAAGACATCCAGGACCAGGTGGAACTCGCGCTGATGCGCATGGGTGAACACCACGTGGCCCGTTCCTACGTGCTTTATCGCGAGGAGCGTACCCGGGAGCGCGCGCGCCAGCGCGAAGCGCAACCCGCTGCGGTGGCGCAGAAAGCCCATGTCATCAATGTCACCGACGGCGGCGTCACCCGCCCGCTGGACGTTGAGCGTATCACCGCGCTGGTGGAAAGCGCCTGCGCCGGGCTGGGCCGCGATGTCAGCGCGCAGCCCATTCTCGATGCGATGCAGCGCGACCTCTATGATGGCGTGCCTATCAACGAGGTTCGCAAGTCGCTGATCCTCGCCGCTCGCGGCCTGATTGAGCAGGATCCGGGCTACAGCTATGCGACCGCCCGCCTGCTGATGCACACGATGCGCCTGGAGACGCTGGGTGAAGAAGTAACGCAGACGGAGATGACAACGCGTTACGCCGCCTACCTGCCGGAATTCATCAAGAAGGGCATCGCTGCCGAACTGCTGGACGAGCGCCTTGGTCATTACGACATGAAGGCGCTGGGTGCCGCGCTGGATGCACAGCGCGACCTCAAGTTCACCTATCTCGGCCTGCAGATTCTGTATGACCGTTACTTCCTGCACATCGAAGGCCAGCGCATCGAGCTGCCCCAGGTGTTTTTCATGCGCGTGGCGATGGGTCTCGCATTGAACGAACCGGAAAGTCAGCGCGAAGCGCGCGCAATCGAGTTCTACAACGTGCTGTCGAGCTTTGACCTGATGAGCTCAACCCCGACGCTGTTCAATTCCGGCACGCGCCGCTCGCAACTCGCCAGTTGCTATCTGACCACCGTGTCCGATGACCTCGACGGCATCTATGAAGCCATCAAGGAAAACGCGATGCTGCAGAAGTATGCCGGCGGCATCGGCAACGACTGGACCCCGGTGCGCGCGCTCGGCGCCTATATCAAGGGCACCAACGGCAAGTCGCAGGGCGTCGTGCCGTTCCTGAAGGTCGTCAACGACACGGCCGTTGCGGTGAACCAGGGCGGCAAACGCAAGGGTGCGGTGTGCTCGTACCTCGAAACATGGCATCTCGACATCGAGGAATTCCTCGAGCTGCGCAAGAACACCGGCGACGACCGCCGTCGCACCCATGACATGAACACATCGAACTGGATTCCCGATCTGTTCATGAAGCGTGTCATGGAAGGTGGCGAATGGACGCTGTTCTCGCCCTCGGACGTTCCGGATCTGCACGAGAAATTCGGCAAGGCTTTCGAAAAAGCTTATGTCGAGTACGAGGCGATGTGCACCCGCGGCGAAATGAAGCTCTACAAGAAGGTTCCCGCCAACCAGCTGTGGCGCAAGATGCTGACCATGCTGTTCGAAACCGGGCACCCGTGGATCACTTTCAAGGATCCCTGCAACCTGCGTTCGCCGCAGCAGCACGTCGGCGTCGTGCACAGCTCGAACCTGTGCACGGAAATCACGTTGAACACCGGCCCTGACGAAATCGCCGTGTGCAACCTGGCATCGGTCAACATGCCGGCGCACCTCGATCTGTCTACCGGTCTCCTCGACATGGAAAAACTGAAGCGTACGGTGGGTACCGGCATGCGCATGCTCGACAACGTGATCGACCTCAACTTCTACAACGTCAACAAGGCGCGCAATTCCAACTTCAAGCACCGTCCGGTCGGCCTCGGCATCATGGGCTTCCAGGACTGCCTGCACATGCTGCGCATTCCCTACGGTTCGCCGGCGGCGGTGGAGTTCGCCGACCGTTCGATGGAACAGGTGACCTACACCGCCTATTCGGCTTCATCCGACCTGGCGGAAGAGCGCGGCCCGTACTCGACGTTCAAGGGTTCGTTGTGGGATCGCGGCATCCTGCCGCTGGATTCGCTGAAAGTGCTGGCCGAAGAGCGTGGCGGTTATGTCGAATGCGACATGTCCACGAAGCTGGACTGGGACAGCCTGCGCAGCCGCATCCAGCGCGTCGGCATCCGCAATTCGAACTGCATTGCCATTGCGCCGACGGCAACCATTGCCAACATCACCGGCCTGTCGCAGTGCATTGAGCCGACTTACCAGAACCTTTACGTCAAATCCAACCTGTCGGGCGAGTTCACGGTCGTCAACGAGTTCCTGGTGCGCGACCTGAAGAAACTCAACCTGTGGGACGAGGTGATGGTCGCCGATCTCAAATACTTTGACGGTTCGCTGTCGAAGATCGACCGCGTGCCGCCGGACGTGCGCAGCCTCTATGCCACGGCGTTCGAGATGGATGCCAGCTGGATGGTGGAATGTGCGGCGCGCCGGCAGAAGTGGATCGACCAGTCACAGTCGCTGAATATCTACATGGCGGGCGCGTCGGGCAAGAAGCTGGACGACACCTACAAACTCGCCTGGCTGCGCGGCCTGAAAACGACCTACTACCTGCGCACACTGGGTGCGACTTCCACCGAGAAGTCGACCTCCAAGGCGGGCCAGTTGAATGCAGTGTCATCGGATGGCGGCGTGAACGGGGAGGAGCAACCCAAGGTGTGTTCGATCCTCGATCCCGAATGCGAGGCATGTCAGTAGATGAGTAGCAGGCAAGGCGCGAATCAGGGACGCAGTCAATAAACGTTAATGAGTATCGGAAATATTGAAGGGCAGTTGCTGGATCAGGGTTTGCTGCACGGCACGAAAGCGGGTTCACCGATAACTATCTCAAGAACCTGCGGACTGTGCTGGAAGGTATCCACCCACAACGCTAATAAAGGAGACTGAAGATGTTGCAATTTGAAGAATCGGGCGCTGCCGGGCTGGTCAGACAGCCTGTGATGGGCGACCGCGCACCCTCGAAAAATCCGGTGGAAGAAGAACTGCGGCGCGTCAATGTTGCCGACAAGCGCATCATCAACGGCAGTACCGACGTCAATCAGTTGGTACCGTTCAAATACAAGTGGGCTTGGGACAAGTACCTCTCCGCCTGCGCCAATCACTGGATGCCGCAGGAAATCCAGATGAGCCGCGACATCGAACTCTGGAAAAACCCCAACGGCCTGACTGAAGACGAGCGCCGTGTCGTCAAGCGCAACCTCGGATTTTTTGTCACTGCCGACTCCCTGGCGGCGAACAACATCGTGCTCGGCACCTACCGCCACATCACTGCGCCGGAATGCCGGCAGTACCTGCTGCGCCAGGCGTTTGAAGAGGCGATCCATACCCACGCCTACCAGTACATCGTGGAAAGCCTGGGGCTGAACGAAAGCGAAATCTTCAACGCCTATCACGAAGTTTCGTCGATCCGTGACAAGGATGAGTTCCTGATCCCGTTCATCGACGTGCTGACCGATCCCACCTTCAAGACCGGCACACCGGAAAACGACCAGAAGCTGCTGAAAAGCCTGATCGTGTTTGCCTGCCTGATGGAAGGCCTGTTCTTCTACGTCGGGTTTGCGCAGATCCTCGCGCTGGGCCGGCAGAACAAGATGACCGGCGCCGCCGAGCAGTACCAGTACATCCTGCGCGACGAATCCATGCACTGCAATTTCGGCATCGACCTGATCAACACGATCAAGATGGAGAACCCGCACCTGTGGACCGCGGAATTCCGCGAAGAACTGCGCGAACTGTTCCACAAGGGCGTGGAGCTCGAATACAAATACGCCGAGGACACCATGCCGCGCGGCGTGCTCGGCCTCAATGCCGCGATGTTCAAGGAATACCTGCGTTTCATCGCCAACCGCCGTGCCCAGCAGATCGGGCTGGAAGTGCTGTTCGAAGGCGCGACCAATCCCTTCCCGTGGATGGCGGAAATGATCGACCTGAAAAAAGAACGCAACTTCTTTGAAACCCGCGTCATCGAGTACCAGACCGGAGGTGCACTGTCCTGGGATTGATGATGGTCTTGTTTGTTTTGTCAGACGGGAATAGATACGGGAGACGGACACGAAACATGCGATTGAGAACAGCGGCCCCGGAGCAAAGCGGGGTTCCGTGCTGAAGCAGCAAGACACCCGGCGGCGCATTGCCCTGCGATTGAAACCGCAGGGCGGCGCCGCCAGATTCTTTCCGGGTTGCAATGTTCATCACCATGGAGGGTCGAAACCTTGGCACTCAGTCTGAAGTTCCGGCGTTACCGCAGTCGCAGGCCCCATCTGCACACGGTTACCGAACTACGCGCGGAGGACAACTGCACGCTCTGGCTGCGCTTCGATGACGGGCTGGAAGGCCATGTTTATCTGGGCGACCTGGTGGAAGACATGGCGATGGAGGTGCTGTCCGATGCTGCGCTGTTCCGCCGCGTGGCTTTTGATCCGGTATCCAATGTGCTGACCTGGAGCGGTGGCATCCGGATTGACCCGGACATGCTGTACCGCAATCTGGCGACCAAGGCCGGCGCTGCGTTGCACTAGACTAGTACTGAATCAAGGGCGGGAACAGGATTTTGCGGGGAAGGGCGTGCGTCGTGGCGTAAAGGCGCACACTACATCGACACTGAAGGAGGCTCGCATGGCAAAAGCGAAAAAGAAGGCTGCAAAGAAAAAAACAAATAAAAAGGCCGGCAAAAAAGCGGCCAAGAAAAAGAAGGTCGTGAAGAAGGTCGCGCGCAAGGCAGCCGGGAAAAAAAGCGCCAGCCGCAAAACAGGCAAAAAAAAGCCGGCTCGAAAGCCGGCTAAGAAAAAAGCAGTCAAGAAAAAAGCAGTCAACAAAAAGCCTGCTATCAAAAAGCGGGCGGCTGCCAAAAAGCCTGCATCCCAGGTAATGCCGGGACCGGCTCCGGTAGCGCCCCGTCCGATTGCGATTCCAGGTGCATGGCCGTTCCCGATGGGAAGCAAGCCCTGACATCTGTGCCGTGCGGCGGAATCGGTCTCGGGAGAAGTCCGATGCCCGCCGCGGAAGGCAGTTCACAACCGCGGACAGCAGGGGGCTAAAGATACCCAATCCCTCCGGATGGGGCAAGGAGCCGGCCGCCCGTTTTATCGCGTAACCCTCAAATAAATCGTTTAAAATCAATTGTTTATAGGGTCAAAAAAAATTCCTGCGCAGGGTTTAACCCTCAAAATTGAAGGGTTTTCGGAGCGGCAAAATCGGCGGCTTTTGCGGCATTTCCAGCATTTTTGCCATCCTGGACCCGCTGCCTGCGCTGCCGCACCCGACCGCAAAGTGTCATCGCACAAGGCATGACAAAACTCCTGCGGTATCGCCGATGGTTGTTGCTAAGTCTGTCGTGCATCGCATTTTCTGCATACGCAGCGACGCCGGGCGTGCATGTGCGTTCCACATCCGGCGAATTCGATGATGTCCGTGAACGCGTGGTGATGGCGTTGGAAAATCGCGGGCTGGTGTTGAGTTACACGGCACGCGTCGGCGACATGCTCGACCGTACCGGGCGCGATCTGGGCGATGCCCGGCCGATTTACGGCAAAGCAGAAACCCTGGAGTTCTGCAGCGCCGCCATCTCCCGCGAAACCATGGCCGCCGATCCGCACAACATCGTGTTCTGTCCGTACGCCATTGCCGTCTATACCCTGCTGCAGGCGCCGCGCACCGTTTATCTTGCGTACCGCGCGCCCCTGGCCTCGGGAAACAAAGCCTCTGTTGCAGCCCTGCACAAAGTGGAAAAACTGCTGGCTGATTTGGTCAATGAGGTGGTGGGCGAAGCGAGGCAGTAGCAGCTACGGTTTGCGCTGCTTCCAGATTGTGCGGCAGGCGCTGATGGCTGCATCGACATCCGCATCCGATATGTGGCGGTGGGTCACAAAACGCAGTGACACCGAATCTGCCGGGCTGACGGCGATGCCGTGTGTCTTGAAATCCTCCGCCCATTGCGCGGCGCTGCGGCCACTGGCGCGTACATTGACCCGCACGATATTGGTTTCGACGTCAGCCGGATCGGCCAGCGACTCATCGACGGCATGGAATCCGCTGGCGAGACGTTTTGCAGCAGCGTGATCTTCTTTCAGGCGATCCATCATGGTTTCCAGCGCGACGATGCCGGCGGCAGCGATTGAGCCGGCCTGGCGCATGTTGCCGCCGACCATGCGCCGGAACGGGCGCGCGCGTTCGATGAAAGCGCTGGATCCGCACAGCACCGAGCCGACCGGGGCGGACAATCCTTTGGATACGCAGAAAGACACTGAATCGGTGTGGCGCGCGACCTCCGCCGCCGGCACACCCAGCGCCACCGCGGCGTTGAATAATCTGGCGCCGTCGGTGTGCACCGGTATGCCGTGCTGTTGTGCGAGTTCGTGCACCGCTTTCATGTGGGCCAGCGGCAGCACCGTGCCGCCGGCGCCGTTGTGCGTGGTTTCCATGCAGATCAGCGCGGTGCCGAAATTGTTGCGTGTCATCGGCCGCACCGCTTCGCGCAATGCCGTCTCGTCCATCGCGCCGCGCGTGCCGGGAATGCCCTTGTAGAACACGCCGGCGACTGCGGCGAGCCCGCCCAGTTCGGTATTGAGCATGTGCGCGCCGCGTTCCAGCAGCACTTCACCCGCGCGCGCAGTGTGCGCGAGCACCGCGACCAGGTTGGTCATCGTGCCGCTGGGCATGTAGAGCCCGGCCTGCTTGCCGGTGCGCGCCGCGGCCAGCGCTTCGAGTTTGATCACGGTCGGATCACCGTCGCGGGAATCGTCGCCCTGGGTGGCGGTCTGCATCGCCGCGAGCATGGCTGCGGTGGGCTGGGTGACAGTGTCGGTGCGTAAATCAATCATGATGTTTTTCAGTAGTCGGTATCGTGGTTTGATAAGCCCATTATTAGTCAGCGGGCAATTCTAATAGCACTCTTCCTGTCCGGCAGGCTGTACGGGGCGGGCGACAAAACCAAACCGTGTGGGAACATCAGCGGCGCGCACCGGTTTCACGGAGATGCGCGCTTTGTCCAGCGAGAGATCCAGCGCGACATCGCGTCCGGCCTGCAATGCGTCCAGCGTCGCCGCCAGCGCCGCTTCGCCGGCGAGGCCGCCGGGGCTGCTGAATCGCGGCACCAGGGTTTCCAGATCGGCATCATGCATCAGGCCGATGCCGAGATCGGTATCGAGCAGCAGTTGCCCGCTGTCATCAATATAGGCAGCGGCGATCGTGCTGACTGCGCTGCCGCTGTGTGAAGCCAGCGCCAGCGCGGCACCCGGCGCGGAAATGATGCGGTAAACATGCGGTGTGTAATCCAGCGCGACATAAACGCGTTGCGGCCCGTTCTGGAAAAACCAGCGGCCCTGGTCATCGTGGCCGTAGTTACGGCCGAAAAAAGCGGCGATGCCGGAATTGGCGACGCGTTCGCCTTTCAGCAGCCAGTGACCGCGGCGGTCGAGCGATAACCATCCGTAGACGGAAGGTACGTTGGGCCACTTCGCCATGCCACGGAGTACAAGATCATCCATGACTTCAATCTATCACAGCCGCCGGCAGGCCCGACCCGGCACCTGGTGTCCAATACGGCTATCAGGCTGTAAGCGACATTGGTACGGTTTGCGCAACGGGCAGCAGGCGGCGCCATTCTTTCTTGACCACCGCGTAGCACTCACAGGCGTGGCTCTCCAGCCCGGATCGCTCAAGCACGGTAATGTGGCCGCGGCGGTAGCGTATGAAACCGGCGCGTTGCAAATTTCCAGCAGCCTCGGTAATGCCTTCCCGACGCACGCCGAGCATGGTGGCGATCAATTCCTGCGTCATGACCAATTCGCGCGCTGGGCCACGGTCCAGGGTCAGCAATAACCAGCGGCACAACTGCTGCTCCAGTGAGTGATGCCGGTTACAGGCCGCGTTCTGCATGATTTGTGTAATCAGCGCCTGAGTGTAACGCAGCAACAACCGTTGCATCATGCCGGCCCGATTGAACTCCTGCAGCAGCAGGCTGCGTTCCACCCGGTACGCGTGACCGGCAGTCTGCACCACCGCCGAGCTGGACGTGGTATGGCCTCCCGTGAACAGAGTAATGCCGACCACGCCTTCATTGCCCACCCCTGCGGTTTCGGACGATGCGCCGGACTCCATGACATAGTGCAGCGAGACGATGGCGGTGGTGGGGAAATAGGCGTGCTGCAACTGTTCGCCGGGTTCGTAAAGCATGTCGCCGAGTAACAGCGGCACCAGCTCCAGATGGGCGGAAAGGTGCGCGAATTCTGCTGCGGGCAGGGCGCCGAGCAGGAGGTTTTGATGCGGATGATGTGGTGCTGACATCACTGATCGCCGGTATCTTGAGGGCTATTTATTTTCAGTCAGTTCCACGCCGATGCCGCGGTAACCGATGAAGCGGGCAGACTGGTTGAACATGGGTTCGCCGCTCACTTGAAATCTTTGCTGTGAGCCGTCGGCATTGACGCGGCTGAAAATGAAATCGAGGAAGGGCTGCCGCGCAGCAATTGTTGTTCGCAGAAAATCCCGCTCCGTCTCATTCCAGCCGTCTACCGGGGCGTCGCCAGCATTCCCTGCCAGGGTGTCGACGCGGACGCCGAGCATCTCCAGCACCGGTCCGGAAACCTTGGTGAAGCTGCCGTGCTGGTCCTGTTCCCAGTACCAATCGGAGGCCAGTTCCGTCAGGCTGCGATAACGCGCTTCGCTTTCGCGCAGTTCGGCGGTCCGTTCGCGCACGGTTTCTTCGAGGATTTTGTTGTAATTGTTGAGGTTTTTATAAAGCAGACGGACTTCGAGCATGTTGTGGATGCGGGTCTTGACCTCGATCAGATCAAAGGGTTTGCTGACGAAATCTTTGGCACCGGCTTGCAAGGCCCGCAGTTTGTGGCTGGGTTGTGCGGTGATCACCAGTACGGGTAGGTAATCGTCCGCATCGTTGGTCTTCAGCGCCTCGATCACCTGGAAGCCATCCATGCCGGGCATCTGCAGGTCGAGCAGGATCAGGTCGTAGTGGTTTTTCCGGTGCAGCGCGCAGACTTCCTGCGGATTCATGGTTGAGGAGACGCTGGTATAGCCGGTTTGGTGCAGCATTTGCTCAAGCAGGCTGACATTGGCCTCCTGGTCATCGACGATCAGGATACTGCTCTTGAGAATGTCGGATTCGGCCAGCTTCATGCGTGTTCCTTGACCGCGGTGCGGGTGGATGATGTCAGAGAAAATTTCAAGGCCGCATCCAGCGCATCGATGAACAGGTCGACCTTGATCGGCTTGGTGAGATAGCTGAAGAATCCGGCCTCAAGGCTGCGCGCGATATCCTGGGGCACGGCGTTCGCGCTGAGTGCGATGACCGGGATATGTGCGGTTGCAGGGTCTGCGAGCAGGATTCTCAAGGCTTCAATCCCGCTGGTGCCGGGCAGGTTGATATCCATCAGGATGACTTCAGGCAAATAGGCGCGTGCAAACTCAACACCAAGATCACCGTCCGCGGCACTCAGCAGACGCAGATCGGGACGACGCGTAATGATTTGTTCGACCAGTTCCAGGTTCGCCGGGTTGTCCTCCACATACAGCACGGTGCGCTGCGGTGTGCCTTCTGCGACTTGTGTTCGCACTGCCACTTCATCGGTTTTCGTAAAGTCGAGTTGCGGTGCCTCGGCGAGACACAACTCGACCCAAAACGTACTTCCCTCTCCGACCGTGCTGTCCACGCCGATGACCCCGCCCATGAGTTCGACCAGGCGTTTGGTCACCACCAGGCCGATACCGGTGCCTTCCTCCGAGCCGGTTTGCCTGCCGAGGCGATTGAAGGGCTGGAACAGCTTGGCCAGTTGTTCCTGCGCCAGCCCCGCACCGGTGTCGCGCACGCTGAGGCGAATCATGTCCGCGGCTTTCGGTTCGTAATCCACCGTAACCGTGCCGCTCGGTTTGTTGTACTTGATGGCGTTGAACAGCAGATTGATCAGAACCTGTTTCAGCCGGATCCGGTCGGCATTGAGGAACAGGGGAGTTTCGAATCGCGGAAACGTCATGGCGATGCCGCGCTTTTGTGCTTGCGGCTCGATCATGGCACGGCACTCCAGCATGAGCTCGGACAGCGAGACTGGTTCCCGGGACAGCGTGACCTTGCCCGACTCGATCAGTGCAAGATCGAGGATTTCGTTGATCAGCTCCAGCAGGTACCAGCCCGCCTTGAGGATCTGCTCCAGACTGCGCTTCTGGTTAACTGTCGGGGGCGGGGCGCCGGATTCCATGAGCTGGGCGAAACCGAGGATCGCATTGAGCGGTGTGCGTAATTCATGGCTCATGCTGGAAAGGAAGTCGGTTTTCGCGCGGTTGGCGCTGTCTGCGACGGCCATGGCCTCGTTCAGTTTCGACTCGATCGTCTTGCGCACGGAATTGTCGGTGCCGATCAGCAGGTAGCCGATGATGGCGCCAGCGTCGTCGCGCAGCGCCGTGATCGAGATGATGGCCGGAAAGCGGCTGCCATCCTTGCAGATATAGGTCAGGTCATAGACGTCTTCGATGCCGCGCGATGCCTTGAAGGCCAGGGCTTCGAATCCCGGCGTAATCAGGGTGCCAAGCTCGAGGCTCAATGCCTGGGCGCGTACCATGACCTCTTCCGGGTCATGAATATCGCTCGGGCTGATCTTGTTGACGACTTCGGCTGCGGTGTAGCCCAGCATGTGCTCGGCGCCGGTATTGAACAGCTGGATGATGCCTTTCTCGTCAGTGGCGATGATCGAGAAATTGGCACTGGTCAGGATCGCGTTCTGCAGGGCGCCCGCTTTAAGCAGGGCGTCCGCCTTGCTGGCATCGGCGGCAAGGGAGGGGGAGAGTTCTGTTGCGGACATGGCCGATTTCCGTGAAATGCGAACTCCGATCTGGAGGGGGCGCTGCGCTTGTGGGGTCGCCAGCAAAAAATGCGGTATCGCGCAGTCTGAAAATTGCCTGAAAAAGCACCTCTTCCGAGACCCTGTGGAGTATTCGCCTCCCCCCGGAGAGGGTCTGTACGTTGTCGCACATAGCGGGCCAAAACGACGTTTAACCCCGATCCGCTGCGGCTGGCGTTTACAGCAGGGTCGCGGGTCTTCCGCACACTTAACTCAAGGAGCCTTGATGAAACGCCTGATCACCGTTGCGGCCGCGCTGGCTGCCTGCACCTTGTCTTTGCCCGTCGCTGCGGTAGGCAATATCGCCGATATCGTGATTCACGACCGCGCACAGAACCGCACGTTGCCGGTGTATGTCCACGAAGGGCGGCATTATGTCGTCGGCAATCCCGGCAACGAATATGAAATCCGCCTGCGCAACCGCCAGCGCGGCGACATCCTGACCGTGGTTTCGGTGGACGGGGTCGATGTGATCACCGGCGAGACCGCCGACTGGCAGCAAAGCGGTTATGTGCTGGGTGCGCAGCAGGGTTTTGGCGTCAAGGGCTGGCGCAAAAGCCTGGAGCGCACCGCCGCGTTTTATTTCACCGCGCTGCCGGATTCCTATGCCGCGCGTACCGGCCGCCCGAACAACGTCGGCGTGATCGGCGTTGCGGTGTTCCGCAAAAAGCCGGAGCCGGTGATGCAGTATGCACCGCCGCGACTGGCGCGCAGCATGGAGGCCGAAGCGCCGGCCCCTGCGGCAATGGCAGAAGATCGCAGTCCGGCGCGCGATGCGGCCAGTGGTGTCGGTGCAGCCGCGCGTAGCGAAGCCCCGGCCAATCAGGCACAAAAATCCGCACGCCTCGGCACCGGCCACGGCCGCAGTGAAACGTCAGTGGTGACGTACACCGAATTCGAACGCGCCACTGCAACGCCGGCCGAGATCATTACCATTTACTACGACAGTTATCGCAATCTGGTGGCGCAGGGCGTGATTCGCGAGCCGTCGCTGGCGGCGCGGCCGGATCCGTTCCCGGCGCGCTTTACGCCTGACCCGCGTTGACTGACCCTCGTTGATTTTCTCCGCGTTGATTTCACCGCCGCTGATCCCAGCGTGGATGCAGTACTACAGCCGGGTTGCCGGTATGCAGAGGCTTCTGCATACTGGCACCCCGTTATGCCCACTGCCACCGACGCCACCGATGAAGCGCTGATGCTCGGCTATCGCGATGGTGACGCGGCGGCTTTTGATGTGCTTTATGGTCGTCACAAGGGCGGCGTCTATCGTTATCTGCTGCGCCAGTGCCGCAACGCGGCGCTCGCCGATGAACTGTTCCAGGATGTGTGGATGAACCTGATCCGCGCCCGCGCCGCTTATACGGTGCAGGCGAAATTCTCGACTTACCTCTACCGGATTGCCCACAACCGGCTGATGGATCACTTTCGCCGCGCTGATGCCGCCGTACCGCTGGATGACGAATCGGTGTCCATCGACGAACCGGTGGCGCCGCGCAGCGCGGAACCGGAAGTCAGCGCGACGTCCCGGCAGCAGGCGGCGCAACTGCTGGCATTGCTCGATGATTTGCCGGAAGAGCAGCGCGAGGCTTTTGTATTGCAGCAGGAGGGCGGGCTGAGTATCGAGGAAATTGCCGACGCCACCGGCGTCAACCGCGAAACCGCCAAAAGCCGGCTGCGTTATGCGCTGGCGAAACTGCGGCAGGGGATGCAGGCATGGCAATGAAACCCGGCCCCGATATGGAAAATGATCCGCAACTGGCGGCGCTATACCGCGCCGGAACGACGGCAGAACCGCCGGCACAACTCGATGACGCGATCCGCGCCGCAGCGCGCCGCGAGGTCGCCGCCGGTCCGCGTCGCGCCGGTGCCCGTCGCTGGGCGCTGCCGGTTTCGCTGGCTGCGGTACTGGTGTTGTCGGTCAGCGTGGTGACCCTGATGCGCGAGCAGGGGGCTGATCGTCCGGAATCCCTGATCCCGCCGCCGGCGCAAACCCCGGCCGCGACTATGCAAAGCGAGATCGAACGAAGAGAGATCGCCGAACCGCCAACCGCGGCTGTGCCGGAATCCGTGCCCAAGCGCCGGTCTGCTGCGCCGACGGTCACGGCACCGCCTGCGCCAGTGGTGCAGGACGCGGCGCCCGTCCCGGCACCGGCCTTGTCTGGCCGTGTGGCTGAAGCGGAGAGGGGGGCGACCGAGTCCCGCGCCAAGGCCATGGCGGCAGAATCCTCCAATCGGGCCGAAGACCGGGCGCCCGCGCTGCGCGACTACGCCGCTCCGCAACCGCTGCAGCGTTCCGCGCCTGCGCCGATGGCTGACGCAGCGAACGGTGCTGGTGCATCGGTGGCCAGGCCCGCGGCGCCGGCCGCAGCCTTGTCGGCCGCGCCGGCGAAGAGCGCACTGTGGCAGGACCTGCTCAAGGAACCGCCGGAAAAATGGCTGCAGCGCATCGCCGAACTGCGCCGCGGCGGCAAAACCGCGGATGCCGACGCGCTGCTGGCCGAGTTCCGCCGCCGCTTTCCGGAGGCGCGATTGCCCGAGGATCTGCGCTGAGCCATGACGGCTGACTTCGATCCCAAACCGGAAAAGCCGCCGGCGCCCGAGCCCTGGGAATGCTGCCAGAGCGGCTGTGACCCCTGTGTTTATGACCGTTATTGGGAAGCACTTACTAACTACGAGACTGCGCTCCGGACTTGGGAAGCACGCCAGATTCAGCCCTTGTCCGACCCCCAGGATGAATTATAACTAATTGTTTTTATTAAGTTTTTACTTCACCTTCGGTACTCCGGGCCGGCTCTGGTGAACTCTTTGCCGCAATGCGGCTCAAATCCCTGCGATTTACCTTGTTTGACCCTGTGTAAGAGCGGTAAAAGTATTAAATATTGTTTAAAAACAATAACTTATATTTTTATTGCATTGCGGTGGGCAATGCCGTTACACTCCGCCCCCGGCTTATTTCCCGAACCCCATGAAAATCCGTTTTCAGGGTTGCGGCGCAGGGTCTGAACACCTAGAATTAGCCAGTTTTTTTGAGTGGCCCACAACCTATAGTGGTTGTCGGCTGACCGAGTTAGCCAGGAGACACCCGTTACCGTAGCGAGGTAACAACCGCTGAAGGCGCCTGCCCCGTGCCGGCGCCACTCCCAAAAGGAGGTTTTGCATGTTCGCAAAATCGATTTCAGAAATATCCCCCGAGGAACAGGCAGCACTATCGCTGCACTGGATCCGCAAGATGGTCACCCTGGCGATGCTGATCGCCAGCTTCTCCGCCCTGGCTTTGCTGCTCCACGAACGTTACGGCGTCCAATGGCTGGAATCTGCCTATGCCGCCGTCGAGAGTGAGGCCAAAGCCGTATCCGGCCGTGTGCTGCCGCAGCCCGCGCCGGTCGTGCATCCGGACGCCGCCCGGCACGAGGCGCTGGCCGAGTTCCTGGCCAAGCGCTACAAGGTGTCGCAGGACGTGACGCTGGAGTTCGTGCAGATCGCCCATGCCGAAGCTGCCCGGGTCAATATGGATCCGCTGCTGATCATGGCAGTGATTGCGGTCGAGTCGCGCTATAACCCGATCGCCGAAAGCGGCGTCGGCGCCAAGGGCCTGATGCAGATCATCCCGAAGTTCCATGCGGACAAGCTGGCCGAGTTCGGCGGTGAGAAATCCGTGTTCGACCCGGAATCCAATATCCGCGTCGGCACCCGTATCCTGCGCGAATACCTGTCCCGCACCGGCAATGTGAGCATCGCCCTGCAGATGTACGCCGGCGCCCTCGGTGACGACAACGACACCTACACCAACAAGGTGCTGGGCGAGAAACAGCGCCTGCAGCGCGTTGTTGCCGCCTTCGCCGAACCGGCGCCGGTGGCCCCGCGGATCCGTGTGGCCGCCCGCCATGTCGATTCGCCGCTCGGCGAATAATTCTCGCTGACCCCTGCATGGCGCCCTGACCGGGGCGCCATCTTTATTTGTGGCTGCGGCTCACCAATCCTGCGTCAGCCTATAATCTTCGTAACACCTATTCCTGTAATGCAGGGGAGCGACCATGGCCGAACAAGACGTACCCAAGGATTTTTTCGAATTCATGCAGAAAATGTGGAACCCGATGGGTTTTCCCATGCCGGGCATGATCGCGCCGACGATGAATGTCGAGGATCTGGAGAAAAAAATCGCCGAGCTGAAGGCGGTTGAAACCTGGCTGACCATGAACACCGGCATGGTCCAGATGACCATCAAGACGCTGGAAATGCAGAAGGCCGGACTGGAGAGTCTGCAATCGGCAGGCAAGGCTGCCGCCGACAGCATGAAAAAAAAGCCGAAATAAAAAACGCCGCATGAGCGGCGTTTTTTTATTGGAGCAATCAAACCTGCTCTGAAACCTGCTTTGCGCCGACTTATTTTGCGCCGACTTATTTTGCGCCTATTTTATTGCGCAGCAGTCCCAGTCCTTCCACTTCTGTTTCCAGGATGTCGCCGGCTTTCATGAATTCCGGCGGATTGCGTGCGTGGCCGACGCCGGCCGGCGTGCCGGTGAGGAACAGGTCGCCGGGCTCCAGTGTCAGACCGGCCGACAGCTCGGCGATCAGGCGCGGCAGCTTGAAATACATATAGCTGGTGTTGGAATCCTGCTTGGTCACGCCGTTGACGCGGCAGGTGATGCGCAGGTTCTGCGGGTTTTTCACTGCATCGGCGGTAGTCAGCCACGGTCCCATCGGGCAATGGCCGTCGAGGCTCTTGCCCTTGAACCACTGCTGCCCGTGCTGGCGCTGTACTTCGCGCGCCGACACGTCGTTGGCGATCATGTAGCCGTAGATGTGCTTCATCGCATCGGCTTCCTTGATGTTGCGGCCGGCTTTGCCGATGACCACGGCCATTTCCACTTCCCAGTCGAGTTTTTCGGTGACGCCGGGATGCGACGGCACTTCGCCGTAGGGGCTGTTCACCGCCAGCGGCTGCTTGCTGAAAAACGCCGGATGTTTCGGCAGTTCCGTCACATGCGGACGGGCCTTGGCGCCTTCTTCGAAATGCTCGACATAATTCCAGCCGACGCAGAACACGTTTTTGCGCGGACGCGGAATCGGCGCATGCAGCGTGACCTTGTTCATCTTGTATTGGCCGGTCTTGAATCCGGCGACAGCCTTCTTCACCAGCGCCAGGCCGCTCTTGCCGGCGGCGACCAGCGCGACCATGTCGTTGGCCGCAAAGGGCAGCTTGACGCGTGCCTTTTTCGCCGCGGCTTCGAGGTCGATGATGCTGCCGTCAGCAGCGATCACGCCGATTTTCGCCGGGGCGCGTTTGCCCGCAGAGTAAGTCACCAGTTTCATTTCATTCTCCCTTGGTAATAGTTTTGAATTTTTCGCAGGCCCGGACCAGCGCCGCGCAGATGCCGGGCTCCCATGCCGAATGTCCGGCATCGGGCACGATGATGTATTCCGCCTCCGGCCAGGCGCGGTGCAGGTCGTCGGCCGAGACGATGGGGCAGACCGCATCGTAACGCCCTTGCACGATGACGCCGGGGATGTTGCGGATGCGGCCGACATTGTCGAGCAGCGAGTTCTGCGGCAGGAAAATGTCATGCTTGAAATAATGCGCTTCGATGCGCGCGAGGCCGAGGGCAACCACGTCGCCGGCGAAATAGGCCACGGTTTCCGGGCTCGGCAGCAGCGTCGAGCACGAACCTTCGTAAGTGCTCCAGGCGCGCGCTGCCGGCATGTGCACGGCCGGGTCGGGATCAGTCAGGCGGCGATGGTAGGCCGTGAGCAGGTCGCCGCGTTCGGATTCAGGAATCGGCGCGGTGAAAGCGTGCCAGGCTTCGGGAAACAGATTGCGCAGGCCGTAAAGGAACCAGTCGATTTCACTGTCGCGACACAGAAAAATGCCGCGCAGGATCAGCCCGGTGCAGCGCTGCGGATGGGCTTCGGCATAGGCCAGCGCGAGCGTGCTGCCCCAGGAACCACCGAATACCAGCCAGCGATTGATGCCGAGTTTTTCGCGCAGCTGTTCGATGTCCGACACGAGTAACGGCGTCGTATTGTCGGTGACCTCGCCCAGCGGCAGCGAACGTCCGGCACCGCGCTGGTCAAAAATGACGATGCGGTAATGCGCGGGATCAAAAAACCGGCGATGCGCAGTCGCAGCACCCGCGCCGGGGCCGCCATGCAGGAACAGCACCGGCGCGCCGCGCGGGTTGCCGCTTTCCTCGAAGTACATGCGATGCCGGCCGTCGAGCGCCAGCATGCCGTTGTTATAGGGCTCGATTTCGGGATGGAGTTCGGCGCGGAAGCCGGATGCGCCGGAAGAGGTCTGGGCCATGAAAGTCACGTTGTTCGCTGCAAAAAAAGCAGCGCAACGTTAGCACAAAGGCGGCGCCCGTGGGCCGGGCGGCTGCGGGGCGCAGTCCGTTACATCATGCTGACGTGGGCAGCGACGACGCGCCAGCCTTCGGGCATGCGCGCCCAGGTCTGCATCTGCCGTCCGCTTATGCCGCTGCGCTCGAACTGCAGGCTCGAGGTGGCGAAGTCGCGGCCGTAGGTGGTGATCACTTCGCGCGATACCGTGCGCGCCAGTCCGGCCGGCGAGCGCGCGGCGCGGAACTGTGCGATCTCCTCAAAACCGTAGAGCACTTCGGTGGCGCCGTAACGAATGGTGTGCGGGCTTTGCCAGAACAGCGCATCGAGTGCCGCCACATCATTGCTGACCAGCGCCTGTTCGTAACGCGCGCAGGCGGCGCTGACTTCGGCATGAACTTCGGGAATGTTGATTTCCAATGTGCGAACCCCAATCAGCTTTTTCGGCGATTTTCCATCGTTCTGCAATCAAGATACAGGATTTTTGCGCCGCCTTGGCGCACCTTTGCGGTGCGGATCGTGGGCCGGCTGCGAGGCGAAGCGACGCAGGGGCTACGGTATAATTCCGCTCCCGCAAAGCCACGCGGCTGGCGGCTGACATCGAAAGGCGGTTCTCGCAAATGGCTGATGAGCAACTCCGCAAAGCGGCGCTGGAATACCACCGGCTGCCGGTTCCGGGAAAAATTGCAGTCACCCCCACCAAGGGGCTGGTCAACCAGCGCGACCTCGCGCTCGCCTACACGCCCGGCGTGGCGATGGTGTGCGAGGCCATTGCGGAAAATCCCGCAGATGCCAGCCTCTACACCGCGCGCGGCAACCTGGTTGCGGTGATCACCAACGGCACGGCCGTGCTGGGCCTCGGCAACATCGGTCCACTGGCGGCGAAGCCGGTGATGGAAGGCAAGGCAGTGCTGTTCAAGAAATTCGCCGGCATCGACGTCTTCGACATCGAAATCAACGAACTTGATCCGCACAAGCTGGTCGACATCATCGCAGCACTCGAACCCACCTTCGGCGGCATCAACCTCGAAGACATCAAGGCGCCGGAATGTTTCATCGTTGAGCGCGAACTCCGCAAGCGCTGCAAGATTCCCGTATTCCATGACGACCAGCACGGCACCGCGATCATCGTCAGCGCGGCCTTCACCAACGGCCTGAAGGTCGTCGGCAAAGACATTTCAAAAATAAAACTCGTTGTTTCCGGTGCCGGTGCCGCGGCACTGGCCTGCCTCGACCTGCTGGTGTCCCTGGGTTTGCGGCAGGAAAACATCACCGTCACCGACATCGTCGGCGTGGTCTACAAGGGCCGCACCGAACTGATGGATGACGAGAAGGCGCGTTATGCCATCGACACCAAGGCGCGCACGTTGTCGGAAGTGATGGCCGGCGCCGATGCCTTCCTCGGTTTGTCCGCGGGCAAGGTGCTGAAACCGGAATGGGTCAAACAGATGGCGGAGCGGCCGCTGATCCTGGCACTCGCCAATCCGGAACCGGAAATCCTGCCGGAACTGGTGAAGGCAGTGCGTCCCGATGCGGTGATGGCCACCGGACGTTCGGACTATCCGAACCAGGTCAACAACGTCCTTTGTTTCCCGTTCATTTTCCGCGGCGCGCTGGATGTCGGCGCGACCACCATCAACCGCGACATGGAAATTGCCGCGGTCAACGCGATTGCCGCGCTGGCTCAGGCTGAACAGTCCGAGATCGTCGCCGCGGCCTATGGCGAGCAGGATCTTAAATTCGGCCCCGATTACCTGATTCCGCGGCCCTTTGATCCGCGCCTGATCAGCACCGTTGCGCCCGCGGTGGCGAAAGCGGCCATGGACAGCGGTGTCGCGACGCGGCCGATCACTGATTTTGACGCCTATGCACAGCGCATGAACGAAGTGGTCTACCACTCCGGCCTGATCATGAAACCGGTGATCGCCGCGGCGAAAAAATCGCCCAAGCGCGTGGTCTATGCCGAGGGTGAACAGGAAGTGGTGCTGCGCGCGGTGCAGGTCGCCGTCGACGAAGGCATCGTGCAGCCGATCCTGATCGGCCGGCCCGAAGTCATCAAGATGCGCATCGAGCGCCTGGGGCTGCGCCTGCAGCGTGACCGTGACTACACGCTGGTTGATCCCAGCAATGACCCGCGTTACCGCGAATACTGGACCGAGTACCAGCGCCTCGGCGAACGCCGCGGCGTGACGCCGGACATTGCCAAGCTCGACATGCGTCGCCGCACCACGCTGATCGGCGCGATGATGATGCGCCTGGGTGCGGCCGACGCGATGCTCTGCGGCCTCTTTGGCCGTTACGACGGCCACCTGCGCTTCGTCGACCTGGTGATCGGCAAGCGCCCCGGCGTGCAGCACTTCGCCGCGATGAACATGGTGATGCTGCCGGGTCGCACCGTGTTTATCTGTGACACCTATGTCAATTTTGATCCCACCGCGGAACAGATCGTCGAATCGACGCTGCTCGCCGCCGAGGAGATCAGCCGCTTCGGCCTGATCCCCAAAGTCGCACTGCTGTCGCATTCGAGTTTCGGTTCGGCGGATTCTCCGACTGCGCGCAAGATGCGCACGGCACTGGCGCTGATCCGCGAGCGCGCGCCCAACCTCGAAGTCGAGGGTGAGATGCACGGCGACGCGGCGCTGTCGGAAGAAATCCGCATGCGGGCTTTTCCGAATGCACGGCTGAAAGGGCAGGCCAACCTGCTGATCATGCCGACGCTGGATGCCGCCAACATCGCCTTCAACCTGCTGAAAACTTCGTCAGGCGACGGCATCACCGTCGGACCGATCCTGCTCGGCGCCGCCAAACCGGTGCATGTACTGACCACCAGCGCGACGGTGCGCCGCATCGTCAACATGACGGCGCTGACCGTGGCCGATGCCAATGCCCAGCGCGGCGAGCAGCGCCCGCTGCTCTGATTGTGATTCTCCCTCTCCCCGCAAAGCGGGGAGACAAGGGCACACTTGAAGCAAAGCAGGGTTGGGGTGAGGGGCCGCAAAAAAGCCCGAATATTTATAAGTATTTGATTTTGTTGATAATTTTATAAAGAAGATCATGGCCAAATTCCGCACCGAACACGACACGATGGGCGCCATCGAAGTGCCCGACAACATGCTGTGGGGCGCGCAGACCCAGCGCAGCCTGCATCACTTCCATTTCCCCGGCGAGACCATGCCGCTGCCGGTGGTGCATGCGCAGGTGATGGTGAAAAAAGCCGCGGCGCTGACCAACATGGCGCTGGGCGTGCTCGACAAGAAAAAAGGCAACGCCATCGTCAAGGCCGCCGATGAAGCGCTGACCGGCCTATGGGATGCGCATTTCCCGCTGGTGGTGTGGCAGACCGGCTCCGGCACCCAGACCAACATGAACGTCAACGAAGTGCTGGCCAATCGTGCTTCGGAAATCCTCGGCGGCAAACGCGGCGCGGCACGCCTGGTGCACGAGAACGACGACGTCAACAAGGGCCAGTCCTCCAACGATACCTTCCCCACGGCGATGCACGTCGCGGCGGTGATCGCACTGGAAAAGCAGCTCAAGCCCGCGGTGAAAAAACTGCGCAACACGCTGGACAAAAAATCCCGCGCCTTCATGCACATCGTCAAGATCGGCCGCACCCACCTGCAGGATGCAACGCCGCTGACGCTGGGCCAGGAATTTTCCGGTTATGTGTCGCAGCTCGACCACAGCCTGAAACATGTCGAGGCGTCACTGCCGCATCTGTGTGAACTCGCACTTGGTGGCACCGCGGTCGGCACTGGACTCAACGCCCATCCGAAGTTTGCGAAAGACGTGGCCGCACAACTGAAAAAAATGACGGGTCTTCCTTTCGTCACGGCGCCCAACAAGTTCGAAGCGCTGGGTTCCTGTGACGGCGTGGTTGCCGCCCACGGCGCACTGAAAACCCTGGCCACCTCGCTGATGAAAATCGCCAATGACATCCGCTGGCTGTCCAGCGGCCCGCGCTGCGGCATCGGCGAGCTGAACATCCCGGAAAACGAACCGGGCTCGTCGATCATGCCGGGCAAGGTCAACCCGACGCAGTCGGAATCGATGACCATGGCCTGCTGTCAGGTCTTCGGCAACGATGTTGCGATCAACGTCGGCGGTTCGATGGGCAACTTTGAACTCAACGTGTTCCGGCCGATGGTGATCCGCAATTTCATGCACAGCGTGAACCTGCTGGCGCATGCCTGCGAAAACTTCGATGAGCATTGCGCGGTCGGCATAGCACCCAACCTCGAGCGCATCGAGCAGTTCACCAATGAATCGCTGATGCTGGTGACAGCACTGAACCCGCACATCGGTTATGCCAAGGCCGCGGCGATTGCCAAGAACGCGCATAAGAAGGGGCTGACGCTGAAGGAATCGGCGATTGCGCTGGGTCACCTGACTTCTGCGCAGTTTGACCAGTGGGTCAAGCCGGAGAGCATGGTCGGTATCAAGATCAAGGCGCCGAAAAAGAAATAAGCTTCAGCGCTGGCTGTAAATCAGAACGCCTGCCGGCGGGAGTCGGTGGGTGTTTTTTCTTTTGATTGGCCGATCTTGCCTGGATTTTGGCCGGTTTTTGGGTATTAACTTGTGAGTTAAGTGGCGCCGGTTCGCTTGTAAGAAGGGTTGGGCCGCATTTGTTCTACGCCTCCTTTTTGGCCGAGATGACGTGTGCCTGAATTTTTCCGGTGACGTGGCCAGTACCAAAGCGCTCTTTGATGGCGGCAGTCGCAATGTCCGTCGCCTCATCCAGAATTGAGGCGTCACGCCCCACGAGTTCGTTGCGCAACGGCGTTCCCTGGCAATAGGCGATCGCGACAGTTCGAGGCGACTCGGCGCGACTTTGCACGGCGACGGTGTCGTAAAAGATGGAGCCCGTGAAGCCGCCATCAACGAGAGCGTTGTCGATCACTGCTCGGTCGTAGTAGCCGTGTGGCAGCCTTGCCAAGAATCGGGGAGGATCATTCGGGAACAGGCGTGCCATTGCCTGGGTGACGCAATCGGCGAATTCGTTGTCCTCTATTCGATCCCAGACGTTGAACAAGAACGTCCCACCGGGACGTAGTACCCGGCGTGTCTCGGCGAAGGCTGCCGCCTTGTCCGGAAAGAACATGGCGCCGAACTGGCACACCACCGAGTCGAAGCTGCTATCGCCAAAAGGAAGGTCCATTGCATCGGCCTGCCGCCACGTCACTGCGCGGTTCGTGCCTATGCACACGGCGTGATCGAGCATTGCCTGATTCAGATCGGTCGATACGATCGATACGTCGGCGGGCAACTGAGCCGCCAGGTGGCGCGTGACCACCCCAGTCCCGGCGGCGATCTCAAGGACGGCCGACGGAGCAGAGGAAGCTACTCGGCGGGCCAGATCTCTCGCATACGGGTCGAAGATCAGTGGGACCAAGTACTGCTCATACAACTGTGGAATGGACCCGGCGAAGGCTCGGTCGCCACTGGACGTGTTCATGAATGATTGACTCAGTAAAACGCGATGAGGCGGTCTAACGGCTGAAGTAACTGGCCGTTGCACACGGCGTGTAGCGCCGCTTGCAACTGTCCGTGTTGACTGAGATGTTAGAGCACATATCAATCGGTGCTGAACTTAATGGTGTGCTTAGTATCGGGTGTCATGGAAACGCCGGTGACAACCGGATTCTCGATACTTAAGTCAGGAAAGTAAAAGTATCGAAAGCCAACATACTGGTCCTCGTCTAGCTTCGATAAGTTAGTAGTGCGAAACAATGTTGCACCGGACTGGAGACGGGCAAGGTGTTTTCGTGATTGAGTGTCACAGAAGCGTACAAGCTTATTAGTCAGTTCCTGACCCGTGTCAGTGCTCGCGTAACGGAGTGCAAAACCGTCGGGTAAACAGTGTGGGCCATATATCGGTTGTTCACGCCTCGAAATGGCGGAATGACGCCCCATATCGGAATCGTTCACAAATACCACGTTCGACCTCGCGGTTCCGCGGGAGCGTTTAGTGTCATTAGCGACCTTGAGGATCGCCAGCATTTCTGGATTCATATTTAGCGGCACGTCGTGAAACTCGTATAGATGGCCTTTCCCATCCAGTGACTCAACCCGAAAACCGTCAGGTTCCGTCTTTAACCTGCAAACGATAAAGAATGCGGCAGAAACTTTTGTTCCATTGATTTCGGTCGTGTTCGTATCTAAAGCGATAACTTCTTCAAACTGGGCTAAATCTTCAAGTCCTCCGACGGTCGTCATTCGACCGTCTGCGGTTGTCAGTGACTGATACTTAGGACCTTTTGGTCTTTCATAATGAACGGCCCGACTAATGCTCTCGGGCAACATTTCGTCCCCCGATTTATCGAACAGTCGAACACTTCCATCTTCACCGATGGACAGCCTATCTGCGTTGTGTCCGTCGGGGAGATTCAGCGTAATCGTAAGATCAACTCGCTTTTCCACGGCAATGGGCTCTAACTAGTTTTATACGACAAAAACGCCGGATAACATTCCGGTACGATGGATAACACCCCCGAAAAAATTATTATTTTCATTAATTAAAACAATAACTTATAAACGTTTTCGGTGTTTTCGAGACTGATAAAATCGGGACGAAAAGCAACACTGCGTGATTTGCTGTAAAGAGAATAGCGGAATTCGTTTCTGCCGTTTTAATTCTCATTCTTTCCCGATCTCCCATGAGCAAACTCAACCCCGAAAGCCCGCTGCGCACCCTGATGGAAACTTTCCCCCGCGCAGGCAAGCTGGAATGGATCGGCCTGCGCCCCGCACGTCGCGCACCGCTGCAATCTTTCAACCACGTCGAAGTACTCGCCGATCACGGCCTTGTCGGTGACCACAAGGCGCAGCGCACCGGCGGCAAGCGCCAGGTCACGCTGATCCAGCGTGAGCATCTGGATGTAGTGGCGAAGCTGCTCGGGCGGGATGCGGTCGATCCCGCGCTGGTGCGGCGCAACCTCGTCGTCTCAGGCATCAACCTGCTGGCGCTGCACGACGAACAGTTCGAAATTGGCGGCGTGCCGTTCGAAGGCACGGGCCTGTGCGAACCCTGTTCGCGCATGGAGGAGGTGCTGGGTGCTGGCGGCTACAACGCGATGCGCGGCCATGGCGGCATCATCGCTTGCGTACTGGGCGGCGGTGTGATCACGCTGGGTGATGCGGTGCTGTATCAGCCGCAGGCCCGCTAGATCGGGCGTTGTTCCCGCCTCAATTCATGCCCCACAGCAGGCTGGAGCGGTCTTCAGGACTCCAGATGCGCTGGTCGCGCCGTTCCTTCCGCCGGGCTTCATGCCATCGGCGGTAGGCGACATTCTCGGGATTGGTCACCGTGTCACTCTCGATGAATTGCGCCGCGAGCCGGTCCGGTATCGGAGAACGCTTGCCGCTGCCCGGGTAGTCGAACAGCGCCAGCGTATCGCCGATCAGGGCCTCCAGTGCTTCCACGTCCGGTCGCGGAAGGCGCGTCTTGTACATCTCGCAATATCTGGTCGAGATCGGCTCGGCCGTTTTCGCATGCAGGGGATGGCTGCTCCACTTTTCGGCGGACTTTGTCCGGTTCGGGGCGAGCATCGCGCGATCGAAATCCTCCCCCAGGAACGCGCATAATCCGCGGATCGTTGTTTCGGGGTCGGCGCAGAGGTCTTCGTAGCGGATTTCAATGACGGAACCGTCGGGCAGCCGGCGGATCGAGTCGCGAATCGCCAGCACGTAGCGCTGCCACAGATTGGCGCCCGAGTACACCGAGTACGGCAGCAGTATTGAATCGGAAATGTCGATGGCCATGTCGCGGCCGTCACGCACGATGTGGATGAACCGGGCGTCGGGAAAGAGCGCGTGGATCTCGTCGATCCAGAACGCATTGCGGGGAGTTTTCTCGCCCCAGCGCTGCTTGTTGCCCGGTTTCGCGTACGCCAGATGCAGCGCGGCGTACAGCCCGGCGAATGATTTCTCCGGGGCTGCCGCGACGAGCGCTGCGGCAGCAATTTTCAGGGGCCACTTCTGCACTGTGGGGGTTGCGAGCATGTCCTCGGCCAGCGCGAGAAAATTCGCATCGTTGCCGAGGTCCCCGTAGCTGTAGAGGTACGGAAAGACCAGATCGAAAAGCCATCCCGGCGGCGGCACTGCGACGTTCGGATGCGCGTCGAGAATCAGCCGCAGCAGCGTCGATCCGGAGCGGGGGGCACTGACGACAAACAGGGGGGGTAATTGATCCAGGTGGCCTGACTCGTGGTGAAGGTGGGCTGAATCCCGCGCATCGCGCGATCCGTTCAGGTGTCCTTTACGCCGGCATCCTTGATCACTTTGCGCCACTTCTCGAAATCGGCCTGCAGAAACTTCTCGCATTCGGCGGCACTGCCGCCGATCGGCTCGGCGGCATCTGCCGTGAGGCGCTTGCGCACGTCGGCCATGGTCAGCGCCTGCTGCGCCGAGGCGTTCAGGCGGTTGACCACTTCGGGGGGCATGCCTGCCGGTCCGAACATGCCCCACCATTGGTTCGATTCGAATCCCGGCAGGGTCTCGGCGATGCTCGGCAAATCCGGCGCGACCGAGGCGCGTTTGGTGCTGGTCACCGCCAGCGCCCGCAGACGCTTGCTCTGGATCTGCACCGAAACCGTCGGATAGGCCGTGAACAGCAGGGAGACGTTGCCCGCCATGGTATCGATGACTGCCGGCGGGGCGCCCCTGTAGGGCACATGCACCATCTTGATGCCGGTGCGTTGACTGAACAGTTCGCCGGTGAGGTGACTCAGCGTTCCGGCGCCGTTCGATGCGTAATTGAGCAGGCCGGGACGTTGCCGCGCGAGCGTGATGAGCTCCTGCACGTTCTTCGCCGGCACCGAGGGGTGGATGACCAGCACGTTCGGTGCGGAACTGATGATCATGATCGACGAGAAACTCCGCAGCGGGTCATACGGGGGCTTTTGCATCAGGTTGGGTCCGATCACCAGCGTGCTGGAAGAAGTGACAAGCAGGGTGTACCCGTCGGGCGCGGATTTGGCGGCGAGATCAGTGCCGAGTGCACCGCCGGCGCCTGTGCGGTTGTCTACGAGAACCTGCTGTCCCAGCGCGGCCCCGATTTTGTCGGCCATCGTGCGAGCCATTACGTCGGTGCCGCCCCCGGGCGGGAACGGAACGATGATCCGCATCGGCTTCGCCGGATAACCCTGGGCGGATGCCGCGGCTGAACCAAAAAGAACGAACCCGGCGACCAGCATTCTGAAACCGTTCGAGATCATGGCCATTTCCTCCTCCTTTGAACCGTCTTGAAGACGTGGTTTTGGCAG
The DNA here is from genome assembly GCA_945885345.1 of Bordetella parapertussis. Taxonomy (GTDB): domain Bacteria; phylum Pseudomonadota; class Gammaproteobacteria; order Burkholderiales; family SG8-41. Next base: position 93,850 of record CAMCYP010000004.1, on the reverse strand, counting down.
ACTGTCAGCGGCGTTGCGAAAGCTTCCTGATGCGTTTCTCGTCCACGGTGAGGCCCAGGCCCGGCGCGGTCGGCATGATGAAATAGCCGTCCTTGTCCTGCGTGACGCCGCCTTCCTTCACCGGCTGGTCCTCGATGCGCAGTTGATAGTCCATGCCGGGATCGCAGCCGACGATGCGTACCGCGGCGTGCAGGTGGCCGGTCGCGGTGTCGAGCAGGTGGCTGCCCTGGGTCCAGTCGATGCGCACGGGCAGTCCGGCCGCTTCCGCGATGCGCATCATCTGCACCGACTTGTAGAAGCCGCCGCACTTGCCGAGCTTGAGGCTGACCATGTCCGCATAACGCCCCGAGGCGATGCGGACCATCGTCGCCAGATTCTGGATGGCTTCGTCCGCGACGATCTTGTGCGGCACTGCCTGCGTGATCGACGCGAGCCCGTTGAGATCATGGCCCCATACTGGCTGCTCGATCGCGAGGTTGCCGACGCCGCGGAAGCGCCGGTCGAGCAGGCTGATCGTGTCCTTGGCCGTGCCCCACATCTGATTGGGGTCGGCGATCACGGGGCAGGACTTCGGCACCGCGTCGAGTATGGCCTCGAGCCGGTCAGCGTCGGCGTCCAGCGATTCGAGGTGGCCGGTCATCTTGGGCTCGAACGCGGTGTAACCCTGCTTGAGCAGCCCCCGTGCGTGGTCGGCCATGCGCTTGGGATCCGAACGCGGCGTTGTCGCAAGCTTGCCGAAGCGGGTCTGATGCGCGCCGCCGAGCAGGTTGTAGACGGGCTGGCCGGAGGCCTTGCCCATGATGTCGTAGAGCGCGATGTCGATGGCGCTGCGCGCGCCGTTGTTGCCCTGCAGGAACAGGTTGTCGAGCGCCTCGTGGATCGCGCCGATCTGGAAAGGGTCGCGGCCCAGGATGAGCCGCCCGAACAGTTCCACGGTGGCGAGGATGCCGGCCTGGGTCTCGCTGGTGACGGGATGGGCGCAGGCTTCGCCCCAACCGACGATGGCCTCGTCGGTGGTGATCTTGACGAAGACGTTTTCTTTGTATTCGATGTTCGCGAACCAAGTCTCGCGGGCGTGGACCATCGTCCCCTTTTTCTTGTTCGAGCCGAACAGCGCATGGTACTCGTCGCTCGGCTTAAACCAGACCGGAATCGCTTCGATCTTGCTGATCTTCATGCGGGGGCTCCGTCCGCCGCCGTCAGTAACTGGTCGGCCAGTTGGCGAGCTTGTGTTGGCCGATCCCGCCAGACAGGCGCAGAGTGTGCACGTCGAGCGCTTCCTTCAGGTATTCCCGCGTGTCGCGCGGGTCGAGCACTTCCTTGACGCCGTAGACCGCCGCCAGGTCGTAGGCGCCTCCGTTGCGCGCCATTTCCTTGAGCAGATCGTTGAAGCGTTCCGGGTCATCCTCTTCCTTGAGGCCGTGCACCACGGTCACGGCAGTGCGGGGGTTCATGAAGCTCACCTCCGCGGTCCACCATGCCGAGATCTCGTCGGAGGTGCCGGCGCCACCCATGTTGATGAAGCCGCGGCCGTAGCTTTTGCGCAGGATGAGGCTGATGCGCGGCACGGTGACCTGCAGCATGGCGTTCATCCAGTTGATCACTTTGCCGATGACGCCTCTTTTTTCGGAGTCGGGCCCGATCAGGAAACCGGGCTGGTCGTGCAGGAACACCAGCGGAATGTTGAACGAGTCGCACAGCACGATGAAGTCCGTCGCCTTGCTGCAGGCGTCGGCGTCCATCGCGCCGCCCTTGAACATCGGGTTGTTGGCGACGATGCCGATGGTTCGGCCGTTGAGGCGGGCGAGCCCCGTGGTGATGCTGCGCCCAAAGCGGTCCTTGATCTCGAAGAAGCTGTCCCTGTCCACGAAGGCGCCGATGATCTTGCGCACATCGTAGACCTGCGTCGCGGACTCAGGGATGAGCTCGAGCATGCCTTTGGCGGCCTCGTCGGATCCCGGGGGCACCTCGGCGACCGGCGGCGCTTCGCGATTGTTGGTGGGCAGGTAGGACAGGAACCGCTTGACCATGTCGGCGACCTGTTCGTCGGTGTCCACCACCCTGTCAGCAAAGCCGGAATGTTCGGCCAGCACCTGCCATCCGCCGAGTTCCTCCGGCGTCACCTTGCGGCCGAGCGCCATCGAGACCACCCCGGGGCTTGCCACGGCCATGACGGAGTCTTTGCGCATGACGCAGAAGTCCGCGCAGCAGGCATGCCAGGCGGAGGATCCGAATGCGTTGCCCATGATGGCGGCGACCCAGGGGGCTTCGCGTATGCGCAGGAAGCGCGGGCCCTCGAAGTTCATGCCCATGCCTTCGCCCATTATGTCGGGCATGCGCACGCCGGTAGACTCGCCGAGGAACACCACCGGGAAACCGCGCTTGCCGCCGATTTCCTTCACGTGCGCCATCTTGCGGTTGTTGGTGTAGCTGGACGATGAGCCCTTGACGGTGAAGTCGTAGCCGACCACGCCAACGCGCCTTCCCGCGATCTTGCCGAAACCGGTTACCTTGCCGTCGCCGGGTGTGGATTCGCGCATCTCCGGCAGGTACGAGACGCCGAAGAGGCCCGATTCGCGGAAGCTCCCGGGATCAAGCAACCGGTCGATGCGCTCGCGCACGTTGAGAATTCCGGATTGCCTGCGCTTGTCCAGCTTTGCCGGCCCGCCCATCGCCATCGCGCGTTCGGCGCGTTCGGCGTGTTCCCTGATCTGTCGCTCGAATTTCATCCCGTTCCCCCTCAGGAGCCTTGGGCCGCGGCTGCGCGCGCCGCCAGCGGGACGAACGGCCGCGGAGCCGGCCCCGTGTAGTGCGAACTCGGATGGATGATCCGGTTGTTCGCGCGCTGCTCTGCGATGTGGGCAACGAGACCGCACACACGCGCGAGCAGGAACATGGGGGGAAACAGCGCGACCGGTAGACCGCAATCTTTGTAAATAAGCGCGGTGTAGTAGTCGAGGTTGGCGAACATGCCGCGTTCACGCAGCAGCGCGCTTTCGATCCGTTCGGCGATGTCGAAGAGACTACTGCTGCCTTTGTCGGCCGCGAGCTTTTTCGCCCATTCGCGATTGATCGCGTTTCGCGGATCTGATTTCGAGTAGGCGCGCTGTCCGAATCCAGGTACACGTTTTTTCTGGTTCAGCATTTCCAGCACCGCCTTCTCGGCGGAGTCGGGCGACTCGAACTTCTCCAGGAAGCGCAGCACTGCGGCGTTGGCGCTGCCATGCAGTGCCCCGCGCAACGTGCCGATGGCGGCGACGAAGGCGGAGTGCGCGTCCGTTAGCGTCGAGGAAGCTACGCGGGCGGCGAAGGTTGAGGCGTTGAAGTCGTGTTCGGCGTAGACGACCAGGTTGGCCTCCATCGCCCGGCGTTCCAGCTCTGGCGGTGACCGCCCGTGCAGCAGGTGCAGGATGTGTGCTGCGAGGCCGGACTCCCCGGTGTCGGTGTCGATGCGTTTGCCAGAGGCGTGAAAATGGTGCCAGTAGAACAGCATGGAGGGCAGGCAGGCAGAGAGCCGGACGCCGACGGCAGCCAAGTCGTTGTCCTTGGTCTCCGGCTCGAGGTTGCCGAGCATGGAACAACCGGTTCGCAGCACGTCCATCGGATGGCAGTCCCGAGGTATCCGTTCGAGCATTTCCGCGAGTGCCGCCGGCAGTGCCCTGGCCCGCTGCAGCATTTCACGCTGAGCTGCAAGCCGTTGTTTGTCCGGGAGTTCTCCGGTAGTCACGAGGTAAAACACTTCTTCATAGTTAGCCTGCGTAGCCAGTTCCTCGATCGCGTAGCCGCGGTAGTAGAGGCGGTCGGTCTGCTTGTCGGCCAGGCAAATCGCGGTCTCGTCGACGACGACGCCGTCCAGGCCGCGCGGGACGGATAGGGCTGTCATGGTGCGTTGGTCTCCTCGGTGGCAGGGCCCGGTGGTGCCGGACACGATGCAGGTATTTTCGCCATCGCCGCCTGCGGAATCTGTCGCCTGGATTACAATCGACGAAAAGAGATTCCCCGGTTGTCGGGCGACTCGTCGATGTGTGGAGGAGGAATATGGTAGCAACGACCGATTTCCTTGGCAGGCTCGACGAAGAAACACGGGCAGAGCTGATGGCGCAGACGACGCGTTACCGGCTGGACAAGGGTAATTTCGTTTTCTGCGTCAGCGACCCGGGCGATACGGTTCATTTTCTGCTTTCCGGGCGCATCAAGACCTGCAAGTTCACCCCGGACGGTCGTGAGGTCATTCTGTGGTTCGGATTTCCCGGAGAGGTTTTCGGTCTCATCCAGTCGCCGCACCACAAGGGGCGCATGGTCAGCGTCGAAACCTGCGAGCCGTGCGAGATCGCGAAAATGTCGAGCAACAGTTTCCGAGATTTTCTCGGCTCGCGTCCCGTGGTATCCCAGCTGCTGGTGCAGATCGTGGCGTCACGGCTGGGCATGCTGGCAAACCGCCTCGTGTATTTCGCGGCCGACGATGCCGAAACGCGCATTGCGAAGCTGTTGGTCAATCTCGATGCCCGTTACCACAACTCCGGTCGCGGTTCGGAGCAACCCATCGGGCTTACCCACCAGGAAATCGCCGATCTCACCGGCGTGCAGCGCCAGACGGCGACACGCATTCTTGGCCGGCTTGCGAAGTGTGGTGCGTTATCGATGCGCTATCGTCGGATCAGCATCTGCGACCGCGACCTTCTGTCGCGCTTCACGGCAAGCCCGCGTTGAGACATGGTCGGCTCAGGTTGTGGCGCGGGACACCCGGCATAGCAGAGACTTGAGATTGGTCTGGTCCGATACCGGATCCCGCTGGGTCTTGTCGGTGAGAAAATTCACCGAGCGCCAGGGATGGTACGGCTGGCGTTCGCCCCAGCCGATCGGCACGAACACGGCATCCGGACGAATGCCGGTATTCACCCAGGCCACGGCGTCGATCGCGCCGTGATCGGTTTCGATGTGCACCTTTGCGCCGTCCGAGATGCCGAGGGCAGCCGCCTTGTCTGGATGAATTTGGCAGAACAGGTCCGGCCACATTTCCTCGGCTTGCCAGAAATAATGCGTCCAGCTGTGGAAGTGCGCCGCAGAGGGGCGCCCGGTGAGGAGCTGGGTGTCGTATCCCTGCGCCCGCAGCTGCGCCCCGCGCCCCGCTTCTGCGGGCGAGACAATCCGTGCCCGTGATGTGCCGGTCGCGGGTTCGTAAAACGGGGAAATCACCCCGGCATCGGAGTCGCTGTGCTCAAATTCGAGATAGGGCAGGTCGACCAGCTGCTCGCGCTCGGAATAGAACTCTGGCAGCGACGACAGCCCCAGCACCTGAAACTTGCTTTCAATCGCCTCCGTCCAGAACTCTAGCTTGCCGCTGGCGGTCGGGAAACGATGTCCCGGCGGCGCGCCCGGTGCGGTGGTGCCTTCGAGGTACAGGGTTTCGATTTCCGGGGCATCTTCGCTGGTGACCGGATGCCGTACCCAGCGCCACGGCACGGAATGCAGCCGTTCCTGCGTGCAGCCGCGGATGAGCGGGCTTCCGATGCAGGCCTCGTCCCAGAACACGCGCGAGTCCTTGTAGCGCTCCTGCAGTACGTCCTCGAAGCCCAGGCGTTTGCCCAGTTCGATCCAGATCCAGCCGTCGGCTTTTGCTTCGCCCGGAGGCTCGATCATTTTGTCGATCCACACGATGCGACGGTCGTCGTTGGAACGGCCGATCTCGCCTTTCTCGATTCCGGTAGCGGCGGGCAACACGTAGTCCGCGTAGGCCGATGTTTCGTTGGGGAAAAGCTCGATATGAACCAGCAGGTCGAGCGATTCGAACGCGGCGCGGACCTTGTCCTGCCCCGGCCACTGCGCGAGCGGATTGTTGCAGGCAATGAGTGCGCGCAGCGGGTACGGCTTGCCGTGCAGCATCGCATCGGTCCAGCCGGCGGGGCTGCGCCGCACTTTCTGGCGGTTGATCTTGGCGCGGCGGTGTTGCGGCGCGTTCGCCCGGATTGGGCTGCCGTGCGTCATGTTGAAGTAGGCACCGCCGCGCCGTCCCCAGTTGCCGGTAATGGCCGCGAGGAACATGAGAACCCGGTTGGTCTGCGTGCCGTTGGTGTGCTGGTTGACGCCGCGGCTCGCGAAAATCACGCAGCCGTCGGCGGCGGCGACTTCCTCGGCGAGCCTGCGTGTCTCGGCGGCGGGAATCCCCGTGATCGGCTCGGCCCACTCCGGTGTATAACCCCGCTCCAGTATGAAATCGCGCCATTGTTCGAAGCCGATGATCCAGTCGCTGCAGAAGCGTTTATCGTGGAGTTCGTTCCTGAGTATGTGCTGGCACATTGCGAGTCCTAGCGCCATGTCCGTTCCGGATCGGATGGCAAGCCAGCGGTCCGCTTTCGACGCTGTCGCCGTCAGCCGTGGATCGACTACTACCATTTTTGCGCGATTGCGGATGCGCCAATCGTTGACCATGCCGAAATAGACCGGCCGGGTTTCCGCCTGGTTGTCGCCGATGTAGACGTATAGGCTGGCCGATCCGATGTCGTCCGGGGTATAGCTGTTGCCACTACCGACCCGTCCCTGGGTCAATTCGAAGGCGACGCTTTTGGCCGCACCGCAGAAGGGATCGGTACCGTCCTTGTTGGGGGTGCCCCACATCTGGGCGAAGAGCCGGGTATAGCCCCGGCCCTCAAGCGTGCCGGTGCGCGTGCCTATGAACATGGAAAGCGCTTCCGGCCCGTAGTCATCGCGTACTTTTTTCAGTTTTTCCGCGATTTCGTCAAGTGCCTGGTCCCAGGAGATGCGTTCGAAGCGGTTCTCGCCTCGCGCGCCTACGCGTTTTAGAGGATGACGCAGGCGATGCTCGCTGTGATAAAGCTGGAGCGTCAACTGGGATTTCGCGCAGACGCGGCCCTTGAGCAGTGGGTCGTCGTCATTTCCGGTGATGCGGACAAGCTCGTCCCCCTTGAAATGGAACTTCACGCTGCAGCAGTTGAAACAGATGTTGCAGCCGCCCGGCACCACCCGGTCCGCGGTTGCCTCGTCGCGCGGGCTGCCGTAAGGAAATGCAGGTACCGATTCCATCACCACGGCCTGGGAAGCCCGGGCATCCATGAATACAGGACGGCGGGCATCCTGGGGCTGAACGCGTGCAGGGATCTTTGCCGTCGTGGAGGCATCCTGCGATGGCAGGCGTTCCAGATAAATCGTTGCGGGTCCGAGCAGGAAGTGGTCCTGGTCGCGCGGTGCCCGGCCCTCGGCCGCCGCTTCGGCGAGCAGCTCGGTGCGTTTGCCAAAGCGTATCGCCTGGGTGGGGCATACACTCGCGCACGCCGTCGTCGCCGCCCCTTCTGCGCGGCGTTCTTCGCACAGGTCGCACTTGACCGCGTGATGGCCCTTCGGGTCGTAGCCCATGGCGCTATAGGGGCAGGCCATCACGCACTCGCCGCAACCGGTGCAGCGCGATTCGTCGACCCGCACGATGCCGGTCACCGCATCCTTGGTGATCGCCTTTGGATTGACCGGGCAGGCGCGCAGGCACGCCGGTCGCTCGCAGTGCTGGCAGGTCAGTGTCAGGAAGGCGAGCCCCTCTTCTTCGAGCGAACTGGCCCATACCACCTTGTTGCGGTATTCGCCGGGGCCGAGGTGGTGCTCCTGCTTGCACGCCGCCTCGCAGCTTTTGCAGCCGGTGCAGCGCTCCAGGTCGATCAGCAGGGCGAGGCGCGCGGCGCCATTGTTTTCGCTCATTGTGCCCATCGATTCACCACGCTGTGAGATGCCACCAAGTTATCGGACCGCCATCCGCGACGTATCCGGCGAAGAAGGATACCGTGAATACGTGTATCACGATTCCGGCCACGAACAGCCACGCGAGCGCCATGTGCAGCGGTCGCCACCAGGCCTGCGCCGCGGACACGGCCTGTCGCGTGCCCAGCAGCATCGTTTCCTCGCGCGTGAACTTGCGGTAAGCCAGAGCAAGCCGCGGATGGCGCATGAAATGCGGCAGGTTTGCCGAGAACGTGCTTTCGGCCGCCTGCGGGTCGAGTGCCTGCAGCAGACGCCGCTTCTCGGCGATTATCTGTTTCAGTCTCTCCCGCGTGGCGGAATCCGGCACGCGGAACGCGGGGGCTTTGGTCGAAAACGTTGCAGCCATGCGCCGTGAGCCGCGTACGCGCGCCCATACGCCCAGAATGGCTAGTGCGACCAGCGCCAGCAGCAACAGCGCCGGCGGGCGGCGCAGGAAGCCGCCCGAGTGCACGGCGATGAGTAACATGCCAGCCAGCGAACAGGCCACGTGCGCATTGAACCAGCCCACCGGATTCGTGCTGCGCCCGCCGCGTTTCGCGAGTGCGAACGCAACCGGTACCAGCAGCAGTGCCACGCCGACGACGCCGGTCAGATACAGTTCGGGACTTCCCGGAACGCGCCAGGCCTCCGACAGCAGCGGGCGCACGCAAAACCAGGCGGCAATCGCGGCCACCGCGCCCACAGTCAGCGTAAGCAGCCGTGAGTCAGAAATGTCGTGTCGGACCATTGTGAGCCCCGGAACCGGCTGTTGTCGTCATTTTCCTGTGGATTGGGCAGATGCATTTCTTCGTCACAAATCTTCGAATTCCTTCATGCCAAGGATGTCCCGGCGGGTACTTCAGGCTGATCATTGACGGCTTCCCGGGGCAAAAGTGAAGCCCGACGGCAGTATCGCAGCAACGGCGCGCTAAAATCTGCTACCTGAATGACAATTCCTGGCGGGATCGTCGCGACTGGAAACGCAGTCATGCGCGATTCTCTTAAGCCGGCCTTAAGTGGTCCGCCCCAGAATCGGAGGCCGGTTTGTCCGGAAGAGGAAAAAGATGCGTCTGCTGCTGGTTGAAGATGATCCGATGATCGGTGACAGCGTGCAGAAGGGTCTGCGCCAGGACGGATTCAGCGTGGACTGGGTGCGTGACGGCCAGGCTGCGGATGCGGCATGGCGTGCAACCCCTTATGACCTGATGCTGCTCGACCTCGGGTTGCCGCGCAAGGACGGTCTCGCGGTGCTGCAGGGTCTGCGCAAGGCCGGCAAGACGCTGCCCGTGCTGATCGTGACGGCGCGCGATGCCGTGCGTGACCGGGTGGCCGGGCTCGACGCCGGTGCCGACGACTATCTGGTGAAGCCGTTTGATCTGGATGAGCTCGCTGCGCGCATCCGGGCACTGTTGCGCCGGCACAGCGGGCGCAGCGATCCCTTGTTGCGTCATGGCGCACTGCAGCTGAATCCGGCCAGCCGTGAAGCGAGCTTTGACGGCAAACCATTGTTGCTGTCGCCGCGCGAATTTGCGCTGCTGGAAGCCTTGCTGGATCGTCCCGGCACGGTGCTGTCGCGCGCACAACTCGAAGAACGCATCTACGGATGGGGGCAGGAAGTCGAGAGCAATGCCGTGGAAGTGCATATCCATTCCCTGCGCCGCAAACTCGGTGCGGATTTCATCCGCAATGTGCGTGGTGTCGGTTACAAGGTGGCGTCGCAATCATGACTTCGATCCGTCACAAGTTGCTGGCCTGGCTGCTGGCCGCCGTGCTGGTGGCCGGCCTGATCGCGGCCTGGGGCGTTTACCGCCAGGCACGTGCTGAACTCGACGATATTTTCGACTATAACTTGCGGCAAATGGCGCTGTCGCTGCGCGATGGCAGCTTTGGTGCTGCGATCGCGAGTCCGGAGGAATTCGCGACGAAATTCGATTTTGCGATCCAGATCTGGAATCGCGACGGCGTGCGGTTGTATTTCTCGCAGCCTGACGCGGTGCTGCCCAACCGCGCGCGTCTCGGTTATGACAATGTCGAAACCCGCAGCGGCGCGTGGCGGGCGTTTTCGATACAGGAGCGCGGCACGACGATCCAGGTGGCGCAGCCGATGCATATTCGCAATCGGCTCGCCGCGGATTCGGCGCTGCGCACGCTGAGTCCTTTTCTGGTGCTGCTGCCGCTGCTGGGGCTGCTGGTCTGGGTTGCGGTGGGGCGGGAACTGCGTCCTCTCGAAACGGTGGCGCGCGCCGTCGGAAAACGCAGCGCAACGGCACTCGAACCCTTGCCGGCCGGCGGCCTGCCGGACGAAGTCAGGCCGCTGGTCGGCGCCCTCAACGAATTGCTGGATCGCCTCGGTCGGGCGCTCGCCCTGCAGCGCGATTTTGTCGCCGACGCGGCGCATGAGTTGCGCACGCCGCTGGCGGCGCTGCGCTTGCAGATCCAGCTGGCGGCGCGCGCAGATTCGGATGCGGAGCGCGACGCTGCGTTTGCGACGGTGATGGGCGGGCTCGACCGGGCCACCCGCATGGTCGAGCAACTGCTGACGCTGGCGCGCCAGGATCCGGAGGCAGGTGAACGCGCCATGGCGCCGCTGGATCTCGCCGTATTGGCGCGACTGGTCGTGGCGGAGCGTTCACCACTGGCGGAGGCACGGCATATCGATCTCGGCGTCGGCGGCGCCACCGTTGTGATGATCACCGCGGATGCCGAGGGCCTGCGCGTGATGCTGGCGAATCTGGTGGATAACGCAGTGCATTACGCATCCGGTCACGTCGATGTCAACGTGCTGTCGGGCGCGGAGGGCGTTGTGCTGGAAGTCATTGATGACGGCCCCGGCATTCCCGTGGCGGAACGCGAACGCGTTTTCGACCGTTTTTACCGTCGGCCCGGAACGGAGGTTCCCGGCAGCGGGCTGGGCCTCGCCATCGTCAGCAATATTGTCGGACGCCATCGCGCCCGGATCACGCTGGAGGATGCTCCCGGCGGCCGCGGACTGGCCGTGCGGGTGCGGTTTCCGGCGCATTAAAGGCGTTCTCCGGCTTCTCCGGCCTTAAGTTTGATTTAAGTCTGCAGGTTCAGCATGGTTTCCACAGGCGGGGTGCGAGTGCATCCCCCGGTCAACATTACGGAGACCCTCATGAAACAGTCATTGCTGAACAAATCGTTGATTGCAACAGCGGTATTCCTCGCACTGGGTTTTGGCGGTTACCGCGCCTACCAGCCGGTGCACGCCGAAGCGCGGGCCGTGGTGGCGGAAGCAACGGCAAGGCCACTGGTGGCGTTGCCGGACTTTGCCGCGCTGGTCGAACGTTACGGCCCTGCCGTTGTGAACATCAGCGTCACACAGAACGTGAAGACGGCGTACAGCGGCGCACGCAACCTCGATCCCAATGATCCCTTCTTCGAATTCTTCCGCCATTTCGGGCTGCCGGCACCGGAGCAGGCGCCACCTTCCCGCGGCATGGGTTCGGGCTTCATCATCAGCAGCGACGGTGTGATCCTGACCAATGCGCATGTGGTGGCAAATGCGTCCGAGGTGACGGTCAAGCTGACCGATCGCCGCGAGTTCAATGCGAAAGTGCTGGGCACGGATCCGCAGACCGATGTCGCGGTGCTGAAAATCGATGCCAAGGATCTGCCGGCGGTACGGCTGGGGGACTCCGACAAGGTGCGCGTCGGTGAATGGGCGGTTGCGATCGGCTCGCCCTTCGGTTTCGAGAACACCGTGACTTCGGGCATCGTCAGTGCGAAATCACGTTCACTGCCCGACGGCACTTATGTGCCGTTCATCCAGACCGATGTTGCGGTCAATCCCGGCAATTCGGGTGGCCCGCTGTTCAATCTGAACGGTGAGGTGATCGGCATCAATTCGCAGATCTACAGCAGCACCGGCGGTTATCAGGGCCTGTCATTTGCGATTCCCATCGACATGGTGGTGAAGGTCAAGGATCAGCTGGTAGCGCATGGCAAGGTCAGTCGCGGCCGCCTTGGCGTGACCATCCAGGAAGTCAACCAGTCGCTGGCGCAGTCATTCGGGCTGAAACAGGCCGGCGGTGCGCTGGTCAGTTCAGTGGAACCGGAAAGTCCGGCGGCCAAGGCCGGGATCCAGCCCGGTGACGTGATCCTGAGCATCAATGGACAGGAGATCTCGCGGTCGATCGATCTGTCAGGCCACGTTGCCGAATTGCCTCCCGGCACCAAGGCGACCTTCGGTGTCTGGCGCAAAGGTGCGCAGCAGGACATCAAGATTGCACTGGGTGAGGCGAAGGCCGCCGCTGTGGCTGACGCCACCGGGACGGCCAAGGAAAACGGCGGCAAGCTCGGTCTTGCGGTGCGGCCGCTGAGTCCGGAAGAGCGGCAACAGGCGCAGGTGCAGGACGGTTTGCTGGTTGAGGATGTCAGCGGGCCGGCAGCGAAAGCCGGGATCCAGCCCGGAGATGTTGTGCTTGCCGTCAACGGCACGCCGGTGAAAAGCGTCAGCGATCTGCGCGCGCTGACCAAATCCGGGAAAACCGTGGCTTTGCTGGTGAAGCGGGACGATATGCGCCTGTTTGTGCCGCTGGATCTGGGCTGATGCTGATGGAGGCTGCAGCGCCGCTGCGCAAATCGCCGCGACGCTGCAGCCAGTCTTGCCAACAGCGATGTCAACGAGCGTTAAATTTTCAGAGTCCGGACTGCTTTCTGAATATCGGTAATTGAATGGGGCGCAGAAAGCGCCGTGATTGATGCGTATTGTATCCATTCGGATTCAGGCGCCAACAATAGGAGATGTGATCATGAAAACGATTCATAAGGCTGGTATGGCGGTAGTTGCGGCGACTTTTGTTTTTTCTGCGGTTCCTGCGATTGCCCAACCTTCAGTGATGGTGAAAGAGGATCAGACGCAATTGAAAGTCGATGAAACCACGCTGCATCATGAAAATGCACGATTGAAAACCGACCAGGTAAAACTGAAGACAGACAAGGCCGAAGGAAAAATGGCGGCGGAGTCCAGGGACTCTGAAAAGGTTTACAAGGACAGACAGAACATCAATGGTGAAAAAAAGGATATCGCGGCTGACAAGCCGGGATCCCTGCAACGGAAGTCGGACAAGACTGCGCTGCTGCGCGAAGACGGTAAATTAAAAACAGACACTTCAAAACTGAAAGCCGACAAGGCCGAAGGAAAAATGGCTGCGGAGTCCAGGGATGCTGAAAGGACTTACAGGGACCGTCAGGCCATCAAGGGCGAGAAAAAAGACATCGCGATGGATCAGGCCAATCTGAAGGCTGCAGAGCACAGATAGTGCGGTATGCATGAGGTGCCGTTCCGGCGCGATGAAAATCCCGGCACATGGCCGGGATTTTTTCGAGATCGGGTTACGGTTGCGGGTAGAGTTCGTCGTCGGATAGCATCCATACCATGAATGATGTTTCATCAACAGTCGTCGTGTCCGGGGTATCTGCGCTCACCCCCGACGTGATCCGTGCCGGCCTGAAACGTCCGCCGTTGCTGCCGGACGAGTGCGATTTGCATGCTATTGCATTGCGCGAAGGCGTCAGAGTGACCGAAGCCGCAGTGCTGGTGCCGCTGATCAATCGCGAAGCCGGCGTGCAGGTGCTGTTCACGCTGCGTCCGGAGCATCTGCGTGATCATGCCGGGCAGGTCAGTTTCCCCGGTGGCCGTGTCGAGCCGGAGGATGCCGACCGCGAGGCGACGGCACTGCGCGAAATGACCGAAGAAATCGGTCTCGCCGCCAGCCATGTGACGCTGCTCGGGCGTCTGCCCGGTTATGAAATCCCGTCGGGCTTCCGCATCACGCCGGTGGTGGGCTGGATCGAGCCGCCGTTCTCGGTTGCGCCCGATCCCTTTGAAGTGGCCGATATTTTCGAGGCGCCGCTGGATTATTTCCTCGATCCTGCGAATTACCAGCGCCGCGAATACTATTTTCGTGACCGCCATCGCCATTACCTGGCGATTCCCTATGAGGGGCGTTACATCTGGGGCGCCACCGCCGGCATGCTCTACAGCCTGTGCCGGATGCTGAATGCAGAATAAATTGTCAGTGAATATGTAATGAGTGCCCCGCGCATGCCCTCGACGCCGGCGGTGCTGGCCCTGCGCGCGGCGGGCGTGGTGTTCACGCCGCATTTTTACAATTACGAAGAACGCGGCGGCACCACGGTGTCGGCGCGCGAACTCGGTGTCGACGAACATGCCGTGATCAAGACGCTGGTGATGCAGGACGAGGCGGCGCGGCCCTGCGTCGTGCTGATGCACGGCGATTGCGAAGTCTCGACCAAGGCGCTGGCGCGCATCGCTGGTGTCAAACGCATCGAACCCTGCAAACCGGAAGTGGCGGAGCGCCATACCGGGTACCGGGTCGGCGGCACCTCGCCCTTCGGCGCGCGGCGCAAAATGCCGGTGTACTTCGAAAAAACCGCGCTCGACCTGCCCGGCATCTATATTAACGGCGGCAGCCGCGGTTTTCTCGTCGGCATTGCGCCGCAGGTCGTGGTCAGCCTGCTGCAGCCCGAACTAGTGACGGTGGCCATCCGGCCTTGAACGGATTTCCGGGCCGCCCATTTGCGGCGGCGGATGGGGCATTATTGCGATATCCATGGCGAACGACTCCGCATCCCCGAAACCGATCGTCGGCCTGATCATGACCGGCGGCGGCGCGCGCGCGGCTTACCAGGTCGGCGTGGTGCGGGCACTGCACGAGTTGTTGCCCAAGGATGTGCGCAGTCCTTTCCCCATCATCTGCGGCACTTCGGCGGGCGCGATCAATGCTGCGGTGCTGGCCACCGATGCCGGCAATTTCCATCGTGGCGCGCGCCGCCTGATGACGGTATGGAAAAATTTCCATGTCGAACAGGTGTATCGCGCCGATGCCTGGGGCGCGCTGGGCAACAGCGCGCGCTGGCTGGTGACTGCATTATCCGGGGGCAGCCTTGATGGTCCGATATCGCTGCTCGACAATTCGCCGCTGGCCGACCTGCTCGGGCGCCACGTCGATTTTCCGGCGATCGGCCGCAATGTCAACGCCGGCCACCTGCGCGCATTCGCGGTGACCTGTTCCGGTTATACCTCGGGCCAGTCGGTGACGTTTTACGAAGGCAATACCAGACTCGAGAACTGGGAGCGTGCGCGCCGTGTCGGTGTGGCTATGCCCATCGGCCTGCCGCACCTGATGGCGTCAAGCGCGCTGCCCTTCATTTTTCCGCCGGTGCTGATCAACCGCGAATATTTCGGTGACGGTTCGATGCGCCAGATCGCGCCAGTCAGTCCCGCACTGCACCTCGGCGCCGACCGCCTGCTGGTGATCGGCGTCGGCCGCCAGGCGAAGCAGTCCGCCGTGCGCCTGCCGTCGAACGGCTATCCGTCGCTGGCACAGATCGCCGGCCATGCGCTCGACAGCATTTTTCTCGATGCGCTGGAAGTCGACCTTGAACGCCTGCAGCGCATCAACCGCACGCTGAGCATCATTCCGGCGGAAACGCTGGCGAAAAACGGTTATCCGCTGCGTGCCGTCGAATTCCGGGTGATCACCCCGAGTGTGCCGCTGAGCCAGATTGCCGCGCAGTACGCGCACGATCTGCCGCGGGTGATCCGCGGCCTGCTGCGTACGGTCGGTGCGATGAAACGCACCGGCTCCAATCTGGTCTCATATCTGTTGTTCGAAAAAGCCTATTGTCGTGCGCTGATCCAGTTGGGTTACCGCGATACGCTGGCGCAGAAGGACGATCTGCTCGCCTTCCTCGGTTACGGTCCGCAGTAATGTCCCGGCCCTTGCCGGTGAAACCCTGGTCCGAGGCCTGTGAGCGCAACCGGGCACCGATCCTCGAAGTGCTGCGCGGCGCGTTTGCCGGCGCGACTGAGGTGCTGGAAATCGGTTCCGGCACCGGTCAGCATGCGGTGTTTTTCGCCGCGGCATTGCCGCAGCTGGTGTGGCAGCCCAGCGACCGGGCCGAACACCTGGCCGGGATTGCGGCGTGGCGTGACGAAGCCGGCCTGCCCAATCTGCGCGCGCCGCAGGTGCTGGATGTCGATGGCGACTGGCCGGTTGCTGAATGCGATGCGCTGTTCAGTGCCAACACGCTGCACATCATGTCGTGGGCATCGGTGGAACATTTTTTCAGCGGGGCAGGGCGTGTGCTGCTGCCCGGTGGCGTGCTCGCAGTATACGGGCCGTTCAGTTACGGTGGCCGGCACACCGCGGAATCCAATGCGCGTTTTGATGCTTTCCTGCGCGCGCGCGATCACCTGAGCGGCATCCGCGACTTCGACGCGGTGTGTGCGCTCGCGCAACGGCATGGTTTCAGCTTTGTTGACGATCATGCCTTGCCCGCCAACAACCGCGTGCTGACCTGGCGGCGCAGCGGCCGCTGATGCGGTTGCCAGTGGCCGGCATACTCGGTATAAAAGACCAGTCAGGAAAAATAAAAACAGACAGGGAGAAGTGGCGGGTCAACGGCCCGCTGTTCCGCTTGCATCATCCACAGCTTCCCAAGGATCAACATGAGTCGTGCATTTGTCAAAGAAAGTGATGATGAGTTCAGCGCGGGCGAATTGCCCGAGCGGCCGGTGCCTGCGCACGCCAACTACGTGACGCCGCAGGGACTGGAGCAGTTGCGCCTGCGCGTCCGCGAACTCGCTGACCAGCATGAGCAATTGAAGGAAATATCCGCGGACGATTCGGAAGCCAAACGTAAATTGCGTGAAGTCGAACGTGACCAGCGTTATTTCAACGCCCAGCTGGAGCGCGCTGAACTGGTCGATCCCGCGCAGCAGCCGCACGGCGAAGTGCGTTTTGGCGCCACCGTGCAGGTCGAAGATGACAAGGGTGACGTGCAGGAATTCAGCATCGTCGGCGACGACGAGGCCGATGTGTCGGCCGGCAAGATCAGCTGGGGTTCGCCGCTGGCGCGTTCAATGATCGGTGCGCGCAAGGGCGACGTGGTGAAATGGCAACGACCCGCCGGCACCACCGAAGTCGAAATCATTGCCATCCGCTACCCCGCAGGGTAAACTGTAAGCCGTTGTTTTTATTGTTGTTTTTATTGCCAATCATTGTGACTTTCAGCACGCTTCTAGCGCTGGTTACGGACGCATGAAATTCTTCGCACTGATCTGCGCATTACTCCTTGAGCAGGCGTGGCCGCTGCGCCGCGGCAATCCGCTGTACGCCGCCTTCGAGCGCTACGCTGATTACCTTGAGCGGCAATTCAACGGACTGCAGGCCGGCCACGGCGTGATTGCCTGGCTGGTCGCGGTGCTGCCGCTGGCACTGCTGACCACGGCTGTTTATGCGCTGCTGCGCGAGGCCAGCGTGTTACTGGCGCTGGCATGGAGTGTTGCCGTGCTCTACGTGGCGATGGGTTTCCGCCGCTTCAGCCATTGTTTCACCGAGATCGCGCAGGCGCTGCGCGAACAGAACATCAACACCGCGCGCGATGTGCTCGGGCGCTGGCGCGGCGTACCGGCGGATGAACTGCATGCCGCGGAAATTTCACGCGTGGCCATCGAACTCGGTCTGCTGCAGGCACACCGTTATGTGCTGGGACCGATTTTCTGGTTCGTCGTGTTTGGTCCGGTCGGCCCGGTGGTTTACCGCATGGCTGATCTGCTGGCCGCGCGCTGGGGCAAACTGATTGATCCGGAACGGCGCGCTTTTGCCATTTTTGCCGAGCGCGCTTTTTTCTGGATTGACTGGCTGCCGGCGCGGATTACCGCGGCGAGTTTTGCGATTGCCGGCAATTTCGAAGACGCCGCGTATTGCTGGCGCACGCAGGCGGCAGGCTGGGGACGCGGCGCCGAGGGGGTGGTGCTGGCCAGTGGCGCCGGCGCGTTGGGCGTCAAACTCGGCGGCGCCTTGCGCGAAGAGGGCATGCTCAACCAGCGGCCGGACCTCGGCATTGGTGATGCGGTTGAAGTCGAGGATTTGCGCGGCGCCGTGGGTCTGATCTGGCGCGCACTGGTGTTATGGCTGTTTTTGCTGCTGATCGTATCGCTGGCCAGAGCGCTCGGCTAAGGACCCTTAAAACTTTTTCTGCTGGCGCAGATGCTCCGCCGCCAGCCGGCAGTACACCGCCAGCCTTCGTGTATCGATCTGCTCCGCTTCATGCGCGGCGAGGATCGCGCAACCCGGCTCTTCCAGATGCCGGCAATCGCGGAAACGGCAGTGGCCGATATAGGGACGGAATTCGATGAATGCCGATGCGAGGTCGGCCACTCCCAGGTGATGCAGGCCAAAAGCCTGTACGCCGGGTGTGTCGATGATGTCGCTTCCGGCATCGAGGTGATATAGCCGCGCATGCGAGGTCGTGTGTTTGCCGGTGCCCAGCGAAGCCGACACTTCCCGCGTCAGCGCCGCGGCATCCGGTACCAGCTGGTTCAGAATCGTCGATTTGCCCATGCCGGATTCGCCGACCAGCACGCTGCGTTGCCCTGTCAGGTGTGGCCGCAGTTCGTCCACGCCCTGCCTTGCGACCAGCTTCAGCAACCGGTACCCCATGCCTGTATACAGCGCCAGCGCGTTTGCCGATATCACGGACTCCGCCAGGTCGGCCTTGTTGAGCACGATCAGCGGACGGATGCCGGCGTGTTCCGCGGCGGCCAGGCAGCAATCGAGCACGCCGAGGTCGAAGGATGGTACCGGCGCCACGACCATGACCATCTGCGTGACATTGGCGGCGATCAGTTTCTGTTTCCAGCGGTCGGAACGGTAGAGCAGGGTCTGCCGCGGTCCGCAGCTGTCGATGACACCCTGCTCTTCGTTCTGCACGGTGATGGTGACCCGGTCGCCGCAGGCGTAGTCGGTGCGTTTGCCGCGGGTCACGCAATCGCGCACGCGGCCGTCCGCAGATTCGACGAGGAAGCGCCGGCCATAGGCGGCGGTGATCAGGCCCTGCACTGGAGTCTCAGAGCTCAATTTAAAGATCAAGCAGTGCGTCGATCTTGGCGGCGCAGATGAAATCGTTCTCCGACAGCCCGCCGATGGCGTGGGTGATGTAATCAACCCGGCACTGTTTGTAGCTCACCACCAGGTCAGGGTGATGGTCTTCGCGGTGCGAAATCCACGCGGTGGCGTTCACGAAAGCCATGGTTTCGTGATAATTGCGGAATTCATAAGTTTTGGTCAGCATGCCGTTGACGCAGGCCCAGCCCTTGAGACGTTTCAACAGGGTCGCGACTTCATCCGCAGCCAGGGGTGCTACGCCGCCTTCGCAGGGCTTGCATTTTTTCTGTGCGAGGTCGCTCATTCCGGAATTTTGTTCAGTGCGCTGCGGCTTGCTGCAGCCGTGCGATGCGCGTAGTGGCCGGCGGGTGCGAATCATAAACCGCCGAATGCAGCGGGTCCGGCGTCAGCGTCGAGGCGTTGTCCTTGTAGAGTTTGACCAGTGCCGCGATCAGGTCGGAGGCGGGCGTGTATTGCGCGGCGAAGGCGTCGGCCTCGAACTCGTGCTTGCGCGAAATCATCGCGCTCAGCGGCTGGAACAGGAAAGTGAACACCGGCACCACGATCGAAAACAGCACCAGTGCCATCGCGGTGGACGGTGTGGTGACGCCGATGCCTTCGTAGAACCAGGGTTTGTCGAGTACCCAGCCGAGCAGCCAGAGGAAACCCAGGCTGATCACGAAAAGGCTGGCGATGCGCTTGATCACGTGTTTCAGCTTGAAGTGCCCCAGTTCGTGCGCCAGTACCGCTTCGACTTCCTGTGGCTCCAGCCGTGACAGCAGCGTGTCGAAAAACACGATGCGCTTGGTTTTGCCGAAGCCGGTGAAATAGGCGTTGCCGTGGCTGGAGCGGCGCGAACCATCCATCACCATCAGGCCCTTGACCTTGAAGCCGCAGCGGTCGAGCAGCCGTTCGACACGTTCCTTCATTGCGGCATCCGTCAGCGGTGAAAACTTGTTGAACAGCGGGGCGATCCACGCCGGATACACTGCCAGCATCAGGATGTTGAAGGCCATCCAGGTCAGCCAGGCATAAAACCACCACCATTCGCCCATGCGTTCCATCAGCCACAGCACGGTGGCAACCAGCGGCAGGCCGAGTGCTGCGCCCAGCACCAGGCCTTTGATGAAATCGATCCAGAACAGCTTCACGGTGACCTTGTTGAAACCGTAGCGTTCCTCAATGACAAAGGTGCGGTAGAGGCTCAGCGGAATGTCGATGATCATCATCACCACGGCGACGCAGGCGATCAGCGCCAGGCCGCGCACGATGCCGGGTTCAAACCACATCGCGGTCAGGGCGTGCAATCCCTGCAGGCCACCGCCAAAAGTGAAAATCAGTGCGACTGCCGCTTCGACCGTCACGCCGAGCATGGCGAAGCGGGTCTTGGCTTCGGTGTAGTCCGCTGCGCGCTGGTGGGCGTCCAGCGTGATGACGTCGGCAAACTGCGCCGGCACGGCGTTGCGATGGGCCTGCACATGGGCGGCATGGCGTGCTGCCAGCCACAGCCGGGCGGTAACGGTCAGCAGCAGGGCAATGAGGAAAACGAGGCCGAAAGTATGCATATTTTTATAAGGAGTTGCGGGCTGGGGGTGCAGGCATGTGACACAATGGGTGCCTGAAAATTCCCGGTTAAAACATCAAAATCATTATGGCACAGGATCCCAACGCCCTCATCTGGATCGACATGGAGATGAGCGGGCTCAACCCCGAAACCGATCGCGTGCTGGAAATCGCCATCGTCATCACCGATGCGCAATTGAATACCGTCGCCGAAGCGCCGGTGCTGGTGGTGCATCAGCCCGATTCGGTGCTCGACGTGATGGACAACTGGAACAAGTCGACGCACAAGAAATCCGGCCTGATTGATCGCGTCAAGGCTTCAACGCTGACGGAGGCCGAGGTCGAGACGCAGATGGTCGCCTTCCTCGAGCAACACGTACCCAAGGGCGTGTCGCCGATCTGCGGCAACTCGGTGCACCAGGACCGGCGTTTCCTGGTGAAGTACCTGCCGAAGCTGGATGATTATTTCCACTACCGCCTGATCGACGTCAGCACGCTGAAGGAGCTGGCGCGGCGCTGGAAGCCGGAAGTGCTGGGCGGCATGGTCAAGCATGGCAAACACGAGGCGCTGGCCGACATCCATGAATCCATCGCGGAGCTGCGTTACTACCGCGAACAGATCATGAAGATCTGATCTGTTGTGCCCCGGTTGCTTCGTTTTTAGTCCAGCTTCAGATCGCCGTCGAATTTCACTTCCAGTGCCAGCGTGCCGACGCTGAGCGTCATCATGACCGGCAGTGATTCGCTGCCCTTGAGCTTGCCGTCCTCAATGGCCTTGCGCACCGCTTTTTCGATGGCCAGCTGCGAATTGACGCCGACGGTTTTGAGGAACTTGCGGATGCTCATGTTCAGGGCTTCGTCGTTCATGACTTTCTCCGGTTGTGCAGTTTGGAATAATTGACCAGACCGTCGGTCGATGAGTCGTGGGTGGCGGCCGGCGCGGTGGCGATCAGTTCCGGCAGCAGGCTGCCGGCGAGGCGTTTGCCGTGTTCCACTCCCCACTGGTCAAACGCATTGATGTCCCAGATCGCGCTTTGCACGAAGGTGCGGTGTTCGTACAGCGCGAGCAGGGTGCCGAGGCTGCGCGCGTCGAGCACCGGCAGCAGCAGCGTGTTGCTTGGCCGGTTGCCGGGCAGGGCCTGATGCGGGGCCAGCCGGGTTGCTTCACGCACAGTCATGCCCTGCTGCAGCAGGGCCTGTTCGGTTTCCGTCGCAGTTACACCGCACATCAGCAGGGCGGATTGTGCAAAACAGTTCGACAGCATCACCGCATGGGTCTGGTCTGCAGTGCCGTCGCCGGAGCCCCCCAAGGGGACTTGCTTTCCCCCGAGGGGACTTGTTGCACAGTGCGCGGCGCGCGGCCTGCAACTGGTGATGAAATCCACCGGCACCGGCCGCGTGCCCTGGTGCAGCAGCTGGAAATAGGCATGCTGGCCTTCGGTGCCGGCGCTGCCCCACAACACCGGGCCGGTATCCATGCGCAGGGTTTTGCCGCGGCGGTTGACACTTTTGCCCAGGCTTTCCATTTCGAGCTGCTGCAGCCATGCGGGGAGCAGCCCCAGCCCCGGCTGGTAGGGAATCACCGCGCGTGAGGCCATGGCGAAAAAATTGGCGTGCCACAGCCCGATCAGCGCCAGCAGCACCGGGATGTTTTGTCCGGGGGCAGCACTTGCAAAATGCGCGTCCATGTCCGCTGCACCGGCGAGCAGTTCGTCGTAGGCATCAGCGCCCATCGCAATCATCGCCGGCAGCCCAACCGCCGACCACAGCGAATAACGTCCGCCGACCCAATCCCACATCGGGAAAATGCGTTCCTGCGGTACGCCGAAGGCCTGCGCGGCGGCGGCTTGCGCGGTGACCGCGGCGAAATGCGCGCCGTGATCCGCAACGCCTGACGCCTGCAGCCAGGTGCGCGCGGCCTGTGCATTGAGCAGTGTTTCGTGGGTGGAGAAACTTTTGGATTGCACGATGAACAGCGTGCTTGCCGCATCCAGTGCGGCCAACAAGCGATCGAGTGATTCGCCCGGCGTGTGGATGAAATGCACGCGCGGCGCTGCGGCATCCGGTGCGCAGGCCGCTGCCGCCAGTGCCGGGCCCAATACGGATCCACCGATGCCAAGGCTGACGACGTCGGTGATGACGCGGCCACTGGCGCCGTTGATTTTGCCGTCGCGCAAGGCCGTCGCCAGCTTGCGCATTGCAGTCAGTGCGTTACGGACTTCGCGCGGCGCGGCATCGCCGGCACGCAGCGCGGTGTGCCAGGCGGCGCGTTTTTCCGTGTTATTGACGCGCTTGCCGGCGAGCAGGTCGCGGATCTGGTCCTGCAATCCGCACTCACGTGCCAGTGCCAGCAGCAAATCCAGGGTTTCGGAAACGATCAGGTTTTTCGAGTAATCGAGCAGCAGGCCGCAGGCTTCGAGCGAAAAGCGCTGGAAACGTTGCGGATCGGCAGCGAACAGGTCGCGCAGGGAACGCTGTTCCCAGCTGCGCCGGTGCGTGGCAAGTGCGCGCCAGGCCGGCGTACGTGTCAGTGAGGCCATTTTTTTGCGGGTGCTTCGAACATGCCCGGCATTGTACCCCGGCGCCGCGCCGGCAGCGGCGTTTACAATACTGTCACCTGACCTGGAGACAATGCATGCTGGATATGTCCAAGGTGTTGCTGCTGTTTCTGCGAATCGGTACACGCTAATGCGTGACGCCGTCGCTGCACTGACCCGCGCTGCGGGCAATCTGTTCGATCCGCGCATTATCGCCATCGTGTTGTTGCCGATGCTGATCAGCCTGGTGTTGTGGACGCTGCTGGCGTGGCTGTTCTGGGGTGCATGGACCGGCTTCATCGCCGGCGCCATGACGACCACCACTGTGGCCGGATGGCTGCAGGGCTGGAACGCGACCTGGGTCATCGATTACACCGCGGCGCTGGCCGTGCTGATTGCGATCCTGCCGGCGATGTTTGTCACCGCGCTGGTGGTGACCGAGATCATCGCGATGCCGGTGATCGTCAAATTTGTCGCGGAGCGTTATCACCCGGATCTGCGCCGTGCCGGTGGCGGCACGCTGGCCGGCAGCATCGGCAATGCCGCCATTGCCATCACGGTTTTCACCGTGTTGTGGGTGATTACCCTGCCGCTGTGGCTGACAGGTGTAGGCGCGGTACTGGCGCCGTTGCTGGCTTCGGCTTACCTGAATCAACGCCTGTTCCGTTACGACGCGCTGGCCGATCACGCCAGTCCCGAAGAATTCGCGCAGCTGGCGCACAGCTCGCGCGGCGACCTCTTTTTGTTGGGTATTCTGGTGTCGCTGCTGCTCTACGTGCCGGTGCTGAATCTGCTGGTGCCGGTGCTGGGCGGGCTGGCATTTACGCAGTTTTGCCTGGCGCGGCTGGCGGTGGCGCGCGGCACGTAGCGCCGCGATGGTCGGCTGGTGTCCAAACCGGCTTGTAATTTGCGGGGGTAGCCCCCATATGCATTAAACCAGCCCGGGCCGGGGCGGATGACGCCCGTGTGCTTTTGCTGCGGTGCGTGAAAATGCTATTGTTCATGTATCAGTGGTCGTTTTGCTCCGCATCGGGAACCGCCGGCGCGACTTCTTTTTAAATCATCCATGAGAGGAACCAGTCCATGAGTACCGCAACCCGCAGTGCCGCAACGGAAGTGACCAAGGAAAAGCTGATCAGTGATTTCAAAGTCGTTGTTGCCGATGCCGAGGCGCTGCTGAAAGCCTCTGCCGGCCAGGGTGGCGAAGCGCTGGCTGCCGTGCGCGCCCGTGTTCAGGATTCGCTGGCGGTGGCCAAGTCCAAGATGCTCGAAGCCGAAGAAGAACTGCTGGAGAAAACCAAGGCCGCGGCAAAAGCGACTGACGAATACGTGCATGATCATCCGTGGCACGCTGTTGGTGTCGCCGCCGGCATCGGACTGGTGATCGGCATGCTGATCGGCCGGCGCTAAACCGGCCATGGCCGAACCGCGCGAGGAGGGTCTGCTGGCGTCACTGAAAACGCTGACGCTGACTTTGGTTGATGTCGTCCAGACCCGCCTTGAGTTGTTGTCCTCGGATGTCGCCGAAGAACGGGCACACCTGACGGCGATCCTGATTTCGGCTCTGGTGGCGCTGTTCTGCATCGGTGTCGGCGTAGTGCTTCTGGCGGTCCTGATCGTGGTGATGTTCTGGGAATCGCACCGCCTGCTGTCGCTGGGCCTGCTGACTGCGGTGTTCCTCGCCACCGGCGCCGGCTTGTGGTGGGTTGCCATGCATAAAATGCGCAACAAGCCGCGCCTGTTCGATGCCAGCATCAGCGAACTGTCCAGGGACCGCGACCACTTGTCGTCCGGATCATGAATGAGTGAACTGAATGAGCTGATCGCACGGCGCAAACTGCTGGTGGCGCAGTCCGCCTTGCAGCGCGCGACCCTGGCGCAGTGCATTGCGCCGTGGCAGCCGCGGCTGGCACTGCTGGATCGCGGTATTTCTGCGGCGCGTTACATACGGCGTTATCCGGCGGCGCTGGCGGCCGTGGGTTTGCTGGCGGCAGCGCTGCGGCCGCACCGCGCGGCGCTCTGGCTGGAACGCGGCTGGGTGCTGTGGCAGGTCGGTCGCGGCTTGTGGAACCGCCGCCAGAAATAATTCATTTTAAAAACAAAGAGTTACGATCTTTTTTGCAGTGATTCCCCGGTGTCGTGCTGCGCCAGCACCACATCCAGACCGTAGAGCATTCCCGTCCAACGTGCCTCCCAGCGCGCCCCGCAGGAAGTCCCCTTGGGGGGCATCGCATGATCCGCAGGTAATCCGTCGTGCATCAATTCCAGTGAGCAGCCCGTATTGTGCGCTGTGAATTCGGCCGTGACACGGCTGGCGTGGGGCGCGCAATCCGGCGATTGCAGAACGAACACCAGGCGTTGCGGACGCGCGATTTCAACATAACGGCCACGGTGTTCTATGACGCCGCCGGCCCGGCGCTCGACAAAACAGAAAGCGCCGCCGTTGCGTGCATCAATGGCCACCTTCGCCATCGGCCGCGAGGCCGTTGCAAACAGCCACAATCCCGCCAGTTGCGGTGCCAGCCAGGCATCGAATACGCGTGTTGGTGATGTCGCGTAGTGTTGGGTGATGCGCACCGTGGTCAGTGCGTTGGCGAATTGTTGCATGGCGCGAAGATCTGCAGCGGATCAGAAACCGACCAGCTTTTTGAAGCCGCCATAGATCATGCGTTTACCATCAAAGGGCATATCTTTCGGATCGCACATCGCAGCAATGCGCGGATCTTTCATCACCTTGGCATTGACGCGGTCGCGGTGGGCGCGCGATTTGTAAACGATCCAGGCAAACACCACGGTCTCGCCGGTTTTGAGTTTGACGCTTTGCGGGAACGAGGTGAGTTTTCCTGGTTTTACGTCGTCGGCGACACATTCCATGTAATCCACCGCGCCGTGATCGCGCCATACCTTGCTGGCTTTTTTGGCCATGCGGCGGTAAGCCGCTATTTTTTTCTTCGGGACTGCCAGTACGAATCCGTCTACGTAAGACATGGTTGTTTGCCTCTGGTTATTGCTGCTCGAAATATTCAACAGGTCGCACTTCGACACACCAGCCGGCCTGTTCTCCGATCACTGCGGCGGGGTGCAGGGCAGCGATGCGCAGGGCATCGTTCATGTCCTGTGCGTCGATGATGAAAAATCCGCCGATCTGTTCCTTGGTTTCGGCGTAGGGGCCATCGGTGAAAAGCGGCTTTCCGTTTTTTGGCAGGATGGTCCGCGCCTTTTCAGGTTCGCCGAGCGAGGCCTGCATCACCACGCGGCCGCTTGCGCGCAAGGCGGCATCGTGGGCAGGGCACTGACTGACCAGTGCCTGAACTGCTTCGGGTGCCATTCCGGAAAATTGTTGCGGATTGTAATAGGCCAGGCACAGGTATTTCATGTCAATTCCTTTTGATAGGCTCCTGCAATAGTCGTCTGCCGGCTTCCGTAATCGACAGGTGTGCGAAATATTTTCAGCCTCCGCTCAGTGCCTGCACGATGATCACCTCGTCGTTTTCCGCCAGCGGCTGCGTGAGATCGGTGACCTGCTTGCCATTGATAAAAATACGAATATGGCGACGGATGTGATCCTGTTCGTCGACCATGCGAAAGCGGATGCCGGCGTACTGACGGTCAAGGTCGACCAGCAGTGCAGCGAGGGTTGAGCCCTGCGCCTCTGTTTCGCTGCGTTCAGTGTAGGAGCGCAGCGCGCTGGGGATCAGCACTTTCATTGCCGGGTCACAGCGTCGCGGTTTCCACCGCGTAGATTTCCGGCAGATGGCGCGCGATGCAGGACCAGCGTTTTCCCTCATCACGGCTCAGCCACAACTCACCGCTGGTGGTGCCGAAATAGAGGCCTACGGTCGCTGCCGTGTCTGCAGTCATTGCCTGCCGCTTCACGGTCCACCACGCTTCTTTGCCCGGCATGCCGGCATCCATGCGTTGCCAGGTTTTGCCGGCGTTCTTTGTGCCGTATACCGCGGGCTTGCCGTCGGGGCTGGTGCGCGGCCATACGCTGGTGCCGTCCATCGGAAACACCCAGGCGGTGTTGTCGTCGCGCGGATGCACCACCATCGGGAAGCCGATATCCCCGACCTTTTTCGGCATGGATTTGCCGATGCGCAGCCAGGTGTCGGAAGGACGGTCGAGGCGGTAAATGCCGCAGTGGTTCTGCTGGTAAATGCGGTCCGGATTGCCCGGGCACATGCGCAGGCAATGCGGATCATGGAAGGTGGGCTGCGCCGGATCGAAGCCGAAACCTTCGACCACGTCCATGCCCTTGATCATCACTTTCCAGGTTTTGCCGCCGTCCAGCGTTTCGTGCACGCCGCCGCCGGACATACCGAAGTAAAGATGCCTGGGATCGCGCGGGTCAATAAGTATTGAATGCAGTTTCGGTCCGTCCGGGGTGCCATCCTGCGCGGTACCCATCCAGGCGCGGTACTGCGGATCGTCGTTGATCGTGGAAAACGGTTTCCAGTTCACGCCGCCATCCTCCGAACGGAACAAACCCTGTGGCGAGGTGCCGGCGTACCACACGCCGGGCTCGTTGGCATGGGCCGGTGTCAGCCAGAACGTGTGATCGACCGAGCGGCCTTTTTCACCCTCGGGCGCCTTGGTGAAGGCGGGTGGTTGCTTGGCTTCCTTCCAGGTTTTTCCCATGTCGACCGAGCGGAACACCGTGGGCCCGAGGTGGCCGGTTTTGGCCGCGGCGAGCAGTGTTTTGCCGTCGCGCGGATCGAGCACCATATGGCTGATCACGTGGCCGAGAAAATGCGGGCCGTCGGCTTTCCAGGTTTTGCGCGCGGCATCACTGTGGAACAGCCAGGCGCCTTTGCGCGTGGCGACGAGTACGATGGTGCGGCGTTTTGCTGCTGAGGGTTTGCGGGCTGCCGGTTTTTTTGAGATGGCCATGCGGGTCTCCTTAGTTTTTACGCTGCTGTGCTGCGGCGACAGTGTCGCGGATCGGGCGGATCGGCCGCACTTCGATGCAGCCCACACGTGCAGGCGGAATACCGGAGGCAATGCGGATGGCATCGTTGAGATCGCGGGCATCGATCATGTAAAAGCCGGCGAGCTGTTCCTTGGTTTCGGCGAAGGGACCGTCGGTGATCGCGACCTTGTCATTGCGGATACGCACGGTGGTTGCGGTCTGCACCGATTCCAATGCTTCCGAGGCCAGGCACTGGCCGCTGGCGCGGATCGCGGCATCGTAGGCCACGCAATCCTCATCGGGTAGTTCATCAAGCCGCTTTTCATCAAGGTACACCAGGCACAGGTATTTCATCGTTGCTCCTTGTCAAAACCCAGCGCAGTCACGGTCTGCTCGTCTTCGGCGACCGGTCGCACTTCGACGCAGCCCTTGGATGCGCCGGGGATTTTTGCCGCGATGCGGATGGCTTCATTAAGGTCGCGTGCTTCGATCAGGTAATAACCGCCGAGCTGTTCCTTGGTTTCCACCCAGGGACCGTCGGTCGTGGAAACCTTGCCGTTGCGCACCCGGATCGTGGTTGCGTGAGCGGGGGGCAGCAGCCGGTTGCAGCCGATGTAATGGCCGCTGCGGCGGATGTCTTCAGTGAATGCCGCGTATTCCTGGTAGTGGCGGTCGGCGTCAGCCACCGGCATTTGTTCCATGACTTTTTCGGCGCAGATCAGGCACAGGAATTTCATGATGTTTTCCGGTCCGTTGGTTTATTTTTCGGCGATGGCTTTGAGGTTTGCCAGCCCGGTTTCAAAATCCGTGCCGACCATGCGGTCCATGTTGATGAACACATGGATGATTTTTGCGAAATAGGGTACGGGACCCTGCATCAGCCAGGTGACCTGGGTGCCGCCGTCGCGCGGCTCCAGTGTAAAGGTGACGATGTTATGTGCCGCAAAGGGTGTTTCGAAATCCAGCCTGAGCCGGATTTGTGATGACGGCAGGGCCTCGGTGATTTCCATGCGGCCCTTGCCGACATCCTTGTTGCCGTCCCAGGCATAAGTGGCGCCCTTGCCAGCGGTGATCGCACTGAAGGTGCGTTTCATGCCCGGGTCTTTTTTCTCCCATGGCGACCACGCAGCCCATAGTCTGAAGTCGTTGATCAGCGCATAGACTTTTTCCGGCGGTGCCTTGATGCCGGCGCTGCGCTGTACCTGGAATACATCGGGTTTGGTCGCGGCGTATGCGAGGATGCCGGCGATCAGCAGGGCAAAAATAATGACGATGATCTTGATCATTTGCGGCTCGGATCGAGTTTTTTCATGGCTTCGGCAATTTCCGCGGGCGACAGGTCGCGCTGGTGGGTGGCGATCGACCAATGATGGCCGAAGGGGTCCTCGAGTTTGCCGTAACGGTCGCCCCAGAACATGTTTTCCAGCGGCATGATGACCTTGGCGCCGGCAGCGACGGCACGGGCAAAAAAGGCGTCGGCATCGGGTACGTAGATGTGCATCGTGACCGAAGAACCTTTCAGCGATTTCGGCCCGAATGCGCCCCATTCCGGCATTTCATCGACCAGCATCACGGCCGAACCTTCGATACGGATCAGCGCATGCATCAGTCTGCCGTCCGGGCCGGGCAGGCGGCCGCCTTCCACGGCGTTGAAGGCTTTCTTGTAGAACTCGATCGCATCGGCGGCGCCGGCGCAGATCAGGTGCGGTGTCACAGTGTGCATGTCGTCCGGCACGGGTTTTACGGTGGCCATGAAAGCGGTCTCCTGGACTGGATTGATTTTAAACGGCGGCTTTTTGCAGCGCGGTGATGTCGATTTTTTTCATCTGCAGCAGCGCCTGCATCACGCGCGGCGACCTGCCCAGCAACCCGGGCAGTGCGGTCGGCACGATCTGCCACGAGATGCCGTAGCGATCCTTCAGCCAGCCGCATTGCTGCGCTTCAACGGGGCCGCCTGCAGACAGCTTTTCCCAGAAATGATCGATTTCATTCTGCGAATCGCAGTTGACGACGAAGGAAACGGCTTCGCTGAACTTGAAATGCGGGCCGCCGTTCAGTGCGACAAAATCCTGTCCGTTCAGTTTGAACGCCATGGTCATGACCGAGCCCGCCTGCTGTCCTGAGGCCGCGGCGGCGGCTTCACTGTAACGCGCGACAGTTCCGATGCTGGAGTCCCTGAAAGTCGAAACGTAAAAATTGACGGCTTCTTCGGCCTGGTTGTCGAACCACAGGAAGGGCGTGATTTTCTGCATGACAGACTCCCCGTTCTCTCCGCGTTATTTGTGGTCGGAAACCTGCTTGTACGTGCGCTCGGCCTGCGCCTTCAATTCCGCTGTGAACTGCTCGCCGAAGTCTTCGGCCTCGAACACCTGGCGGATCTCGATTTCAGAGGGGCCCGACATCGGATTGGGGCAGCGCTTGACCCATTCGATCGCTTCTTCCTTCGACTTTACTTTCCACAGCCAGAATCCGGCGACGAGTTCCTTGGTTTCGGCGAAAGGGCCGTCGACCACGGTTCTCTTCGATCCGGAAAACTGCACACGTGCGCCCTTCGAACTCGGTTGCAGTCCTTCGCCCGAGAGCAGGATGCCGGCCTTGGCAAGCTCCTCGTTGTACTTGCCCATAGCCGTCAGCAATGCTTCGCTGGGCAGGGCGCCGGCTTCCGAATCCAGCGTGGCCTTGACCATTACCATGAAGCGCATACATAACTCCTTGTATTTAAACAATAATTTAAGGATGCGCCGCGTTATTTCACGGTGGCTCTTGCCCTGTAGTCGAATGGTTTCCGGCCTTTTCGACAATGGCCGGTATATTTTTTTGCGGCCAGCGCAGGGCGCCGGCGCCGGTTCAGCTTTTGAGCCGGTATCCGGTCTTGAATATCCAGGTCACCCCGGCCATGCAGGCGAGGAAAAATCCCAGCGTTGCCGCGAGGCTGACGCCGACGTGGACATCTGCGGCGCCGTAGAAGCTCCAGCGAAACCCGCTGATCAGGTAGACCACCGGATTGAACAGGCTGACGGTGCGCCAGGCCGGCGGCAGCATGTCTATCGAATAAAACGCGCCGCCGAGGAAGGTCAGCGGGGTAATGACCAGCATCGGGATGAACTGCAGTTGTTCAAATCCTTTGGCCCAGACGCCGATGATGAATCCGAACAGGCTGAAGGTAATCGCGGTCAGCAGCAGGAAGGCGACCATCCACACCGGATGCAGGATCTGGATGGGGACAAACAAGGCTGCAGTGGCGAGGATGATCAGGCCGAGCAGCATGGATTTCACGGCTGCAGCGCCGACGTAGGCGAGCACGATCTCCCAGGGCGATACCGGCGCCGACAGCAGTTCATAAATGGTGCCGGTGAACTTGGGGAAGTAAATGCCGAAGGAAGCATTGGACAGGCTGGCGGTAAACAGCGACAGCATGATCAGGCCGGGTACGATGAACGCGCCGTAGGGTACGCCGTCAACGCCGGACATGCGCGAACCGATGGCGGCGCCGAACACCACGAAATACAGCGATGTGGTGATCACGGGTGCGATGATGCTTTGGGCCGCGGTGCGCCAGAAGCGCGCCATCTCGAAGCGGAAAATGGCCCATACGCCGTGACGGTTGAAGCCGGGAATATTGTTGGTTTTCATTTCTGCGCTCATTTTGTCTCGTGCACCAGGCTGACAAAAATATCCTCCAGCGAACTTTGCCGGGTATTCAGGTCATTGAATTCGATGCCGAGATCGCTGAGGCGCCGCAGCAGTTCGGGAACCCCCGTGTGCTCCTTGTGCGCATCGAAGGAGTATTCGAGTTCCTTGCCGCCGGCGTTCAGCGCCAGCGCCCATTCGGCCAGTTCGGCGGGGATCGCCGCCATCGGTGTCTGCAGGTTGACCGTCAGTTGTTTCTTGCCGAGTTTTTTCATCAGCGTGGCTTTTTCCTCGACCACGATCAGCTTGCCCTTGCTGATCACGCCGATGCGGTCGGCCATCTCCTCGGCTTCATCAATATAGTGTGTGGTCAGGATGATGGTCACGCCGCGCTGCTGCAGACCGCGCACCAGCTGCCACATGTCGCGGCGCAGTTCCACATCGACGCCGGCCGTCGGTTCATCGAGGAACAGGATGTCCGGCTCATGCGACAGGGCCTTGGCAATCATCACCCGCCGTTTCATACCGCCGGACAGCGTCATGATCCGGTTCTTGCGCTTGTCCCACAGCGACAGGTCGCGCAGCAACTTCTCGATGTACTGCGGGTCGGGGGCGCGTCCGAACAGCCCGCGGCTGAAACTGACCGTCGCCCACACGGTTTCGAAGGCATCGGTCGACAGCTCCTGCGGCACCAGGCCGATGCGCGAGCGGGCCGCACGGTAGTCGCGCACGATGTCGAGCCCGTCGGCCAGTACCTTGCCCTCGGTTGCTGTGACGATACCGCAGATGATGCTGATCAGCGTGGTCTTGCCGGCGCCGTTGGGACCGAGCAGCGCAAAGATTTCGCCGTGGCGGATGTCGAGGCTGACGTTGTTCAGCGCCTGGAAACCCGAGGCGTAAGTCTTGGTCAGATTGGAAACGGCAATGATCGGTGGCATGAGGTATTGGGGCTCTGTGGGCGGGCTTTGGTACTACGGTGGAAGCAGGATGTTATTACAGACCGCAGATGTTCCGGGAAGTGCGTAGCTTATTTTTCCAGCTCAGTGTGGCAGCTCAGCCAGCCGCCGTTCGAGGAACCGCTGTTCCGGCGCCTGCTGGGTGAGTTCCAGCGCCCGCTGGTAGGACAGGCGCGCTTCTGCAGTTTTTCCGAGACGCCGGCACAGGTCGGCGTGCGCCGCATGCGCAAAGCGGTAATCGGCGAGTTCGCCGCCCGCGAGGATTTCTTCGACCAGTGTGAGGCCAGCGGCCGGGCCATCGCGCATGGCCACGGCCACGGCACGATTCAGCGCGACGATGGGCGAGGGACTCAGCCGTGCCAGCACGTCATAGAGTCCGACGATCTGCGTCCAGTCGGTCGCCGCAGCGGAAGGCGCCTCGGCATGCACCGCCGAAATCGCCGCCTGCAGCACATAGGGTCCGATCTGTCGCGTGGCCAGCGCACGTTCCACCAGCGCACTGCCTTCCGCGATCTGTTCACGGTTCCACAATGCACGGTCCTGGTCTTCGAGCAGGATCAGGTCGCCGGAGGACCGGACGCGCGCGGCACGCCGCGATTCATGGAGCAGCATCAAGGCCAGCAGCCCCATGGCTTCCGGATCCGGCAGCAGGCCTGTGATCAATCGCGCGAGGCGTATTGCTTCGCCCGACAGGTCGTGTCGGGTCAGCGTGTTGCCCGAGGAGGCGGCGTAGCCTTCGTTGAACACCAGGTAGACCACCTGCAGCACACTGTCCAGGCGATCCGGCAGATCCTCCGACGCGGGCACCTGATAGGGAATCTTCGCGTCGCGGATCTTGTTCTTGGCGCGTACGATGCGTTGCGCCAGCGTCGGCGGCGCGGTGAGGAAGGCACGGGCGATTTCCTCCGTGGTCAGGCCGCAGACTTCACGCAGCGTCAGCGCCACCTGGGCATCGGGCTGCAGCGCCGGATGGCAGCAGGTGAATATCAGCCGCAGCCGGTCGTCCTCGATGTCCTCGGTCTCAGGCGTGTCCGGTGCGGCGATGTTTGCCGCAGCCTCATCGTCGAGTTCGCCCACCCGTGCATCGCGGCGTATGGCGTCGATGGCCTTGAAGCGGCCTGCCGACACCAGCCATGCGCGCGGGTTTTCCGGTACGCCGTCGCGCGGCCATTGCTCAAGTGCGGCGCGGAAGGCCTCGTGCAGCGCTTCCTCGGCCGCGTCGAAATCGCCGAGCAGGCGGACCAATGTCGCAAACACGCGGCGTGATTCCGCACGGTAGACGGCGTCTACCGTGGTGCGCATGTCTGATCTGTGGTTTTTGTTCATCGGCCGCGGTCCCGGTGCCGCGGTAGTTTATATGAGCGGCGGCGTGCTGCCGTGAAACCCGGAATGTACTGTCTGGGCTGTTATGATTTTTGAAATAAAGTCGTTACGCTTTAATGCGCACCTGCGCCCGCCGCCCCGGCATTGCCTTTCGCGGGCCGCGCAAACCAGACGATTGCGATCAGCAACAGGAACAGCAGTGCGGAGACGCGGAATATGTCGGTGGCGGCGATGGTGAACGCCTGCTGGTCGATCAGCCGGTTGAGCATGCCATTCGCCTGTTCCGCGCTAAGGCCGCCGGCCTGCAGGCCCGACAGTGCCTGCGTGGTGCCGGCATCAAAGCGCGTGATGTGTTCGGCAAGTTGCTCATGATGCAGGCTGGCACGGTTGAACCACCATGTGGTGGCGATCGATGTGCCGAAGGATCCTGCGGTGATGCGCACGAAATTGGTCAGGCCGGTGGCGGCGGGAATCTGCTCGGGACGCAGGCCGGCGAGCGTCAGCGTAATCAGCGGAATGAAGAAAAACGCCAGCGCCGCGCCCTGGATCACGGTCGGGATCATGATGGTACCGAAATCCGCCTGCACATTGAATCCGCCACGCATCCACAGCACCAGCGCGAAGGTCACGAAAGAAATCGTGGCCAGCATGCGCGGATCGAATTTGTGTGAATTCCTGCCGACCAGCGGAGTAAGTATGATGGCGAGCAGGCCGACCGGCGCCAGTGCCATGCCGGCCTGCGTCGCGGTGTAACCCATGAACTGCTGCAACCACAGCGGCAG
The DNA here is from genome assembly GCA_945885345.1 of Bordetella parapertussis. Classification (GTDB taxonomy): domain Bacteria; phylum Pseudomonadota; class Gammaproteobacteria; order Burkholderiales; family SG8-41. The sequence goes on along the minus strand of CAMCYP010000004.1, from coordinate 59,470 downwards.
CAGCACCAGGTTGCCGAAAAAGGCCCCGTAGGCGAGTGAAAGTGACAGTGTGCCGACCCAGAAATTGCGCTGTTTGAAAAAATGCAGATCAACGATCGGATGTTTTTCGGTGAGTTCCCATACCAGGAACAGTGCGAATCCGACGGCCGCGACGAGCGCCAGCACGACGATCTCGCGCGAACCGAACCAGTCGAGATCCTTGCCCTTGTCGAGCATGATCTGGAAGGCGCCGATCCACAGCACCAGTAATGCGAGACCGATTTTGTCCACTGGCAGTTTGCGCCGCGGCGACTCACGATCCTTGTAGATACCCCAGGCGAAAATCGCCGCGAGGATGCCGACCGGGATGTTGATGTAGAAAATCCACGGCCACGAAATGTTGTCGGTAATCCAGCCGCCCAGCAGCGGCCCGGCGACCGGAGCCACCAGCGTCGTGATCGACCACATTCCGAGCGCGACACCGGCTTTTTGCGGCGGGTAGCTGGCGAGCAGCAGCGTCTGCGACAGCGGGATCATCGGGCCGGCGACAGCGCCCTGGATGATGCGGAACAGGATCAGTGTTTCAAATGACGGCGCCAGCCCGCACAGCAGCGAGGCGATCACAAACAGCAGCACCGATGCCGTAAACAGGCGGACCTGCCCGATGCGTTGCGTGAGCCAGCCGGTCAGCGGCAGCGACACGGCATTGGCGACACCGAAAGAGGTGATGATCCAGGTACCCTGGTCGGGTGACACGCCGAGGTCGCCGGCAATGGCCGACAGCGACACATTCGCGATCGAAGTGTCGAGCACGTTCATGAACGTGGCCAGTGACAATGCGATGGTGCCGATGACCAGTGCACTGCCCTGCAGTGGCTTGATCGGTAAGGCGTTGCTTCCTGCGGGAGCGGCAGCCATGGCGGTAAGCCTTGTCGATTACAGGTGTTTGGTGCCGGCAGTGCCGTGATGCTGTGCAATCTGCCGGGCCGCTGTTCCGGTGTTGGCTGCAATGACTTCCTCCACGCGCTGTTTGGCAAGGTCATCCAGCACATTGAATACATCGGTGCGGTGGGCGGCGGGTGCACCGGCAATCTGCGGCAGGCGTGGGCTGCTGCGATCATGGGTGTCGATGTCGACCTGCATCGACAGGCCAATCTGCAGCGGATGCGCGGCGAGTTCCTGCGCATCGAGTTCGATGCGCACCGGCACGCGCTGCACGATCTTGATCCAGTTGCCCGAGGCGTTCTGTGCCGGCAGCAGTGCGAAGGCGCCGCCGGTGCCGGCACCGATGCCGGTGACGCGGCCGTGGTATTTCACCTTGCTGCCGTATACATCGGCTCTGAGGGTCGCCGGCTGGCCGATGCGGATACCCGCGAGCTGGGGTTCCTTGAAGTTGGCATCGACCCACACCTTGTCCAGCGGGATTACCGCCATCAGCGGTGCTCCGGGACTGACGCGCTGGCCAAGCTGCACACCGCGCTTGGCGACGAAGCCGGCCACTGGCGCCGGCAGCGCGGTGCGCGCATTGGCGAGCCAGGCGTCCTTGACGGCAGCGGCCGCACTTTGCACTTCAGGGTGCTTTTCAATCGTGGTGTGGTCAACCAGCGCGGAGGTTGCGACCGCCTGCTGGCGCGCAGCAGCCAGCGCCGACTGCGCGACCTGCACTGCATCACGCGCGTGCTGCACTTCTTCTTTCGAGATTGCCCCCGAACTGGCGAGCCGTTCGCGTCGCGCCACGTCCTGCTCTGCCTTGGCGAGGTCGGATTCGCGTGCCTGCAGGCTGGCCTGCTGCTGCGCGCTGGTGGCGTACAGGTTGCGCACGCTGCGCACAGCACGGGCGAGCTGGCTTTCGGCGCGTTGCAACGCGACTTCGGCGTCGGCCTGATCGAGTTGCACCAGCACCTGGCCTGCGTTCACGAATTGCGTATCGTCGGCCCCGATCATAGTGACCGTGCCGGCTACCTGCGGGGTGATCTGGATTTCATCGCCGTTGACATATGCGTTGTCGGTGTATTCGACGTACTGCGCGACCGTTGTCCAGTACACGCCGCAGGCGATGCCGGCCAGTGCAAATGCACCAAGCACGGCGATGATGAGTTTTTTGCGCCGGCTGCCGTTGCCGTTGGTTTGGGTGTTGGTGTCTGTTGAATTGTCCATGATGGGTCTCCGGTGCGCGTGCAGTGTTCGGGTATTGATGGGATATCGCTTACTCGGGTGATTTCGCGACGGCTGCTGACGGCACGGCCGTGTCTTCAAGGCCGCCGCCCAGCGCGCGAGCCAGATTGATCGACAGACTCATGTCGCGGGCGCGCAGATCGACGGCGAGGGCCTGCTGGTTCAGCAGCTGCGATTCGGCCGCCAGCACTTCGAGATAGCTGCCGACGCCTTCGCGGAAGCGCAGCACCGCTAGGTCATACGCATCCTGTGCGGTGGCCTGTGCCAGCACCTGCTGCCGGTGCTGTTCCGTCAGGCTGCGGAAGGACGTGAGCTGATCGACGACATCGTGCAGTGCTTCGATGAGCGTCTGGTTGTAGGTTTCGACGGCCGTGTCATAGTCGGCATTCTTGCCGGCGAGGTGGCCGCGCAGCCGCCCGCCGTCGAAAACCGGCAGCGTGATCGCCGGGCCGGCGCCGAGCGTGCGGCTTCCGGCCTTGAGGAATTCCGAAAGACCGATGCTCTGGAAGCCGATGAAGGCGGCGAGGTTCACATTCGGATAAAACTGCGCTTTTGCAACATCGATGTCCTGGCGCGCAGCTTCCACGCGCCAGCGTTGCGCAACGACATCCGGACGATGTCCGAGCAGATCGGCGGGCAGGCTGGCGGGCACCGCGGGATCGGCCGGCGCAGTCAGTGCGGGACGCGCCAGCGCCAGCCCGCGGTCCGGGCCCTGGCCTGCCAGTGCCGCGAGCTGATTGCGCGTGAGGCCGATGATTTCCTGCAAGCGCGCGATCTGTTCGCGCGCCGCAGGCAGGCCCGCTTCGGTCTGTTTCACTGCGAGTTGTGAATCAATCCCGGCATTGAAGCGATCCAGCGTGAGCTTGTGGACCTGCTCGCGGTCTGCGAGCGTTTTGTTCGCCACATCCAGCTGCAGGTACGCCTGTTCAAGCTGCACATAGGTTTGCGCAATGTTGACCGACAATGCCAGCCGTGCGGCGAAGGCATCGATTTCGGCGGCTTTGGCTGCGCCCAGAGCGCTGTCGTATGCGGCCTGGTTGCCGCCCCACAGGTCGAGGTCGTAGCTGAGCGTGGCTTCGAGCTGCGCCTGGGTTTTCCAGGTACCGCCATAGGGCGGCGGTACCAGGCCATGTTCGGGGAAACGCTGACGCGTGATGGCCGTGTCGCCGTTCACCTGAGGATACAGCGCTGCCTGCGTGGTCTGAGCCAGGGCAAGCGCCTTGCGTGCGCGTGCAGCGGCCACGCGCAGCGTCGGATTGCCGGCGAGGGCTTCATCCATCAGGCGATCAAGCTGGGGGTCGCGAAAACGCGTCCACCAATCAGTGCGCGGCCATGCTGCGGAGGACAACGCCGTGTTTGCGAGTGATTGTCCGGCGGCGAGCCGGTTGGGGTCTGTCGGCGACGCCTGGGTCTCCAGTCCAGCCATGCTGGCGCAGCCGCCGAGCAGTGTTGCGGCGAGCAGCAGGCCGGCTGTCATGCCGGAGCGGATGTTCATGCTGAATTTCCTCGGTGTATTCATTGTCGGGGCTGAATATGCCTAGGCAACTATTGACTCAAAAAAAAGACCGTTCAGGCGTTGGCGAGTACGCGCTGCAGCAGGCCTTCAAGCTGCCGCGCCTCGGACTTGGTAAAGCCATTCAGGAAACGGTTCATCACATGGATCACGCTGACCCGCATCTTCGGAAATACTGCCTTGCCTTCATCTGTCAGTTCGAGCGTGAGAGCACGGCGATCCTGCGGGTGGCGTACACGGCGGATCACTCCTTTGGCTTCAAGGCGATCGATCATGCGCGTCATTGCACCCGGGTCATACGAAATGCTCTGGCACAGTTGCGACGGCGATTCGGCCATGCCGTAGAACAGCTGCGCCATGATGATGTATTGCGCGGAGGTGACTTCGAGCGGTGCCAGTTCCTGGTCTATGGCATTGAACAGCGACGTGCGTACGCGATTGACCAGATAGCCGATGCTGCTGGTCGGCTCGAAGGTCTTCGGATCGTAGATATCGCCCATCGCGGTGTTCCTGTCGGCTGTGCAAGTGACGGAACGAATTATATTGCCTAGGCAATAACTGTCAAGGCTTTTATTGTTGTTTATTTAACTTATTGATTATAAATTATATTTTACTCGGCGCCGGGTGCGGGACTCATTCCGGCTTGATGCCGGCTTCGGCCACCACTTTTTTCCAGCGCGCGAGTTCGGTGCGGATCATGTTGGCCATTTCCTGCGGCGTGGTTGATGTCGGCACCATGCCGATGGATTCGAGATGTTTGATGAAGGCGGGGTCCTCGACCGCGCGTTTCATCTCGACATTGATTTTTTTCACCACATGCGCCGGCGTGCCGGCCGGGCCGAGGAATCCGTACCAGGTGGTGTTGTTGAATCCGGGATAGGTTTCGGCGATGGCCGGGATGTCGGGCAGTGAAGCCAGGCGTGTCGGATGGCCGATGGCGATCGCGCGCACCTTGCCGGTGGCCATGTGCGGTTGCCACGGCGCAGCGCCGCCGAAGATTGCCTGCACCCGGCCTGCGAGCAGATCCACCGTCGCGGCGCCACCGCCCTTGTACGGCACATGAGTGAATTTCGCGCCGGTGAGTGATGTCAACAGTTCGATGCCGAGGTGGTTGGGCGTGCCGGTGCCGGGCGAGGCAAAGTTGATCTTGCCCGGCTGGGCCTTGGCGAGTTCCACCAGCTCTTTGACATTTTTTGCCGGTACCGACGGATGCACCACGATCAGGAACGGTACATAGACACCGATGCCGATGGGCGTGAAATCCCGGACCGGGTCGTACGACAGTTTGGTGCCGAAGGCCGCACTGACCACCAGCCCGCCGGATGTACCGAGCACCAGCGTGTAACCGTCAGGCGTGGCTTTGGCGGCGATGCCGTGGCCCAGTGTCGAGCCGGCGCCGGGGCGGTTGTCGATGACAAAGCTGGTACCGAATTTTTCGGCGAACCAGGTGCTGAACGCGCGTGCCGTCGGGTCGGTGGTGCCACCAGGCGGGTAGGGTACGATGATGCGCACCGGCTTGGTCGGATAGGCGGGCTCGGCGGCGTGTGCTGCCGTCATCGTGACGAACAGCGCGACCGTCAACGGAACCATTTTCCATAAGGCACAAGCGGGCATCATTTTCTCCTCTATCTGCGGCTATTGTTGGTTTGGACTGCCGATGTGGATGATTGTAGGTTCAAACGCCGGGGCGTGCCAACCCGCATACCGGCACCTGCGTGGCGTGTCACCGGGTGCTTGTAACGCCTGCGGCATGCGTCTAGCATGCGCCTATCACAACCTTGGAGCCGGGCCCTGAACACCGCGGCAATGACTCCAGCCCAAAGAGGAGGACGTCATGCAATTGCATCATGGCATCGTTGCAGCACTGCTGTTCGCTCTGGGGAGCCTGCCGGGCTTCGCCGCCGAGAACAACAAGTGGCCGACAAAACCCATCCGCATGATCGTGCCGTTCACCCCGGCCGCGGCAAGCGACGTCCTCGGCCGCCTGCTGGCGCAGCGGCTCACCGAGACCTACGGCCAGCAGGTGGTGGTTGACAACCGGCCCGGCGCCGGCGGACTGATCGGCAGTGAACTCACCCGCGATGCCGTCCCCGATGGCTACACCATCGCGATGGTCGGTCAACCGCATCTGTCAAACGTGCTGATCCGTGAAAAGAAAGTCTACGATCCGCTGAAAGACTTCGCGGCGATTTCGCTGGTCGCATTCACGCACAATGTCATCGTGCTCGGCAACGGTGTCAACGCTAAAAACATTCCCGAACTGATCGCGCTGGCGAAAGCCAGCCCCGGCAAGCTCAACTATGGATCGGCTGGTGTCGGCAGTTCCTCGCACCTGGCCGGCGCACTGTTTGCCGCCAAGGCCGGCATCGATGTGGTGCACGTCCCGTTCCGGCAGGGTCCCGACAGCCGCATCGCATTGAACTCCGGCACCATCCAGTTTTATGTCTATCCACTGCCTGCGATCATGGGCGTGATCAAAGCCGGGCAGCTGCGCGCACTGGCGGTTGGTGGCAACAAACGCGCCGAAGCGCTGCCCGATGTGCCGACGGCGGCCGAGTCGGGATTCCCGGCTTATCACAGCGAATCATGGTTCGGCCTCATTGCGCCCAAGCGCGTGCCCAGGGCGATCATCAACAGACTCAATGCCGACACCGTGAAAATCCTGCAGGAAGACGACATGCGCAGGAAATTCGCGCTGCAGGGCGCGGTGCCGGGTTTCGGTTCACCCGAACATTTCGCGAAAATGCAGGCCGACGAATACGCCGAGCTGTCTGCGCTGATCAAGCAGATCGGCATGAAAGCGCAGTAGGAAAAACTGTCGCGGCGAAAGCGGCTTGGTTTGCGCCCGGTTAACGCCGCGGCGCTTTTTCCATCAGCTCGGCGAGTTCCCTTTTATAGAACTTCGCGTTGCCGGTCGTGCTGTGGCCGCGCGTGTCGGCGCTTTGCGGGATCAGCAGGTAGCGGCCGTTTTTGATGCGCTTCATCGCGGACTCCATCATGCCGAGTTCATGCGGATTGCGTTCGTCATCCGCGGCATTGATTGCCAGCACCGTGGCCTGGATGCGTTCCAGTCCCGGCGAAGGATCGTAATCGGCTGATGATTCCCACTGGTACAGTACATCGTTGGCATCATTGCGGAAGGGCGCGGCCAGCCGTTTTGCGAGCAGTGCATCGCCCTGGGCGGAGGTCGGCGCCGCGTTGTAGGTTGCGATGCTGCCACCGGAGGTGGCGACCGAGAAGTAAGTCAGCAGCCGTGTCATGTTGCGTGGCTGCGCGGTGTAGTTGCCGTTGTTCCATTCCGGATCATTGCGGATGGATTCCGCGAGGAGCCGCCGCAGCAGCCAGTTGCGGCCCGACATCGGACCCGGCTGACAGGCCATCGGCACTGCAATGTCCATCATGCCGGGATAGGTGGTGGCCCAGTTCCAGACCTGCATGCCGCCCATCGAATTACCGATGACCAGGCGCAGGTGTTTGATGTTGAGGCCCTCGGTGACCAGCCGGTACTGGGCCTGCACCATGTCATCGTAATTGTATTTGGGGAATTTCATGCGCAGGCCGCTGCTCGAGGGGCGCGTTGATTTTCCGGTGCCCAGCGCGTCGGGCAGGATGATGAAATATTTTGTCGCATCCAGCGGCTGGCCGGGGCCGAACAGTTCTTCGGCAAAATTCCGCGTCAGCATGCGCGCGCCCGAACCCGCCGTGCCATGCAGAATCAGTACCGCTTCGTTCGAAGGCGACCCAATGGTGCGGTAATGCAGCGTAACTTCCGGCATCACCTCGCCGCTGTGGAATTTGAAATCGCGTGCAACCCAGTCACCTTCTCTGGCATCGGGATAATTCGCGGCCTGCGCCGGCAGTGCGGCAAAGAAAAGAAAAGTAAATATAAACGTGAAAAGCGGCGTGACTACGCGTTGCAGTGACGGCATGGCTCCCCCGACAGTTGTTGAATGGGCAGTCGCGCGGCGGATTATTGTTGTGGCCGACGCGAGCAGCTGCAGCAGCTTACGCCATCTGCCGGCCCGCGCCAGCAGCCGGCATCCGTCATGCATTCGTTACGACGCATTACAATGAAATTATTTAAATTTCAATAAAAACAAATACTTATATTATTTCTCGGGCGCTGCAGCCTGCGCTGCAGGCGACGTTATTTTTCGCGCATTGCACGCGCCGCTTTGGCCGCCGGGCGGTCCCAGCAACGCTTCATCCAGTGGTCGAGGCGCGGCCATTGGCCGAGATCAATCGACAGCGCACGATACAGCGCACCTGCGACATTGACGTCGGCGACGGTAAACGTTTCGCCGATCAGCCAGGTCGATTCGGTGAGTGAAGTTTCCAGCACATCGAATGCGGGTGTGACCTGTTTCCAGTTGGCGGCGGCGATGTCGGCCTTGCGTTCGGCCGCGGGCAGTGCCACGGTGTGGCGTACGTAATCGACGATCTGGCGGTCGAGGCGGTCGGTTTCCCACAGGCTCCACTGCAGTACCAGTGCCTGCTGTTTCAGGTCGGCGGGCCACAGTGGGCTGTGGTGTTTTTGCGCGAGGTAGATGTTGATTGCCATCGACTCCGACAGGATGAAACCGTTGTCATCGATGGTCGGCACGCGGCCGTTGGCATTCAGCGCGCGGTAGGCCGGTGTCTGCGTTTCCGGCGCGCGCGGCAGCCAGTCTTCATGGTGGTATTCCAGTTTGAGTTCACCGGCCATCCAGATGACACGGAGGGCGCGGGAGTTGGCGGAGCCGTAGATGCGCAGCATGGAATTCTCCGGAGTTGGGGTGGTGTTGGGGTAGTGGATTGTGTGGCAAGTGACATGTTGTTTGTCAGCAGACGCATCGTAAGCCATGTCACGAAGAAATGCTGCTGTCGTGCGAACGACGGGCTACACTATGTGAACCCACCACATTCGCTGGCCCATACATGTCTCCTACTCGCGATCCTGATGCGGCGCATGACGATCAGGAATTCCAGAAGTCGTTAGTCACGGCAATCCAGGAAGCCTCTCCCGATGGCATCCTCGTGGTGGACGATGAGGGTGTCATCGTTTCGCACAACCAGCGGTTGTTCGATGTATTGGGCCTTGCGCCGGAGGAAGTCCCTGGGGATCACAGCGGGCATTTGACGGGCATGGCAGACCAGTCGTTGCTGGTGCGGGCCACGAAGCTGGTGAAGGACCAGGAGAATTTTCTGCGGCGGGTGCAGGCGCTGTACGCCGATCCGCTGCTTGAGGATTATTGCGAAATCGAACTGACGGATGGCCGTACGCTGGAGCGGCATTCAAAGGCGTTGTGGAGTGCGGGTCGCCAGTACCTGGGGCGGGTATGGTTTTTCCGGGATGTCACTGTGCGCAAGCAGACCGAAGCCGCTTTGCAGCAACTGTCGCAGCGAGATCCGCTGACCGGTGTTGCCAATCGCCGTTATTTTTTTGAGCGGGTGACGCAAGAGTTCGTTCGCGCCCGGCGCTTCGGACGCAAGCTGTCCTTCATCATGCTGGACATTGATTATTTCAAGCGCGTCAATGACCGCTGGGGACATGCGACCGGCGACCGGGTGCTGAAAAACCTGTGTGCCAGTGCCTACGCCGTGTTGCGCCAGACTGATCTGTTCGCGCGTATCGGCGGCGAGGAATTTGCCGTGATGCTGCCCGATACGGACAGCGATGGCGCCTTCCTGCTGGCAGAACGGATGCGTCTGAATGTCGCTGCACAGGGCGTGACCGAAGGCGATGACACCATTACCTATACAGTCAGTGCGGGTGTCGCGACGCTGCTGGCGGAGGATGTTGCCGCAGAGAACGCATTAAAGCGCGCAGATGTGGCGCTTTATGAAGCCAAGGGTGCAGGAAGGAACCGGACCATGCGGGTGGCAGAGGCGCAGGAGAGTTAGCGATCCAACGTACGCGCGCCAGAGCGGGCATTGCGCCGTGGCAGCATCCGCAGCAGCGTGTTGTCCTTGACGATGTAGTGGTGGAACAGTGCAGCGAGTGCGTGTGCGCCGATCAGTACATAACCCGCCGAGCCGGCCGTTTCGTGCACTTCCTTGATTGTTTTTCCAAGAGCTCTGTCGGGGCCCAGCAGCGCCGGCAGTTCGTAACCGAAGAAGAGTATCGGTTTGCCGGCGGCACTCAGGGTAAGCCAGCCCAGTAATGGTGCGCCGATCATCAGCGCATACAGTGCGAAATGCATCAGTTTTGCGGCATTGATCTGCCAGCCGGCAGATGGCGGCTGGATTGCGGGGCTGAGGCTGAACAGGTGCAGGGCCAGGCGCAGCCAGACCAGCGCAAACACCAGCAGGCCCAGTTCGTTGTGCCAGACTTTCATGCTCTCGCGCAGGTAGCTGCCCCGGGGAAAAATGTCGCGCAAGTCGGCGCAGACATAGACGGCAATCAGCAGCAGCAGCATCAACCAATGCATGGTAATGGACAGAGCGCCATAACGTTCTTTGGTGTTGAGCAGGTTCAAGGCAGATTCCAGATCGGTGTGTTTCTTGGATTGTCGATTGCCGGATGCGGTGTGCTGTTGATGCAGATCAACGTTGTGTAAGCAAGGCCGGTAATCAAAGAAAAACAACGATTTAGGGTTTGTGATGCCGGTGCGCCGGGTACCCTGCCTGAACCTTTTTTCGCATCGCGGACTTGCTCACCGTCCATCACTGCAAGCGGTTTAAACTTTCCGCATCCATCGCCCGCAGCTAGACGGGCCGTTGTTCCAGGCACTTCCCCAAAATTTTTACGAGAATCCGGCATGGCAGCAGACGACACCTTGTTTGATGCAAAACGCCCCCTTGAGATCGCCGACCAGGGCTGTTTTTTCACGGGCGGCCGTTATCGCAAGGACGATGACACGATGGCGGGCCAGATGTACGTGCAGTACCAGATCCCGGCCAATCAGCGCTTTCCCTATCCAATTGTGATGATCCACGGTGGCGGTCAGACCGGCGTCAACTTCCTCGGTACACCGGACGGGCGTCGCGGCTGGGCGGATTATTTTCTCGCACAGGATTACGCGGTGTACGTGGTGGATCAGCCGGGGCGCGGGCGCTCGGGTTATTTTCCGCGCAGCTACGGTCCGTCGGTGCACCGTGGCACGGCGATCACCGAGCGGCGGTTTTCCGCACCGGAGAATGCCGGACACTGGCCGCAGGCGAAGCTGCATACGCAATGGCCCGGCAGCGGTGTTGCCGGTGATGCGGCCTTCGACCAGTTTTATGCCTCCCAAGTCGAGGGCATGGAAGACATCAGCAGCATCGAAGCGCTGTTGCGCGAAGCGGGCAGTGAACTGCTCGACCGCATCGGCCCGGCAGTGCTGCTGACGCATTCCCAGGGCGGGCCGCTGGGCTGGACCATTGCCGATGCGCGGCCGAAACTGGTGCGTGGCATTCTTGCGGTGGAGCCCAATGGTGCGCCGGTATGGGAAATGAAATTCAAGGGGCCGCCGGATTATTTCGAGGAAGACAGGATCACGCGGCCCTGGGGCATCACCCGCGGTCCGTTGATGTTCTCGCCGGCCGTGGCATCCGCCGATGCACTGAAGTTCGTACGTCAGGAGGTAGCGGATGGCCCGGGGCTGGTGCATTGCTGGCTGCAGGCCGAGCCGGCGCGACAGCTGCCCAACCTGAAAAACATCCCGATCCTGATCGTGACCGCCGAGGCCTCGTATCACGCGCCATACGATCACTGCACGTCGCTGTTCCTGAAGCAGGCCGGCGTGGAACACGATTTTGTGCGGCTGGCCGATGTCGGCATACGTGGCAACGGGCACATGATGATGCTGGAGAAGAACAACCTTGAGATTGCGGCGTATTTTCAGCGGTGGCTGGAGAAAAAAGTTAAATAGAATGTTGGGGAGAATGGCAATGAAACAATATCTGAAGCCGCAGTTCGCCGCGGCATGCTTGATGGGCTGTGCGTTGGCAGCAGGCGCTGCACCGGCTCAGGACTATCCGGTCAAGTCGGTGCGGCTGGTGGTTCCTGCGTCGCCGGGCGGCGGACTGGACATCATGGCGCGCGCGGTGGCGCTGGAGCTGACGCCGATGTGGGGGCAGTCTGTGGTGGTCGATAACCGGCCCGGCGCCGGCGTTTTCCTCGGCACGGAAATGGTGGCCAAGGCGCCTGCCGACGGATACACGATGCTGATGATCAACGCCAACCTCGCGCCGAACCTGGTGCTGCTCAACCGGCTGGATGTCGGCAAACAGCTGGCCGGCGTCATCAAGATCGCCGATCTGCCTACAGCACTGGCAGTGAACAACTCGCTGCCGGCGAAATCCGTCAAGGAACTGATCGCGCTGGCGAAAAGCTCAAAGCTGGCTTACAGCACGACCGGCAACGGCACGACCAGCAACATCGCCGGTGAAATGCTGAAGCTCGCGGCAAAAGTCGATATCACGCATGTGCCTTACAAGGGCGGCAATCCGGCGATGGCGGCGATTCTTACCGGCGAAGTGGGAATGGGTTTTGCCAGCCTGGCTTCGGTGCGGGTATATGAGAAAGCGGGCCGGGTGCGGGTGCTGGCCATCGCCAGCACCAAACGTTCGTCGCTGGCGCCTGATTTGCCGACGCTGAATGAAACCCTGCCCGGTGTCATCGTCGAAACCTGGGTCGGCATGGTGGCGCCGGCGGGTGTGCAGAAACCGATCCTGCGCAAGGTCAACGCCGACGTGAGGAAGGTGGTGACGCTGCCGGCGGTTTCGAAGCGGCTGATCGACCAGGGCTATGACCTGCAGCCGGATTCGCCCGAGGCCATGGACAAGCTGGTGCAGTCTGATCTGGTGAAATATGCGAAGGTGATTCGCGAGGCGAAGATCCGCGGCGATTGAATGGCAGCACCGCAAACAAAAAGCCCGCTGACCTCAGCGGGCTTTTTTTCGCGATCAGAACAGCGCAGTGATCAGTCGATCGTTGCGGTGCTTTTCGGCGGCATTTGCGCTTTGGATTTGCGGCCGGGTGCTGCGGGCGGGATGTAGCCGGAGATGCGGCACAACATGGCTTCGACTTCCTTGCCGTCTTTGTAGCGAATCGAGCGGCACACCATGATGGCACCCTTGGCGTGCAGGTCGGTGGCGCGCGCACGCACGGTCGCCACGGAGAGACCGGTCGCTGCGGCGATTTCCGAATCCAGTTGTTCGCCGCTGTTTGCCAAATAATCCAGAATTGCTTGCATTTCAGAAGCCTCTCTTTGCAGTCAGTTGGATCAGCGCCGGCCCAGTCAGTTACCCAAATAAGACCCAAATCAGGCTGGCGCATCGGGGGGAGATGGATGATACAGGAAAGCGCTGCACTTGGCTCGCCGCCTGCTCATTTTTTGTGCTGTGGCTGGCAATAAAATCTTTTAAAAACAATGTGTTATAAAAATTTCGGTGTCAAATCCGGTCTGTCGCTGTCCCATATAGGAAGTCAGGCGATGGATATTGCTTTTTGTTCCTTCTGGTTCTGTTGCCGGCGGCATAAGCTGAATGACCGTATTACAAGGAGACCTTCATGAGCACATTGCGTTTGGGCGACATCGCCCCTGATTTCACCCAGGATTCAACCGCCGGCCCGATCCATTTCCACCAATGGCTGGGCGAGCAGTGGGGCGTGCTGTTTTCACATCCCAAGGATTTCACGCCGGTATGCACCACCGAACTGGGGGCCACGGCCAAACTCAAGAGCGAATTCGCCAAACGCCATGTCAAAGTGCTGGCAGTCAGCGTCGATGACGTGGATTCACATAAAAAGTGGGTGGGTGACATCGACGAAACCCAAAGCACCAAGGTTGATTTCCCCATCCTCGGTGACCCTGATCGCAAGGTGGCGAATCTCTACGACATGATTCATCCCAATGCGAACGACACGCTGACGGTACGCTCGGTGTTCATCATCGATCCGAAAAAGAAAATCCGCGCGACGATTACCTATCCCGCCAGCACCGGCCGCAATTTCAATGAAATCCTGCGCGTGATCGATTCATTGCAACTCACCGACAAGTACAGCGTGGCGACGCCGGTGAACTGGCAGAACGGCGAGGATGTAATCATCGTGCCGTCACTGACCGACTCTGAGGTGTTGAAAAAGAAATTCCCGAAGGGTTACAAAGTGATCAAACCTTATCTGCGCATCACGCCACAGCCGGACAAATAGGCCGGTTGCTCTCAGTGCTTGCTGTGGCCTGAACCGGTTGCGGGATCACCTGTGCGTGTCTGGGGCAGCAAGCGGTCCATTTCCCTTTTGACCACTGAGTAACACTCGCAGACCCGCTTTTCCAGCGCCGGCCGGTCAAGGACCTTGATGTGGCCGCGACTGTATTCGATCAGCCCGTCTTTCTGCAGCTGTCCTGCGGCTTCGGTGACGCCTTCGCGGCGCACGCCGAGCATGTTGGCGATCAGTTCCTGGGTCATTTTCAGTTCATTCGAGGACAACCGGTCCAGGCTCAGCAGCAGCCAGCGGCACAATTGCTGTTCGAGTGAGTGATGCCGGTTGCAGACGGCGGTCTGCGCCATTTGCGTGATCAGGGCCTGCGTGTAACGCAGCAGCAGATGTTGCAATTCGCCACCGCGCTCGAACTCTTTTTTCAGGGCAGCGGCTTTCAGCCGGTAACCGAAGCCGGCGCTTTGTACGACTGCGCGGCTTGATGTGGTTTCACCGCCCATGAACAGCGCGATACCGACCAGGCCTTCGTTGCCGACCACCGCGATTTCAGCCGATGAGCCGTCTTCCATGACGTAGAGCATGGACACGATGCTGGTGGTGGGGAAATACACATAACCCTGATCACGTCCGGATTCGTAGACGGCCAAACCGAGAGGCAGCGGAATGAGTTCCAGTTGCGGCAGCAGACGCTCGTAATCGATTGCGGGCAGTACAGCGAGCAGATGGTTCTGCTCGGGATGGTGGGGGCTGGGCATGCAGGCGCTGCTTTCTGCCTCGCGGGTCCGTTCTGCAACGGGATGGGTCAACGCTGAGGTCAAGTAATGTGGAAAGCCAGCATACGCCCATATCCGGTATCAGGGTCATATAAGTGCGGTAGCGCACAAAAGGAATCCCGTAATGGTCTGCATGGCGGAATGGCAGCAGTATCTGTTTTGACCGTTCGTGCGACAGCGTACAGATGGATCGTATAACGCTGTCTATCCTCCGTTTCCATCAAGACACATTTTTTGCCGCAGTTCCGGATTTTCTCCGGAACCATTTACCTGGGGTCAGTGCAATGCAAATGATAATGAAGCCGATGGTCGCTGCAATTACGGCAATGCTGCTGTTGCCGGCGATGGTGCAGGGCGCGGACAGCAAGAACCAGGGTTACCTGGTGGATGCCATCGACAACAGCATTGTCATGAGCGGCACCGGCCTGTGCTGGCACACCAGCGACTGGACGCCGGCACGCGCTGTTGAGCGCTGCGATCCGGTGGACAAACCCGTTGCCGCGGCACCGGTGGTGAAGCCGGCTGTGGTTGCAGCGACGGCGCCTGCGGTGGTACCGGCGAAGCCGATGCCGCAAAAAATCAGCTTTTCGGGCGATGCGCTGTTTGCCTTCGACAAGTCAGCGCTGAAGCCCGAGGGCAAAGTGATGCTGGACGGACTGGTGAGCCAGCTTGAGGGAGTGACCTACGAAACCATTGTCGCCACCGGTCATACCGACCGTTTTGGCAGCAAGGCCTATAACCAGAAACTCTCAGAACGCCGCGCTAATACGGTGAAGGATTATCTGGTGAGCAAAAATGTCCAGGCCGGCCGCATTGATGCGGTAGGCAAGGGCGAGACACAACCGGTGACCAAGCCGGGGGATTGCCGGGGTGCGAAAAGCGCCAGAGTTATCGCCTGTCTGCAGCCTGACCGCCGTGTCGACGTTGAAATGAAAGGCAGCAAAACCGTCACTGGTTCGCGATAGGCCCTGTCGGCCTGTTGCCTGAGGTGAGTTTGCCCGCTGGCAATTGCCGGCCTGCAAGTCCGAAGCAATTTTTAATTACCTGGAGAACCTGATCATGAAAATTTTTAAACGCATTTCTGTATTTTTTGCCGTTGCCCTGCTGGCGGGCATGGTGGGTTGCGCAACTTCATCCAAAAACGAAGGCGCGGGTGAGTATGTCGATGACGCAGTAATCACCACCAAAACCAAGGCTGCGATATTCAACGAACCGACGCTGAAGTCTGCTGAAATCAATGTCGAGACGTACAAAGGTGTTGTGCAGCTGAGCGGCTTCGTCAGTTCGCAGGCGGACATCAACAAGGCAATCGCAGTTACGCGTACTGTTGGCGGAGTCACCTCCGTCAAGAACGACATGCGGCTGAAGTAACAAACATGCCGGTGGATAACGCCGGCAGTTCCGCCGTCACCGCGCAACCCGCGGCGGCGACTGCCGGGCAGGACCTTGTGCCGGAGACAGAGGCGACCGGGCGCGAAATTCGCGCCCGTCGCTATTTGCGCATCAGCATTGCGTTGACCGTGCTGGCAGTCATAGCCCTGATTGCCGCACTCTATTTTGCGCGTGCGTTTTTTGTGCCGTTGCTGATCGGCATCCTGGCCAGTTATGCGCTGCGACCGATGGTCGATTGGCTGCAGGCATTTCGCATCCCGCGCGCCGTCGCCGCGGCGCTGGTGCTCGGAGTGCTGGCGGGAGGTGCTTCGTGGATTTCCTATGCGTTGAGCGATGAGGCCGTGGCCATGCTGGAGAAACTTCCGGATGCTGCGCGAAAGTTGCGCCATAACCCGGATTTTGCTCAAGGCGCCGTGCCTGCTGCGCTGCAAAACGTGCAGGCGGCTGCTGACGAACTGCAGGGTGCTGCCACCGATGCGGCGCGCAAGCCGGGCGCGCGCGCGACACCGGTACCGGCGCCGGCTGCTTCGTGGCTGAGTGACTATGCGCGTGTTCAATCGGCGCTGCTGATATCCGTTGTGGCGCAAACGCCAATCGTGTTTCTGCTGGCTTATTTTCTGCTGGCTTCCGGCGACCATTTCCGCCGCAAGCTGCTGCAATTCGTCGGCTCTTCGCTGACACGGAAAAAAGAAGCCTTGCGCATCCTCGAGGAGATCGATGTGCAGGTGCAGCGTTATCTGTTTGTGACGCTGGCATCGAATGCGCTGATCGCTGTTGCCACATGGCTTGCGTTCTGGGCGATGGGCATCGAGCAGCCGGGTATCTGGGGTGTTGCCGCCGGGGTGCTGCATTTTGTGCCCTATCTAGGGCCGGTGCTAGTGGCGATTGCCGCGGGTGTAGCCGGATTCCTGCAGTTTGGCACTTTGCTGCAGGCGCTGATGGTTGCCGGCGTATCGCTGCTGGTCGCGAGCGTGATCGGACTGGTGTTCACGACCTGGCTGCAAAGCCGGTTTGCACGAGTGAATGCCGCGGTGTTGTTTATTGCGCTGTTGTTTTTCGGCTGGTTGTGGGGTGTTGCGGGTTTGCTGCTTGGTGCGCCCCTGCTTGCGATTGCCAAGGTGATCTGTGATCGTGTCGATTCGCTGAAGCCAGCCGGAGAATTGCTCGGCCGTTAGGCCTCGAAAATTTTCTCCCGCACTATTTCTCTATGTACGACAGCGCACGGAAAGACGCCGGGATCCGGGGGATAGTGCCTGTATTGCGGGTAGAGCCCACAAGTGCTGCCGCCGTTTTCCGTGATAACGCCGGCGCGCAAACAGGAGAACATTCAAATGAACATCCGTCCTTATCAACTGGCCTTAGGCGTGGCGCTTGCCGCCGGCACAGTCCTGCTGGTTACCGGTTGCAATCGTCAGGAGCCGGTTGCGGCTGTAGCGCCGGCCACAACGACAGTCGGCACCGAAATTGATGACACCGTGGTGACGGCCAAGGTGAAATCAGCGCTGCTGGGCGACCAGGAAATCAAACCATTCGACATCAAGGTGGAAACGCGCAAGGGCGTGGTTCTGCTCAGCGGCTTTGTTGACAGCCAGTTCCAGATGGATCACGCCATTGCCGTTGCACGCACTGTGGAAGGTGTCAAGGGCACTGAAAGCGGCATGACCCTGCGTGACGGCAAGGTGAGCGTAGGCAATAAAGTGGATGACAGCATCGTTACCACCCGGGTCAAGTCCGCGCTGCTTTCCGATCCCGCCGTCAAAAGCGCGGATATTGCCGTCGTGACGAGCAAGGGCGAAGTCCAGCTCAGCGGTTTTGTCGACAGCCAGGCGCAGATTGACCGTGCACTGATGGTTACGCGTGCCGTTGAGGGCACGCAAAGTGTCGCCAATCAATTGAATATCAAAAAATAACGCTGAAAATAATGCCTTATGTGTGGGGCGACGTACGGAACGGAATCTGTGCGCGGGGGATCATGGCTTCACTGGAAAAACACTACTGAAACCGGTTGTTGTGACCGGATCCGATGACCAACCAATCAAGGAAATCAACATGAACTGGGATCGCATCGAAGGTAACTGGAGGCAGATAAAAGGCAATGTCAAGCAACAGTGGGGCAAGCTCACAGACGATCAGCTGGACGTGATTGCCGGCAAGCGCGATCAACTCGCCGGAAAGATCCAGGAGGCATACGGGATCTCGAAGGACGAGGCGGAGAAGCAATTGAACGACTGGCAAGAAAACCAGAAGTAAGACGGGCGCCCTGTGTGACAGGGCTGCGGAACGCGAAATGCTTCCGCCTGAACGTTAATGTTGCAGCAGTTCCACGATGACCAAAGGAATAACCATGAAAAAATTCAATATCAGCGCGATTGCGGTTGCGATCAGCTTTGCTTTCAGTGCCGGTGCAATGGCGCAAACCATGACCAAAGACGCATACAAAACCCAGAAGACGGCCATCACCGACGAGTACAAGTCGGCGAGCAAAGCCTGTGGCTCGTTTGCGGCCAATGTGAAAGATGTGTGTATGGCCGAAGCCAAGGGCAAGGAAAAGGTGGCCAAAGCCGAGCTTGATGCCCGCAATAAACCGAGCCTGAAAGCGGATTACGATGTGCGCGTTGCCAAGGCCGATGCCGATTATTCGGTAGCCAAGGAAAAGTGCGACGACAAGGCCGGCAATGAAAAAGACATTTGCGTGAAAGAGGCGAAGGCAGCCGCGACAACCGCCAAGGCTGATGCCAAGGCGCAGATGAAGACCGCCGAAGCGAACAAAGTGGCCAACGAGAAATCGGCCAAGGCGCATACCAAGGCGGACCAAAAGTCGGCAGATGCGAAAAAGGATGCAGTGGTGGACAAGCGTGACGCTGAATACGCCGTAGCCAAGGAAAAATGTGATGCATTTGCGAGCGATGCCAAAGACAGCTGCCTCGCCAAGGCAAAAGCGCAATTCGGCAAGTCGTAAGCCGTTGTAGCGAGTCGAGAACTTCCAGTCATTTAATGGTTCAAAAGAGGTATACGCAATGAAATCGACAAAACAATTTGCAGTCAGTGCGCTGGTTATCACCGCCCTGCTCGGCCTGGGTGGCTGTGCCGGGATGTCGGATCGCGATAAAAGCACTGCAATCGGCGCCGGTGTCGGTGCGGTAGGTGGAGCAGTGCTTACCGGCGGCAGTGCGGTCGGTACTGTCGGCGGTGCTGCGGTCGGTGGCGTGATCGGAAACCAGGTCGGCAAAGACAAGTAAGAGCGGATAAATAACGGCAGGCCAGTTGCACCGTTGTTTGCAGCAGATGGACCATGCGCCGGCGTTGCCGGCGCATTCATTGGTGCCGCAGTTGCGGGAACCGTAATCGAGAGAAAGTGAAGTTAGGCATGGTACGGCTGAAAATATTTATTGAGCTGCAATACGAAATCATCGGCCATGTCAGTGATTTCATATTCAACATCCATGCTGCGCAGACGCAGTGCCAGTCGCTGGTCATGGAAAACCTCCAGGTCAGTCAACCCGTCGATGTGTCGCTTTTCACTGATCCAGTGCATGGCAACCGTTATGCGCGGTTGCGTGCGATGCCTGGACCGCTGACGGTGCGTTATGACGCTGTCGTCGATATCGTGCACTACATCGCGGCGCCCGAAAGTGTCGGTGAAGTACCGATTGCGGAATTGCCTCCCGAGGCTCTGGCTTATATCTACCCGAGCCGTTATTGCCAGTCCGACCGCTTGCGCCAGTTCGCGGCCAACGAGTTCGGCCGCTTGCCGCAGGGGTACTGGCGGGTGCGGGCAATCCAGGACTGGGTGCAGCGCCGCACCCGGTTTGTATCCGGCAGCTCCAATGCGACGACTTCGGCCATCGATACCGTGGTTGAGCAGGTCGGCGTCTGCCGCGATTTTGCCCATCTGATGATTGCGCTGTGCCGGGCCGTCAACATTCCGGCGCGTTTTGCCACCGGTATCGATTACGGTTCGGATCCGTCTTTCGGGCCGCCGGATTTTCATGCCTACGTGGAGACTTTCCTTGGCGGCCGCTGGTACCTGTTTGATCCGACCGGCATGGTGTTGCCGACGGGACTGATCCGTCTTGGTACCGGACGCGATGCCGCCGATGTTTCTTTTGCGACGATTTTCGGCACCGTCAAATCCGGGCCGCCGGTGATCGGCATTGAAGGCGTGGAAGATGCGGGCAAGGGTATTTTTCTGCCACGCGCCTGTGTCGACGCTTTGTCCACCGACGGCGCGCCGGCCTGAACGGAAAACGCTTCAGACTCCCTCGGGCTGTTCCCGCACGAGCTCGTAGCAGGAGCACGACGCGACTTCCAGCTCGCGCCTGTTGAGGATCACGATGTTGCCGCGGCTGTAATCGATCAGTTCGCGTTTTTTCAGTGCATGGGCGGCTTTGGTGATGCCGACCCGGCGCACGCCCAGCATTTGCGCGAGGAATTCCTGGGTAATGCGGAAGTGGTCCGAGCGCAGCCGGTCGCGCGTCATCAGCAGCCGGCGTGCCAGCCGTGCTTCGATCACGTGGAATCGGTTGCAGATGGCCGTTTGCGTGACTGCAGTCATCAGTGCGTGGGTATAACGGTGCAGTTCCCGCTGCAGTGGCGCGCAGCGCGGAAATTCGCGGCGGAAGCGGGCTGTTTCCATGCGCATGGCGGTGCCGCCGTCCTGTACCAGGGCCTGCACCGGAGTGTTGCTGATGCCGAGCGCGAGTGGAATGCCGACCATGCCTTCGCTGCCGACCATGCCGACTTCCAGTGTCATGCGGTCATCGACCAGCGCCAGCAGGGAAACCAGGGAGTCATTGGGAAAGTAGACATGCCGGATTGGTTGCCCCGATTCGTACAGCACTTCGCCGAACTTGAGCGTGACCGGCTCCAGGCCGGGTAGGAGGGTCAGGTAATCCTTGCGCGGCAGCGCGGCAAGCAGGCTGTTTGCCGTAAAGGCGGGAGCTTTGATAGCGGGCATGGCGTAGAGACTAGCGCGGGAATATTTCCTGGTATGTGCGCTTTCGTACAGAGTTCATTGCCTGCCGCGCGGACAATTGCTGCAATCATCAATGAACTGCGTCGTCTTCCGTTCCGGGGCCGGCGCTCCATGCAACACACAATCGAGGAAATACACATGGCTACGCAAATCATCAAAACCGGTCAGTCTCCCCATCCGCTGGCATGGGTCGCCGGTATCGCCGTGATCCTGTTCTGCGCCGCCGGCTTCGCGGCGATCATGGGCTGGATCCCGACCTCGATCGGCAGTACCAGCGAAATTGAAATGGACAAGACTGCGAAAAAAACCGCGCAACCCGCTGCGCAGTCCGGTACCGCGAAACCGAAGACTCATGTGGCGAGCACCGCGCCCGTCGCGAAATGCATCGACTGCGGAGCAATTGAATCCGTGCGTGAAGTCTCGGCTAAAGGCGAAGGCTCTGGTCTCGGCGCAGCCGGTGGCGCGATCGTGGGCGGCGTGCTTGGCCACCAGGTCGGCGGCGGCACCGGCAAACAGATTGCGACCGTGGTCGGCGCAGTCGGCGGTGCAGTAGCCGGCAACGAAGTCGAGAAGCGGGTGAAGGCTTCGAAAAGCTACGACATCACGATTCGCCTGGATAACGGTTCGACACGCGTGATCAACGAAGTGAATCCGCCGTCCTGGCGCAATGGTGATCGCGTCAAGATCGTCGATGGCGCGATTCGCGCAATCTGATAACCAATTGATTTAAAAGGAATATAATCATGCTGTATACCATTGCTGTTGTTCTGCTCATCCTGTGGCTCCTGGGTTTTGTCTCGGCTTACACCATGGGCGGGTTCATCCACGTCCTGCTGGTGATCGCTGTTGTGGTGATCCTGGTCCGGGTCATCCAGGGCCGTCGCCCGCTGTAACCGGCGATCAAGTCCATACCAGAGACGGAGCATTGCCGAAATGAATCGTCAGCGCATCGCAGGGAAGTGGCAGCAGTTCCGCGGTGCCTTGCGTGAGCGCTGGGGCATGTTGAAGGCGGACCGGCGGTGTATCGACCAGGCCAGGCGCGATCAGTCGGCAGGCAGGGCGCAGGAACTCGATGGCGTCAACAAGGAGCGGTCGCAGCGTGAGCTGAGGGAGTTTTTGTATCGCAATCGCCGCTGGGATATTTCCAGCCGGTAGCGCCATGGAGAGTGCGATGGATTACCTGGTGATCAGGAAGTTTTTCGCAGCGTTTTTTCAATATGTGCCGGGTATGGCGCCGGCAAATTTCGTTGACGGCAAAAGCGACCCTACTTCGTCTGGGGGTGACATGGAATGTCAGGTTGACCCTCCATTTGTGCTGGTCGCGCATGGCGCCGACGGGCAATGGGAGGTGTATGCGAAGGATTTTGATCATCCGCTGGCCTCATTTGATGAGCGTCAGGCCGGCTGCGATTTTGCGAGCAATCTGGCAAAGACCAGCGAAAACGCCATCGTTCTGATACGCGAGTCGCAGCGCTTCTGTATCTGAACCGCCAATTTTCTGAAAATCCATTCAAGGTGAAGGAGTTGGGATGAAAGCCACCCTCTTGAAAGATGTTTCCAAAAAGCGGCCGGCGCCTTCCGATGTCAAGACGCTGCGCGCGCGTGCACGCCAGCACATCGAGAAAGCTGCGGTAACGGCAGGCTACGCGGCAGAACGCGAGACCGTGGTCAAATTGCCCAACGAGGCGCTGGCAACCGATCTCGTCTGTGTGCTGCGCTATAAGCGGCATCATTTCATGGCTGCCGGCATACATGCGGCGCCGGTGGCCGCCGAATTCCTCGCTCACGCGAACGAGGAAATGCAGCATGCCGACAGTCTTGCCAAGCGCATTGTTGAATTGCGCGGTGAGCCGAATTTTTCTCCCGATGGAATGTCGGAGCGCAGTCACGCCGAGTACGTCGAGGGAAACTCCCTGAAGGCGATGATCAAGGAAGATTTGATCGCCGAACGGATTGCCATCGAAAGTTACCGGGAAATGATTGCTTATCTGGGCGACCAGGACCCCACGACGCAGCGCCTGCTCAAGGAAATACTTGCCGGCGAAGAGGAGCATGCAGAGGATCTGTCGTCCTTGCTGGAAGGCCTGGACGGCTGAATTCGACGACTGGGCCAGTCGGGCTTTTGGCAACTTTCCCCGATTTTTGATCAGACCTTCAGACCCGCGATTCGTCGTGCCGATTTGTCGTGCATATCCTTGACGATTTCGTAGCACGGGCAGGAGGCGGCCTCAAGTTTTTTCCGGTCGAGGATTTTGATGTTCCCGCGGCTGTAACTGATCAGCTTCCGCCGTTGCAGGGCGCTGGCTGCCTTGGTAACGCCAACCCGCCGTACGCCAAGCATGTGTGCCAGGAATTCCTGGGTCAGGCGGAATTCATCCGAGCGCACGCGGTCGCGGGTCATCAGCAGCCAGCGGGCCAGACGCGCTTCGACGACATGAAAACGATTGCAGGCCGCAGTCTGGGTAACCTGGGCCATCAATACATGAGTGTAGCGGTAGATCTCCTGCCGCAGAACCGGACTGTGCCGAAGCTCTTGCAGAAAACGCGCGGATTTCATCCTCAGCGCTGTGCCGGTACCCTGAACCAGGGCGCGCACCGGAGAAATGTTGATGCCCAGCGCAAGGGAGATGCCCAGCATGCCTTCACGGCCGATGAGGCCCACTTCGAGGGCCAGGTGGCCTTCGACCAGCGTCAATAGCGAGACGAGGGAGTCGTTGGGAAAATAGACATGCCGGATGACGGCGCCGGGTTCATAGATGGTGTCTCCGAAAGTCAGCGTGACCTGTTCGAGGCCCGGCAGAAGATGTTGGTAATCTTTGGATGGCAGGGCAGCCAGCAGGCTGTTTGCAATTGGTACCCGTTTCGTGGTCATCGCGATCAGACACTCCTGTTATGGTTTGTCGTTCCGTCCGGAAAATCCGGCAAACGGCAACGCAAAGGAGCCAGCCCGGGACGGATGTTCGTTCTTTCCGGTTCCGGAATGCCATTGCGCGACGCGAAAACGTCGAGACTGGATCACGGGGCATGTGCCGTCTGTACGCTGGTGTACGCAGCAGATGGTTGGCAATGACGGTTCAGGATTGCCGGGCTTCCCGTGACGTGGGCCTGCCCGCGGGCATTAGCCGGAAAGCGGAGATTTTCCCGCTGCTTTGCGCTGCCATGGAGACGAGGCTTGCAAAGTTGACTGGTTGACTTCAGCGCCAGCCTTGCTGTGCGGGAAGCCGGTCGATTGATGCCGACTGTTCGCCAGAGTACAGAGCAGCGCGTGTTTGAATGACATCATCCGTGTCATGGTTCCGCCAGTTCTGTCGGGATCGAAAACCCCGGAGTGAGTCATGAAGATCTGCCAGAAATTATTCCTCGCCTTGTTTCTCCTGTTGCCGTTTACGCTGGTATCCGGTGTTGCCGGTGCCCAGCAACCGGTCTACTCGACTGCGGCACCACGTATCGGCGGTTTTGACGTCAAGCAGGTGCGTAAACTGACAGCCGGTACAGAGTTGAACTTCACGCTGTACGGAACTCCCGGTGGCATCGCCATCATCAGCATCCCGGGCGCGACCAGCCGCCTGCTGCTGGAGGAACGGGAGACGGGATTCTACGAGGGCATTTATACGATCAAAACTGCCGACCGCATCGCGCCTACCGACCGGGTTACCGCCAATCTGCGGGTGGGCAACCAGGTGGCAAGCGTGGTCCTTGATGAGTATTTGATTGCTTCTGCGGCGAAGACGAAAGCGCAACTCAAGGCGGAGGCGGCTGCTGCAGGCGTGAATCCCCGCATCGATCGCTTCGAAGTGGCGCCAAACCAGTTGACCACGGGTTATGACCTGGGCTTTACGCTGTACGGCACGCCGCGGGCGAAAGCCAGTGTCAAGATTGCCGGCGTGAAGGGCAGGATCTTCCTGGATGAGACGCGGGATGGCGTGTACGAAGGGATCTATACCATCAAGTCGACGGACCGCATTGCAGCGGACAGCAGGGTCACTGCCAATCTGCGCGTGGGGGACGTTCGCTCCAGCGCTGTGCTCGGCAAGTCGCTGCTGGCCTCCTCAAACGCCGCACCGGGTAACCGGCGTTCGGCCAGGCAATGTGCGAATTGCGGCGTGGTAGAAGCAGTCAACGTGATCGAAGTCAAGGGTGAGGGCAACTATCTCGGCATGATTGCCGGCGGCCTCGCCGGTGCGTTGCTCGGTCACCAGGTCGGCGGCGGCACCGGCAAGACGGTTGCCACGGTGGCGGGCGCTGCTGGCGGAGCTTACGCCGGCAAAGAAATTGAAAATCGCATGAAAACCACCAAGCACTATGAAGTCATCACGCGTCTGGAAAACGGCGGCAGCCAGGCCATTCCTTATGACACCGACCCCGGTTACAAGGTGGGTGACAAGGTCCGGGTGGAAGGTGGCACGCTGGTGCGCAATCCGTAACAATCAACACGGCCGTTGCAGTCGGCAGATCTAAACGCCCTCACCGATGAGGGCGTTTTTTTGCGGTTTTTTACGTCTGGGTCAATAACCGAGCAGTGCACGCAGGCCGTCGAACACGATCAGTTTCAGTGCCAGCGATATCAGCATGACGTTGAACACCAGCAGGAAGGTTTTTTCATCAAAACCGGACAATACCTTTTTGCCAACCGAGGTGCCGACAATCACGGCGACAGTCATCAGCAGCAGCAAAAATCCGTACTCGGCGAAGCTGAAGCCAACCAGGGTAAAAGCGGCGATTTTCAGCAGGTTGCCGACGAAACCGAAAAAACCCAGTGTGCCGACGACGTTTTCTTTTTTCAGGTCCTTGCGGATGATCAGCACGCCCAGCACGGGCGCGATGACGCCGACGATCATGTTCAGCGCGCCGGTGATGAAGCCCAGCGGCACGAAGGCCCATAGTGGAAATTCTTTTGGCGCAAAGCGTTTGAGGTGGCGCAGGAACAGCGTCAGCAGCACGAAGAATCCGATCAGCACCTGCACCAGTTCCTTGGGCATTTCCTGGAACAGCCACAATCCGAGCGCGACACCAAACGGCATCAGCGCGCTGAAGCGGATGATCAGCGGCCATGCCATGTGTTTGCGGAACAGCCATACACGCCAGGTGTTGGAGGCGAGCTGTACCACGCCGTGCGCGGGGATGGCTGCGGCTGGCGGCATGAACAGCAGCATCAGTGCGATCAATATCGTGCCGCCACCGGCGCCGGCGACGGAGGTGAGTGCCGAGGTGAAGAAGGCGGCGCTGACGAGCAAAGTAATGTCGAGCCAATTCATTTTATAACCTGTTGATTTTATTAATTAATTTAAGAATTCGGCGCGTCAGCAACCAGGCCGGGTGAGCAGCGGATTGCAGGACGTCAGGTTTTTACAGGTTCTGCTGCAGGCTCTTCCGGCAACAGCAGCACGATCGCGGCCTTGATCGCAGCGATGCCGGCCATGATCCACAGCGCGTTGGAAAAGCCGATTGCCTTCACCAGCGGCCCGAGGATCCAAACCGCGAGCGAACTGAAACCGAAAGCCACTGTCAGCCGCATGCCGGCGACGCGTGAACGCAGGCGATCATCGACGTAACGCACGATCATCGCGTCGGTGAAGGGGATTGCGCCAAAGACAAACACCATCACCGCCAGCAGCGCGACGAACAGCATCCAGTCCTGGCTGTATGCAGCCCAGATCAGCAGCGGAATCTGGATCACCGATATCCAGAATTGCAGCGGTTTGAACGCAACCTTGTCGATCAGCCGGCCAACGACGATCTGCGCAAACGAAGCGATGGTGTAGATGATCGCGAGCAGCGTGCCGATCACCGCGGGATCGTCAACCACGCCCTTGAATCCTTCGATCAGCAGTTGTGAATTGCCGTTGGTGGTGAAGTTGAACAGGATGGTGCTGACCGCTGCGGCGGAAGTCATCACGGCAAAGGCCCGCACCAGCATTTCCGGCGTCAGCGTGACCTTGGCCTTGCCGCCTTTGCGTTTCGATGGTGCCTCGGTTTCCTTCGGGCAGTTCAAGGCGAACACCACGCCGCAGGCAATCGACAGCAGGCCGGGGATCACGAACGCTGCGCGCCAGCCGATCCATTTGACGAGAAAGCCGGTGAGGAGTGCTGCGACGGCGATGCCGAGGTTGCCGGCGAGGCCGTTCAATCCGATCACCGCGCCGGGGTTCGGCACGTTCTGCACCAGCATCGGAATGCCCACCGGATGGTAGATCGCTGCGAAGGTGCCGAGCAGCGTCAGAGCTGCCGCGAGTTGCCAGGCGTTCTGTGTCAGCGCCACCAGCATCGCGGCGACACCCATGCCGATGAAAAAAATGATCATCATGATGCGCCGGCCCCACAGGTCGCCGAGACGGCCGGCGGGCAGGGCGCCCAAGCCGAACAGCGCGAATGCGCCGACGCTGTACGGCATCAGCTCGGTCCAGTTCGCGTAGCCGAATTCAACAGCGATGGTGGCCACGGCCGTGGCGAAGATCAGCAGGAACATGTGGTCGATGGCGTGGCCGATATTGAGCAGCAGGCGCACGACGGCGGGGGGGGTAGAAGCGGTGTTGGCGGTAGTCATGGAGCGAAAGTGTGCTTGAGTTACAATCGTCTGTCTTTCGAATATTTACCATAAACATTCGCAAAATGGACAGCCGGAGCAAAGCGGGCAAAGCTACGCCATCCGGCCCGATCCGTCTTCGCGTGGCCCGCCTGGATGTCGGCAGCGATTTTGCCGTCGCTCCGGAAAGTCCTGTGCAGGGTGACCTGTCGCGCGCGGTGGTGATCCGTCATACCGCGTATCCGAAGGGACACCACATCGCGCCGCACTGGCATGGCCGCGCACAGTTCGTGTTTGCAGTTGCGGGCACGATGCGGGTGCGCAGCGCGCGTCATGCGTGGATCGTGCCGCCTTCGCGTGCGCTGTGGGTGCCGGCACACACGGTGCATGAAATCCAGATGCACGGCATTGTCGACATGCACAGCCTTTATCTGGATGAGATTGCCGGTGCGGGCATGCCGGCATCGTGCGCGGTGCTTGACGTCACGCCGCTGTTGCGTGAACTGGTGGTGCGCGCTGCGCTACTGCCGGCGAACTATGACGAACGCGGCGCTGACGGCCTGTTGATGCATCTGCTGATCGCAGAAATCCGCCGCCTGCCGCATTGCGCGCTGGACCTGCCGCTGCCGGAGAGTGCGGATCTGACGCAATTGTGTGAACGCATCCTCGCGGACCTGTCGACGCGGAGGCCCTGTGATTTTGACGCTGGTGAGCTGAACACCAGCACGCGCACGCTGTACCGGCGTTTTTTGCGCGAAACCGGCATCACTTTCGCACGCTGGAAACAGCAGGCACGGCTGCTCGAATCCATCCGGCGGCTGGCCGAGGGCGTGCCGGTGACGACGGTGGCGGTGGATCTTGGTTATGAAAGTCCGGGCGCGTTTTCGACCATGTTCCGCCGCGCGCTGGGCATTGCGCCGCGGGCGTTTACTGCGGGCGCCGCGCCGCCGGCTTATTTGAGATAGCGCGCATAAAACGCGGCGATCGCCTGCGCCGTGTCGCGCGCGGTTCTGGCAACAACATCCCGTGTACGCAGGTCGAAGCCGAATTCAAGCTGCATCGCATCGATACCGTCGTCACGATTGCTGCCGTAAAGCGCGACGGTATGCCCGCCGGTATAACCCTCGGCCTCGACCCGGTCGGTGGGTGCCGTGTTGTTGAGCGGGACAATGTGATAACCCATGGCGGCGAACCGGCCGAACACACTGTCGGGTCCGTTGACCGCCTGCGCGCCGGCGCGTGCCAGCAGCCTTGCCACAGCGCTGCCGTGGTGGGTGCCGCGCAGGATCGAATCGGGACGGGCGGCCTGACCGTGGATGTCGAACAGCATTGCGTGCGGGAATTTTGTGCGAATTTCGCTGATGTAGTTGCGAATCGCGGCATGGTAGGCCTCGTAGCCGGCGGCGCAGCCGGGAGCGCCGTAGGCTTCGTCGGCGCGGCGGTTGGCATCGATGAATTTGCGATGGAAGCGGGCGATTACCAGATACGGTGCCTTGCCGGTCAGTTGTTTCAGTTCATCGGCGATACCGCGCGCAAGGAGGTCGGTACGCTGGTCCGGGCGGTTGACGAAACGCCTGCCTGCCGGCGTGCGCGCAGCGCAATCCGGCACGTCCTCAACGCCACCGTGCGGCGCGGTCAGGATCACCGGCAGTTCGCCGGTCTCAGTCAGGATCAGGTCGCTGGCACCCGCGGTCGTGGTTATCAACAGCGCGGCGAATGTCGCAGACAGCAGCAGGCGGATCATCCAGGGCATTCCGGGGACGGAGATAGACAGTGTTCCATAAAAATGCCGCGCGCTGCGCGGCATTTTTTCCGATTGCGGTAACGCTTACTTCTTTTCTTTGGCGCCCGATATCTTGACCAGTTCGCTGATGCGCTTGTTTTCGTCACGCCGCCAGGCGTCAAGGCCGGCGCGGTCGCTGCCGACGATGCTGACCCCCGAGCTTTTCAGTCTTTCGCCGAATGCGGGTTCTTTCACAGCCTTCGCCATTTCTGCGCTGACCTGATTCATGATCGCTACCGGCGTACCGGTCGGAGCGACGACACTGTACCAGGCATTCATTGCATAACCGGGCACGACTTCGCCGATCGCCGGCACGCCGGGAATCAGCGCGGCGCGTTTGGCCGTGGTCACACCCAGCGCGCGCAGCCGCCCGCCCTGGATGTGCGGATAGGCCGCGGGCAGCACCGCGAAGCTGGTCTGCACTTCGTTGGCGAGCGTATCGGCAATCGACTGCGGCACACCCTTGTACGGCACATGCAACATGCTGATGCCGGTGAGGTGGCCCAGCAGCACGCCGGAGAGATGTTCGGAGGCGCCGGTGCCGGCCGAACCGTAACGGATCTTGCCCGGCTGCTTTTTGGCGAGTTCGATCAGTTCCTTCAGCGATTTTGCCGGCAGCTGCGTATTGGCGAGCAGTACAAAGGGTGTGGTGCCGATCAGCGACAGCGACTGGAAATCCCGGGCGAGGTCGAACTTGATGTCGGCCAGAACCTGGGAGGCGACGAACAACTGCGAGGTCAGCATCATCCAGGTGTAACCGTCAGGCACCGCGGCGAGTGCGAGGTCGGCGCTGATTGCGCCGGCGGCGCCGGGACGGGCGTCGACGACGATGCGCTGCTTCCAGGTGTCATAGAGCCGTTCAGCCATCATCCGGCCAATGATGTCCGGGCCGGAACCCGCGGCGCTACCGATGATCAGCCGGATCGGTTTTTCCGGAAATTGGGCTTGTGCAGCCTGTGCTGCGGGCATGACGAGCAGCGCGAGCGGTGTGAAAAGGATCGTGGCCGCCAGCAGTTTGACGATGCGCATCGTGAATCTCCTCCAATGGTTTTTTTGATTGGTGACTACAGTAACAGGGGTCTATGATGCGGACGCCGCCTGCATTTGTCCATACCCACAGGGGCTTAGGGGTGTGTCGTGCGGCAGGTCAGGACGCCGCGGATTTGCGCAGCAGTTGTTCGATATCCGTGCGCGGCAACGGTTTGCTGATCAGGTAACCCTGCATCTGGTCGCAGCCCAACTGGTCGAGAATGCGCACCTGTTCCTCCGCCTCCACGCCTTCGGCGACGACCTTGAGATGCAAGGTGTGTGCGAGCTGGATGATCATGGTGACGATGTTGCGGCTGTATTCGCTGCCGGCCATTTCGATGACAAACGAGCGGTCGATTTTCAGTTCGTTGATCGGCAGCTTGGCGATGTAGCTCAGCGACGAATAACCGGTGCCGAAGTCATCCATCGAGATGTGTGCGCCCAGGCCGCGGATGATCTGCAGTGCCTTGGTCATGTCGCCGAGATTTTCCATCATCACGCTCTCGGTGATTTCGAGATCCAGCGCAACTTCTTTCCCGCAGAACCCCCCGATCGCCTCAACCACCGTATCCACGAAATTTTTCTGCCGCATCTGGATTGACGACACATTGACGGCGATGCGCGGCGCGCGCAGGCCGCGTGTCGTCCAGTCACAGTGATCGGCCACCGCCTGCCGCAGCGCCCATTGCCCGACATCCAGGATCAGCCCCGTTTCTTCCATCAGCGGGATGAACTTGGCCGGCGGAACCAGGCCCAGTTCAGGGTCCTGCCAGCGGATCAGCGCCTCAAGTCCGGTGACGGCGCGTGTCCGCACATCGACCTTGGGCTGGTAATGCAGCACGAACCGGCCGAGGTCGAGTGCGCGCCGCAGCTTGTTTTCGAGCGTCAGCGATTCGGCGACACGGGCATTCATTGCCGGTGCGTAAAACAGGAAACTTTCCCCGTCCGCCTTGGCTTTTTTCAGCGCGGTTTCGGCATTGCGGAACAGTGTTTCGGCATCAGTGCCGTCATCCGGAAAAACCGCAGCTCCCATGGCAAAAGCCAGCGTCAGTTCACGGCCGGCGATGGTGATCGGGTCCCGCATGGTCTCGGCGACAAAGTGCTCAATGCGGTGCATCACTTCCGCGGCATCGCTGATCCTGGGCAGAAAGGTTGCGAAACAGTCCGAGGAAACGCGGGCGAGATTTTCCGGGTTGCGGATCAGCCGCAGCAGGCGGCTGCCGATCTGGCGCAGCACATCGTCGCCGGCCTGGCGTCCCAGTGTTTCGTTGATCAGCCGGAAACGTTTGATATCACCCAGTACCAGCACGAATTTTTCTGTTCCGTTGACCGCCGTATGCAGCGCGTGGGACAGGTGCTCAAGAAACAGCGTGCGGTTCGGCAGACTGGTGACCACGTCATAGTATGCGAGGTAATTGGCTTTTTCCTCTTTGGCGATGTACTGCAGCGCGAAGGAAATGTCTCCGGCGAGTTCGGTCAGCAGCCTTATTTCCTGAGCATCGAAATAATCGATTTCGCATGCGAACAGCATGAATACACCGGCCACTTCACCGTCAACAAGCAGAGGCAGGGCAATTGCTGAAAGCAGGCCGCGTTCGACCGACATCCTGCGGCGCTTGCTGTTGACGGTCAGGTTTTCCGCAATGTTGTTGATGATGACCGGCTGTCGGGTGCGGACGGCGATACCGATCGTGCCTTGGCCTTCCGCATCGTCGCGCGCCGAAGCTTTTAGCATGGCCCACTGCTCGTTCGCGGCCTTGCCCGACCATGTTGCCGGGACGATGTCGCGGTTTGCAGGGTCCAGCAATCCGATCCACGCCATGCCAAAGCCGCCTTGCTCGGCGGCAATTCGGCAGGCTTCGCTGAACAGTTGCTGGCGGTTGCGTACGCGCACGATCAATGTATTGATGCCGGAGAGCACGGCATACACCCGGTTCAGGCGGCGGATTTTTACTTCGGCCTGTTTGCGCTGGGTGAAGTCCTGCATCGCACCGATCATGCGGATGGCCTTGCCGGCAGCGTCACGGATCACGAAGCCGCGGTCGAAGATATCGGCATAGCTGCCGTCGCGGCGGCGGAAACGGTATTCCGCCGACCAGTATTGATCGCGGCCGTCGATGACAGCGTGGATGTCGTCGGCCACCTGCTGCAATTCGTCGGGGTGGATGCGCAGCGTCCACGATTCCGGTCCGGGCTCGAGTTCTTCGCGCGGATAACCGAACAGTTTGCTGAAGCCATCGTTCCACCAGATGGTGTTTTGCGTGAAGTCCCAGTCCCATACTGCGTCGTTGGTGGCTTTGGATACCAGCTGGAAGCGCTCTTCGCTGACACTCAGTTTTTCGATGGTATTGTTGTGTTCGATGGCGATGGCCGCGGTCTGCGTTGCCATTTCGATCAGCGCGGCGTGTTCCGGCGACGGCTTGCGGGGGTAACGGTAGTAAATGGCGAAAGTGCCGAGTACCCGGCGGTGCGGGTCAAAAATCGGCGTGGACCAGCATGCGCACAGACCATGAGGCAGGGCGAGCTGACGGTAGTCCTTCCACAGCGGATCAATGGCGATGTCTTCCACGATGACCGCCTGGCCGCGATAAGCGGCGGTGCCGCAGGAACCGGCTGTCGGACCGATGGGTGAACCATCGACAGCATGCACGAATTCGGCCGGCAGGCTGGGGGCCGCGCCATGCCGCACGTGGATGCCGTCGGCATTCAGCAGCAGGATGGAGCACAGCATGTTGTCGGTTTGTGTTTCGACCAGCCGGCAAATGGCGGTCAGCAGATCGGCGAGCACGTGACCGGAGACGATGCCCTCCAGAATTTCCTTCTGGCCGATCAGCAGCCGGGCAGCCTGATCCGGCGGGGCCGGTATGGGAGCGTTCACTGCCGGGGGGGGCCGGGTCTGGATGCCAACGGCATGCGCCATGCCGGAACCGGCGCTGCATACGCCGGGGTCGTCCGGTGTTGTGTCATGCCGAGCCTCCGCAACTCTGTCCGGGTATGTTCAGGCCCCTTACCTTAATCCTGTGGCCGGTCAAAGTCACGCACGGCCCCGATATGCGGACATGCGGTTGCGGCGTGGGGGGCATCGACTGTCGCGCGCCAAAAAAACGCCGCAAACCAGCGGCGTTTTCCCTGAAACGATAATGGTTAATTACATGCGTTCAAATATCGCCGCGATACCCTGACCACCGCCGATGCACATGGTCACCAGCGCGTATTTGCCACCGGTGCGTTGCAGCTCATACAGCGCCTTGACGGTGAGGATTGCACCGGTGGCGCCGATCGGATGACCGAGCCCCACTGCACCGCCGTTAGGGTTGGTTTTTTTCGGATCAAATTTCAAGTCGCAGGACACGGCCAATGCCTGCACTGCAAATGCTTCGTTCGATTCGATGACGTCCATGTCTTCGACTTTGAGGCCGGCGCGTTTCAGCGCATTCTGTACCGCTGGCACCGGGCCGATGCCCATGATTTTCGGATCGACGCCGGCGAGGCCGTACGACACCAGGCGCGCCATGGGTTTGAGTCCCGCTTTTTTTGCGGCTTCCTTTTCCATCAGCACCACGGCGGCGGCGCCGTCGTTGATGCCCGAGGCATTGCCGGCGGTGACCGAGCCGCCTTCTTTTTTGAATACTGCGCGCAGCTTGGCGAGTCCTTCGAGGGTGACATCGGCGCGGGGATGCTCATCCTTGTCGAACAGCGTCGTGCCTTTGCGGGTTTTCAGTTCAACCGGCAGGATCTGGTCCTTGAAATAACCCTTGTCGATGGCATTCAATGCGCGGCGATGGCTTTCGACGGCGAATTCATCCTGCTGCTCGCGGCCGATTTTCCATTGCGCGGCGATGTTTTCCGCGGTGATGCCCATGTGCACGGTGTCGAAGGGGTCGGTCAGCGCACCGACCATCATGTCGATGACATTGCCGTCGCTCATGCGCTGGCCCCAGCGCAGGCTGGGCATCAGGTAACCGCCGCGGCTCATCGATTCGGCGCCGCCGCCGACGGCGACATCGCAATCGCCGAGCATGATGCCTTGGGCTGCGGAGACGATGGCCTGCAGGCCGCTGCCGCAGAGGCGGTTCACGGTCAGTGCGGTTGTTTCCTGCGGCAGTCCGCCCTTGATGCAAGCGACGCGCGAGAAATACATGTCCTTCGCTTCGCCGTGGATTACGTTGCCGAACACCAGTTGTCCAACTTGTTTGGGATCAATCTTTGCGCGGTTGACGGCTTCCTTGACGACTTGTCCTGCGAGTTCGGTGGGTGCGACGTCCTTCAATGCGCTGCCGTAGTCACCGATGGCGGTGCGCACGCCGCTCACTACAACGACTTCACGTCCCGCTGCATGTCCATCAGCCATGTAATTCTCCATAACTATTTGATTTTAAATGAATAATTGCCATCTAATCAGGGTATAAACGAGCGGGCAACCAAGGGAAGCCAAAGTTTACGCCGCGCCCATGACAGTGTCGAGGCGAGGGCGTGTTGCCGTCATTGCGGCTCAGTGCCGGGTTGATTCGGAGGGCGCAGTTACTGCCGCGGCAAAAATCTGTTCGCTGTCGACGGCGTCGAACACATAACGCCGGTTGCAGAATTCGCAATGCACTTCGACTTCGCCGCGCTCGGCGATCACGCTGCGCACCTCGTCCAGGCCGAGCATGCGCAGCATGCCGGTGACGCGTTCGGCTGAACAGGAGCAGCGAAAGTAAACCGGGTGCGGTTCGAATACGCGCAGGTCTTCTTCGTGGAACAGCCGTTGCAGCAGCAGCTGCGGCGCCAGTTCCAGCAGTTCCCGAGGCTGTACGGTGCCCGCGAGGTGACCGATGCGCGACCAGGCATCGGTGTCCATGGTTTCGCGCCCCGGCAGTTTCTGGATCAGCAAACCTGCGGCGCGCGTGTCGTCGCAGGCCAGCCACAGCCGGGTTTCAATCTGTTCCGAGGTGGCCATGTAATGTTCGAAAGCGCCGGCGATGCTGTCGGCGTCAAGGTCGACAATGCCCTGGTAACCCTGCTGGCCGGATTCCGGCACCAGGCTGATTGCGAAACGGCCGTTGCCGAGCAGTGCGCGCAAGCCGCTGTCGGGTATGTTGCCGTCCCATTTGGCGGTGGCGCGCATGGCGTGGCCGGCGGCGCATTCGACGACGATCAGTTTTACCGGACCATTGCCGTGCAGTTGCAGGATCAGCGTACCGTC
This sequence comes from Bordetella parapertussis, assembly GCA_945885345.1. Classification (GTDB taxonomy): domain Bacteria; phylum Pseudomonadota; class Gammaproteobacteria; order Burkholderiales; family SG8-41. The sequence continues at coordinate 24,017 of CAMCYP010000004.1, read as the reverse complement.
GAATTTGAGCGTGGCTGCGAGCAGCGCGGCGGCCGCCATCAGTTCGCCGAGGATTTTGCGCAGTGGCGCGGGATAGTCGTGGCGTTCGGTGACGGCTTGCCAGGTGGCGGCGAGTTGCACGATTTCGCCGCGAATCGGCGCGTGTTCGAACAGGAAGCGCTGCAGGGTGTCGCTCATGGCGCCGGTTATTTGTGGATATGCGGCAGATGAATTTGACGTTGATACAGACGCAGCCGTTCGTCTTTGTCGCCGGGGCGATGGCCTTCCCAGATTTTTTTCCATTCCGGTGCGATCACCAGTTCATCCAGCGGCACGCCCTGCGTCAGCAACAGGTCGCAGCCCGCGGCTTTTGCGGTTTCGGGGCGCTGGGTGCGGATGCCGGCAAAATAATGCAGCATCGCGCGCTGGGCTTCACCGAGGTCACGACCGATCATGCATTGGTATTGCTGCGGCATCACGCGCTGCATGTTGGTGATTGCCGAACGATAGCTTTTGCTGGTATTCACCCAGCCGATGAACAGCGTCGCCAGCAGCGCCCATGTCACCGTGATGCCGCCGGCCCAGATGATCAGTGGCCGTTCAGCGTTGCGCGGCAGCCTGGTGAGCAGCGCAAACCAGACTGCGGTGTAGGCGAGTCCGAGCACAAACGGCAGCCAGCGGAAGCCGAAGTTGTAGCCGGGACGGATGGTGTGCAGATGGCTGTGCAGTTTGGCCGGTATACCCAGTTCCAATGCGCCCCAGTAAAACCAGCCGATCAGAATGAAAAACGTGAAGCCCGTGATGCTGAACCAGTACCAGCCGCTGGCCGGGCCGCGGCGCAGAGGATCAATACCGGGAGCCGCCAGCAGGGCCAGCGGCACCAGCATCGGCAGAGCATAGAGTTCGCGTTGCTCGGCCGCACTGCCCAGCATCAGCAGCGTGACGATGAAGCCCAGCGCCGGCAGCACCACGCCCGGTGCGCCGAGTTGTCCCATGCGCCGCGCACGCCACAAGGCCCACAGCGCCACTGGCCACACCGGAAAAGCGTACCAGGGGAGGGTGCGCAGGTAATAGCCCAGACCGGCGAGCATGTCGCGGGTGCCGAAAAACCGCGCCAGATTTTCCGCTGTCAGCCATGCGCCGAGCAGTGCAGGGTCACGCTGGTAGAGCAGCACGGGCCAGATTGTCAGCCAGGGCAGTGCCGCGATGAGTGCCACGCCCAGCGCTGTCGCGTACTGCGGCTTGCGCCAATGCGGGCTGAGCAGCGGCAGGAATGCGGCGATGACCACGATCATCACGGCTTCGGGTACCCCCTGGGTCATGAATACCAGGCCGCAGGCGGTGCCGACCCAGAAGCCGCCCGGGACAGTCCGTCGCAACGCGAGCGCCACGCCGTAGTAGGCCATTGCAAACCCGGCGAGTGCGGCGACATCGACGATCAGCTGGTGGCCGCGGACTACCAGTCCGAGCGAGCCGAGCAGCAGCAGTACTGCAGTCAGGCCGCGGCGTTCGCCGTGGAGTTCGCGCGAGGCGAGTGCGCAGAACAGCAGTGCCAGGCCGATCCAGAAACCGACGACCAGCCGTGCGCCATCGTGCAGCGGCAGGATGGGCGAAAACAACAACGCACTGGCCGCGGCGCTCAGGTAGAACAGCGGTGGTTTATCGAGAAACAACTCGCCGGCAATCTGCGGCACCACCCAGTCGCTGCCCTGCAGAATTTCGTAGACGGCACCGAAGGTATAGGCCTCGTCCGGTTTCCACGGGTCGTGTGCGATCAGGCCGGGCAGCAGCCAGGCGAGGCAGAGGACGGCGATCAGCAGCGGGCGCAGCGCAAGGGTCACGTTCATTACCCGTTATTGTTTTGGTGGCCGATTATCGCATTCACCATACGCCGGGCGCAGCGCCTATTCGACGATTTTCAGCGATTGCCCGGCAACGGGTTCACCGGACGGATACAGCCCGTTGATTACGCGCAGGTGGTTTTCGGCAAACCGGCCCAGCGGCGAGGTGCGCGCGAGCCCGGCGAAGTTTTGTCCGGGCTGCGCGGTGATGACGCGCAGCCGCAGCGGTTTCGCCAGCAATCGTTCCTGTGCGGTCATCGCATGGAAGCTGCTCATCGCCGCGTCCATTGCTGCCTTGTGCCGGCCGTAGGCGGCAGCATCCCTGGCCTGCAGGCCGATGGCGTAGGCGCTGGTGCTGAGGAATGCAACGGCGACACGGGTGGGTTTTCCGGACAGCGTGGTTTCGGTGACTGCCGCCTGCAGTCCGCCCAGGGTCTGCGGGGTCAGGGTGCTGCCGGCGCCGAGTTTGAGTATTTTTCGCAGCACATCGGTGGGCGAACCTTCGGCGCGACCGGCACTGCGCAGGTCGATCAGCGCACTTTGATCCGGGCTCGCGGCGGCCACGTTCTGTGCGTTGTTCTGTATCCGCCAGCCGGCGGGAAAACTCAGCGCGAGGCCGAGGTCAGGATGGTAAAACGTATTGTTGCGCACGATGCCCTGCGACGGACTGTCGGCGAACACCATGCGCTCGATGTTGCGCATGAACACTTCGCGGTTGATGCGGTTTTCCGCGCTTTTGAATTTTGCGGCTTCGCGGACGACTTCCTGCAGCCGCGTGTCGTTGTCCGGGTGTGACGCGAACAGGCCATGGTAGGCACGCGCTTCTCGGCCTTCGGCTTTTGCCACTTCGGCATCGAACAGTTCCTGGTTCTTCAGCACACCGACCACCTTGATCATGGCCTGCGGGTCGTAACCGGTGCGCGCCAGATACTCGGCGCCGAGCCGATCGGCTTCAAGCTCGTGTTCACGCCCGTAACCGGAGAGCAGTGCGCCCCCCAGCGTGCTGACCAGGGCATCGCCAGCGCTGTTGCGGATCTGCGGCACAAAAATCTGCAGTACCGAGGCGCCGAGGTTGGCGGCAGTGGCCGCGGACAGTTGCTGCACCGAGTGGCGGGCGGTGACATGGCCGATTTCGTGGCCGAGCACGGCGGCCAGTTCGGCCTCGGAATTCAGGTAGGCGAGGATGCCGCGGGTGATATAGATATAGCCGCCGGGCAACGCGAAGGCATTGACCTCCGGCGAGTCGACCACCAGGAACTGGTACTGCAGTCCGGCACGGTGGCTGGCCTTGGCGAGGCGCTGGCCGATGTCGTTGACGTAGCGTTGCAGGGCAGGATCGTCATAACTGCCGTACTGCTCGCGGACTTTTTTGTCTTCGCTGCGCCCGGTGCTGATTTCCTGCGCCTCGGACATGGTCACGAAGTTGGGATTGCCCGAAACCGGATTGGTCGCGCAGTTGGTGAGGGCCAGCGCGCAGAGCACGGCGGCGGCGCGGGTCAGTAGCGGTATTGGCATGCTTGTATTTTAACGTGGCCGTATTGTGTGTTTGCGCCGTTGCAGTGCAATACGCCCGCATCCGGTGCGGATCCGCACTGTTGTGAGGCGTCTCTTGATTATGACGCACCGCGATGTTGCGCGAGGTTTTCTGGCGCGTCATGAATTCCGCCCACTTTCCCTTTAAAAAACAGTTTGTTGTGGATTGCCTTGGACAGCGCCCGCGCGTTGGCACGCTTGCTGCAATGGACAGTGATTGAAAACAATTTCTTCAGGGAGAGCGCCATGTCTGCATTCAAGGATCCGTTCGATGCCAGCACCTCATTGACCCGCGGCTGTTCCTGCGGTCGGCATGGCAGTGAAGCCGACCATCAGGCCGACCTGGCCGGTCAGACCACCGACAGCGAATTGCTCGGCAACCGCGTGGTTGAAGCAGCAGTGATGCGCGCGCTGTTTCCCGAGGATGCGACACGGCGGCGCTTTCTGAATGCTGTCGGCGCGAGCACGGCGATGGCGGCGATCTCAACATTCTTTCCGTTGGGCATGGCAAAGGAGGCTTTTGCGCAGTCCGGCAACCTTGAAAAAACCTCGCTGAAGGTCGGATTTATTCCGATTACCTGTGCGACGCCGATCATCATGTCGCAGCCGATGGGTTTTTATGCGCGGCAGGGTCTGAACGTCGACGTGGTCAAGACTGCCGGCTGGGCGGTGATCCGCGACAAGACCCTGAACAAGGAATACGACGCTGCGCACATGCTGTCGCCGATGCCGCTGGCGATATCGCTGGGCGTAGGTTCGAGTCCGATTCCCTACACCATGCCTGCGGTGGAGAATATCAATGGCCAGGCGATCACACTGGCAATCAAACACAAGGACAGGAAGGATCCGAAATCGTGGAAGGGCTTCAAGTTCGCGGTGCCCTTCGACTATTCGATGCACAACTACCTGCTGCGTTATTTCTTGGCCGAGCATGGGCTGGATCCGGATCGCGATGTGCAGATCCGTTCAGTGCCGCCGCCGGAGATGGTGGCCAACCTGCGCGCCGACAACATTGACGGTTTTCTTGCGCCGGATCCGGTCAACCAGCGCGCGGTCTACGACGGCGTCGGTTACATCCATACGCTGACCAAGGACATCTGGGCGGGGCATCCCTGCTGCGCGTTTGCGGCGAGCAAGGAATTCGTCACCAAGATGCCCAATACCTACCGCGCGCTGCTGAAGGCGATCATGGAAGCCACGGCGTTTGCGTCAAAACAGGAGAATCGCAAGCAGATCGCGGAAGCCATTGCCCCGGCGAATTACCTGAATCAGCCGGTGACCGTGGTCGAACAGGTGCTGACCGGTACCTATGCCGACGGCCTGGGTAACATCAAGAAAGACCCGAATCGCATCGACTTCGATCCCTTCCCCTGGCATTCCTTCGCCATCTGGATCATGACCCAGATGAAACGCTGGGGACAGCTGAAGGGGGATGTAGATTACGCCAAGGTGGCACGCGAGGTGTATCTCGCCACCGATGCGATGAAGCTGATGAAGGAAGCCGGCATGAAGCCCCCGACCACCACTACCAAGAAGTTCTCGGTGATGGGCAAGGAGTTCGACCCGGCCAAGCCTGATGCCTACATCGCCAGTTTTGCGATCAAGCGTACCTGATCGGGTGCTGTAATGAGAGGAACCTGACATGAACCGTTTGCTGGGCTGGCGCGCACCGCTACTGTCGCTGATCGTGTTTTTGCTGCTGATCGGCGTATGGCATGCGCTGACGCTGCCCAAGTCTGCGGCGCAGACGGTGAATTCCGAGTACGCTGCATTGGTCGGCGCCGAAGCGTCCACCGGGCAGAAGTCGGCGTTCCCGTCGCCGGGAGATGTCGGTGTCAAAATTCTCGAGCACTTGCGGGATCCGTTTTATGACCGTGGCCCGAACGACAAGGGCATCGGCATCCAATTGGCTTACTCCCTTGCAAGAGTATTGCTGGGTTATCTGCTGGCCGCGCTGGTGGCGATCCCGGTCGGTTTCCTGATCGGCATGTCGCCGACAGTTTATCGGGCGCTGGATCCGTACATCCAGGTGCTGAAGCCGATTTCACCGCTGGCGTGGATGCCTCTGGCACTGTTCACGCTGAAAGACAGCTCAATCTCGGCGATTTTCGTGATTTTCATCTGCTCGCTGTGGCCGATGCTGATCAACACCGCGTTTGGCGTTTCCAGCGTGCGCCGTGAATGGCTGAATGTCTCGCGTACCCTGGAAGTCGGGCAGCTGCGTACCGCGTTCCGCGTCATTCTGCCGGCGGCCGCACCGACCATCATGACCGGCATGCGCATCTCCATCAGCATTGCCTGGCTGGTGATCGTTGCCGCCGAAATGCTGGTCGGGGGTACCGGCATTGGTTATTTCGTGTGGAATGAATGGAACAACCTGTCGATCACCAACATCATCACGGCAATTCTGGCGATTGGTCTGGTCGGCATGCTTCTGGATCTGATTATGGCGAAGCTGACGAAACTCGTCACGTTTCCAGAGTAGGTGGAGCACCCCATGAGCGAACCCCTGATCCGCATCGAAGGCATCAGCAAAAAGTTCACCGGGCGTGACGGCACGGCGACCACGGTATTTGAAGACCTTTATTTTTCGATCGAGCCCGGCGAGTTCGTCTGTCTGATCGGCCACGCCGGCTGCGGAAAAACCACCATCCTTAATGTGCTGTCGGGACTGGAGCAATCGTCGTCGGGTTACGTGTTTGTCGGCGGCCGCGAGGTCAACGGGCCCAGTTTGGACCGTGCGGTGATCTTCCAGAGCCATGCGCTGATGCCGTGGCTGACGGTGATGGGCAATATCGCATTTGCGGTGTCGTCGCGCTGGCCGGAATGGAATAAGGAAAAAGTCCGTGCGCATTGCCAGCAGTACATCGACCTGGTCAACCTGACAGGGGCGGAGAAAAAGCGTCCGGCGGAATTGTCTGGCGGAATGAAACAGCGCGTCGGCATTGCCCGTGCGCTGTCGATCCAGCCGAAGATGTTGTTGATGGACGAACCGTTTTCGGCGCTCGATGCACTGACTCGCGGTGTGCTGCAGGAGGAAGTGCTGCGCATTTGCGCGGAAACCCGGCAGACCGTGTTCATGATCACCCACGATGTCGATGAGGCGATTCTGCTGGCTGACAAGATTGTACTGATGACCAATGGGCCGCATGCGAAAGTGGCCGAGATCGTCGTCAACACCATGCCGCGCAGCCGCACCCGCCATGATCTGCACAAACATCCGCACTACTACCGCATCCGCAATCACCTGATCGATTTTCTGGTCGACCGCTCGAAGGCATTTGCCGGTGATTCGCCTGATTACGATCCGCGCCATCCGCCACTGGTGACGCCGGGCCTGGATTCCGATGCGGCGATTGCCATGGAAGCGCCGAGACCGCCTGTGGCCGGAAAACCGCTGCTGCTGGTCCGTTAATTAACACCGAATGTCCAGGCAATATTCAGCTAAACGAGTTTAAAAGGAGAGAAGGGTATGACCAAGCCGATGCAGCGCACTGATGTTACCGAACTGGTAGTTGAGGCCAAGATCAAAAAGGGCCTGTCGTGGACCAAAATTGCCAAGGCCGTGGGCGAGAGCAAGGAATGGACGACGGCAGCGCTGCTCGGTCAGATGCAGATGACCAAGCCGCAGGCGACTGCCGCGGGCAAGTTACTGGGATTGCCACCCTATGCCGTGCTGCTGCTGCAGCAGGTACCGTACAAGGGTTCGCTGCCAACAGCGGTACCCACCGATCCGCTGATCTACCGTTTCTACGAACTGGTCAGTGTCTACGGAACAACCTTCAAAGAGTTGATTCACGAAGAATTCGGTGACGGCATCATGAGTGCGATTGATTTCAAGATGGACCTGCAGCGTGAAGCCGATCCCAAGGGGGATCGTGTGAAGATCGTGATGAGCGGCAAGTACCTGCAGTACAAAACCTATTAAACGCGCGCATCTTACGCAAATACTGCGCGCGGCCTGAGTTGCACGGGTTTGAGCGGGCGAAATCCTTCGCCGCTCATCCCGCGCTGTCATTTTCCAAAAAAGGAGTTTCGCCATGAAAGCAGATCGCAGGAAGTTCCTGAAAGGCGGCACCGTTGCCGCGACCGGTGCCGCTATCGCCGGTTTCCCGATGATTTCACGTGCGCAGTCTGCGCAGACGTTTACCTGGAAAATGACCAGCGCCTATCCCAAGGGCGCGCCGTTCTACATGGACGGGCCGGGCAGCGCGACCGACCTCGCCAAGCGTATCGAAGCCATGTCCAACGGGCGCCTGAAAATCCAGGTGTTCGGCGCGGGCGAATTGATTCCGGCGTTCGAAGGGTTTGATGCGGTGCGTGCAGGCACAGTGGAAATGAACCATGCCAACAGTTATTTCTGGACCGGCAAGACTTTCGCCGCGCAGTACTTCACCGCAGTGCCGTTCGGTCTCAACTTTCAGGGCATCAACGGCTGGCTCTATGACGGCGGCGGCATCGCGCTGTGGAACGAGGTGTATGCGCCCTTCGGCATGGTAGCCATGCCCTGCGGCAACACCGGTGTACAGATGACCGGCTGGTTCAAGAAGGAAATCAAAACGGTCGCAGACTTCAAGGGCCTGAAAATGCGCATTCCCGGTCTCGCCGGCAAGGTGTATGCCGCGCTGGGCGTGGACGTGAAGCTGCTGCCCGGTGGTGAAATCTTCCCCGCACTCGAACGCGGCGTGATCGATGCTGCCGAATTCGTCGGTCCGTACCAGGATCGCCGCCTCGGTCTGCAGAAAGCCGCGAAGTACTACTATACGACCGGCTGGCACGAGACCGCCACCGTATCGGAATTGCTGATCAACAAGGCGGCGTGGGAAAAACTGCCGAAGGATCTGCAGGCGGTGGTCGAAAATGCCGCTGCGGCATGCAATGTCATCAGCGAGGCCTGGTGCCAGCGTACCAATGCCGAGGCGATGGAAGACCTGGTCAAGAACCAGAAAGTCATTGCCAAACCGCTGCCGGATGCCGTGGTGAAGGCGCTGCGTGAAACCACGAAAAAAGTGCTCGACGAAGCAGTGGCCAAGGATCCGCTGGTGAAGAAGGTGCACGATTCGTACATGGCTTACAAAGTCAAATACGACGCCTGGGCGGGTTACAGCGAAGCCGTGTACCACAACAAGATCCGTGGCTGATTCCGCGGCGACCCGGGTGCGCGCCGCAATCGAGCGCTTCACCGACCTCACCGGCCGGGCTACGTCGTGGCTCGCGCTGGTGATCATCCTGTTGATGGCGACCAACGTGCTGCTGCGTTATCTGTTCAGTTACGGCACGGTGTGGGCGCAGGAACTGGAGTGGCATCTACTCACGCCGCTGATCCTGTTCGGCATGAGCTATGCGCTGCTGCACGGTGAACATGTGCGGGTGGATGTGCTCTATGCCAACTTTTCGCCGCGGATGAAGCTTTACGTAGATCTGTTGTCCGCTGCGCTGTCGGTGATCATCTCGGCAATCATCATCTGGCTGTCATTCAAATATGTGCAGCAGTCGTATGTCATCGGCGAACAATCCTCCGATCCCGGCGGACTGCCTTACCGGTGGCTACTTAAGATATTGATTCCAATAGGATTTTTCTTCCTGATCCTGCAGTCTTTGGCGATCGCGCTGGGCACCCTGGAAAAACTGAAGGCACTGCGCGCATGAGCGGCACCGAAATCCTGGTCGTGCTGATGCTGCTGGCATTCTTCGGTCTGCTGATGCTGGGCGTGCCGGTGGCGCTGACGCTGGCCACCACCGGATTTGTGTTCGGCTTTCTCGGTTTCGGTCCGGACCTGTTTAACCTGCTGCCGGCGCGTATCTACGGCGTAGTCGCCAATTATCAGTGGCTGGCGATTCCGCTGTTCGTGTTCATGGGTGTGATGCTGGAGAAGTCGCGGCTGGCAGACGATCTTCTGGATGTGGTCGGCCATCTTGCCGGCGGGCTGCGCGGCGGCATGGCCATCGGCATCATTGCCGTCGGCGTACTGATGGGCGCGACCACCGGCATTGTTGGCGCCACCGTCATTACGCTGGGTTTGCTGACGCTGCCGACCTTATTGAAGCGCGGTTACGACCCCGGCATTGCCTGCGGCGCGATCTGCGCCTCCGGCACGCTGGGGCAGATCATTCCGCCCAGTCTGATCCTGATCCTGCTTTCCGATATCCTGCAGTTGTCGGTGGGCACCTTGTTTGCTGCAGCGGTTGTTCCCGGCATGCTGCTCGCTGCAATTTATTGCTTGTACATAGTCATCGTCGGCATGGTGAAGCCGGAACTGGTGCCGCCGATCCCTGCGGCGGAGCGCGATGCGGTGTCGCGACGCCAGCTGTGGACGCGGTTTTTCAAGGTGGTGGTGCCGCCGGTGCTGCTGGTGGCTTCAGTGCTGGGGTCGATCATCGGCGGTGTCGCGGCGCCGACCGAAGCGGCTTCGATGGGCGCGCTGGGCTCCATACTGGTGACCGCATTTGCCGGACGGTTTTCATTCCAGGTATTGCGTGAAGCCTGTCAGTCGACGACCAAGATCACTGCGATGATGATGTTCATCCTGATCTGCGCCCAGGTATTTGCGCTGGCCTTCCGTGGTTTGCATGGCGAGGATCTGATCACCGACCTGTTTGAATTCCTGCCGGGCGGCGTCAACGCCGACATCTGGTTCCTGATCTTCCTGATTTTTTTCCTCGGCTTTTTCATCGAGTGGATTGAGATCAGTTACATCGCGGTGCCGCTGTTCCTGCCGATATTCGCGCAACAGGGTGTCGATCTGGTGTGGCTGGGCATGCTGATCTGCGTGACCCTGCAGACGTCGTTCCTGACACCGCCATTCGGCTGGGCGCTGTTTTTCCTGCGCGGCGTAGCGCCGCCGGAAGTTACGACCCGCCACATGTACATGGGGGTCATCCCGTTTGTCGCGATGCAGATGCTGGCGGTGCTGCTGGTATTCCTGTTCCCGCAACTGGCGCTGTGGCTGCCCAAGGCTATTGGCTGGTAGACGGAGCGCAATAAAAAGCCCCGGATTCAGGGGCTTTTTATTTTTGTTCTTTCAGCATGCGCTCTATGGCGGCCGAACCCTCGTCGTGATCGGTTTCCTGTGCAGCCGGCGGCTGGGCCGGTACGGTGCGATTTGCCGGGGGCAGCTGTATTTCGATTTTTGCCGGATCAATTGCGGCCGGTTTGTCGATGAAGCCGGTGACCAGGCCCGGCCAGAAAATCAGTATGGTCACCAGCAGCAGTTGCATGACTACCCAGGGCAAGGCACCCCAGTAGATGTCCGAGCTTTTGACTTCTTTGGGGGCCACGCCGCGCAGGTAGAACAGTGCAAAGCCGAACGGGGGATGCATGAACGAGGTTTGCATGTTGGCGCCAAGCAGTACGCCAAACCAGACCAGGTCGATGCCCAGCTTTGCGGCGACGGGTGCCAGCAGCGGGATGACGATAAAAGCGATTTCGAAAAAATCCAGGAAGAAGGCCAGCACGAACACGAACAGGTTGACGGCGAGCAGGAAGCCGGTGACACCGCCGGGCAGGCTCATCAGGTGCTGTTCGATCCACAAGTCGCCGTCCATGCCGCGAAACACCAGGCCAAATACCGTGGAGCCAATCAGGATAAAGATCACCATGGCGGTGATGCGCATGGTGGAGTTCATGCCTTGCCACAGCAGATTCCAGCTCAGACGCTTGTGCAGCGCGGCCAGCACGATGGCGCCTACCGCACCCATCGCGCCGCCTTCGGTCGGGGTAGCCACGCCCGTCAGGATGGTGCCGAGCACCAGGAACATCAATGCCAGCGAGGGCACCATGCCGCGCAACACGCGTCGCACCAGCGGCCAGCCTTGCAGCGCGCGTGCCGATCTGGGCAGTGGCGGCATGGTTTCCGGCCGGACGATGGATACCAGGAACACAAACAGGCAGAACAGCAGTACCTGTACGATCGAGGGGCCGATGGCACCCGCGTACATGTCGCCGACGGACTTGCCAAGCTGATCGGCGAGCACGATCAGCACCAGCGACGGCGGGATCAGCTGGGTGATGGTGCCGGAGGCGGCAATTACGCCGGTGGCCATGCGCATGTTGTAACCGTAACGCATCATGACGGGCAGCGAGATCATGCCCATGGCGATGACTGACGCAGCCACGGTGCCGGTGATCGCGCCGAGCAGTGCGCCGACCAGAATCACTGCGTAGGCCAGTCCGCCGCGCACCGGGCCGAACAACTGGCCGGTGCCTTCGAGCAGGTCTTCAGCCAGTCCGCAGCGCTCGAGCACTGCGCCCATGAAGGTGAAGAAGGGAATCGACAGCAGCAGGTCGTTGGAGAGGATGCCGAAAACCCGTTCCGGCAACGCCTGCAGCAGGTTCCACTGGAAAAAACCCAGTTCGATGCCGATGAAGCCGAACAACAGGCCTACTGCGCCCAGCGAGAAGGCCACCGGGTAACCGATCAGCATGAAGACAATCAGGCCGCCGAACATCAGCGGGGCCATCAGTTCGCGGGCCATCACTGCAGCGGTCTTTCGTAGTTTGCGTCCAGGCTGGCGCGGCCGGCAAGCGCGGCCGCGCGTTTGATGATTTCGGAGACGCCTTGCAATGCCAGCAGCAGGAAACCCAGTGGCAGCAGCAGCTTGACCGGCCAGCGCAAAAGGCCGCCGGCATTGCCCGATGTTTCGCCGATCATGTAGGCGTTGAGGAACATCGGCCAGGACAGCCAGCCGATGAGGATCACCATCGGCAGCAGGAACAGCAGTCCACCCAGCAGATCAATCCACAACCGGGTGCGTTCACCGTAGTGGCTGTACAACACATCGACCCGCACGTGCTGGTTGGTTTTCAGCGTGTGGGCGGCGCCGAGCATGACAATGCCACCGAACAGATACCACTGAATCTCCAGCCAGGCATTCGAACTGGTGTTGAAGCCGTAACGCATCATGGCGTTACCTGCGCTGATGACGCAGGCGATCAGCACGAACCAGCAGGCGATGCGGCCAATGCCCTCGTTGAGTGCGTCGATCATCGCCGCGATGCGGAGCAGTACTTTCATTGCAGGGTCACGTGCATTCCGGAAGGGGCTTTTGCCCGGCGACAGTCTATCAAGGTTCATGGGCAGGGTGAGGCTGTGCGGTAGACTGCTGGCATGCACTTTGCATGCAATCAGGCTGTTGCAGAGAAAATTTTGCCGGCAGGAGAAACCCGATGATCCACTCGATACGCGGTACGCGCGGCATGGCGGTCGCGCCGCACGCGGCAGCATCACAGTCGGCGCTGGCTGTGTTGCGCGAAGGCGGCAATGCCATCGAGGCAATGATTGCTGCTGCGGCGACGATCGCCGTGGTGTATCCGCACATGAACTCCATCGGCGGTGACAGTTTCTGGCTGCTGCATGTGCCGGGCGAAGCACCGGGCGCGATTGATGCCTGTGGCGCTGCGGCACAACAGGCATCACGTGCCTGGTATGCCGAACGCGGGCTGATGCAGGTCATTCCCCCGCGCGGCGGCATTGCCGCGAATACCGTTGCCGGCACGATCTCCGGCTGGGGTGCTGCGTATGAACTTTCACGCAAGGCGCTGGGTGGACGATTACCGCTGACGCGATTGCTTGCCGATGCCATTACCTATGCCCGCGAAGGCACGCCGGTCACCACCAGCCAGTCCATGCTGACTGCAGCGAAGCTCGGTGAACTGCATGCGCAGCCGGGATTTGCCGAAACCTTTCTCGACGCCGGTGGTGTACCGCCTGCCGGCAGCCGTTTTTTCCAGACCCGGCTGGCCGACACGCTGGAGCGTATTGCCACTGCGGGGACGAACGACTTTTATCGCGGCGAGTTGGCGCAGTCGATGGCCGCGGATCTGGCGCGCATCGACAGCCCTCTGACCGCGCGTGATCTTGCGACGCATCGTGCGCAGCTGGTTGATCCGCTGCGGCTGGTCCATAGCGCGGGCACGCTGCACAACATGACGCCGCCGACACAGGGTGTGGTGTCATTGCTGATTCTCGGCATTCTCGATGCGCTGAACATTCATGATGTGCCGCAAGTCAGCGCGGATTATGTGCACCTGTGCGTGGAGGCAACCAAGCAGGCTTTCCTGGTGCGCGATGCGCAGGTGACCGATCCGCGTTACATGAAAGTGCCGGCACAAAGTCTGTTGGCAGCGGATCATGTGCGCGCTCTGGCGCAGCGCATTGATCGTCATCGTGCTGCTCCGTGGGGGGCGCTTACGCAGGCAGGCGATACGATATGGATGGGTGTCATCGACGGTGAGGGCCGCGCAGTGTCGTTCATCCAGAGCATTTATCACGAGTTCGGCTGCGGCATCGTGTTGCCGGGCAGCGGCGTCAACTGGCAGAATCGCGGCTGCAGTTTTTCGCTGAATGCCGATGCGTTGAATGCACTGGAGCCGGGACGCAAACCCTTTCACACGCTGAATCCGGCGCTGGCCCGCCTCTCCGACGGCCGCACGGTGGTGTACGGCACCATGGGCGGCGATGGCCAGCCGCAGACGCAGTGTGCGCTGTTTACGCGGGCAGTCGAATACGGCATGTCGCCGCAGGCGGCGATCAGCGCGCCGCGCTGGTTGCTCGGGCGTACCTGGGGCCAGAGCAGCGAAACCCTGAAACTGGAATCACGCTTCGACGCCGGCGTGGTGCGCGAACTGAGCGAACGCGGCCATGATATCGAAATCATCGGCGCGTACGATGAAACCGTCGGTCATGCCGGGATGATCATCCGGCATGCCGACGGTATTCTTGAGGGCGGCGCCGATCCGCGCAGTGACGGCGCGGTAGCGGCTTACTGAACCGGGTCAGATCGCTTCGGCGATGGCCTTGCCGAGATCCGCGGTCGTTGCCTTGCCGCCGAGATCCGGTGTTTTCGGACCTTCACGCAGCGCAGTTTCAATCGCCTTGACCATGGCGGCGCCAGCTTCGGGACAGCCGAGGTGGTCGAGCATCATTGAGCCGGCCCAGATCTGGCCGATCGGATTAGCGATTTTTTTGCCGTAGATATCGGGCGCCGAGCCGTGCACCGGCTCAAACAGCGAGGGAAACAGCCGTTCCGGATTCATGTTTGCCGATGGCGCGATACCGATGGTACCGGTGGCTGCAGGACCGAGGTCCGAGAGGATGTCGCCGAACAGGTTGGAGGCGACGACGACATCGAACCAGTCCGGGTGCATGACGAAATGCGCGGTCAGGATGTCGATGTGGTACTGGTCGGTTTTCACACCGGGATACTTCGCTGCCATTTCCTTTACGCGCTCATCCCAGTACGGCATCGAGATGGAAATGCCGTTGGACTTGGTCGCTGAAGTCAGGTGTTTTTTCGGGCGCTTCTGCGCCAGTTCGTAGGCGAACTTCAGGATGCGGTCGACACCCACGCGAGAGAAGATCGCCTGCTGCGTCACGAACTCGCGATCGGTGCCGCCGTACATGCGGCCTCCAACGGAAGAGTATTCACCTTCGCTGTTTTCGCGCACCACCCAGAAGTCGATGTCGCCCACATTGCGGTTCGCGAGTGGGCATTTCATGCCAGGCATCAGTCGCACCGGGCGCAGATTCACGTACTGGTCATAGCCGCGGCGGAACGGGATCAACAGACCCCACAGCGAGATGTGGTCGGGTACCGTCTCCGGCCAGCCGGCTGCACCGAAGTACACCGCATCGTGCTTCTCGAGCATCTTGAGGCCGTCTTCCGGCATCATGCGGCCGTGTTTGGCGTAGTAGTCGCAGCTCCAGTCGAATTCATCGAGCTTGAACTGGATGCCGAATTTGCGGCCGGTGGCTTCGAGCGCGCGCAAGCCTTCGGGCATGACTTCCTTGCCGATGCCGTCACCGGGGATCACGGCGATGCGAAATGTTTTCATCTGTTGGGTTCCTGTGTTTTTAATCGCGAGTGCGCAGTGCGCCAGATTTTCATGGCAAAACCTATGCCAAAACAAAGGGCAGCCGCGTGGCTGCCCTCGTCGTCACCGTACCCCGGCGAATCAGGCTGCTGTTGCCTTGGGGGCGGCCGGCGTTTTTTTGCCGTATTTCTGGTTGAATTTCTCGATGCGACCGGCTGTGTCCAGCGTCTTTTGCTTGCCGGTATAGAACGGATGGCATTCCGAGCAGACCTCGACGCTCAGGTCCTTGCCCATGGTCGAGCGGGTCTGCCACTTGTGGCCACAGCTGCAAGTGACTGAAATTTCAGTGTATTCCGGGTGTGCATCGGCTTTCATGGCGATATCCTGAGCTGGGTGCCCGAGCTAAGCGGGAAACCGGTAATTATCGTGGATTTGGCTCATCAGAGCAAGGGGGCTAATCGGGCCAGCGGTCGCCGAGCAAAATGCAGCCAGCAACCGGTCCTTGCGGCCCGGCGCCGGGGTCGACCGGCAGGCAGGCCGCCCGTTGCTGCGATCAGCAGCAGGCGGTGCCTGATCAAAGGCTGATCAGCGCGCTCAGTTGACCACGCGAGACCAATAAGCGTCCCTGGCCCGGGTCGACTTGATCAAAGCTGGAACTGACAAAAGACCGATGACCGTAGGCGCGATGCTGCAGGTAGTAAATTTGTCCTGCGGCGACGGTGATTTTGATGCTGCCGGAATCGCCAGCCATGCCACGAACGATGTGGGTGCCTGCGGGTAATTCGATGCGCATGTAAGTGCCACTATAGGTCGAGCCGATCATCAGGTCATCCAGCATGACCGGGGCAATGAACGCGGGATCGACGGCAGGTCGCGCGAGATAAATGACCGCGCGGTCAGACCGGGGCTCGAAACGCTTGGCAACGGCATCTTCGGGCAGCGGTGGCAGTTGGGCGCAACCGGTGATCAGCAGCATTGCGAGCAGCAGGAATCGGGTCATGTCGGGCTCCTTGAAAAAGTCACCTTGACGCTCCGGTCAGATTACACCTGGATCGCATGCGGCGCGTCCGCGCAGCACTCTCCGGCTAACAGCCAGGCTGGCGCGGAATTCCCTCGGAGACCGATGCAAAGAAGATATTTGCAATAACCCTGAAAGGCATGGTGCGATGTCGCAGATGAGTTACATCAGTCACCGCAGCAGGGAAGCGCAAGATTCCCGCGTCGCGGGAGTGCGACCACTAGCCCCGACGCATCGAGTCGAAGAAGTCCGCGTTTGTTTTGGTGGCCCGAACCTTGTCGAGCAGGAATTCGGTCGCTTCGAGTTCGTCCATCGGGTAGAGCAGCTTGCGCAGCACCCAGATTTTCTGCAGCACATCCTTGGGGATCAGAAGTTCCTCGCGCCGGGTGCCGGAGCGGTTGACGTTGATCGCCGGGAAAATGCGTTTTTCGTACATGCGCCGGTCAAGATGGATTTCCATATTGCCGGTGCCTTTGAATTCTTCATAGATCACGTCATCCATCCGCGAGCCGGTATCGATCAGCGCGGTGGCGAGGATGGTCAGGCTGCCGCCTTCCTCGACGTTGCGCGCGGCACCGAAAAAACGCTTCGGGCGCTGCAGCGCATTGGCGTCGACGCCGCCGGTCAGCACCTTGCCGGAGGCCGGTACCACGGTGTTGTAGGCGCGCGCGAGGCGGGTGATGGAGTCGAGCAGAATGACGACGTCTTTTTTGTGTTCGATCAGGCGCTTGGCTTTTTCGATCACCATCTCGGCGACCTGTACATGGCGGCTGGCCGGTTCGTCGAATGTGGAGGACAGCACTTCGCCCTTCACCGAGCGCTGCATCTCCGTCACCTCTTCCGGCCGTTCGTCGATCAGCAGCACGATCAGCACGACTTCGGGATGGTTGGCGGTGATGGCGTGGGCAATGTGCTGCATCAGCACGGTTTTGCCAGCCTTGGGCGGTGACACGATCAGTCCACGCTGGCCTTTGCCGATGGGGGCGATGATGTCGATGATGCGGCCGGTGATGTTTTCCTCGGCCTTGATGTCGCGTTCGAGTTTGAGATGTTCTGTCGGGTGATACGGCGTCAGGTTCTCAAACAGGATCTTGTGTTTGGAATTCTCCGGCGAGTCTTCATTGACTTTGTCGACCTTGACCAGCGCGAAGTAGCGTTCGCCTTCCTTCGGGGTGCGGATCTCGCCTTCGATGGTGTCGCCGGTGTGCAGGTTGAAGCGGCGGATCTGCGAGGGCGACACGTAAATGTCGTCGGTGCCGGCGAGATAGGACGTGTCGGGTGAACGCAGGAAACCGAAGCCGTCGGGCAGCACTTCCAGCGTGCCGCCGCCGAAGATCGACTCACCTTTCTTGGCCTGGTTTTTCAGCAGCGCAAAAATCAGTTCTTGTTTGCGAAGCCGGTTGGCGCCGTCAATCTCGTTTTTGACGGCCATATCGACGAGTTCGCCGACGTGGAGATTTTTAAGGTCGGATAAATGCATGGACTTCGGGCGTTGGTCGCGGAAAAAACAGGGGAATTGAAGGAGGGGAAGCGGTGTTGCTTGGGTGCTGCTGGGCTTTGTTACTGCTTCGCCAGCGCCTGCCGTGCTCTTTTATTCAGTGCCGGGAGCGGCTTAATGGGTCAGGCGCTGGAGGGAGATTATAGCGTTCAGATATGACTGTCAATAAACGCGGTCAACTGTGATTTTGACAATGCACCGACTTTGGTGGCTTCCACCGAGCCGTTCTTGAAGATCATCAGCGTCGGGATACCGCGGATGCCGTACTTGGGCGGCGTGGCCTGGTTATCATCAATGTTGAGTTTCGCGACCTTCAGCTTGCCCGAGTATTCCCGGGCAACTTCGTCGAGGATGGGGGCAATCATTTTGCAGGGGCCGCACCATTCGGCCCAATAGTCGACCAGCACCGGGGTTGCTGATTGCAGCACCTCGGGATCAAAAGAATCATCAGTCACGTGGTGAATGTGCTCACTCATATTAAGGTCCTGCCTTGTTATTGAAAAAGGAGGTCGCCACGGGCCCGCGGCGAGGAATGGAGTAACTATCCTATCCAAATTCCCCGCCTTTGGGAAGCGGCGCACCCTGCTGGTCCATACCGTTTGCTGTAACGCGTCATCTGTTAAAATGCGGCCACTTTCCGCCGTTTCAAGGTGGTGTTTTTCAGGAATTTCCATGACTTACGTTGTGACCGAGACCTGCATCAAGTGCAAATACTCCGACTGTGTCGATGTCTGCCCGGTGGACTGCTTCCGCGAAGGCCCGAACATGCTGGTCATCGACCCGGATGAGTGCATCGATTGCACCCTGTGCGTGGCCGAATGCCCGGTGGAAGCGATTTTTGCCGAAGACGACGTGCCGGACTCGCAGCGCGAATTTACCGCCTTGAACGCCGAATTGGCCAAAGTCTGGAAGCCGATCATCGAGAAAAAAGATGCGCCGGCGGATGCTGATGAGTGGGCCAAGGTCAAGGAAAAGAAGCACCTGATCGAAAAATAACGACGCATCCTGCGTCGTTGCGGTGGCGGGTTTAGTATCGCGTTTCATGACCACCGCAGCCACATTTCCGGCTATTTCCCACGACGAGGTTTTTGCGCGACTGGCGCAGTTGCCGTCCGGCAGCATTGCTGTTGTCACCCCAAATCACCGTCTTGCCCTTGCGCTGCAGCGCGGATTCGGTGATTTCCAGGCCGGGCAGGGCAAAACCTTGTGGGAATCTGCTGACATCCTGCCGTGGAGCGGATTCCTCGAGCGTACCTGGAATGAAGCGCTGTATGCCGATACGCCGCCCTTGCCACTGCCGCTTTCGTCCGCGCAGGCGCATGCCTTGTGGGAAAACCTGCTGCGCAATTCGGCTGCCGGCGGGACTTTGCTCGCAGTGGCTGATGCTGCACGCCTGGCGTACGAGGCATGGCAACTCAGTACGGCGTGGCGGCTTGCTCCGCGTATGGACAATGCTGCACTGAACGATGACTCCCGCGCGTTCCAGGATTGGGCGCCACGTTACGAACGCACCCTGCAACGCAATGGCCAGATGGATACTGCGCAACTGGCCGACCGGCTGCCGTCGCTCATTGCGAGCGGTTGCATCCAGCCGCCGCAGACGCTGGTGGCGTACGGGTTCGATGGTTTTACACCACAGCAGGCCGAATTCCTGACGAACTTGCAAACTGCGGGTTCCGCGATATTGATGGCGGAACCACCGGTGTGCGTCAGCCGCGTGCTGCGCGTGCCATGCGCCGATGCGGAACAGGAAATCCACCGTGCCGCGGCATGGGCGCGCGCGCGACTTCAGGCTGGCTGCTCGCGCATCGGCATCGTTGTCCCCGACCTCGCTGCGCGGCGGTCGGCGATTGTGCGCATATTCAGCGCTACCATGGCACCGGATTACGCGCTGCCCGGTACTGCAGCCGGCGTTTTGCCGTTCAACCTGTCGCTGGGCGAACCGCTGGTGGCTTATCCGCTGGTGAATGCCGCGTTGCTGCTGCTGGAACTGGCGGGGCGCGACATTGAATTCGAACGCGCCAGCCGGCTGCTGTGTTCACCGTTCATCAGTGGTGGCGAAGCGGAGCGTGATTCCCGCGCCGCGCTGGATGTGGAATTGCGCCGCCGCGCCGAACCCGTGGTCACGCTGGACCGCTTGCAGGGCATGGTCGCTGAACATGGCGGCGATTGCCCGCAGCTTGCAAGGCGTCTGGCAGCATTGGCGGGGTTCCGCAGAGACCGCCTGTTTGGCACACATCCGCCATCGACATGGGCGAAAGCCCTGTCGGAAGCGCTCGCTGTTGCAGGATTTCCGGGTGAGCGAGGCTTGGATTCCAACGAATACCAGGCCCTGAAAAAATGGCATGACGTGGTCGCTGCATTTGCGGCACTGGATCGCGTCGTGCCGCGCATGCCGTATGCGGAAGCCTTATCGCGGCTGCGTCGCATTGCCGCCGATACCTTGTTTCAGCCGGAATCGCCGGAAGTGCCGATCCAGATCCTCGGCGTGCTCGAAGCCGGCGGGCTGACCTTCGACGGCCTGTGGGTCATGGGACTCAGCGACAATAACTGGCCGCCGGCGCCGCGCCCCAATCCCTTCCTGCTGTTGGCGCTGCAGCGTGCTGCAGGGTTGCCGCACAGTACCGCTGCCGATGTGCTGGCTGCTGCACGGCGTACGACAACGCAATGGTGTAAGGCCGCCGCCGAAGTGGTGCTGAGCCATCCCTTGCAGGAAGATGATCGTGAGTTGCGCCCCAGTCCGCTGATTGCCCGGATCGCAGAAGCGGATGTGGCGATTGCAGCTTATCCGGAATTCCGCGACGCGATTTACGCCACGCGTGGCGATGAACGCTTGCTGGATGATGCGGCACCTGCGCTTATTGAGGGCACGGTGACCGGTGCCGGCACTGCATTGATCAAGGATCAGGCAGCCTGCCCGTTCCGCGCCTATGCAAAACATCGCCTGTATTCCACAGTCCCTGAAGCGCCGCACGCCGGGCTTGATGCCGCAGAGCGCGGCACGCTGGTGCACCGCGTACTGGCGAAGGCGTGGGAGAAATTGCGCAACAGCGATGCGCTGGCAGCAATCAGCGATGCTGATCTCGATGCCTTGCTTGCGGATGCGGCTGATGCCGCGATGGCGCGCATCC
Source organism: Bordetella parapertussis (assembly GCA_945885345.1). GTDB lineage: Bacteria > Pseudomonadota > Gammaproteobacteria > Burkholderiales > SG8-41. Next base: position 3,205 of record CAMCYP010000004.1, on the reverse strand, counting down.
GGCGTGAGCGACCGACGACCTTGTCAGGGCGTTTTTCCGATATCGAAAAACGCCGGCTCATCGGCCTCGCGCGCGCATGGCTGGAACAAGACCGTCGGCGTGGCGCATTCACCGTGATTGCCGTGGAAGACAAACGTGGTATGGCCATCGGCGGCCTGACGCTCAATGCGCGGCTGGATCGTGTTGATGAAACGGCGGACGGTCGTCGCATCGTGATTGATTACAAAACCGGCAAGGCCACTGCAGGTGCGATGCTCGGCGAGCGACCCGATGAACCGCAGTTGCCCCTGTACCTGCTGACTGCAGAATCCGGTGCTGCGGCGGTGGCGTTTGCGCAGGTGCGGGCCGGCGACATGAAATATGTCGGGCTCGCGCGCGACGCTGATCTGCTGCCGGGCATCAAGGCCTGGGCCGAATCGCGCTACCGCGACCGTTATCCGGCGTGGCCGGATGTGGTTGCGGCATGGCAGGCTGATCTGGAACGCATCGCAGGGCAGTTTTCTGCGGGCGTGGCGGCGGTGGATCCAAAACGCCATCCTGACACCTGCCGTTTGTGTGATCAGCAGGCGTTTTGCCGTATACGCGAACGTATCGGACAGACTCTGGAAGACGGGGGGGCGGAGCGATGAGCGCAACCGTACCCGATATCGATCAGCGCCGCGATGCGCTGGATCCCGAGCGCTCGTTCATCGTGCAGGCGCCCGCGGGTTCGGGCAAGACCGAACTGCTGATCCAGCGTTATCTGCTGCTGCTCGCACGTGTTGATCACGCCGAAGAAATCATCGCGGTCACGTTCACCAAAAAAGCTGCCGGCGAAATGCGTGAACGCGTGCTGCAGGCACTGACCGATGCACAGGCGGGCAAGGCGCCGGCGTCGGCACACGAAGAATTAACCCTCAAGCTCGCTGCGGCTGCGTTACGCCGCGACCATGAAGCGGGTTGGCACCTCGCCGACAATCCTGCGCAACTGCGCATCCAGACCATTGATGCCCTGTGCGCAGGGCTGACGCGACAGATGCCGGTGCTGTCGCAGTTTGGCGCACAGCCGGAGACTGTGGAAGATGCGTCGGAACTGCATCTGGAAGCTGCAAGGGCGACGATTGCGCTGGTGAACGATGATGGCCCCGCGGCGGCCGATGTGGAAAACGTGCTCGCGCATCTCGATAACGATGTGGCACGCACGGAGGCCTTGCTGGCTGACATGCTGGCGCGCCGTGACCAGTGGCTGCGCCAGATACACGGCCTTGATCGCGGTCGACTTGAATCGGCGTTACAGCAGGTTCGTGTCGCGGCGGCGCAGCGCCTGCGTGCCGCGATTCCGCCGCAGCTGAATGCGGAAATTCATGCGTTGGCCGATTACGCCCTGGGTAATCTCGGGCAGGGCACATTTGCCGATGATGACGAATCCTGGATGGCACTGGCCTTCATATTTCTGAAGGAAGACGAACACTGGCGGCAACGGCTGACGAAGAATGAAGGTTTCCCCGCCGGCAAACCCGCACAACCGTGGAAAGAGCGCGCGCAAGCTTTGTTTGCGGCCCTCGATGCGTCAGTCGATGTGCGTCCTGCGCTGGCCGCCATGCGCCGCCTGCCGCCGCCTCATTACGGCGACAATCAATGGCAGGTGCTGGGCGCAATCCTGCGTTTGCTGCCACATGCCGTGGCGCAGTTGAAGCTGGTGTTCCAGGCGCGCCGCCAGGTGGATTTCACGGAAGTGGCGCAGGGCGCCTTGCATGCGCTGGGCACCGAAGACGAACCGACCGACCTGACTTTCGCGCTCGATTACCGTATTCGCCACCTGCTGATCGATGAATTCCAGGACACGTCGATCAGCCAGTCCGAACTGATTGGCCGCTTGACAGCCGGGTGGTCACCGGATGACGGACGCACGGTGTTCGCCGTCGGTGATCCGATGCAATCCATTTACCGTTTCCGTGAAGCCGAAGTCGGCTTGTTCCTGCGCGCGCGCAAGGAAGGCATAGCCGGTGTTGATTTGCATCCGGTGGCGCTGTCGGCGAATTTCCGTTCGCAGTCCGGCATCGTCGACTGGGTCAATACGGCTTTCGTGCGCGTCATGCCGGCCGAGGAAAACATCACCTCGGGTGCAGTGCCGTATACCGCGTCGGTGGCGACGCGTGCTGCGTTGACGGGGGATGCGGTCACCATCCATCCACTGTTTGGTGATGCCGCTGTGGAAGAAGCGCAGCGCGTTGCGCAGATCGTTCACGCTGCGCGCGAGGCCGATCCTGCCGCGAAGGTGGCGATCCTGGTACGCACCCGCGGTCATCTGCGCGAGATCGTGCCGGCACTGAAAGCGGCCGGGCTGCGCTTCCGTGCCATCGACATCGAACCGCTGGGCCAGCGCCCCGTGATACAGGATTTGCTGGCGCTGACACGTGCCCTCGCACATCCGGCTGACCGGGTGGCGTGGCTCGCGGTGTTGCGCGCGCCGTGGTGTGGGTTGACGCTGGCGGATCTGCATGTGCTGGCCGCAGGCGATGCGCAGCTGACGCTGTGGTCCGCGATACAGGACGGGCAACGCGTTGCGCAACTCTCGGCGGATGGCCGCGCACGACTTGAGCGTGTGCGTGCCGCGCTGGCGACCAGCCTTGCACAACGCGCCCGTGGTCCGCTGCGCGAGCACGTGGCCGGCGCCTGGTACGCGCTGGGCGGTCCGGCCTGCGTGGAACAGGAGACGGATCTCGAAGATGCGGAAACCTATTTCCGCTACCTTGACCAGCACGAAGATGCCGGTGCCTTGCCGGATCGCGCCACATTCGAAGCCGGTCTCGGACAGTTGTATGCCTTGCCCGATCTGGCTGCCGACGACAGCCTGCAGATCATGACCATCCACAAGGCCAAGGGACTCGAGTTCGATGTCGTGATCGTGCCCGGGCTCGCAAAATCGCCGCGCCACGACGACAAGAAATTGTTCCTGTGGACCGAGCAGCCGGATGTGGATGGCAGCAATGCGCTGTTGCTGGCGCCGATCAACGCGGCGGGTGATGACGGTGATCCGATTTATGCGTGGATTGAACAGTTCAACAGTGAAAAACAAGGCCTGGAAGACGGGCGTTTGCTGTACGTCGCGGCAACGCGCGCGAAACGACAGCTGCATCTGCTGGGCAGCGTGTCTGTGGTCACTGAAGAGGACGGCGGCACAAGCATCAAGTCGCCGCCGGCGCAGTCGCTGCTCGGCACACTG